>JAHDCF010000001.1:19945-185974 GCA_020630015.1 Planktomarina sp. | reverse complement strand
GCGCAGGATTTCCGGGATACCGCTGAGGCGATCTTTGATGGCAGGCTTGGACCGCTAAACTGGGTTGAACATCGCCCATTAAGCGAGGGTGCAGCTGCCTTTGCTGATTTGCGCGCAGGTCGCGTGGCCGCCCCCAAAATTATACTTTCACCTTGGACTTAAATCACAAGACCGAACAAACAGGAGTTGCCTGAATGAGCATCGACAAAAAGATAGTGGACGACATGGTCGCAAACGATATTTCGTTTGTGACAACCGTTCCCTGTAAGCAATTGGCTGGCGTTATCGAAGAGGTCGACCAGCGCGAAGGCATCTTCCACATCCCATCAAACAAAGAAGACGAAGGCATGGGCCTGTGCGCAGGCGCCTTTATGGGTGGCAAACGCCCAGCAATCATCATGCAAAACACAGCCATCGGCGTGACCATCAACACATTGGCAACGTTGATCCAATATTACCGGATGCCGCTGCCGATGCTGATCAGTTATCGTGGTGAACTGCGTGAACCGGTTGCGTGTCAGGTTGAAATGGCGGTGCACACCAAAGCGCTGCTGAACCAGATGAACATCCCGACATATCACTTCCATAAACAGTCTGACGTGGAAGAGCTGGATATGATCCTGAAATATACCTTCATGTGCAACAAACCGGTCGCGATCCTGACCGATGCCAACTTCTGGGGAGGCTACGGCGACCAATGATCCGTTCAGAAATCTTAAAAGAAATCGCCCCGATCCTGCGTGATGAACTTGTTGTCTGCAACATCGGTATTCCATCACAAGAACTGCATGCGATTGATGATCAACCTTCCAACTTTTATATGTTGGGCACCATGGGGCTGGCGTCTTCCATCGGTTTTGGTTTGGCTTTGGCCCAAGACAAAAACGTCATCTCAATCGATGGGGATGGCTCGGTTTTGACCAACCTCGGCACCTTGCCCACCATAGGCAACAATGCTGTTCCAAACTACACATTGCTGATTATTGACAACGGCTCTTATGGCTCGACCGGTGACCAGCCGACCTATGCAGGGCAGGGCACGGACTTGGCCGCTGTGGCGTCGGCGTGCGGATGCGACAATGTGGTTGAATGCCAAGCCGAAGAAACAGGCGACGTATTGAAGGCCGCTTTGGCCAGCGACAAAATGACAATCATCGTGTGCAAGTGTGAAAGCGGCAACGCCAAGATGCCTGTTATCACAATGGATCCGGTTGTGATCCGTGACCGATTCATGACGGAAGTCGCGAAATAGATGTGATTTGGTTTCGGGGCTTTGGTCTCGTAGTTGTCCGATAACAAGAAAAGCCCCGGTATTTTTCCGGGGCTTTTTTGGTTTTGCAAAAGGTTAACGCGAAAAGGTTAATTTGAAAGCAAAGTGCACGCTGTGTACGGGTTGTGCACAGGTTGTGTACGGATTGTGCACGCTAATCTCGCCAAAGGTTAACGCGTTAAGAAATATCCAACCCGGCTTTCGCGCAGACATCCAAGATATGTTTGTACCCCATTTCAGAGTATTCATAAGGCGGGGCTTTTGCGGGATCTTGTTCAGCTTCCACCACAATCCATCCCTGATAATCCATTGCCTTCAGCTTGTCTGCGACCGCTTGAAAATCGATACAGCCGTCGCCCGGCACCGTGAATGCCCCCGCGATCACGGCATCCAAAAAGCTGCGATTGTTGGCTTTGACATCGGCCACGACATCAGGGCGAATGTCTTTGAAATGAACGTGATGGATGCGGTCGGCCCAGCGGTTCATTGTGGCCATAACATCCCCGCCGCCAAACAAAAGATGCCCGGTATCAAAACACAGGCGAAGTTCTGGGCCGGAAAATTCCATCAGCCAGTTGACGTCTTCTTCGGTCTCGATGATTGATCCCATGTGATGATGATACGCCACAGGCATGCCATGATCGGTTGACCATTTTGCCACCTCTGTAAGCTGGATCGCATAATCTTTGATTTCGACTTTTGAAAGCGTCGGGCGATTGGCTACGGGTGTTTTTATTTCGCCCTGAACCGTATTCGAACATTCGGCATAGACAATGCACGGTGCATCCAGCGCTATGAACTGATCCACCTGTTCAGTTATTGATTTGATTTCGGTTGCCACATCATTGACCAGCAAGTTCCCCGAACACCAGCCGCCACATAATACGATTCCGGCGGTGTCCAGATATCTGCGCAAACCAAGGGTATCGGAAGGCATGCGCTGACCACGTTCGACGCCTGTATATCCGATCTGGACACTTTCATGCAGGGCTTGTTCCATCGTGTAAGCCGCTGTTATATCTGGCAAATCATCATTTTGCCATGCGATGGGGGAAATTCCAATTTTCACAGTCATGGTACTTTTCTCACAATAGATATGTACATTTTTGACATTGCGGGTTGCACTGTTAGCGATAACGATTTATGCGGTACCCAAGTCATTTAGGCGTCTTTTAGTCGCTTTTTTGGTTTACATGGAACCGATTTAGTGTTCCTAATTCGATATGTTTTGAGACCGGTTGCAAAAAGGTCCCAGAGCTTTGAAAAACACGTTGGGAGGAACGTTATGAAAAAACTTATGCTGACAGCTGCTGCTGTTGCCATTTCTGCGTCAGCTGCTTTTGCTGAGCGCTATGTCATGATCACACACACGCAAGGTACAGACCCGTTCTGGCCAGTTGTTGAAAAAGGTGGCCGTGACGCTGCTGCTGCCATCGGCGCAGAATTTGAATACAACTTTGACCCATCAGGCGACATGGCCGGCATGGCCAAGCTGATCGAAGCTGCTGCAGCTTCTAACCCAGATGGCATCATCGTTTCACTGCCAGACGCTGACGCATTGGGCGGCGCGATCCAAGCTGCTGTTGATTCCGGTGTTCCAGTGATCACCATGAACTCTGGCTTGGAATCATCTGCTGCTGTTGGCGCGCTGATGCACGTTGGTCAGCCAGAGCGTCTGGCTGGTGAAAAAGCCGGTCAACGCGCAAAAGCAGAAGGCGTGACAAACGGCCTTTGCTTGAACCAAGAAGCATTTAACACTGCACTTGTTGACCGTTGTGAAGGTTACTTCGCTGGTCTGGGTGGCGATCTGAACATGATCGACGTTTCAAACGACGTTACACAGATCGAAACACGTACAGCTGCTGCTCTGTCAGCTGACCCATCCATCGATGGTGTTCTGGCTGTTGGTCCACACGTATGTGCGGCTGCAAACAAAGCGATCAAAGACGTTGGCGCTGAAGTACACCTGGCATGCTTTGACCTGTCACCAGAAGTTATGGACATGATCAAAGCAGGCGACGCTTCGTTCACAATCGACCAGCAGCAGCGTCTGCAAGGTTACATGCCTGTGATCGTTCTGCACCTGTACAACACAAACGCTGGCATGCTGCCGGGTGCAAACATCCCATCAGGCCCAGGCTTCGTTGATGCGTCAAACGCAGACAGCGTTGCTTCACAAGCTGGTGTGAACCGCTAATCGTTTTGCGACTTTAAGGCACAAGAACAGGCGGGCATTGTCCCGCCTGTTTTTTCTCAAAATAGATGGGGGACAGAATGTCAGAGCGTAGCGAAGCCGATCGCCTTCAAAGCGAAAACTGGTTTCAAAAAATGGTACGCCGGCCAGAAATCGGCGCTTTCTTGGTGATGATCGTAATTATCATCGCGTTGGCCATCGCATCAGAAGGTAAAGCCTTCAATGCGTTGGGGCTTAAAAATAACGTCGCAATTATTGCACAGCTTGGCATTATCGCCACCGGTGCTGCGCTTTTAATGATTGCCGGAGAATTCGATTTGTCCATTGGGCCAATGATTGCGTTTGCCGGTATGTGCATGGCCATCATGATGAAGTGGGGTCTTTGGACGCCAGTCGGTGTTGTGGAAGTGACGCCGTTCCTAGCTTTCACTGTGACCTTGGTCATGACTTTAGCCTTTGGCTGGTTGATCGGGACAATTGTGGTCCGTTCTGGTTTGTCCAGTTTTATTGTAACTTTGGCATTTTGGTTTTTCCTTCGCGGTTTGACGGAAGTCTGCTTCCGCTTAATCAACCAAAACACTAACGTTTCTGGGTTGCCTGATTTCAAGCAAGAAAGCTGGTTTGCAGAACAAATGGGTGGTGAAGTATTTGGTTGGTTCTATGACGCTTGGTATTGGGTTGGCACCAAAGTGACGGCCGGTTTGGAATTCACAGGCGATATGACCCGTGAAGCAAAGATCGATCTGATCGCATATTTGGGATTTTTCAACATCAACCGTAAAATGGAACAGTGGGTCACTGGCTTTGACGCACGTTTGCTGTGGTTCATCATTATTGCCGGCGCGGCTTGGTTTGTTCTTTCCAAAACCCAACTCGGCAGCTGGATTTACGCCACAGGCGATAACAAAGATGCCGCACGTGCAAACGGTGTTCCGGTAAACCGCGTAAAAGTTGGCCTTTTCATGTTCTCCGCATTCTGTGCGACGATTTTTGCGGCTTGTCAGGTTTTCGACACCAACTCGTCAGACGCAGCTAAGGGCATGTTCAAAGAGCTGGAGGCGATCGCGATTGCGGTTGTGGGTGGCATTTTGATGACCGGCGGCTTCGGGTCCATTTTGGGCGTGGTCTTTGGGGCCATCACTTTTGGTCTGGTGGCCAATGCGGTGTTCTTTATCCCATGGATTGATGGTGCTTGGTTCCGCGTCTTTGTAGGCACTGTTTTGCTGGCCGCGGTTTTCGCAAACGAACGCATCCGTAAACGCATTACAGGGGGGATCTGATTATGGCTGAACCACTTATTCGCATTGAAAAACTGGTTAAAAAGTTTGGTCCCTTTACAGCGTTGAACGGTGTTGATTTGGAAGTGTATCCCGGCGAAGTGCATGCTTTGCTGGGCGACAACGGGGCAGGCAAGTCGACGTTGATCAAGGTTCTGTCTGGGGTTCATGACCCCAGTGGTGGCCAGATTTACGTGGAAGGCAAAGCGGTGAAATTCCGCAGTCCCCGCGACGCTGCCCAAGCAGGCATCGGCACGGTGTACCAAGATTTGGCGTTGAATCAATTGATGTCTGTGACGCGCAATTTCTTTATGGGGCGCGAACTGAAAGGCCCATTTGGGGTCTTGAAAATGGATCAAATGAATCAGATCGCCCATGACGAAATGAAGAAAATCGGTATCGATTTTTCAGATCCAACGCAAGCGGTTGGGACCATGTCGGGCGGGCAACGTCAAACACTTGCGATCGCCCGGGCGATTTACTTCGGGGCGAAGGTTCTGATTTTGGATGAACCTACATCCGCCTTGGGTCAAAAGCAGCAGATGGGCGTGTTGAAGACCATGATGAAAGTTCGTCAACGTGGTGACATTGCAATCATTTTCATCACCCACAATGAAATCCATTCCAAATTGGTTGCAGACCGTTTCACATTCCTGTCGTTAGGAGAAGTGATTGGAAAAGGAACCAAAGAAGATTTGGCGGGCGACGATATTCGTCGCTTGATGGCCGGCGGTGCAGAACTTGGGGACTTGGCCGCTGAATTGGCCTCGGTCTCTGGGTGAAAGGGCATTTGCTTAAAAAACCTGCGGGCACCCACGGGTGCCTGCAATCCGTATCTATTGAATCGGCGCAGCAAGATTGCCCCAATTGGGGGTATGTTGGATTTCACGTCCATGTGTTGAAGGCTGGGGAATCCTTATCCCAACATACTGGCGACCTTGAACATTGCATTGTCATCATCACTGGCAAAATGACGGCATCCGTGGATGGTGCTGCCATGGGTGAACTGGGTGATCGAATGGATATCCATGCCCGACAAAAGGCCCATGCTCTTTATGTGCCGAATGGATCGGGCTGGGCCATCACTGCCACAACCGATCTTGAAATTGGCATTTGCACAGCACCGGGGCAGGGTGGCCATAAAGCGCGTGTTATCAAACCAACACCCGACCCGATGGAAGCGCGCGGTACGGGTGCAAACACGCGATACGTTAATGCCTTCATGATGGAAGACAGCGATTTTGCCGACAGCTTGTTGGTGGTTGAGGTTTGGACACCCAACGGAAACTGGTCCAGTTACCCCAGCCACAAGCACGACACAGATGCCTTCCCGGACGAAACATATTTGGAAGAGACATATTACCATCGCATCAATCCACCCACAGGATTTGGCGTTCAGCGGGTGTACAACGACGATCGAACCCTTGATGAAACAATGACGATTGAGGATCGCGATTTGGTGTTGGTCCCTGAAGGATATCACCCTTGTGGTGCGCTTTATGGGCATGATTTATACTATTTGAACGTCATGGCCGGACCAAAGCGGAAGTGGCGTTTTCGAAATGATCCAGATCACGACTGGGTTTTCCAACGCGACAAGTAAAATCGTTAGGCCGATCATTCTTCGGTTTTATGATGCATTGCATATCGTACATCGACGAAGTTTTGGTATAAGTGCGAAACTTTTAGGGCAGACCGGGTGGTGGTAATGAAAAAGCTCATGATTTCTGGAATATTGGCATTATTGCCGTGCGTGACGCTGGCGGATGATCAGATTCAACAAGAACAAAAACTTGTTCTAAATTGCCTTGAGGCGGTGGGTGTTTCTGTGCGGTGGGAGCAGTGCGTGGCTTTGATGTTTAAGCCCTGTGCAGAATTTGAACATGACACTGAAGGTCACAAAAACTGTTTGATAAACGAACGAACCGCGTGGCGCAAAACCATGAACGAAGAACAGGCCGCACTGGTTGAAGAGCTAACACTGGAAGGTGGACAAGAACTTCTGAAGATTATTGGTTCTTGGGTTGGTCACGTGAGCCACAAATGCCAAGCTGCCGCACGGGATAGAGATGGTTCTGCTTCGGCGCTGCATGGTTGCGAGGTGGCGGAAATCGTAAGCGCGACGGCTGAATTGGTTGCTTGCAGAGAGCGACGATCAACTGCTCCATACTGTGTGATGCGGGATAATGAGAACCAATAGTTAAGGCATTGGCTCGAAACGGTGTTAAAGTTAGATGCACTTTCCATCAGCCTGATCGGCATATTGTTGGTTGGATTGGTTGAAGGGGCGAAGTGGCTGGCCCCTTACCATCAACTGACAGAGGCAGGGTGTGCCGTCGGGTTTGTTTACGATGGCGATTCGGTTGAACTGATCTGCCCAAGCGATAAAGAAACTGCACGATTGGTTGGATTCGACACGCCAGAAACCAAGAATCCCAAATGCGAAGCAGAGCTGAATTTGGGAAAGAAGGCCACAACAAGAATGCGTTCTTTGATTGGCGCGGGTCCGTATCTTTTGGACCATGTTGGTGTTGACAAATATCACCGTCCCTTGGTTCGAATTACCAGAGATGGCGAAAACTTGGGCAATATCCTGATCAAAGAAGGGTTGGCCGTTCGTTATTCTGGTGGAAAGCGGCCAAACTGGTGCGATCTTCTCTCTCAATAGGGAGGCTCATTTCAGAGTTTCATTTGGTTTTTTTGTTTGTTTCTTGACGGACTTTAAAGATGCAAAAAATAAAAACCGGCACATCAATCCTGCGAACCGCCGTTGACGCCCCCATGGGAGGCGCGTAAACCTGTCGCCGATGGGGCCACATGCGGCCCAACGAAGGAGCGTTCGTGGAAGAAATAGCCCAAAATTACCTTCCGATCCTCATGTTGTTTGCAGTGGCGATCGGTCTTGGCGTTGTCTTATTGTTGGCTGCCGCCGTTGCGGCCTATCATAATCCGGATCCAGAAAAGGTGTCAGCATATGAATGCGGATTTAATGCCTTTGATGACGCGCGGATGAAGTTTGATGTACGGTTTTATCTGGTCGCAATTCTTTTCATCATATTTGACTTGGAAATTGCGTTCCTCTTCCCTTGGGCCGTCGCCTTTAAGGATGTTGGGATGGTGGGCTTCTGGTCGATGATGGTCTTTTTGGCGGTTTTGACAATTGGCTTTGCCTACGAATGGAAGAAAGGCGCACTCGAATGGGAGTAGCAACAGGTCTGAACACAGCAGGTGCCGATCGTGAAGTCGCCACACAGGAACTGAATAGAGAGCTTCAAGACAAAGGCTTTCTGGTGACGTCTACAGAAGACATCATCAATTGGGCGCGTACAGGATCGCTGCATTGGATGACTTTTGGATTGGCATGCTGTGCTGTTGAAATGATGCACACGGCTACGCCGCGATATGATTTGGAACGCTTTGGGACCGCGCCGCGGGCAAGCCCGCGGCAATCTGATTTGATGATCGTGGCGGGAACACTCACCAACAAAATGGCACCTGCGTTGCGCAAGGTCTATGATCAAATGCCAGAGCCAAGATATGTGATTTCAATGGGATCATGTGCCAACGGCGGTGGGTATTATCATTATAGCTATTCCGTTGTGCGTGGATGTGATCGGATCGTTCCCGTGGATGTTTACGTTCCTGGCTGTCCTCCAACAGCTGAGGCTCTTCTTTACGGAATACTGCAGCTTCAACGCAAAATTCGTCGTACTGGTACAATTGTTAGGTAAGGAGTGCCCATAATGTCATTGCAACCCGGATCGGTCGTTATTCTAAAAAGTGGTGGCCCTTTGATGACCATCGAAGAGTTTGGCGAGCACAAGGATGCGAAGTGTACTTGGTTCCAAGAAAGCGCGTTAAACCGCGATTGGTTTGCATTGGTGGCGCTGCGTGAAGCGCCGACAAAAGTGGCTCGAAAACCGGCTGAAGGGAAATAATTTATGTCATCGGAACTTCGGGAACTTGGTGCACATATTGCCCAAAAGCGACCAGATTGCGTATTGGATCACAGCGTTGCATTTGGAGAGCTAAACGTCGATGTGGCTTTGGCCAACATCGTGGCGCTCGTTGATTTCTTGAAGACAGACTCAGCATGTAAGTTCTCAACCCTTGTAGATATCACTGCTGTGGACCACCCTGGGCGAGAGAAACGGTTTGACGTCGTCTACCATTTCCTCAGCATGTATCAGAACAAGCGCATTCGACTTCGCGTGGCTGTGGATCTTGATGAAATGGTTCCATCGCTTGTGGATGTGCATACAAGTGCGAATTGGTTTGAACGTGAAGTCTTTGATATGTTCGGTATTATCTTTACCGGTCACCCAGATCTTCGTCGCATCCTAACAGACTATGGTTTTCGTGGTCATCCCTTGCGCAAAGATTTTCCAACCACAGGGTTTACGGAAGTGCGTTATGACGAAGCTGAAAAGCGCGTTGTTTATGAGCCGGTCACATTGGTGCAAGAATACCGGCAATTTGATTTCTTGTCTCCGTGGGAGGGGGCGAAGTACGTGCTGCCCGGTGATGACAAAGCGGAGGCAAATTAATGGACGGCTCCAAGTTTGAAGATGCCCTGACAGGTGAACAACGCATTCGAAACTTCAACATCAACTTTGGTCCGCAGCACCCGGCCGCGCATGGCGTTTTGCGCTTGGTTCTCGAACTTGACGGTGAAATTGTAGACCGCTGTGATCCTCACATCGGCCTTTTGCACCGGGGAACTGAAAAACTTATGGAAAGCAGGACTTACCTGCAAAACCTTCCATATTTTGACCGACTGGATTACGTGGCGCCGATGAATCAGGAGCACGCTTGGTGCTTGGCAATTGAGAAATTGACAGGCACCGAAGTGCCCCGACGTGCCAGTTTGATCCGGGTACTTTATTCGGAAATTGGGCGGATCCTAAATCACCTTTTGAATGTCACCACTCAAGCGTTGGATGTTGGTGCAATGACGCCAATTACCTGGGGTTTTGAGGAACGCGAAAAGCTGATGGTGTTTTATGAACGTGCATGTGGTGCCCGATTGCACGCGGCTTATTTCCGCCCGGGTGGCGTTCACCAAGACTTGCCGGATGCGTTGATTGACGACATCGAATCTTGGTCACATGAGTTTCCAGAAGTGCTGAATGATATAGATGCCTTGCTGACTGAAAACCGTATTTTTAAGCAACGTAACGTTGATATTGGCGTCGTCTCCGAGGCGGATATTTTAGAATATGGTTTTTCAGGTGTGATGGTGCGTGGTTCAGGGCTTGCCTGGGATCTTCGCCGCGCTCAGCCTTACGAATGTTATGACGAGTTCGAGTTTGAGATTCCGGTGGGTAAAAACGGCGATTGTTTTGATCGCTATTTGTGCCGAATGGAGGAAATGCGACAGTCATTGAGTATTATTCGCCAAGCGATTTCGAAACTTCGCGAAACACCGGGCGACGTGATGGCGCGTGGTAAAATGACCCCGCCCAAACGAGGTGAAATGAAGCAGTCGATGGAAGCTTTGATCCATCATTTCAAGCTTTATACTGAAGGCTTTCATGTTCCCGCCGGAGAAGTCTATGCGGCGGTTGAAGCCCCGAAAGGGGAATTCGGTGTTTATCTTGTGGCTGATGGAACGAATAAACCCTATCGCGCCAAACTTCGCGCACCTGGTTTTCCACATTTGCAAGCCTTGGATTACATGTGCCGTGGGCATCAGTTGGCGGATGTTGCAGCCATTATCGGGACCTTAGATATTGTTTTTGGGGAAATAGACCGGTGATCGTTGAATGCGTCATAAGGCAGGGTGAAGCATGAAGAAACTTGCCATAGTTCTTTTCACGCTTTCCGCATGTGCCAACAACGCGCTTCAAACTGGGACACCGCGTGAGGTGTTTATTGCAGCGGTTGCGGCAGGAGGTTGCAAAGTCGATGGAGAGGCCGAAGCCCGCGCAGTCGAACGAGCAACGGGACTTAGCAAATCGGAATTGGGAAAAATAACTCGTGAACTTTGGGCGGAAGGGAAAGTCAAACCTGCTCCAAATGGCGGGTTCATTTTGAACACCGGTCCTTGTTTGAAAACTTAGAATGAACAACCCAAGACCAATGAACAAGAAAGAGTCAGATATTTCGAAGGCAGACACAGTGAATTGTCCACGTGCGTTTTCCTCCAAACTCGTTTCTGCCTTTGTTCAAAACTTCGATCTTTTTGATGGGACGCATTATTATGCTTCGTAGATTACACCATGATCAGCCGGAAAGTTTTGCCTTCACGGCAGCGAATGAAAAATGGGCAGATGCGCAGATTACGAAATATCCTCAAGGGCGTCAGGCCAGTGCGGTTATCCCCCTGCTGTGGCGTGCCCAAGAACAAGAGGGATGGTTAAGCCGCCCTGCGATCGAAGCTGTGGCCGACAAACTTGATATGGCTTACATCCGAGTTTTGGAAGTTGCTACTTTCTATTTCATGTTCCAACTGAAACCGGTCGGAAGCGTGGCGCATATTCAAATTTGTGGAACCACGTCTTGCATGATTTGCGGCGCAGAGGATTTGGTTGCAGTTTGCAAAGATAAGATTGCATCAAAATCACATGAACTGTCGTCTGATGGAAAGTTCAGCTGGGAAGAAGTTGAATGCTTAGGTGCGTGCTCGAACGCCCCGATGGCGCAGATTGGCAAGGATTACTACGAAGATCTTACAGCAACTGGGTTGGCAGACCTCATCGATGGTCTGGCCAATGGACAGGTTCCGACGCCGGGCCCGCAAAACGGAAGATACGCTGCAGAGCCTTTATCCGGGCTTACGTCTTTGAAGGATCATGACAGCGGAAAGACGCAATATAATGCTTCGGCGCAATTGGCTGTTGATTTATCTGACACCGTGAAACGTATCGACGGTTCCGAAGTGCCTATTTTGACGCCTTGGTTGAACAAATCTAAACCGGCAAAGAAACCAACCACCAAAAAGGCGCCAGCGAAATCTAAACAAACAACCAAAACTGCCGCATCACCTAAAGCCGCGCCGAAGACAGCTTCTGGTGGTAAAAAACCAAGAACGATGAAGGCACCACGAAAATCGGGTGCTGATGATCTTAAGCTCATTAAGGGTGTTGGTCCCAAAATGGAAAAGCTTTGCAACGATCTAGGTTTTTATCACTTTGATCAAATTTCAAAGTGGTCAGCGGACGAAGTTGCTTGGGTGGATCAGAATTTGGAGGGCTTCAGAGGCCGCGTCAGCCGAGACAATTGGGTTGATCAAGCAAAAATTCTTGCCTCTGGCGGCGAAACCGAATTTTCTGTGCGTACGAAATCAAAATAGGCGCCGAAACGAGCGTCAAATAAAACATCACAGGGGGATGTCATAAATGATTAATCGCGAAAATCACAAAGGTTGTGTCATAGGATCATTGGTCTTGGCTGGTGCCGTTGGGCTGATTGCTGCAATTTTACTGATGCTCATGTCCGGTATGGGCGTTGTTGGGTCTGTTTGGATGGGGGTTATCTTAGCCGTTATTCTTGCAGCTTTGCTGCTTTGGATCTTTTGCCGTGATTTAACTGTTAAGGCGGAAGCCGCAGGAAAAGAAAATTCCTTCGGTGATCGCAATGCTGCAATCGCTGCTGCGGGTGCGGCTGCAGCGGCCACTGCCACTGCGTCAAGTGTTGCCGCATCAAAGCCAAAAGATGAACCTGCGAAAGCAGCAGAAGCGCCCAAAGCTGAGGCGGCAAAACCTGCAGCAAAGCCAAAGGCGGCGGCGCAACCGAAAGCTGCAAAACCAAAGACAGCAGTGAAATCGAAGCCAGCTGCAAAATCCAAATCGGATGATCGCGATTTTGATGGCGATGGCGTGATCGAAGGTAAAAACGAAGGTACCCGACCCGAGCAGTTGAAAGCTGCACGTGGTGGCAAAGCCGATGATCTGAAAATGATCAAAGGTGTTGGCCCAAAAATGGAAAAGCTTTGTAACAAACTGGGCTTTTACCATTTTGACCAAATCGCCAGCTGGAAGAAAGCCGAAGTGGCGTGGGTTGACGCAAACCTAGAAGGTTTCAAAGGCCGCGTTTCCCGTGATGAATGGGTCAAGCAAGCCAAGATTTTGGCCAAAGGGGGAACGACAGAGTTTTCCAAAAAGGTCAAAAAAGGTGGCGTGTACTAAACACAATAGATCGCCCGCTGAAAAGCGGGCGTGACGCCCTTAGGGCAACATGAATGGAACGATATGTCGCAAGACGATACAGAAAATTTTGCCCGTAAAGGCCAGACAGCCGCAATTATCATTGCGGTTGCCATGCTGATCTGGTTTGCGTTCCAGTGGATTGGACCGTGGTTGGGATTGCCTGGGCGGTACGCAATACTGATTGATTTGGCGGCTATGGCTGCTTTGATTTATGCGCTGATAATGACCTACCAAATGTGGCGTTCACGCCAAGACAAAGGGTAACCGAATATGTTGCAAGACAAAGACAGGATCTTCACCAACATTTATGGGATGCATGATCGAACTTTGAAAGGTGCAAAGGCGCGCGGACATTGGGATGGCACGGCAAACCTGATCAAAAAAGGCCGCGATTGGATCATCCAAGAAATGAAAGACAGTGGTTTGCGTGGCCGCGGTGGTGCTGGTTTTCCAACGGGTTTGAAGTGGTCTTTTATGCCCAAAGAAAGTGATGGGCGACCATCTTATCTGGTTGTGAATGCAGACGAGTCTGAACCCGGAACCTGCAAAGACAGAGAAATCATGCGGCATGACCCGCACACATTGATTGAAGGGTGTTTGATCGCTTCTTTCGCGATGAATGCCAATGCCTGTTATATCTACATTCGTGGTGAATACATCCGAGAACGCGAAGCTCTTCAGGCCGCGATTGATGAGGCTTATGACGCAGGTCTTCTAGGCCCAAATGCCGCCAAGTCGGGTTGGGATTTTGATCTTTACCTGCACCACGGTGCAGGGGCTTATATTTGCGGCGAAGAAACGGCGCTTTTGGAAAGCCTTGAAGGTAAAAAGGGCATGCCGCGGATGAAACCACCATTCCCTGCAGGCGCGGGTTTGTACGGATGCCCCACGACGGTTAACAACGTTGAAAGCATTGCAGTGGTTCCGACGATCTTGCGGCGTGGTGCCTCTTGGTTTTCGTCGTTTGGGCGCGACAATAACAAAGGGACCAAACTTTTCGCCATTTCTGGTCACGTCAACAACCCATGTGTTGTTGAAGAAGCCATGTCGATCACCTTCGAAGAGCTGATCGAAAAGCATTGCGGCGGTATTCGTGGCGGTTGGGACAATTTGAAAGCCGTCATTCCGGGTGGGTCTTCGGTGCCATGCGTACGTGGTGAGCATATGAAGAACGCCATCATGGATTTCGACTATCTTCGTGGGGAGTTGGGATCGGGTCTTGGCACGGCAGCGGTGATTGTCATGGACAAGCAAACCGACATCATCAAAGCGATCTGGCGTCTTGCCAAGTTTTACAAACATGAAAGCTGTGGCCAATGCACCCCTTGTCGCGAAGGCACTGGCTGGATGATGCGCGTCATGGATCGTTTGATGACGGGTGAAGCCGAACCAGAAGAGATCGATATGCTTTGGGATGTCACCAAACAGGTTGAAGGGCACACGATTTGCGCTTTGGGCGATGCCGCAGCTTGGCCAATCCAAGGTTTGATCCGTAATTTCCGAGACGAGATCGAAGAACGCATCGCGCATAAACGAGCAGGTGCAGCCAAGGTGGCTGCGGAATGACTTTTTTGAAATCCATCCTTTTGACATGCCTCTTGGCTTTTGGAATATCCTCGATGGCGGTGGCACAAACGTCACCGTTTAAGGCTACGGCCACCAAACGCGCGTTGAAAAGCCCAGCGAAGGCCAAGTTGACTCAATGGTTTGTGACGGTCAGCCGAAAGGATGGACAGGCCATTCCTGCGTCTCAAGTTCAAGCGGCAAGTGCCTTTGCCGTGGCGGGGGGATGTCCGACCGGTCAAACCGTATCTTTTGCCGAAGGTGTGCGCGACGGCAACAGTATTCGCTTTGAATTTATTTGCGCGGAGCGCCGCTGACACATGCATCTTGCCCAGCTGAACATAGGCCGATTGATTGCCCCGACGGATGATCCGCGCGTTGCCGATTTCATGGGCAATCTTGATCGTATCAATGGTCTTGGAAAACGCATGCCGGGTTTTGTTTGGATCATGGAAAACGAAAATGACACAGCGGCGGGCAATACTGATGCCAAAATAGGTGGCGATCCTTTTTTTGTATCCAATCTCACGGTTTGGGAAGATGTCAAATCGCTTGAGACCTTTGTTTGGGGCACCGTTCACAAGCAATTCTACGACCGCAAAGCTGAATGGTTTGAAGCTTTGGGCGAACAGCATTTCGTAATGTGGTGGGTGGACGAAGGATATTTGCCAACCTTGCAAGACGGCTTAGACCGGCTCGCGCATTTGAAAAAGCATGGTGATAGTGATCATGCGTTTGGCTGGACCTTTGCGAAAGCAAGCATGCATCAAACCCACGCGTGTGGAGATGCCGCATGAGAGGGCTCGTTTTAATAATTGCTTTGGGTTTTCCCTTGGGCGCGCAAGCCAAAACGCCGTTGAAAGACGTCACACGAGTGCAAGAAGGGCTGATCGCCATCGGTATGGCAGACATGATCCGCAAAGAATGCAAATCGATCTCGCCAAGGATGGTGCGGGCGTATCGCTATTTGAAGTCGCTTGAAGCGTTCGCCATCAAACAAGGTTATTCAGAAGCTGAGATTGATGCATATGTTAACAACAAGCCTGAAGGGGCGAGACTTTTGGGTGTGGCGCGCGCGCGACTGGCCCAGAAAGGCGCCGTTTCAGGAAGCCCAGATACATTCTGTGTCGTTGGGAAAAATGAAATTCTAAAAGGAACTCAAGTTGGCCACCTTTTGAAGGTGACGGGATGAGTTTCGTAAATAAGATATCGATGAGGTCTCAAATTTGTTGGGGTCTTGTGTTCTGTAAGGAAAGTGTAGTCGACAAATGACCGATCTTCGCAAAATCATTATCGATGACCAAGAAGTCGAAGTGGACGGCGCGATGACGCTGATCCAAGCCTGTGAAGTGGCGGGTATTGAAGTTCCGCGTTTTTGTTACCACGAGCGGCTGTCAATTGCTGGGAACTGTCGCATGTGTTTGGTAGAAGTGGTCGGTGGGCCACCAAAACCAGCAGCCAGTTGTGCGATGCAAGTTCGTGATTTGCGCCCAGGTCCCGAAGGACAGCCCCCCGTTGTGAAAACCAACTCACCCATGGTTAAAAAGGCGCGCGAAGGCGTGATGGAATTCCTGTTAATCAATCATCCCTTGGATTGTCCAATTTGTGACCAAGGCGGTGAATGTGATTTGCAAGATCAGGCCATGGCTTATGGTGTGGATTTCAGCCGGTACCGTGAAGCAAAACGTGCCACCGAGGATTTGGATTTAGGCCCTCTGGTCGAAACCCATATGACGCGATGCATCTCATGTACTCGTTGTGTTCGTTTCACGACAGAGGTGGCTGGAATCACCCAGATGGGGCAAACAGGTCGTGGCGAAGATGCGGAGATCACGAGCTACCTTGGGCAAACATTAGACAGTAATTTGCAAGGCAACATTATTGATCTGTGTCCCGTGGGGGCATTGGTTAGCAAACCTTACGCATTTACTGCGCGCCCTTGGGAATTGTCCAAAACTGAATCTATTGATGTAATGGATGCACTTGGTTCCAACATTCGTGTTGATACCAAAGGACGTGAAGTCATGCGGTTTTTACCCCGCAATCATGATGGGGTGAACGAAGAATGGCTTGCAGACAAATCCCGTTTTGTTTGGGATGGTTTGCGCAGACAGCGTTTGGATACGCCTTATTTGCGAGAGAACGGCAAATTACGGAAAGCAAGCTGGTCTGAAGCTTTGACTGCAGCCGCCGTGGCAATGAAAGGTAAAAGGGTTACCGGACTGGTCGGTGATTTGGTGTCAACTGAGGCAGCATTCGCACTGAAAGAAATGGTGGAAGGTCTGGATGGTCACGTGGAATGCCGAACCGATGGCGCCAAGCTTCCAATAGGAAATCGTGCGGCATACGTCGGAACAGCCACTTTGGAAGACATTGACGACGCCAAGATGATCCAATTAATCGGCACCAACCCGAAGGTGGAGGCGCCGGTCCTGAACGCGCGCATTCGTAAAGCATGGGCTAAAGGGGCCAACATCGGTCTGATCGGTGAAAAGGTCGATCTCACTTACGACTATTTCCACATGGGTAATACACGCGCCGATTTGGAAGACACACTGAACCGTAAATTTAAAGAGGTGCTTGAAGTACCATCAATCGTGATTGTGGGGCAGGGTGCTTTGCAAGGTGGTGATGGTGAAGCGGTCTTGGCTGCTGCACAAGATCTTTGTTCGAAAACGAACAGCAAGCTTATGGTTTTGCACACGGCTGCCGGTCGTGTGGGGGCCATGGATGTAGGGGCCGTTACCGATGGTGGAATGAATGCCGCCATGAAAGAGGCAGAAGTGGTTTATAATCTGGGGTCTGATGAAATAGACATCGCGGATGGACCGTTTGTAATTTATCAAGGCAGCCATGGTGATCGTGGTGCCCATCGCGCGGATATTATTTTACCGGGTGCTACATACACCGAAGAAGCGGGCATTTTCGTCAACACCGAAGGACGCCCCCAATTGGCAAACCGTGCAGGCTTTGCGCCAGGTGAAGCCAAAGAGAATTGGGCTATTTTGCGCGCACTTTCAGCAGAGCTTGGTGCTGTGCTGCCATTCGACAGTGTCGCAGAACTTCGCGCCAAGATGTTCGAAGCAGTTCCGCATCTTTCGCATATTGACGAAGTCCCGTTAAACGAAGGGCCTGCGCTTAAAGCCAAAAAGTTGAACAAATCAGCATTCAAAAATGCGATCTCTGATCATTACTTGACCAATCCAATTGCACGCGCAAGCCAACTGATGGCGGAATTGTCGGCAAATGCTAAGGCGCGGGCCAACCCAAAGTTGGCGGCTGAGTGATAAGATGCGTGTTTTGGGGCTCATAATTGTTATGGGATTGGCTGCTTGCCAACCCCCATCCGAGAAATCGGGTGGTGCGGCCTTTGGAACATATTTGGGGTCTGAGACACGTCTTTTGGATGGTGACTTGGTTAATTTTAAGGTGCATATGCGCGGCAATCTAAACCGTAGTCAGCTTGTGGATTACGCGGAATGCGTTGCCGCAGAATACACTTTGGTACGTGATTACGCATTTGCGCGTCATGTACGCACAAATGTCGAGAATGAGGGTAGTAATTGGTCAGCGGATGCGGTTTACACCATCTCGCCAACCATCCCCCGCGGTCTTCGCACAATAGAAGCCGAAGTGATCGTCGAGGCATGTAAAGAACGAGGGATACCGACCGTATGAGCGACTTTTTCTCAACCGGCGCAGGCGTAGCAGTCATTCTTTTGGGGCAGACCCTGTTGGTGGTTGCCTTTGTAATGATCAGCTTGCTGTTTCTTGTCTACGGTGACCGCAAAATCTGGGCTGCGGTTCAGATGCGAAAAGGACCCAATGTGGTTGGTGCCTTTGGGCTTTTGCAAACTGTTGCGGATGCATTGAAATACGTGGTGAAGGAAATTGTCATACCCGCAGGGGCAGACCGGCCCGTCTTTATACTTGCGCCGTTAATTTCCTTTGTTTTGGCGATGCTGGCCTGGGCGGTTATTCCGTTTAACGATACTTGGGTGCTTGCCAACATCAACGTGGCCATCTTGTTTGTTTTTGCTGTGTCTTCCTTGGAAGTCTATGGTGTGATCATGGGCGGGTGGGCCTCAAATTCCAAATACCCGTTCCTGGGATCTTTGCGATCTGCCGCCCAGATGATCTCCTATGAAGTATCGCTGGGACTCATCATTATCGGAGTTATTCTGTCCACTGGTTCGATGAATTTCGGTGACATTGTGCGCGCGCAAGATGGTGGTTGGGGGCTTTTTAGCTGGTATTGGATTCCGCATTTCCCAATGGTTTTCTTGTTCTTCATCTCAGCTTTGGCTGAAACTAACCGTCCTCCATTTGATTTGCCCGAAGCGGAATCAGAATTGGTTGCGGGGTATCAGGTTGAATATTCATCCACACCATTCTTGTTGTTCATGGCTGGTGAATACATTGCAATCTTCTTGATGTGTGCGCTGATCACTCTTTTGTTCTTTGGTGGATGGTTATCACCAATTCCCGGATTGCCTGATGGTGCGATCTGGATGGTGGCGAAGATGTCTTTCTTCTTCTTCTTATTCGCGATGGTGAAGGCGATCATTCCGCGGTACCGGTATGATCAACTTATGCGACTGGGTTGGAAAGTATTCTTGCCATTTTCATTGGCTTGGGTGGTTTTTGTGGCTTTTGCCGCACAATTTGGATGGTTCTGGGGGGCCTATGCCCGTTGGACAGTCGGGAGTTAAATGAATGGCAAACATCGATTACACCCGCGCCGCGAAATATTTCCTTCTTCAGGATGTTTGGACAGGCATGAAATTGGGATTGAAGTATTTCTTTCGGCCTAAGGCGACTGTAAATTATCCTTTCGAAAAAGGGCCGCTTTCACCAAGATTTCGGGGTGAGCATGCGTTGCGTCGTTATCCAAATGGTGAAGAGCGGTGTATTGCATGTAAATTGTGTGAAGCAATTTGCCCGGCGCAGGCCATAACTATCGACGCAGAACCGCGTGATGATGGTAGCCGCAGAACAACCCGTTATGACATTGACATGACGAAGTGTATTTACTGCGGTTTTTGCCAAGAAGCCTGCCCAGTGGATGCAATCGTTGAGGGGCCGAATTTTGAATTCGCCACAGAAACGCGGGAAGAGCTTTTCTATGATAAAGACAAACTCTTGGCCAATGGTGACAGATGGGAAGCAGAAATTGCCCGAAATCTGGAACTTGATGCGCCATATCGTTGAGGGGGCCAACTGATGTTTGCAACTTTCACATTCTACCTCTTCGCAATCAGTACGTTGGTGGGTGGAATTTTTACGGTGGTTGGTCGTAACCCTGTTCATTCGGTATTGTGGTTGATTTTGTCTTTCCTAAGCGCCGCGGGCCTTTTTGTTCTGCTGGGCGCTGAGTTCGTCGCGATGTTGCTGATCATCGTATACGTCGGGGCCGTGGCGGTTTTGTTCCTTTTTGTTGTTATGATGCTGGATGTGGACTTTGCCGAATTGAAGGCAGAGATGGCGAAGTATTTGCCCTTGGGCCTGTTGATCGGGCTGGTCATATTGATGCAACTTGCCATGGCTTTCGGAGTTTGGAGCTTTTCGGAAGGTGTGGAAACCCGCCTAGGTGCAGAAATCGGAGAAGGCAGCAATACCGCTCAGTTGGGACTGCTGATTTATGACGATTATATTTTGGTGTTTCAGCTTGCCGGATTAATTCTCTTGGTCGCGATGATCGGGGCCATCGTTTTGACATTGCGGCACCGTGAAGATGTGAAACGCCAGAATGTGGTAGGACAGATGATGCGCGATCCGGCCAAAGCCATGGAACTTAAAGATGTTAAACCGGGGCAGGGGCTATGATCGTACTTGAACACTATCTTACCGTCGCTGCTGCATTGTTTGTGATCGGTGTTTTCGGGTTATTCCTGAACCGAAAGAATATTATCATTTTGTTGATGTCGATCGAACTGATGCTTTTGTCCGTCAACATCAACTTTGTGGCGTTTTCAGCTTTCTTGAACGATCTGGTCGGTCAGGTATTCACCCTATTTGTTCTGACCGTCGCAGCGGCGGAAGCCGCCATTGGATTAGCTATCTTGGTGTGTTTCTTCCGTAACCGTGGTTCCATCGACGTAGAAGACGCCAACGTGATGAAAGGGTAACCAGAAATGGAAACCATCCTTCTTTTTGCACCCCTTGTTGGCGCGATTATCTGCGGCTTCGGATGGCGGGTTATCGGTGAACAAGCCGCACAATGGGTTGCAACATCTCTTTTATTTCTGGCGGCACTTCTCAGCTGGGTCATATTCCTTGGATTTGATGGCGTAACACAGAACATTCAGGTTCTGCGTTGGATTGAAAGTGGAACATTGGCGACGGACTGGGCGATCCGTTTGGATCGTTTGACGGCGATCATGCTGGTGGTCATTACCACAGTGTCCGCATTGGTGCATTTGTATTCCTTTGGATATATGGCCCACGATGATCACTTCCGCGATGGTGAAAGTTATCGCCCTCGGTTTTTTGCCTATCTCTCTTTCTTTACATTTACGATGTTGATGTTGGTGACGGCGGACAACCTTTTGCAATTGTTCTTTGGTTGGGAAGGTGTTGGTGTCGCTTCGTATTTGTTGATTGGGTTTTATATCCGCAAACAAAGCGCAGGTGCCGCGGCAATCAAAGCGTTCGTTGTAAACCGTGTCGGTGATTTTGGCTTCTTGTTGGGTATCTTTGCCTTATACATGTTGGCCGACAGCATCCGGTTCGATGATATTTTCACTATGGGGCCAGAGCTTGCCGAAACCTCGATCCGTTTCCTTTGGACGGACTGGAATGCGGCAAACTTAATTGCATTTTTGCTGTTCGTGGGCGCGATGGGCAAATCTGCGCAATTCTTTTTGCACACATGGTTGCCCGACGCGATGGAAGGTCCAACACCGGTTTCGGCATTGATCCACGCGGCAACAATGGTGACGGCGGGTGTGTTCCTTGTTTGCCGGATGTCGCCAATTTTTGAATTTGCACCAGAAACCCAAAGCTTTGTCATTGTGATCGGTGCGCTTACGGCGTTTTTTGCAGCTACTGTTGGATTGGTTCAAAACGACATTAAACGCGTTATCGCCTATTCAACATGTTCGCAATTGGGGTACATGTTTGTCGCTGCGGGCTTGGGTGTCTATTCCGTGGCCATGTTCCATTTGTTCACCCACGCTTTCTTTAAGGCCATGTTGTTCTTGGGCGCGGGATCCGTGATCCATGGAATGCACCACGAACAAGATATGCGTAATTATGGTGGGCTTCGCCGCAAATTGCCTTACACATTCTGGGCCATGATGATCGGCACGTTGGCAATCACTGGCGTGGGGATTCCATTGTTGTACATTGGATTTCCCGTGGGTTTTGCCGGCTTTGTTTCAAAAGATGCAATCATTGAAAGCGCCTATGCGGGGGCCGGTACCGGGCCGTTTTTGGCACTTGTGGTGGCGGCAATGTTCACAAGCTTTTACAGTTGGCGCTTAATGTTCATGACTTTCTTTGGCGAACCGCGTGGGGACAAGCATACCCATGAGCATGCCCATGAAAGCCCCTTGGTCATGCTGACTCCGTTGGCTGTTTTGGCCGTAGGCGCAATCTTTGCTGGTATGGTTTGGTACAAACCCTTCTTTGGCGATGAAGCCAAAGTCGAAAAATGGTTTGGAATTTCGAGTGGTGAAAAGGCGCACAAAGAATCTGTTTTGTCCCCTCAAGAAATGTTGCCAAACTTCGATCTTGCGAACGCAACTGTTGATGGTGTCAACACAGTCAACCAGTCTTATGTGATCGGTGCTGGGTCTGATGACAAATCAACCACCGATGGTGGGGATAAGTTGGGCAAAGGCGCAATCTATATGGCACCTTCAAATCACGTTTTGCATGACGCACATTATGTCCCTGTCTGGGTGAAGCTGTCTCCGTTTTTTGCCATGATATTGGGTTTTGTCACAGCTTGGTTATTCTATATGACCAAGATGGATTTGCCCGGCCGCTTCGCACGGGCGAATTGGCCTCTGTATCAGTTCTTATTGAACAAATGGTATGTTGATGAAATCTATGATTTCGTTTTTGTCAGACCCGCACGTTGGCTTGGTAATTTCCTTTGGAAACGTGGTGATGAAGCCGTGATTGACGGTGCGATCAACGGGTTGGCCATGGGCTTCGTTCCATTCTTCACAAAATGGGCGGGACGTATCCAATCTGGTTATATTTTTAATTACGCCTTCTGGATGGTCATTGGCCTTGCTGCTTTGATCACTTGGGTTACTTTGGCGGGGGGCAACTGATGGACAACCTGCTCAGCATTACCACCTTTATTCCATTGCTTGCTGCCGCCATCATGGCGTTGTTGTTGCGCGGTGATGACGAAGCGGCAAATACCAATGCAAAGTATTTGGCTTTGTTTGCCACGATTGTGACCTTTGTTGCGTCACTCTTCATCTTGTTTGGGTTTGATCCTGAAAACACAGGGTTTCAATTCGTTGAAGAATACGAATGGCTGCTTGGATTGCAGTACAAAATGGGTGTCGACGGTATCAGCATTTTGTTCGTGATGTTGACCACGTTCACGATGCCGCTTGTCATTTGGGCAAGTTGGGGGGTGACCACACGCGTCAAGGAATACATGATCGCATTCCTTGTTTTGGAAACCCTGATGATCGGGGTCTTCTGTGCCTTGGACCTTGTTCTGTTTTATCTTTTCTTTGAGGCAGGTCTGATTCCGATGTTCCTGATCATCGGTATCTGGGGTGGGGCGAACAGGATCTATGCCTCGTTCAAGTTCTTTCTTTACACTTTCCTTGGGTCGGTTCTGATGTTGGTGGCCATGGTGGCCATGTTCGCTGATGCAGGCACCACCGATATTGTGAAACTTTTGAACCACAATTTTGGGTCCGAGACGATTACGGTTTTGGGTTGGCACATTTTGGGTGGTGGACAAACCTTGATGTGGCTTGCGTTTTTTGCGTCTTTTGCCGTCAAAATGCCCATGTGGCCGGTACACACCTGGTTGCCGGATGCGCACGTTCAGGCCCCGACAGCAGGTTCCGTCGTTTTGGCGGCGATCCTTCTGAAAATGGGTGGATATGGGTTCCTGCGGTTCAGCTTGCCCATGTTCCCCGTGGCCTCTGATTTGTTGGCACCACTTGTGTTTTGGCTATCTGCAATTGCGATCGTCTACACATCGCTTGTTGCTTTGGCGCAAGAAGATATGAAAAAGTTGATTGCCTATTCATCAGTTGCCCACATGGGTTACGTCACGATGGGAATTTTTGCGGCGAACCAACAAGGTGTGGATGGCGCGATTTTCCAAATGCTTTCCCACGGTTTTATCTCAGGCGCGTTGTTTTTGTGTGTTGGTGTGATCTATGATCGTATGCACACCCGTGAAATTGACGCATACGGCGGGTTGGTTAATCGGATGCCTGCCTATGCTGCGATATTCATGTTCTTCACCATGGCCAACGTTGGCTTACCGGGGACATCTGGGTTTGTCGGCGAATTCTTGACGTTGATGGGTATTTTCCAAGTGAATACTTGGGTCGCGCTTTTTGCTTGCACAGGGGTGATTTTGTCGGCGGCTTATGCGCTGTGGCTGTATCGCCGGGTGGTTTTCGGCGATCTTATAAAAGAAAGCTTGAAGTCGATTACGGATATGTCTGGGCGCGAAAAGATGATCTTTGCACCATTGGTCATCATGACGCTTCTTTTAGGTGTTTATCCCGCGCTTGTGCTGGACATCATTGGCCCTTCCGTTTCGGCCTTGGTTGATGGATATGCCGCAAATGTTGAGGCCTTTGGCATCAAGGACATGCAAACCGCTGCGGGCAGCAGCGGACATTGAGGATTAAGTGATGATTTCTTCTGACATCTCTTTGGTAATGCCAGAACTGGTTCTAAGCATTTATGCGATGCTGGCATTGGTCGTGGTTGTTTACACTGGCAAAGATGCAATGGCACGCATGTGCCTTTGGGTTACGGCTGCAGTATTAACCGTGGTGGCGCTTTGGATCGCGTTTGATACCAATTCATACGGTGCGGCCTTTGGTGGCAGCTTTGTGCATGATGGGTTTTCCCAATTCAGTAAGGTTGTGATCTTATTGGCAGCATCAGCAGTGCTGGTCATGAGTGAAGATTACATGTCAAAGCACAAAGCGCTTCAATTTGAATATCCACTGCTCGTGGTTTTGGCCGTTGTCGGTATGATGGTTATGGTCAGCGCGTCAGATTTGATGGTTCTCTATATGGGGCTGGAACTGCAATCCCTTGCTCTTTACGTCATTGCTGCCGTGCGTCGTGACAGTGCCAAATCAACCGAAGCCGGGTTGAAATACTTTGTATTGGGCGCTTTGTCTTCTGGTCTTTTGCTTTATGGCGCGTCTTTGGTTTATGGCTTCTCCGGAACAACCAGCTTTGCTGGGATCACCGATGCAACGTCTGGTGGTTTGTCGGTTGGTGTGCTGTTGGGCTTGGTCTTCATTGTGGCGGCCTTGGCCTTTAAAGTTTCAGCGGCCCCGTTCCATATGTGGACACCGGATGTTTACGAAGGTGCTCCAACCCCGATAACGGCATTTTTCGCCACGGCTCCAAAGGTGGCGGCGATGGCTCTTTTTGCGCGGGTTATGCATGATGCTTTCCCTGGGGCCGTGAAAGACTGGCAACAGGTCGTTGCTGCATTGGCTGTGATCTCTATGTTTCTTGGGGCAATCGCGGCAATCGGGCAACGTGATATCAAACGATTGATGGCCTATTCCTCCATTGCCCATATGGGCTTTGCCCTTATGGGTGTTGCCGCAGGTACGGCATTTGGTGTGCAAGCTATGCTGATCTACATGGCAATCTATGTGACTATGAATATCGGAACATTTGCCTTCATTTTATCGATGGAACGCGATGGCAGACCGGTTAGCGACATTGGTTCGCTAAATATGTTATCCAAAGCATCCCCGATCAAAGCGTTTGCGATGCTTGTCCTGATGTTCTCATTGGCAGGTGTTCCACCACTTGTGGGTTTCTTCGGCAAGTTTTATGTTTTGCGGGCCGCATATGATGCGGGTTTGGCTTGGTTGGCGGTCTTGGGCGTCATCGCATCGGTCATTGGCGCATTCTATTATATTCGGATCGTATTTTTGATGTACTTTGGTGAAGAGCGCGACCCATTGGATCGCGGCGCACCGCTGGTTTTGCAGGTCATGTTGATTGGTGCTGCCGCGATCATGGTGGTTGGTGTTGCAAACCTCTTCGGGATTGAAGCTTCTGCAGTAAAAGCATCCCTCGATCTTGCAGGTTGATCTGCCACCAAATGTCACGTCAGAGTTTTTCGACGAGGTTTCATCAACGATGGACCTTGCGCGGGAGACGACCGTGGAACCTGATCATCACCACTGGGTCATAAGCCGCACACAGTCCAAAGGGCGTGGGCGGCTTGGCCGGTCTTGGATGGCAAGCAAAGGTGCTTTTCTTGGAACTCTGATCATCAATCCCAATTGCGCGGCGCAACAAGCGGCTCAATGGTCTTTTGGCGCTGCAGTTGCCATTTTCAGAAGTCTTTCAGAATATACGAGACCGGAGATGTTGGGGCAGAAATGGCCTAACGACGTGTTGCTGCAAGGGGGTAAGGTTGCAGGCATTTTGTTGGAAAGCTCTGGTCGGGGACGGTTGGTTGATCAGCTTTTAATTGGAATAGGCGTTAATTTGACCTCTGCACCAGAAGGCGTTCAAAACGCCGCCTTTCGTCCGGTTTGTCTTGGGGATGTCATAGAATACCCACCCTGTAGGGATCAATTTTTGGAAACTCTGGCGGGGCATTGTTTGGCTGTGCATGAACAACTCAATGCGTTCGGCTTTGAAAGCATCAGATCAGAATGGTTGTCCCATGCTGCGCGATTGGGTGAGGTTATCACCGCCAACACTGGCAAAGAGGTTCTTGAGGGAACATTCAAAGGGGTCGATCCTGATGGAAACCTGATCTTGTTGACGGCGGCCGGGCAGAGGGTCATACCCGCCGCTGACATATTCTTTTGAAAGGCAACGCCATGCTTTTGGCAATCGACTGCGGAAATACAAATACGGTCTTTGCAATATGGGATGGGAAAGAATTCATCGCTCATTGGCGTATTGCAACCAACCACAAGCGTACAGCCGATCAATATCATGTTTGGTTGTCGACGCTGATGAAGCTGCAAGACATCTCCCCTGAGATTACGGAGGTTGTGATATCTTCAACGGTGCCCCGTGTGGTGTTTAACCTGCGCGTTCTTTCGGATCGTTATTTTGGATGCAGGCCGTTGGTGGTTGGAAAGTCGGATTGCAAACTTCCAGTTGATGTTCGTGTTGATGCAGGGACAGCCGTTGGTCCTGATCGCCTTGTAAATACGGTTGCCGGATACGATTTGTTTGGCGGTAATCTGATTGTTGTCGATTTCGGAACGGCCACGACCTTTGATGTGGTGGATGAAGACGGGGCCTATATTGGCGGTGTGATTGCACCAGGCGTCAACCTCAGCCTTGAAGCGTTGCATCAGGCCGCTGCTGCCTTGCCTCATGTGGATGTCTCGCAACCAGAAGTGGTCATTGGGCGAAACACAGTGGATTGTATGCAATCGGGTGTGTTTTGGGGATACATCGGCGTCGTCCGCGAAATTACAAATCGGATTAAGGCTGAGCATGGAAAACCCATGAAAGTAATCTCAACAGGTGGACTGGCACCGTTGTTTGCCCAAGGTGACAAAGGGCTTTTCGATGAATTTCAGGATGATTTGACGATCCACGGCCTGACCGTGATTCATCGATTTAATAAGGATGCATAAATGAGCAGCAATCGTTTGATCTATCTTCCCTTGGGTGGGGCCGGGGAAGTTGGCATGAATTGCTATGTCTATGGTTATGGGCCCGAAGGCAAAGAACGGTTCATTGTTGTGGATTTGGGTGTCACCTTTCCCGACATGGACAGCAGCCCGGGTGTCGATCTTATCTTTCCCGATGTTGAATGGCTTGAAGCGCGTAAAAACCGAATTGATGGTGTGTTTATCACCCATGCACATGAAGACCACGTTGGTGCGATTGGACATACATTTTCAAAATTAGGCGCACCCATTTTTACGCGTGCTTTCACGGCAAATATCGCACGAAGAAAGCTGGATGAATATGGTGTTGATCCTTCTGCGGTGACCACTGTTTCGGCTTATCCTGAGACCATCACGGCGGGTACTTTTGAGGTTTCGTTTGTCCCAATTTCACATTCGATCCCAGAAAGTTCCGCCCTGTTGATTGATACCCCGGTTGGGCGATTGATCCACACCGGAGATTTCAAATTGGACCCAGATCCATTGGTGGGTGAGGCATGGGACCCGGTTCTTTGGACAGAGATTTCAAAACCCGGTGTGAAGGCTTTGATTTGTGACAGTACAAATGTTTTCAGCAAAGATGCCGGTAGAAGCGAAAGCAGCCTTGCCCCAAACATACGTGGCTTGATCGAAAGCGCGGACCAGATGGTTATTGCCACAACCTTTGCCAGCAACGTCGCACGTGTGAAAACCTTGGCTGAGGCCGGGCGGGCCGCGGGCCGTTCCATCTGCTTGATGGGCCGGGCGATGCAACGCATGGTACAAGCGGCGCTGGAAACAGGTGTTTTGGCAGATTTTCCACCGACAATTGGGCCAGAAGATGCCCTGGATGTGCCGCGTGGCAACCTGATGCTTTTGGTAACAGGCAGCCAAGGGGAACGCCGGGCCGCATCTGCGCAACTTGCCAATGGGAAATACCGTGGCATGACGTTGAAAGAGGGGGATCTTTTCTTGTTCTCTTCAAAAACAATCCCGGGCAATGAACGTGGTGTTATTCGGATTATAAACCAACTCAGCGAATTGGGGGTGGATGTGGTTGATGATGCCTCCGGTCAATATCATGTTTCCGGCCATGCGAACCGGCCAGATTTGGAAGTAATGCATGATACGGTTGCACCTCAAATCGTTGTGCCGATGCACGGGGAACATCGTCACCTTCGAGAGCATCACAAACTGTGCCAATCCAAAGGTTTGCAAAGCATCGTTGCTGTCAATGGAACCATGGTTGATTTGACGGGCAATGCACCCAAAGTTGCGGAATTTGTTGAAACGGGACGTACGTATTTAGATGGATCCACCCAAATCGGAGCGCTTGATGGGGTGGTACGCAATCGTATTCGCATGGCTTTGAACGGGCACGTGATGGTGAATGTCATCTTGGATGAGGACGAACCTTTGGGCGAGCCATGGTGTGAATTGATGGGGTTGCCTGAGGTTGGCGAAAGCAGGGTTCCGCTGGTGGACATTCTGGAAGAAGATTTGCATCAGTTCTTGATGCGCGCCGGGGGTAAAACGCTTCGCGATGATGCGAAATTGGAGGATGAATTGCGCAAGATTACCCGACGCACCTCACAAAGTGAAATCGGTAAAAAGCCTGAGGTTACGGTGATTATTTCTAGACTGAATTAATTACATAAGATCATGGAATAGTTGACGTAAATTTGTCTCGGTCAGCTCTATTGGGTTGCCGCCGCATGATGGATCATCCAGTGCCATTTTAACCAATGTCTCTAATTTTTCTTTCCCAACGCCCAATTCCGACAGGCGTTTGGGAATTGAAAAACTTTCGTTGAAATCATCTACAAACTTGCAAAAGCCCTCAAAACCACCGGACACACCCAAATAAGGTGCTGCACGGTCAAATCGTTCCGCGATTTTGGAGGCATTCAACTGCAAAACAGCTGGCATGCAAACTGCATTTGTGGTGCCGTGATGTGTGTTAAAAACTGCGCCGATCGGATGGCTCATGGCATGAATTGCACCCAGACCCTTTTGAAAGGCGGTCGCGCCCATCATTGCCGCTGACATCATGTTTGATCGCGCCTCAATATTTGATGGGTCGGTGTAGGCTTTGGGAAGGTTTTCAATGACCAAGCGCATCCCCTCTAACGCAATCCCTTGGCTCATGGGGTGATAATGCGGACTTGAGAATGCCTCAACACAATGCGCAAAGGCATCAAGCCCGGTGCCTGCGGTGATATGCGCGGGCATCGTGGTGGTTAAATTCGGATCACAAATAACAACACTGGGTAAAACTTTGGGGTGAAAAATGATCTTTTTTACTTTGGTTGCTGCGTCCGTGATGACACTTGCCCGACCAACTTCTGATCCTGTGCCTGCGGTTGTTGGAATTGCGATGATCGGTGCGATTGCATCGCTGTTGGCACGTGTCCACCAATCTTCGCGATCTTCAAAATCCCAAACAGGGCGTGTTTGCCCAGACATGAAGGCGATCATTTTGCCCAGATCAAGCGCTGATCCGCCGCCGAATGCAATCACTCCGTCATGGTTGCCAGCTTTGTATTGGGCAACACCTTCCAACAGATTGAGATCATTTGGGTTGGGGTCAACATCGCTAAATACATCTGTTGAAATGGAGGCACCATTTAGAATGTCCAAAGTTTCTGCGATGATCTGATTGTCCCGTAAAACTTTATCGGTCACAAATAATGGATTTTTCAATCCAAGTTCTTCACATGCCAAAGGCAATTCACAGACGCGGCCCGAACCAAATTTAATCGCAGTGGGATATGACCAGTTAGCTGACAATGACATAATGGTATTCCTTTGTTTAAGGTCAGCATTGCAATTAACATGAAGCAGGTCCAGCGATCTTTGACCTCTCAAATGGTTGTCGCACCATGCGAATAGGTCTAGATGCACTGAAACAGTTTAATGCGGGCGAAAAAATTATGACAACCCTTCAAAATCAGATCGAAAAAATCTGCATCACGGCGTTTACAGCCAGTGATTTCGATACAAAATTTGCGGTTGTTCGTGAAAGTGATCGGCCTGATTTGACTGACTTTCAATGTAATGGTGCCCTAGCAGTCGCAAAGTCCCAAAAACGCAATCCGATGGAAGTCGCGCAAGAAGTTGTTACACATATGTCTGGCAACGAATTGTTTGATGTTGATATCGCAAAGCCGGGATTTCTGAACTTTCGTGTCCGTGAAGATGCGCTTATGGCCCATCTTGCAAAAGTTGCAGGGGATCCTCGTTCGTTGGTGCCTTTGGCGGAACCGGGGCAGAAATTTCTTGTCGATTATGGTGGGCCAAATGTGGCCAAGGAGATGCACGTAGGTCATTTGCGATCTTCGATCATAGGTCAGGCCCTAAAAACCATTTTGCGGTTTGCCGGCCATGAGGCGGATGGTGATGTGCATCTGGGGGACTGGGGCCTGCAGATGGGGCAGGTGATCTGTTATGTCGAAGATCACGCCCCTGAATATTTGGATTCTGAAACGGCCCTTCCGATCAGTATGACTGATCTTCAGGTTTGGTATCCTGCTGCGTCAGGTCTTTCAAAGACCGACGAAGCTTTCCGCGATCGTGCGCGTGCTGCAACGCAAGCGCTTCAAGCAGGGCAAAATGACTACTATAATTTATGGACTCGCATTCGCGACGCCAGCGTTGAAAGTTTGAAGCGCGACTATGATTGGTTGGGTGTTGATTTTGAATTCTGGTTTGGGGAAAGCCGGTACCAAGCTGCGCTTGAACCTTTGGTGAAAAGCCTGACGGAAAGTGGTGTGGCTGAATTGGACGACGGAGCGGTGATCATTCGCACCTCTGACGATGGGAAATTGCCACCGCTTATTATGCAAAATTCAAATGGTGGTTTCGGCTACGGCGCCACAGATGTCGCCACATTGCAAGAACGCGCCGAAGATCCAAATCTGAATACGGTTTTGTACGTAGTGGATGCCCGTCAATCGATGCACTTCAAACAGGTTTTCAGCGCGGCCGAACAAGCGGGTTTGTTTGCCAATCTGTCTGCCGAACACTGTGCCTTTGGGACGGTCAACGGTACAGATGGTAAGCCCTTTAAGACACGCGCGGGCGGAACCATGCGTTTGGCCGATTTGATAACCATGATGTCTGATGCTGTGCGGTCCCGTCTCGATGAAGCCAATTCCGTTGATGCGAATGCACGCGAATTCGTTGCGGCGCAGATTGCGAAAGCGGCGATTAAGTTTGGGGAATTGTCCCACGACCGCGAAAAAGACTACGTTTTCAATGTTGATCAGTTCGCCCAATTTGAAGGGAAAACCGGCCCTTACATACAATATACTTGCGTTCGTATCGGAACTTTGTTGGCCAATGCGCAAAAAGACGGATTGAAACCATCCTCGCCCAAGGAATTGGGGGAAGGGGGCCGTGCCCTGACACTGGCCCTTGATGCGTTTCCGGCTGCATTGGCACGTACCGTGACATCCCGCAAACCAAACTTTGTGGCCAATCATGCCTATCGTTTGGCGGAATGTACGAATGGGTTTTATCAAAAGAACCGGGTTTTATCCGCCGGCGTTTCCCCGCAAGAAGCGTCTTCCCGCCTTGGGGTTTTGAACGCAGCTCGACAGCAATTGGTATTATGTCTTGAACTGATGGGCATTGATGTGCCTGAGCAAATGTAAGGTATAAAGAACACCATGGCCCCACATGATTTGGCATCACTTCAAAAGCAGATCGGCCCGGTTGGAGCCGGTCGCATGAATGTCGAATATGTTTCGGCTTATCCCACTGGGGATCTGTCCGATGGGGACATTTCAGCGGCCGTTTCAGGCGAACGCATTTCAAGACTGTTTGAAATGCTGGGTTGGAACGTGACACGCGAATTTTATGTCAACGACACAGGCCCGCAAACTGATGTAATGGTTCGCGCTGCTCAAGCGCGTTTGGGGCAGCAATCTTTTGAACCAAATCCTTTTCTAGATGGGTTGGCAAAGGCGGTAAATGATACCTTCGATACAACACTGTTCGAAAGGACAGAGGACGCTTGGTTTGAAACGCTTCGAAGTTTCTGTGTGTCATGGGCATTGGATCGCGCGCGCGGTGTCTTGGCCGCAAAGGGTTTGGCCTTTGACGAATTTCGGTGCGACAGTGAAATCGATCTAACGTCCTTGCAATCCGAAGTTTTGGAAACATTTCGATCACAGGATCTGATCGATCAAGATACCTCTTCAAACGCAGGAGAGATCAAGCTCACCTCAACCAAATTAGGGGACAGCGTTGATCGTGTTCTTCGCACTGCGGATGGGCGCAACACATATCTTTTTGGCGATGCATGTTATCACGCGGACAAATTCAATCGTGGGTTTGACGGTATTTCAGTTTTGTTAAGGCAAGATCATGCGGCGTATGTGACGCCACTCAATATTATGATTAATGCCTTGAATCCGGGTGCAAAGGGACATGTTCGTTTGCGCGTTCTGGGGGGCGAGATAAAAAACGTTCCGGAATTGGATTTTCAGAGTTTGGATGAAGCGTTGGCGCGCTGGCCCAAAGAGGTGAAAACCGCCACGAACGAGCTTCAAACCCAAGGGTTGCAAGTGTATCGCCGGGCACTTCAACGTTGCATTGAGAGCAATAATAGCCCCGCGTCGCAAACCGATGGGCAAGAGATTCTGAAGATTTTGAACCAAATCTTGGATGTAACTTGACGATCTCGTGAAGGTGGTGAGGCAATTTGAGATTGTTGTTTGTCAAACATCACCTAAATTAAAGATAATCAAATTATAAGGGGTGTATTATGCGGGCTGTTCGTAAATTATTTGTCGTGATCTTGCTTTGGACGGCGGCGTCTGCTCCCAGCTTTGCTGCGGATCGCGAAAAAATCCAAGCCTTTATGGAGGTCACAGGATTTGATGTGGCCTTAGAAGGTCTACGCGTTTCAGCTGCTGATGCACCAGCGATGTTGGGGCTTGATGCCGCAGATTTCGGTATGAGTTGGACAAAATTAGCTGATGAGGTTTTTGCCCAAGATCAGCTTGAAGAAGATGCCTTAGATATTCTGGAAAAGACACTCAAAGACGAAGTGTTGGTGCATGCGTCAGACTTTTACGCCACGCCGCTTGGACAGCGTCTGGTTGAGGCTGAAAATGCAAGCCACCTGATTGATGGCCCTGAAAAACGTGACCAAGGACAGGCCCTGGCAGAAGACTTGATGAAAAGAGGATCACCGCAACCCCAATATTTCTTGGATATGTCTGACAGCATCGGTTCAATTGAAACTGGGATGGCTCAATTTCGCGAAGTTCAGGTACGGTTCATTCTGGCAGCCATTTCCGCAGGCATGTTCGATTCAGAATTGTCAGAGGCCGAATTGCGTGCTGTGTTGGCCCAACAAGACGAAGAAATTCGTGGTGACGTACTGAACAATATGATCGCCTCAAACGCCTATACGTATCGTGATTTTTCGGATGAAGATATCCGCCAATACAGTGAAGCGCTTTCAACCCCTGAAATGATGGAAGTGTATGAGCTTATGAATGCCGTTCAGTTTACTTTGATGGCGGATCGTTATGAAATCATCGCGGCGCGTTTGTCGGAATTGCATCCCAGCCAAGAGCTCTAAGTCCCTTGACAGTCGGCGGTGCGGGTGGGATACGCGGCGCTGTTGCACTCAATCGGGGTGCGGCGGGATTCGTATTGCCTGAAGAAGGCACGCAGTCTGAGGCGACCAACAGGTCACAACACCCAAATGGGGGCCACAAGGCGCGAAGTAAAAGGAAACGCATATGTTTGCGGTTATGAAAACCGGCGGCAAGCAATACCGGGTACAATCGGGTGATGTTTTGCGCGTCGAGAAGCTGGCAGCGGATGCCGGTGAAACAGTTCAATTCAACGAAGTTTTGATGGTCGGGTCTACCGTTGGTACGCCAACCGTGGCCGGTGCCGGTGTACAAGCCGAAGTCATCGATCAGATCAAAGGTGACAAAGTCATCCATTTCGTAAAGCGTCGTCGCAAGCACGGTTCTAAGCGCACCAAGGGCCATCGTCAGCAACTGACATTGTTGCGGATCACAGACATCATGGCGTCCGGTGCTGACAAATCTGGCGTAAAAGCCGCGATTGGCGCTGGTTCTGTTGCCGCTGTCGCTGTTGCCGCCGCTGCAACATCGAAGCCTGCACCAAAGAAAGCAGCCCCAAAGAAAGAAGCAGCGCCAAAGCCTGCTGCAACTGCGACCGCTGATGATGTTGCCGGTGTGGAACCATCCAACCTGTTGAAGGCCGCCCGTGATGGTGGACCAGATGATCTGAAAAAGATTTCTGGTGTTGGTCCAAAGCTGGAAGGTACACTGCATGAAATCGGTGTGTTCCACTTTGATCAAATCGCCGCGTGGGGCCCAGCCGAAATCGCCTTTATGGATGATCGTCTGTCATTCAAAGGTCGCATCGAACGTGACAACTGGATCGAGCAAGCCGCAGCGTTTGCCGCAGAAAAGGAGTAAGACCTTATGGCACATAAAAAAGCTGGTGGTTCATCCCGGAACGGTCGCGATTCAGCGGGTCGTCGTTTGGGTGTAAAATTGTACGGTGGCCAACACGCCATTCCTGGCAATATCATTGTGCGTCAGCGCGGTACAAAATGGTGGCCAGGCCAAGGTGTGGGCATGGGCAAAGATCACACAATCTTTGCGACATCTGAGGGCCATGTGAAATTTCACACAGGTCTGAAAGGCCGCACATTCATTTCGGTTCTTCCGGCAGCGGAGGCCGCTGAATAAGCCGTATCTGGATAAAAGATTTATCGTAAAGGGATCGGCGCATCGCCGGTCCCTTTTTCGTTGTGGAGGTGTAAATTGACACAGAAAACATGGTCACCTGAAACAGTGCACATTCGCCCCTTTGTAAGTGATGATGCAGAGGTTTTGACCGCCGCATTGAATGACTTAACAGTCAGTCAATGGCTGGCGCGTGTTCCGCATCCATATACGAAACATGATGCTTTGGAATTTTTATCCGGCAACGATGACGATGCCAAAGCTGTCACCGTGGATGGTGAGTTGGTGGGCGGCGTCGCGGTGAATGATGAATTCGGATATTGGTTTAAGCCAAAGGTTTGGGGGCAAGGTTTGGCAAGTCACGTTGCTCAACGGGTTGTCGGCGATTTTCTCCGGCAAAAACCTTCGGCAACTTTGAAATCAGGATACTTCATTGGCAACGATGCATCGGCACGTGTGCTTCAAAAAACTGGTTTTCGCGAAGTGTCTTGTGGATTGATTTATTGCAATGCTTTGGGTGAGGCGCGTCGGCATGTGAGCCTTGAATTGACACGTGCAGATTGGGAGATGAGATCATGATCGCCGCAATGTTCCCCATGCTGCTTTTGTCTGTTGCAACAATCGCGACGCCGGGACCTGCAAATATGGCCATCATGGGGGCCAGTGCACGGTTTGGAATGACACGTGTTTGGCCTTTCATCATTGGGGTAATCTTAGGCAAACAGTTTATAATTTGGAGCGTTGGGCTGGGTCTTCTCGGGGTGGCTGGATCTTACCCGACCATCATTCTGGTCATGAAAGTGGCTTCCGCCGCTTATATGCTCTATCTGGCCTGGCGGATCGCGGGCATGTCGATCCTGCATCCTTCCGGAAAGGTTGAAGCGCCGGGTTTCGCCGCAGGTTTGATTGTTCACCCCTTAAATCCAAAGGCATGGGCGTTGATCACCTTCATATTCTCAGGGCTAGTTCCTGATATGGGGGCTGTCTTTTGGACGACATTGTTGGTGGCGATTACCTTGTTGATAATTCAATCAATCTTACAGCCTTTGTGGGGATTTGCAGGACAGGCGATTGCCGCACGTTTGACGCAGCGATGGGAACGATTGTTCTTTATTGCTTTGGCGATCTTGATGATCGCATCGATCGCAATGGCATTTTTCGGAGCCAGAAATGCAATCCTCTAAAAATTCCTTGAGTGGTGATGGTTTAACCAATATCGCCAATGGGCAAGCAAATGGACCCAAGCAATGAAATTTCTTGATCTGGCGAAAGTATATATTCGATCCGGCGGTGGTGGTTCGGGCGCGGTTTCGTTTCGCCGCGAAGCCCATCTTGAATATGGTGGTCCCGATGGCGGCAATGGTGGTCGCGGTGGCAACGTGGTGGTTGCAGTTGTTGACGGTCTAAACACTCTGATCGATTTCAGATATCAACAGCACTTTTTTGCGAAGAATGGCCAGGCGGGCATGGGCAAGCAAAGATCTGGTAAAGATGGGGATGATGTGGTTTTGCGCGTTCCCGTTGGGACAGAGATCTTGGACGAAGATCAAGAAACTGTCATCGCTGATTTGACGGAACTTGGGCAAACTCTGGTGTTGGCGGAAGGTGGCAACGGCGGATTTGGGAATCTCCATTTTAAATCTGCAACCAATCAAGCACCACGCCGCGCCAACCCAGGATTGGCAGGGGTTGAACGTACGATTTGGTTGCGTCTTAAGTTGATCGCAGACGTCGGATTGCTGGGTCTTCCCAATGCGGGTAAATCCACTTTTTTGGCTGCAACCTCTGCGGCGCGTCCAAAAATTGCTGATTATCCTTTCACGACTTTGCATCCCAACCTTGGTGTTGTCGCTGTGGATGGCGCTGAATTTGTTATCGCGGATATACCGGGGTTGATTGAGGGCGCGTCAGAGGGGCGTGGATTGGGTGATCAGTTCTTAGGGCATGTGGAAAGATGCGGTGCGTTGCTGCACATCGTCGATGGAACCTCTGAAACAGTGGCCCAAGATTATGCGACGATCATCACAGAACTCGAAGCCTATGGCGGGGTATTGGCGGAAAAGTCACGCGTGACGGTCTTGAATAAAGTCGATGCCTTGGATGATGAAACACGCGCCGAACGGCGACAATCCCTTGAAGCGGCGGTTGGTGACAAAGTTTTGGAAATGTCCGGTGTTTCTGGCCAGGGCACCACAGAGGTGTTGCGGGCATTGCGGTCTTTGATCAAGATTGCCGCGCAAGAGGAGGTGGTTGAAGAGGACACGCCATGGACCCCTTAACCAACGCAAAAAGGATTGTTGTCAAAGTCGGGTCTGCCCTTTTGGTGGACGCCAAAACCGGTGATTTGCGGCAAAATTGGCTGCGCAGTTTGGCCGCTGATATCGGGGCGTTGAAGGGCCATGGGATTGATGTGGTTTTGGTATCCTCTGGTTCGATTGCTTTGGGCCGTAATGTTTTGGGCCTCAATGAAAAAACCTTGCCCCTTGAAAAATCACAAGCGGCGGCGGCCGTTGGTCAAATTCAGCTTGCGCGCGCCTATGAAGTTGAATTGGCCCCATATGGGATCACCACGGCACAGGTTTTGTTAACGTTGGATGACAGTGCCAACCGCAAAAGATATCTAAATGCGCGCGCCACATTGGCCCAATTGTTATCTTTGGGTGTTGTCCCAATCGTGAACGAAAATGATACTGTGGCGACAGATGAAATACGTTATGGCGATAATGATCGTCTGGCCGCACAGATTGCTGTCACCATCGGGGCGGATCGTCTGATTTTGCTCAGCGATATTGATGGGCTTTACACTGCAAACCCATCTGAAAATCCAGATGCGCGCCATATACCAAAGGTTTCGCTGATTACCCCCGAAATCGAAGCGATGGCGGGCGATGCCGGGACAGGTTTAAGTAAAGGTGGAATGAAAACGAAAATCATGGCGGCCAAGACGGCGATGGAGTCTGGTTGCGCCATGGCGATCACTTTGGGATCGTCTGACAACCCTCTGAAAAAGTTGGACGAAGGGGCAAAAGCTACTTGGTTTTATCCCTCGCTTGACCCGAAAACGGCCAGAAAGAAGTGGATTCTCTCCATGAAGCCTAAAGGGCAGATCGCGGTGGATACGGGGGCGGCACGGGCGTTGCAATCAGGCAAAAGCCTTCTTCCTGCCGGCGTGTCGGGTGTTGAAGGGGAATTTGAACGCGGGGATGCGATTGCGATACTCGGGCCTGATGGATCACAATTGGCCGCCGGGTTAACACGATTTAACAGCGAAGAAGCACGTTTGATCATGGGGCGACAAACCGCTGACATGGAAAGTATTTTGGGATACCCAGGGCGCACGGAACTGGTGCACCGCGATGATATGGTGACGTAAGGATCAAAGATGTCTGAAACAGAAATTAAATCCATGATGCAGACCTTAGGTCAAAACGCAAAAGAGGCGTCTGCCCAGCTTGCCACAGCCACCGCAGAGCGGAAACACGCGGCCCTAATATCTGCATTTGAACATATGTGGAAAAACCGCACCGCGATCTTAGAGGCCAATGAAAAAGATTTGGCGTTTGGTCGCGACAAAGGCCTTACAGATGCCATGATGGACCGGCTCAAGCTAGATGAAGATCGCATTCGTGGGATTGTTGATGGCCTGCGCACTGTGGCGGATCAGGCCGATCCTGTCGGTGAGGTGATGGACGACTGGAAGCGCCCAAATGGGTTGCATATTCAACGGGTTCGCACGCCTTTGGGTGTTGTTGGCGTCATCTATGAAAGTCGTCCGAATGTCACGGCTGACGCGGGTGCGTTGTGTTTGAAATCCGGGAATGCCGTTATCCTTCGCGGCGGATCAGAAAGTTTTCATTCCTCAAACGCCATTCATGCGGCAATGGTTCAAGGATTGCGCGACGCAGGCCTGCCGGAAACTGCCATCCAAATCGTACCAACACGGGATCGTGCGGCCGTGAGTGAAATGTTGGGAATGACTGACTTCATTGATGTGATCGTACCTCGTGGCGGCAAAGGTTTGGTGGGATTGGTACAGCAAGAGGCCCGTGTGCCCGTCTTTGCCCATTTGGAAGGTATCGTGCACATCTATGTAGACAAAACAGCAGACCCACAAACGGCGGCGGATGTTGTGTTGAATGCAAAAACACGCCGAACTGGTATCTGTGGTGCGGCGGAATGCCTGCTGATCCACCGCGAAATCGCGATGGGGCTGGGGCAAGACTTGGTTGATATGCTGAAAAATGCTGGTGTTGCGGTGCATGCAGAAGGCCTTGAAGGCACGCGGCCGGCCACCTCAGACGATTGGGGTAAAGAATATTTGGATATGATCATCGCGGCCAAAGTAGTGGACGATGTGGATGGGGCTGTTGCGCATATCCGTAAATTTGGTTCGCAACACACCGACTGCATTCTTGCCGAAGACGAAGATGTCGTTGATCACTTTTTTGCCAATCTAGACAGTGCAATTTTGATGCATAACGCATCAACCCAGTTCGCCGATGGCGGGGAATTCGGCATGGGTGCTGAGATCGGGATCGCCACTGGAAAGATGCATGCACGTGGCCCGGTGGGCGCGGCGCAACTGACCAGCTTCAAATATTTAGTCCGGGGCAGTGGGGCCGTGCGCGACTAAATTTTGATTTGGATTTTCAGGTTGTTTTCATCAACCTCAACCCGCGCATTTGCGCCGTGATCTGAAATATATTGTGCCAAAAGGTCAAAGTGGATTTGGTTTGGATCCACTTCAATCGGGTCCAGAGGATCTGTGATTTTCACAAGGGATGGATGTTCCAATATTCGGTTGGCCTGGCACGATACACAGAATTTTTCTGGGGTGGATTGAACAGAAACATCGCCCCCGCGTGGAAGACAGCTGGATGCAACCATCAAAAGCAACAGCAGCGGCTTCAATTGCTGTGTGGTGGCATCCCCAACAATGGTGACCTTTGTTTTATCGACGGAATGCCAATCCACCAAAAGCTGTGGCAGATCGGTGGAAGCAGGCACATTGGCCCCAAAGGCAATTCGAAACAAACGCAGTCTTGCCTGCGCAACCTGAGTGGCCTCTTTCAGTAACGCAATTTCCGGCCCGGTCACATCCGTCATTTCAAGTAATTCGATCCCATTACCGATGGCACCTAAAGGATTTGCAAGATCGTGGGTCATGCGCGAAACAATCAAGGATGACAAAGTTTTGGTCACGGGTCATATATCCTTTCAGAAAGTGGGGAATTTATGGACGATCCGAACGCATTTTTGGAACCGGGCCAAAGGGTGCAGCACCCAACACAACCGGATTGGGGCATTGGACAGGTTCAATCGAACATCGCGGGTCGCGTGACCGTCAATTTTCCGGAAATGGGTAAAGTTGTCGTTGAAAGCTCTCACATCACGTTACTGCCGTATTTTGAATAGATGCAACTTAAAGAAGAACATATCGAAGTATTAGTCAAGCTATGCATGTATTTGCCGAAGGGGCGGAAATGCCTGAGCTGACCGTTCGATTGGCGCAATCCCAAGCAGACCTGCGCATGGCACAACGCTTGCGATATCGGGTGTTTGTGCAAGAACTTGGTGGGCACGGTGCGGGTGTGGATCATGACAAACAAATCGAAAAAGACACCTTTGATGAGGTTTGCCAACATCTTTTGTTGATTGATGATTCCCGGACGGACGGGGAATATGTGGTAGGGGCCTATCGATTGCTGGACGGGGGCGGGATGGCCAAGGCAGGTCAATTTTACACCGAAACCGAATTTGATCTGACGCCCTTAAAACGCGCTGACCTGCGTTTGTTGGAGGTGGGGCGCACATGTTTGCACAGGGATTACCGGGGTGGACCGGGTATGATGATGCTTTGGAATGCACTGTCGCATCATGTGATGGCAAGGGGCATTGACGTCATGTTCGGCGTTGCCAGTTTCCATGGCGTTGATACGCAAGCGTTGCAAACGCCGCTGTCCCATCTGCACGCACTTCATTTGGCACCATCTGAACTGCGCCCCAAGGCAATTGGGGAAACGTCCCTAAGACCGAATGATTTTGGCCCACCTTGGCTTGATAAAAAATCCGGCATGCGCGATGTTCCCGCGTTGATAAAAGCGTATCTCAGGCTGGGTGGATGGATCGGTGAGGGTGCTTTTGTGGATTTGAATTTCAATACAACCGACATTTGTTTGGTTTTGGATTTGAACCGAATGAACCCTTTGCAAAAGAAGATTTATACCAAGGGATTTGATCGATGAATGAAGCTTGGAACGAAGGCATTCCACCAGATCACCATCGCATATCTACCTTTGGATGGGTTTTGGTGTTTGTTCGTGGCCTGATTTTGGGTGGAATTACGTTTGGTTGTCTTGGCCTATTGATTTTGGTGCGCTTTTTTGAACGTCCTATTTTTGGAACGGCGCGTCCGATCACACCCAAAATTACCAAGTTTGTTTGCCGCTCTGCATTTTTTGTTTTGCAAATAAAACATCGGGTCATCGGCACACCAATGGAAGGGATGGGGGCCGCAGTGGCAAATCATTCTTCTTGGTTGGATATATTTTCGCTGAATGCCTATAACGAGGTCTTTTTCGTCAGCAAATCTGAGGTGGCGTCATGGCCCGGAATTGGTTGGTTGGCCCGTGCAACAGGCACCATGTTTGTTGTGCGCGATCGCAAACACGCCAAAGAACAAACCCAGCTTATGAATGAACGCCTGTCGCTTGGGCATAGGCTTTTGTTTTTTCCAGAGGGAACGTCAACGGATGGCATGCAGGTTTTGCCGTTTAAACCAACTTTGTTTCAATCCTTTTTGACGGATGATTTGCGGGGTACCTTAGCCATTCAACCAATCACGTTGCGATATCACGCACCGGTGGGGGAAGATCCACGATATTACGGTTGGTGGGGGGATATGGATTTTGGGCCCCATCTTTTGCACACTTTGGCAACGTGGAATCAAGGTGGTGTAGATGTGATTTATCACCCGCCGGTGCATGTTCGTGATTTTTCCGATCGCAAGACGCTGGCCACTGCATTGCAAGCCACTGTTGCGGCGGGATTGTCGCGGGATTAAATCCGGGCTTTGGCCAAAGTTTGCAGGGTTTCAACCGGATGATCTTGCCCCCAAATTTCTTGGCCAATACCAAAGAAATCAACCTTGTGTGACAGACTTCGGATAAGGTCCGCATCAAGGCCGCCTTCCGCGACGACGGGCACTTCGATCATTTCTGACCACCATTGGAACAAGTCCGCTTCGGCCAATGATCCATCCCCAAGCGCAGAGGAGGTCACAGGCCCAAAGCTGACGTAATCGGCACCTGCTTCGCCTGCGTTCATGCCATCATGGCGAGAGGCGCCGCAGAAGCTTCCTACAATCACATCTGCGCCCAGATCTTTGCGGCAGGAACGCACAAGGCGGGCACCGCTGGTCAGGTGCACCCCATCAAGGCCCAGGCGCTGAACCAATTGCGCGTGATCATCAATCACGATTGCCACATCCCTTTGGTGCGCCACTTCGCGGCAGGCATCCGCAATTTGCGCAATTTCGCCCTCATCCTTAGAGGCAAGGGCAAGGCGAAAACAAGCAACGTCCACCGCATCCAATGCGTCAGCTAAAAGTGCTGGAAAACTTGATAATTCAGGGGCGGGTGGCGAAATAAGATAGATCTGTGCCAGTTCTTGTTGATCCATAATCGCCTCCTGATTTGCTGGATGTCTATAGCGCTTTCATTCAGATTTGACCACAACTTGTGGCCGGGAAAAGTGAAGGATAGAAGCAGCCACATGAAGGATAAAACCAATCAACCCGCATTCGTTCTTGTTCGGCCCCAAATGGGTGAAAACATTGGTGCGGCGGCACGTGCTATGTGGAATTTTGAGCTGGATCACATGCGCATTGTGGCCCCCCGCGACGGATGGCCCAATTCCAAGGCAGTGGCCATGGCCAGTGGTGCGGGGCGGCTTTTGGATGAAGCGCGTTTGGTGGATACAACTGCCGAAGCTTTGGAAGATGCAACCTTTGTCATGGCCACAACGGCGCGGGCACGGGGGCTGACAAAGCCCGTGTTCACGCCCGAACACGCCATGAAAGAAGCCAAGGACCGAATTGCCAAAGGGGAACGTGTGGCGGTTTTGTTCGGCCCCGAAAGGGCGGGGTTGGAAAATGACGATATTGCCCGTGCAAATGCCATCATCAATGTGCCTGTGAACCCGCTTTATGCGTCTCTTAATCTGGCCCAATGTGTTTTATTGTTAGGCTATGAATGGCGCAGACAAACAACATCCACAGAGGCTGAGCGCGTGGACATGGCCAAAACAGAATGGGCCACGGGGCATGAGATTGAAAAACTGGCTGAACATTACGAAGACAGGTTGGAAACGGCGGGGTTCTTTTTCCCTGAAACCAAAGCGGATGGAATGAAAATCAACTTGCGCAACATGTGGTCGCGCATGCCGTTGACACGGGCAGACGTGCAAATTTTTCACGGTTTGCTGCGGCAGATGGTCCGCTGGAAAGAGCGGGATTGAAGCACCGCTGACTTGGCCCTAGGTTAAGGGAAGTGAAGGGGGCATCATGTCAGAAAAACGCAATATTTTTCAAGAGGTTGGCACAGATACGAAAATCGCATCTGCCGCCACAGGCACGATCACACGCACCGATGGCGCGGCCCGCGGGGCTGTGGCCACTTGGCTTTGGGCTTTGGCTGCATTGATCGTGGTTATGATTTTGGTTGGCGGGCTGACCCGGCTTACGGATTCGGGATTATCGATCACCGAATGGGCCCCGGTTATGGGGGCCATTCCGCCCATGTCAGCCGCGGCCTGGGATGCTGCGTTCGCGGCCTATCAAACCACGACTGAATTCAAAGAACAAAATGCTTCGATGACGATGGCCGACTTTAAGGTCATCTATTGGTGGGAATGGGGCCATCGCCAATTGGGGCGTTTTATTGGGCTGTTCTGGTTGGTTGGGTTTTTGGCGTTTTTGGTGTTGAAAAAACTTCCCCCCGCGCGCCGGACATCACTGTTTTTAATTGGCCCATTTATTGCCGTGCAAGGCTTGATCGGGTGGTTGATGGTCCGGTCCGGTTTGGATGCCCTTGATGTTAAATCATACTGGTTGATGGCCCATTTGGGTGCCGCTTTTGCCTTGTTGGGCTTTGTGATTTGGCAGGCCCTGATCCTTGGCCGCGCGGAGGCCGATCTTTTGCAGGCGCGCCGCAATCGCCCTGCGAAGCTGTGGTCTTTGTCAACGGGACTGATGCATTTCGTCTTTTTGCAGATCCTGTTGGGGGCCCTTGTGGCGGGGATTGATGCAGGGCGAAATTACCCGGATTGGCCTTTGATGGCTGGTGGATTTTTCCCACCTGATATGTTCGACATCAGCCCATGGTGGCGTAACTTTTTCGAAAATGATGGATTGGTACAATTCATCCACCGCATCAGTGCCTATCTGTTGTTTGGGTTTGGCATCTATGTGGGAATGCAGGGGGCAAAAGCGGCCTTCAAACGCACAAGATCGGCCTTTGGAACGGTTGGTATCATATTGATTTTGCAGATGATTATGGGAATTGTTACCGTCATGTATTCCTCACCCTTGCAGTTGGCGATTGTGCACCAATTCTTGGCGATCTTGTTGTGGTTTGCCATTGTGCGCGCCCGTTTCTTGACCGGATATCCCATGGGTGAAACCATTCGAGGTACATAAATGAAAGAGCTTCTTCAGTTCGATCGCCAGACCCAAGCCTTAGCCCAAATCGCAGGCCGGTTAGGGTGGGATCAAGAAACCATGATGGCCGCCGGATCTGCCCCACAAAGGGCGGAGGAAATGGCAGCAATCGAAGCGGTTTTGCATGCCCGCCGTTGTGATCCGCGCATCGGCGATTGGTTGGGCAAAGCGTCACCCGTTTCAGAGGTTGAACAGGCGCAAGTGCGCGAAATCCGTAAGGCCTTTGACAGAGCCACAAAAGTGCCCAGCGATCTTGCCTCTGCCATTGCCGCTGCCACGTCACAAGCCCAAGGGGATTGGGCGGCGGCGCGGGCGGCGGATGATTTTGCGGCGTTTGCCCCGGTTCTGGAAAACATATTGGCGCTGAAACGTGAAGAAGGTGCTGCCCTTGCGAACGGTGGGGATGTTTACGATGCGATGTTGCAAGATTACGAGCCGGGAATAACAGCCGCAGATTTGGATGCGATGTTTGGCGCGTTGCGGCCGGGGCTGGTGGATTTGCGTGCCGCGATTTTGGAAAGATCAGCACCGTCAGAATTGGATCATGCGTTTGATGAGGCGGGGCAGTTGGCCTTGTCCACAACCTTGGCCACCACCTTTGGATATGACCTAAACAAAGGGCGGATTGATAAGGCGGTGCACCCATTTTCCAGCGGGTCTGGGGCCGATGTACGTATCACAACGCGGACGGCCGAACGCGATCCGTTCAATTGCTTTTATTCCACGATACATGAGGTCGGTCATGCTTGTTATGAGCAAAACATCGACCCAGATTTTGCCCTCACATCCATCGGACATGGTGTGTCGATGGGGGTGCATGAAAGCCAATCCCGCATCTATGAAAACCAGCTGGGCCGCAGCCGCGCCTTCACGGGGTGGCTTTATGGACAAATGATTGAAACCTTTGGAGATTTTGGTGTTTCTGACGCTGACACGTTCTATAAGGTCGTGAACCGGGTCAGCGATGGTTTCATCCGGACAGAGGCCGACGAAGTGCAGTATAATCTGCATGTTTTGCTGCGATTTGATTTGGAACGCGCGCTTGTGTCTGGGGATTTGATCGTCGCGGATTTGGAAACCGCTTGGAACGATCGGTTCAAGTCAGATTTCGGGTTTGCGGTGGATCGTGCGTCGAACGGATGCTTGCAGGATGTGCATTGGTCGGTTGGGTTGTTTGGATATTTCCCGACCTACAGCTTGGGCAATGTGTATGCCGGATGTTTGCATCAAGGATTGCGTGCGGCGATACCGGATTTGGATACCCAATTGGCGCAGGGTGACACGGCCCAGGCGACGGGCTGGTTGCGGGACAATCTGCAAAGATTTGGCGGTCTGAAAACACCAACGCAGACCATCCAAGATGCCTGCGGTTTTGCCCCGACAGAGGCCCCTTTGATGGCATATCTTAACGATAAGTTCGGTGTGTTATACGATTTATGAACCGGGCGAACGGCTGTGCACAACCCGTACACACCCTGTACACACCCCGTACACCGAAGGTGCATTTTGCGCGAAAGCCGGATGTGTTAACAAATTTTCTTGATTTGTTAAGGCAAGGTTAAGGTTCGCCCTTTGACCGTTAACCTTTTGATGGGTTGGGTTGCGTTGTGATCTTGCAGCGGCGATCGAAGATGGAAATACTCTGCCCCAGAAGGGAAGGGACGCTGCATGAAACGTATATTTATTCTGGTGCTGTCGGGTTTGATGTCTTTGGCGGGTGCGGTGCAGGGGCAATCTGTGAAACTGCAAAGCCATGAAATCAGCGCGCTTTTGACGGGCAATACCGCCGTGGGCCATTGGGAAGGGCAATCCTATCGCCAATATTTCGGTGAAGATGGTATCACGATTTATGCCGCCCAAGGGGCGCGGTCGGCCCGTGGGGAATGGCGCGTCAGCGATGATGCCAGTGAATATCAAAGCATTTGGCCCGGCGACACAGAATGGGAAGGGTGGCTGGTGATGGAATACGCCGGCACATATTTTTGGGTCTCCAAAACCACACCACCAACACCATTCCGGATCGAAGAGGGAAAGCAGCTTAACTTTCCTTAAGGGGCCTTCCCGTTGTTTTTATACACCCGATCAGGTTTCTGGTGCGGCCTCTGGCGTTTCTTCTTCATCCCCTTGGTCGGGGATATAGGCGACCGACACAACGCTTTCACCTTTGGCCGTGTCAAAGACTTTGACCCCACCGGCAGATCGCGATCTGAATGAAATGCCATCAATTGGGCAACGGATGGATTGGCCTGTGGATGTGACCAGCATGATCTGATCTTCCATTTCCACCGGGAAGCTGACGACGATATCGCCGCCGCGCATGGCTTTGTCCATGGCCATAACGCCCATGCCACCGCGACCACGCACGGGGTAATCATGGCTGGATGACAATTTACCCGCCCCATCTTTGGTGATGGTCAGGATCAAGTTTTCAGCGGCGGACATTTCGGCGTAACGTTCTTGGGTGATATCGCCTGCAATTTCGCTGTCTTCATCACCATCGGCATCCGTCAGCCCGGCAACCGCGCGGCGCATTTTCAGATACGCAGCCCTTTCCTCGGGGCTGGCCTTAAAGTGGCGGATCACAGACATGGACACCACGTGATCGCCATCGACCTTAATACCCCGCACACCTGTGGAACTGCGGCTGTTAAAGACGCGCAAATCGGTGCTGGCAAATCGAATGGCGCGGCCCGTGTTCGTAACCAACATGACATCATCATCTTCAGAACAGATACGTGCATTCACCAATTCCACCCCTTCGGGTAGCTTCATGGCGATTTTGCCGTTTGATTTCACATTGGTAAAATCTGACAAACGATTGCGGCGCACGTCACCCTCGGATGTGGCAAAAACAATTTGCAGATCCCCCCAATCCTTTTCATCCACATCCACCGGCATAATCGCCGCGATGCTGACGCCAGATGGGATTGGCAGGATGTTCACAATGGCTTTGCCTTTGGCCGTGCGTCCCCCAAGGGGCAGGCGCCATGTTTTCAGCTTATAGGCCATGCCATCGGTGGTGAAGAACAGAAGTTGTGTGTGGGTGTTCGCCACAAAAAGGGTGGTGACCACATCTTCGTCTTTGGTGGCCATCCCTTGCAGGCCTTTCCCACCACGACGTTGAGAGCGGAAATCAGCCAAGGCTGTGCGTTTGATATATCCACCGGCAGTGACCGTCACGACCATATCTTCCTTTTCGATCAGGTCTTCGTCTTCCATATCACCGGACCATTCGGTGATTTCGGTACGGCGGGGAACGGCGAATTGTTCGCGAACTTCACGCAATTCGTCCGAGATAATGCCCATGATCCGGTCGCGGGAGGACAGGATTTCAAGGTATTCTTTGATTTTCCCGGCCAGTTCTTCCAACTCGTCCGTCACCTCTTTCACGCCGATCTGGGTCAGGCGTTGCAGGCGCAATTCCAAAATCGCGCGGGCCTGTGTTTCAGACAGGTTATAGGTGCCGTCTTCGTTTGCTGTGTGGGTCGGATCATCAATCAGGGCGATGTAATCCAAGATATCGGCGGCAGGCCAACGGCGGGTCATCAGCCTTTCTCGGGCCTCGGCCGCATCGGCAGAGGCACGGATGGTGTTCACAACTTCATCAATGTTGGTAACGGCCACGGCCAAACCACACAGGATATGGCTGCGTTCCCGCGCTTTGCGCAACAAATGCGCGGTGCGGCGGGCAACAACATCTTCGCGGAAATCGATAAAACTGGTCAGGAAACGGCGCAACGTCAGCTGTTCTGGGCGACCCCCATTCAGGGCCAGCATATTACAGCCGAAATAGGTTTGCATCGGCGTGAAACGGAACAGTTGGTTTAAAACCACCTCTGCGGTTGCATCACGTTTCAGTTCGATCACAACCCGTACGCCGTTTCGATCGGATTCGTCTTGTACGTGGGCAATGCCTTCGATCTTTTTGTCGCGGGCGGCCTCTGCGATTTTGTCGATCATCGCGGCCTTGTTTACTTGATAAGGGATCTCATCGATGACGATGGCCCAGCGATCTTTGCGGATTTCTTCAACCCGCGTCTTTGACCGCACAATCACCGAACCGCGCCCTTCAAGATAGGCTTTGCGCGCCCCCGAACGGCCCAGCATAATGCCCCCTGTCGGGAAATCAGGGCCAGGGACATATTCAATAAGTTGTTCGGACGTCAGGTCTGGATCTTCGATCAAAGCAAGGGTTGCATCGACAACCTCTCCCAAATTGTGGGGGGGGATGTTGGTGGCCATACCCACCGCGATACCGCCGGCACCATTGACCAGCATGTTGGGAAAGCGCGCAGGCAGGACCGTGGGTTCACGATCTTTGCCGTCATAGTTATCTTGAAAATCCACTGTTTCTTTGTCGATGTCCGATAAAAGAAATGCGGCGGGTTTGTCCATGCGCACTTCGGTATAACGCATGGCGGCGGGGTTATCGCCATCCATGGACCCAAAGTTTCCTTGACCGTCCAAAAGGGGCAGGGACATGGAAAAATCCTGTGCCATCCGCACCAACGCGTCATAAATCGCCCCGTCGCCATGCGGGTGATATTTCCCCATAACATCGCCAACAGGACGGGCCGATTTGCGGTATGCCTTATCGTGGCTGTTGCCCGTTTCGTGCATGGCATAAAGGATGCGCCTGTGCACCGGCTTCAGCCCATCGCGCAAATCGGGAATCGCACGACTCACGATTACACTCATGGCGTAATCCAGATAGGAGGTTTTCATTTCCTCCGTGATACTGATCGATGGGCCGTCGTATGCGGGACGTTCGCGTTCAGCGCCAGATTCTTCGGTATCGATTGGGGTGTCGTCGCTCATGACCGCCTGCTTTCGCCATATATTGTTGAATATACCCCTATCAAAAGACTATATATGGTGCAATTACTGCTTTCTGGTTTGGGGCGTTGAATGCGAAAAATACACGAAAAAAAGATTAAAATGACCAGTCTTTCGCATAAGACAAAGGTCGGATAAGATATAAATCAACTAAAGTCTAATGGACCGGGATGTATGACCGTGATCAATCTGTTCTTGCGTGGTTGGAGACCGTTGCAGTGAAGAGTTTTATTTATCCGTTATGTATCGTGATGGGCCTTGGCTTTCCTATCCCTGCCTTTGGTCAATCGGCGGTTTCCAGCTACGTTGCGCAACTGCAGCATCAAGGGTATGGGGACTTCCAAATTTCAACAACTCTGCTGGGTCGCACACGTATTCTGGCAACCCGCGGTGGTGTTACGCGCGAAATTGTTGTCGCCCGGAATGGTCAAATCCTTTTTGATTATCTCGACGTTGACAACAAGCCGTTGTCCAATCCAATTCCAGAACAGTCAGATAATGATGATCCACCGCCTGATTCAAAGACCGATGTCATCAGCCCGTCTGATGGCGATGGAGGCAGGGGCGAAGATTCCATAAGCGTTCTCACGGATCCCACAGTTTCAACAGATACAAGTTCTGATGGAACGTCGGTTATAAGCCCTGTGGTAAGTCCGGTCACGACGGTAACGCCGCTTGTGTCGGACTGACACTTTTATTGTAATTTGGAGGTGATCACGTGGCGATCTTCGATTTCGATAATCGAAATGGTACGCTTCTTTTGAATTGTGAAGGTCGATATCGACTGGTTTCAAAAACTGTCATTTGATTGATGGTTCGGGGTAGGTGGAATTCGCAATGACAACAAAAACGCTAAGGCGCATTTTGGCCGTTTGCTTTGTTGCTCAATTCGCAGGACTGCTTCTCTATGGCTATCTTTTGGTTGTGCTGGTTTTCGCTAAAAATCTGAGAATCAGTTGGTTTTTGTACGAAATAACAGAGGTCGTAGCGTTTTTAGCCCTGCTGATTGGTTGCTGTATCTCAGTCTATCTATTTTTCAAGTTGCAAGCCAAAACGGAACAGCTGGAAAGCAAGTTGGATGTGGCATCCAGCCGGTTTCATGATGTCATCACCGATCAATTTCAGGCATGGGGGTTTACCGATGCGGAAAGTGAAATTGGAATGTTGATGATCAAAGGAATGTCCATTTCCGAAATTGCCGAGCTTCGGGGTCGAAGCCAAGCCACGGTGAAGGCGCAGAATTCATCGATCTATCAAAAATCAGGTATGAATAATCGCGCGCAGTTGGTCAGCTATTTTGTGGAAGAATTAACCAGCGGCTTTTGAACGATTTCGTAAGATTGCATAAATCCAGATCGCACACAGGCAGGCTGAAAAGAACGCATTCCACGCCGGCATTGACAGCCCCAAAAACTGCCAGCTTATTTCATCGCACATGACCAGTTTATCGTTGACGTTCACGTTCAAAAGATCGTTGCCTGACAACCCCTCAAGTGAACCACCTCCGGTGCAGGAGGCGGGCCCGTCCCACCATTTTTGTTCAACACCCGCGTGAAAAACACCCGTGGCGGATGTGGCCAACGCTGAGACCGCACCGCCCACCAACCAGATCCACTGCATGTCATAAAGGGCAATCACAGCAAAGGTGATGGCAAGGCCGTGGGGCCAACGCTGCCAATAGCACATTTGGCAAGGTGCATATCCTAATGCTTGGAAAATAAATGCCCCCAGCAACAGGGCGGCCGATCCAGCGGCCGCGATGATAACCAACGCACGCGGTGTCAAAGACCCCATCAACTTCCCCCCTTAAAGGATGCGCACCAAATAAAACCCACCAAAGAGTAGAACCATAAAAATGGTAAACATCAAGCCCAGCCGTTTTTCAATGAACGCACGCACGGGTGGCCCAATCCACCACAAAAGGCCGGCAACCACGAAAAACCGCAGGGATCGTGCGGCGATGGAGGACAAAACAAACACCCAAAACGGCAATGCTGTGGCCCCTGACAGGATTGTGATGACCTTATAGGGGAAGGGTGTCACGCCTGCGGCCAACACCACCCAGATTCCCCATTCGTTATAACGGGCTGCAAATTCGTCGAAATAGGCCCCTTTGCCCAACGCCTGCAACACGGGTTGGCCCAGGGTTTCAAAGGCGAAAGCACCAATCAAGTACCCAAAGATCCCCCCCAAAACGGATGATACCATGGCAACACCCGCAATCAAAAACGCCCGTCGTGGTGCGGCCAAGATCATTGGGATCATCAAAAGATCGGGTGGAATGGGAAAGAAAGAGCTTTCGGTAAAGGCCACCAAGGCCAACACCCAAAGGGCGCGGGGGTGGTCTGCCATGGACATGGTCCAGTCATACAATCGGCGCAGCATGGGGCGGACGGTCCTTTTCGTTTTCAAATCCAGTTGGGCGTGGCATACAGGCCCTTAAGCAAGGGTGAAAGGGAAAACCATGCAATGGAGAGGACGGCGTGGCAGCCGAAATATCGAAGATCGCCGCAGATCGGGTGCCGGACGTGGTGCTGGGATCGGTGGTGTTGGATTGCTGGCCATTCTGGCGGCCGGGTATTTTCTGGGTATTGATGTGACGCCATTCCTGTCGGGGCAAGGTGGCGGTGGTGGCAGCGTCAGCCAAGAAATTACACCTGCCGATGAACAAGCCGGTAAATTTGTATCCGTCACCTTGGCCGACACAGAGGAAGTCTGGGCCGGAATATTCCAGCAACAGTTGGGCCGTCGTTATAATCCAGCGACGTTGGTATTGTTCAAAGGGGCGACCCAATCCCCCTGTGGTGCGGCCAGCGGCGCATCAGGCCCGTTTTATTGCCCTGCGGATCGCAAGGCATATCTGGACACCGACTTTTTCACCACGTTGTCCCGCCGGATGGGGGCGTCTGGGGATTTTGCAGCGGCCTATGTTGTCGCCCATGAAGTGGCCCATCACGTGCAAAATGAGCTGGGAATTTTGGGACAGGCCAATCGTGCCCGTCAATCCATGAGCCAAGGCGAAAGCAATCGCGTTTCGGTGATGATTGAACTTCAGGCCGATTGTTTTTCCGGTATTTGGGCCCGCGCGGTCGAACGGCAGTTCGGCAGTCTGGAACGTGGCGATCTGGAGGAAGCATTGAACGCCGCCAAACAAATCGGCGATGATACCTTGCAACGCAACGCCGGACGCCGCCCCAATCCGCATACCTTCACCCATGGAACATCCGCACAACGGCAACGTTGGTTTGAACGCGGTTACCGAAGTGGGCAGGTGGCTGATTGTGATACGTTCAGCGCACGCCAGTTGTAAATTTGTAAATTGGGTATATTTGAGGGCCAGTGGCTTTCGATGCGGTTCTGGCCTCAGGGCCGTGCTTTTGCCGCCCACGATTTGGAGAAGACCATGACTATTTTTAAACGTGCTGCAGGTGCAGCTTTGGCCCTTACCCTGACAACAACTGCGGCGTTCGCACAAGAAATAACCTTACGGTTTCAACACTTTCTGCCGCCAAGCTCAAGTGTTCCTGCCTTTTTCATGGCCCCATGGGCGGAAAAGGTTATGGCTGAATCTAATGGGCGTTTGAAGATCGAGATTTATCCCGGCATGCAATTGGGGGGGAAGCCGCCCGCACTTTATGATCAGATTCGCGATGGTGTGATTGATGGGGGCTGGGCGCTTCCGGCTTATACCCCCGGTCGTTTTCCAGAAGTTGAACCCTTCGAACTTCCGTTCATGACATCCAAAAATGCTGAAGATACCTCGCGTGCTGCTTGGATTTATGGCGAAACCTATTTGACCGAACGCATGGGCGATGTGAAACTCTTGGCCCTACACACACACGGGCCCGGTGTGATCCACAAAAAGGGACCAGCGGTTAAATCATTGGACGACCTAAAAGGGTTGAAACTGCGCGGACCATCCCGTCAGGCCAATGAATTGCTGCAATCCTTGGGGGCAACACCGGTTGGTATGCCTGTGCCATCTTTTCCAGAAGCGATGTCCAAGGGCGTTGTGCAAGGTGGCGTTATCCCACAAGAGATCGTGCCATTGTTGAAAATCCAAGAATTGGCCGACAGCCACACAGAAGTGGGTGGCGACCGATCTTTGTATAATATCTTGTTTGTCTGGGCGATGAACAAAGACAGCTATAACGCACTGCCAGATGATCTGAAGGCCGTGATCGACGCCAACTCCGGGGTGGAGGCCTCTGCCTGGGCCGGGCGTGCGATGGATAAGGGCGATGATATCGGGGTAGAGCTGATCAAAGCAACAGACAACGAAATGCATGTTATCGAAGGTGACATGGTCGATACGTTGCAGGCTTTGGGTGAAACCCAGACGCAAGCATGGATCGAAGAGGTGACAGCCAAAGGTCTGGATGGCCAAGGCATGGTTGATTTGGCCCGCAAACTGGTTGCTGAATACGACAAATAATCGTCTCGTATATTTTGAATGTTTGAAAAAGGGGGGTGGCAACATCCCCCTTTTGTTATATCCGCGAGGCCATTAACCCGAGGTGGCGTTCAAATGGGGGATGCGGATGATTGCCAAGGATCTTGAACGCCGAATTGGACGCGGGTTGGATGGTCTGGCCCGCGGGGTCGCCTTGATCGGCGGCATCATTTTGGTTGCCTTGGCCAGTTTAACACTGGTGTCTGTCATTGGCCGTAAGATCAATTCAGGCGGCTTTCGCGCCATATCGGGCGATTATGAACTGGTCGAAATGGGGTGCGCCATCGCCATTTTTGCCTTTTTGCCACTATGCCATTTGCGGCGGGGCCATGTGACGGTCGACATTTTCACCAACCGCTTGCCCGCCATCGTGCAGCGTGGATTGATCTTGGTGGGTGATATTTTGGTGGCGATTGTGGCCTTTGTGGTTATGTGGCGACTTTATCTGGGGGTGGGTGAAAAATTCCCGTATTTCAGCCAAGATTGGCGGGATGCGTTGTCCATGGGATACAAACCCTTTTTTCCTGAAACGACCTATGAATTGGCCATGCCGATTTGGATCCCCATGGCCATTGCTTTGGTCGGGGCAGTCTTGTTTTGCGTTGTTGCGCTTTACTGTGTTTGGCGCGATCTGAACGATTTGCCCGGTCAGGAGGGCGCCCAATGACCGGGTTTGAGGTTGCCGCAATCGGTTTTGGTTTGATGTTGATCGGGATTTTCCTGCGCATTCCCATTGCCGTGGCCATGGCCATTACTGGCTTTTTGGGGATTTGGTATGTGCGGGGCACACCAGCCGCGCCCATGGCCCAGCTTAAGACCCTGACCTATGATACATTTTCCAGCTATTCCCTGTCGATTGTGCCTTTGTTTTTGCTGATGGGGCAGTTTGCCACCAAATCTGGCATGTCTGCTGCATTGTTTCAGGCCGCCTCTGATTGGTTGGGCCATCGCAAGGGCGGGGTGGCTATGGCCGCCGTTGGGGCCTGCGCGGGGTTTGGTGCAGTCTGCGGTTCATCATTGGCCACAGCCAGCACCATGGGGCAGGTCGCGTTACCAGAAATGCGCAAACGCGGATATTCCGATGCCCTGTCCACCGGTGTGTTGGCCGCAGGGGGCACCTTGGGCATTTTGATACCACCGTCCGTTATCCTTGTGATTTACGCCATTTTGACAGGCCAAAACATCGTAAAGATGTTCCTTGCGGCCTTGATCCCCGGCCTGTTGGCGGCATTGGGATATATGATAGCCGTGATGATTTATGTGCGGTTGCGCCCCGGATCGGCCACACCTGCGCCCCGGGTGGCCTATGGCGACCGATTTAAATCCTTGGGGAAAACTTGGCCGGTGTTAGGAATTTTCGGATTGGTGATGTATGGCATCGCCGGGGATTGGGATTGGTCTAATCCCGGGCCGGACGCCTTGTTTACCCCAACCGAAGGGGCGGCCGTAGGCGCCGTTTTGACGGGGCTTTATGGGTTATTCACGCGCGATCTGACGTGGCGCGCCTTTGTCGACAGCATCTATGGCACCGCAACCGCCAGTGCGATGATATTCTTTATCGTTTTCGGGGCGGCCGTTTTTAACAGCTTTCTTGCCACCACACAGGCGCCACAACAGCTGGCGGATTGGGTATCCGGGCAGGGGTTTGCCCCAATGATGGTTTTGTTGGCGATGTTGATCACCTATTTGGTTTTTGGCTGTGTGATGGACAGCCTTTCGATGATTTTGCTGACGATCCCGATCTTCTTTCCGATCATTCAGGCGCTTGATTTCGGCATGCCAGCTGAGGCCGTGGCGATTTGGTTTGGTATTCTTGTTTTGATCGTGGTCGAGGTGGGGTTGATCACACCCCCCGTGGGTATGAATTTGTTCATTATCAATTCCATGGCCAAAGATATTCCGATGGCAAAGACCTACGCCGGGGTGACACCGTTTGTTGTCTCTGACGTGTTGCGTGTGGGGATTTTGATCTTGTTCCCAGGCATTTCACTGTACCTTGTAAATATCGCCTATAACGGGGCATCCGCCGTTTGGATTTGGGGCGCGGGGGCGCTTGTTTTGGGCTTGATGATTTTTTCTGCCCTTTGGCGTCATTTTCGCCCCATGTAAGAGTTGACGTCGCCCGTGACTGCGCGTAACCACCGCCCAGTGCCCAAGTGGCGGAATGGTAGACGCAGGGGATTCAAAATCCCCCGCCAGCGATGGCGTGCCGGTTCGAGTCCGGCCTTGGGTACCATCTTGCATCCCAGCGTGATGCAAGACGCCGAAAAGTAAAATGTTTGCGGCTGTTGTGGCAATTTCCCGTCATTCGCAAACGAGACCGATCGGATCCCACTGGCAAAGGCCATCTTAAACAATGACGAAAACAGCCATCATCATCGGCGCAGGAATCGCAGGGTTGTCGGCTGGCATTGCGTTGATCCAACGCGGATGGCGCGTTCAAGTGCTAGAGCGATCTGAAACCTTGGCTGAGGTTGGGGCGGGGGTGCAAATTTCCCCCAACGGAATGCATGTGCTGCGGGCCTTTGGCGTGGCCGATAAGATTCTGGAACACGGGTTTGAACCAGAGGCGATCGAAATGCGCATGGGGCGGTCTGGCCGGCGTGTGTTTGCCTTACCACTGCACGGGGTGGCCAGGGATCGTTGGCATGCCCCTTACGTGCAAATCCATCGTGCCGATCTGCACAAAACGTTATTGTTGCGCCTGCAGTCCCTGCAGGCCGATGCGGTTTTGACAGGGCAAGATTGCACCCGGATCACCCAAGATGGGGTAATCACCGCGCAAAGGCAAAAGTTTGATGGGGATTTGATCATCGGGGCGGATGGTTTGGGATCACAAGCGGCGCAGGCTGTCGCGCAGGTGGGAAAACCACGGTTTACCGGTTGTATCGCGTGGCGCACGACGGTGGACATGGATGTTCTTTCGGCACCACCGCCGCCCACGGCATGTGCATGGGTTGGGGCAGGCCGCCATGCCGTTACCACACGCCTTAAATCAGGTCGGATTGCCAATTTCGTGGGGGTTGTGGAACGACCTGACCCCGCCCCAGAAAGCTGGCGAAACATAGGGGACCGTGCCCAAGCCTTAAGTGATTTTGCGGGATGGGCCCCCACATTGACCGAGATTTTGGAAAAAGCTGAGGCCGTGTTTTGTTGGTCTCTTTTTGATCGGGCGCCGTTGGACACGTGGACAAATGGTAAGATTACCCTGCTAGGGGATGCGGCGCATCCGATGTTGCCATCCATGGCGCAAGGGGCCGTGCAGGCCATGGAAGACGCCTATGTTTTGGCTGAAACCTTGTCTAACGCGCAGGCAATCCCACAAGGATTGGCAGCGTATCAGGCAAAACGCCTTGCGCGTACGGCGGATGTGCAAAAATTGTCAGCGGCGAATCTGCGCTTGTTTCACCGAAAATCAGCGGCGACGCAATTGGCAACATATGGACCTGCGGCCATTGTGGGCAAGCTGGCCCCAAACCAATTGCATCGCCGATATGATTGGATCTATGGCCACGACGTGACCCAAGATGGGTGATCAGTTCAGTTTTTCAAACTGCGCCAAGTCTGATTTGGTATCCACATCAAAGATCGGACCATCATCATAAAGCGGCACCATTTGAACCGCATCGCGATGTTTTTCCAATATGGATTTGGCCCCGTCATCCCCAGACAAATCGGCGAAATCTTTCAAAACCTCTTTGGCGAATACAATCGGGTGACCGGGCTGCCCATCGCGGCCCGTGGCGCGCCAAATCTTGGCATCGGGGAAATCCCGCGGGGCTTTGGCCATGCGGGCCATTTGCACAGAAGTCAAAAGGGGCATATCCGCCAAGACAACCATCAGGAAATCGTAATCCTTGGCGCGGTGGGCGACACCGCGTAATGTGCCAGACAGGCCTTCACTTGATCCGCCAAAGGTGGCGTTTTCGACAGGCAAATCTGATACCTTGAACACCCGGTCCAGCATGTTGGGATTATGGGCCACAAGCACGTCTGCTTCCACCTCACACGCGCGCAGAACCTGCCGCCGCAGCATCGGTTCCCCGTCCAATTCGACAAGAAGTTTGTCCGTTTCACCCATGCGGGACGAATTGCCCGCGGCACACATTGCAATCAATATCTGTTCCATGCCCCAAATATGGGGGGTGCAGAGATTTCAATCAAGATACCAGAGGAATGATCCTTAATGCATTGAAATAATTACAATAATGTTTCCAAAATGCGTTTGGCCGGCAATTTTTTGCCGAGAATTTCAATGCTGACATCCACATTTTGGTCTGCCAAATGGGTGGGTAAGAACCCAAATGCGACGCTTTTGTCGGCATGATGGGAATACCCGCCCGAGGTGCAAAACCCAACAACTTGGTCATCATAAAAGATCGGTTCATAGGCCACGACATCCGCATCGATGGCATCAACCTCGAACGTGCAAAGCTGTCGGGATGGGCCAGTTTTGCGGTCGCTTTCCGCCGCTGAGCGACCAATGAAATCGGTATTTTTCTTGAAAGAGATAAAGCGATCCAGCCCGGTTTCAGCTGGGGTGTAATCTGGTGAAAATTCTCGCATCCAAGACCCAAAGAACCGATCCAACCGCAGGGACATCATCGCCCGCATGCCAAAGGGACGCATGTCAAACTCTTGGCCTGCGGCCCATAGAACCTCCCACAGGTGTCTTTGTGACATGGGGTCTGTGAAAACTTCGTATCCCAGATCACCGGTATAACTGACCCTTTGTACGATACAGCCCGCAGCCCCCACGTTCATGCGCGCCACGTCCAAGAACCGCATGCCCGCCACATCATAGTCGGTGCAGGCGGATAACACTTTGGTGGCGTTCGGCCCGGCCACTTGAAAACCTGTGCGTTGATCTGACACATTCATCAGCCGCATATTGGGGCCGGGGTTTTGTTCAAACCACCGCAAGTGGAAGGCCTGACTGCCGTAACTTGCAGTCAGTTGAAACTCGTCTTCGTCAAGGCAAGACACCGTGAAATCCCCGATGATTTTGCCTTTGGGGGATAACATAGGATTTAGTGCCAACCTGCCCGGTCGGGGGATGCGCCCCGCCATAATGCGATCCAACCAATCGCGGGCACCGGGGCCGTAAACCGCGAATTTGGAAAAATTATGTGTTTCATTGATGCCGACACTGTTACGCACGGCCTTTACCTCGCGCCGGGTGGCGTCCCATGCGTTTGACCTGCGAAATGATGGGGTTTCAAAGCGGGGTTCATCGTTTTGTGCAAAATAATTTGGCACCTCTAACCCATATTGGGCCCCCCAAACGGCCCCCATCGCATCAAATGTGTCATACATCGGTGTGCGGCGGATCCCGCGCGCGGCGGGCAATTCTTCGTTGGGATAGCTGACGGAAAAACGCCGCTGATAATTCTCAATCACCTTTGGAACGGTGTAACCGGGGCTGATCCATGGGCCAAAGCGGCTGACGTCCATGGCGCTGACGTCGCGTTCGGGTTCGCCCTCAATCATCCACTGCGCCAGGGTAAGGCCCACACCGCCGCCTTGACTGAACCCGGCCATCACCGCACAGGCGGACCAATAATTGCGCATTCCCGGCACAGGGCCGACCAAGGGGTTGCCGTCAGGCGCAAAGGTGAAAGGCCCGTGAATAACGCGTTTGACACCCGCACGCCCAAGGGCAGGGAAGCGATCATAGGCAAAATTGATGCTGTCTTCGATTTTGTCGAAATCATCAGCCAACAATTCTTGGCCAAACTCCCAAGATGTTCCCCCAACGGCCCAAGGGCGGCATTTTTGTTCATAAAATCCAATGCACAACCCGCGCCCTTCTTGGCGCAGGTAACTTTCGCCGGCTGGATCCATCACGTGGGGGTGTTCGCCGCCAGCATCGATAATGGCGGCGATTTCTGGCACCTCTTCGGTGATCAGATATTGATGTTCCATGGGCAAGAGGGGGAAATAAACCCCCGCCATTGCGCCCACCTCGCGGGCCCAAAGGCCGCCGGCATTGACGATATGTTCTGCGTGAATTGTGCTTTTGTCCGTGACCACATCCCAACTGCCGTCTGGGCGTTGTTTTGTGGCGGTGACCATCGTATGGGTTTCAATCGTGGCACCCCCCATTTTCGCAGCTTTGGCATAAGCATGGGTGGTGCCATAGGGATCCAAATGCCCATCCAGTGGATCATAAAGTGCCCCGATGACACCATCGGTATTGGTGACAGGGGCAATTTTCTTGATGTCGTCGGGGCCGACGATTTCGGTTTCAAGCCCCATGTATCGGTGCTTTGCCCGTTCAGCGACCAGCATGTCCATGCGATCTTGGTTGTCGGCCAAAGTGACACCGCCCACATGGTGCAAGCCACAGGATTGCCCGGTGATTTCCTCCAACTCTTTGTACAGTTTGATCGTATATCCCTGCAGCGCGGCCATATTGGTGTCGCCGTTTAAGGTGTGAAACCCACCTGCCGCGTGCCAAGTGGATCCAGATGTCAATTCTGATCGTTCCACCAACATCACATCAGACCACCCCAGTTTAGTGAGGTGGTACAAGACCGAACAGCCGACAACGCCGCCGCCAATGATTAAAACTTGGGTCGTGGATTTCATGATCGCCCCTTAAATGTCGATGTGGCCTGTGTATCGAATGGGCTTTGCATCACAAAGATAAACAGCGACTTTGAATGTCGGAAAATGCCATTTTCAGCTCAATCTGATCTGGTTTGGTTCTTGATAAGAAGAATTCGTGTTTTGAACCAATATTATACCAAAATCACAGAAAATTTGGACAATGTATTCCAAAATGAAGCCAAAGTTAAAAATATTGGCTGATTCTGGTATATTTTCGGTTTAGAACACTGGACAGATCAAAATGGGCAAGTAAGGCTTGCCCAACCAACAGACGTCGGGGGACATTATGCGTACACATGCACAAGCGGTTGTTATTGGGGGGGGCGTTATTGGCTGCTCCATTTTGTATCACCTGACAAAATTGGGGTGGACAGATGTGGTTTTGTTGGAACGTGATGAGCTGACCTCTGGCTCAACATGGCATGCAGCCGCCAACATTCACGGCCTGCACGACAGTACAAACATCAGCCGTATTCAGCATTATACGATGCAGTTGTACAAAAACCTGGAAGAAGAAACCGGGCAAAGCTGTGGTGTGTTCCAGCCTGGTTCACTTTATTTGGCCCAAACCGAAGCGCGCGAACATCAGTTGAAGTTGCAAGCGGCCAAAGCCAAGCTTTACGGCATGAATTTTTATGAGATTGATCGCGATGAGGCAGAGCGTTTGCATCCGCTGACCAATTTCGACGGCATCCGCTGTATCATGTATGAACCCGACGGCGGGAATGTTGATCCATCTGGTGTCACCAATGCATATGCGGTGGGCGCGCGTCAAAATGGGGCAGAGATTCATCGTTTCACGCCCGTAACAGCGACCGAGCAACAGCCCGATGGCACATGGATTGTGCGCACACCCAAAGGTGACATCAACACGGAATGGGTTGTGAATGCCGCCGGTCTTTGGGGGCGTGAGGTTGCGGCCTTGGCCGGGATCGAACTACCTTTGATGCCGACAGAGCATCAGTATTTCGTCACCGAAACCATTCAAGAAATTGCCGATTTGGGCCGTCGTTTGCCATCGGTTGCGGACCGTGACGGCGAATATTATTTGCGGCAAGAGGGGCAAGGCCTGTTGATCGGCGCCTATGAGAAAGATCTGAAATATTGGGCCGAGGACGGCACGCCCCTTGATTTCGCCCACGACCTGTTCCCCGATGATTTGGAGCGGATCGAAGAAAACATGATGCGCGCCATTGATCGCGTCCCCGCCGTGGGTATGGCTGGGATTAAGCGTGTGATCAACGGGCCAATGATCTGGTCGCCTGATTCCAACGTCTTGTTTGGCCCGCATCCGGATCTGAGCAATTATTTCTGCTGTAACGGCATCATCCCGGGCTTTTCACAGTCTGGCGGGATGGGCATGCAATCGGCCCAGTGGATTGTTCAAGGTGAAAGCCAATATGACATGTTTGCCTGGGATGTGGCACGTTTTGGCGAATGGGCGGACAAAAAGTTCACCAAAGCCCGCGTTGGCGATCAATATGCTAAGCGTTTCTCAATCCATTATCCCAACGAAGAGCGGGAGGCTGGCCGCCCGGTACGCACGCGCCCAATCTTTGAACTGCAAAAAGAAATGGGCGGTGTTTTCGGTCTGAACTATGGCTGGGAACATGTGCAATGGTTTGCCGATACGCCGGGGGCCAAAGATACCAATGGCTTTACCCGCCAAAACTGGTTCGAACCTGTGGGCAACGAATGTCGGATGTTGCGGGATCGCGCGGGTATCATCGATATTTCGAACTTTGCGAAATATTACATCAAGGGGGATGGGGCCTCTGATTGGCTGAACGCCATCTTTGCCAACAACATGCCCAAAGGGGTGGGGCGGTCTTGCCTGACGCCTTTGATTGGTGTGAATGGTGGCATCGCCGGTGATTTCACGGTGACAAAGCTAGACGAAGAAGAGTTTATGATCATCGGGTCTGGGATGGCCGAACGTTATCACCAGCGGTTCTGGAAAATGGTACCCAAGCCGGACACGGTGCATTTTGAAAGCCGGACAATTGATTGGTGCGGTTTCAACGTTGCAGGGCCAAAATCCCGCGAATTGCTTCAACGCCTGACCAACACATCCCTTGCGACAGAGGATTTCCCCTTTATGCGATCCAAGATGATCGAATTGGGTGGGGTTGAATGTCTTGCTTTGCGTGTGTCGTTCACGGGCGACTTGGGGTGGGAACTGCACTGCCGCACCGAAGATCAGTTGCAACTGTACCAAGCCTTATTGGAGGCTGGCAAAGCGTTTGATGCGGGCCCAGTTGGCGCACGTGCATTGATGTCATTGCGCTGTGAAAAAGGGTATGGATCTTGGAGCCGTGAATATTCCCCAGAATATTGGCCACAAGAAGTGCATCTTGCCCCATTGATAAAGTTGCAGAAAGATTTCTTGCACAAAGACGCATATTTGGCGTTGAAAGATAATGCACCGCGTGAAGTTCTTTCGATCATTCATGTGCAAGAAACTCCGCATAATGCCGACGCCACGGGCGGTGAGCCGATCTTTGATAAAAATGGTAATGGCATTGGGCGCGTCACATCCGGAACCTATGGATATTCGGTCGATATGTCTTTGGCACTTGGCTATGTCACGCCAGACACCAAACCGGGGGATGAGGTCAGTGTGATGATCCTTGGCCAACCCCACAAAGGTGTTGTTCTTGCCGATCCACCGTTTGATCCAGAAGGGGCCAAGCTGCGCGCTTGATCCCACCAGTGCAATACCGAGGATTTGGGGGGCTTCGGCCCCCTTTTTCATTAGATGGGCTAGTGGGTCGTCGAACTTGAGAACAAATTGATGACCAAGACACCGGCAACAATCAAACCAATGCCAAACAAGGCAGGCATATCCAGTTTTTGTCCGAAGACCACGAACCCAATCAAAGTAATCGTCACAATCCCGAGACCCGCCCAAATCGCATAGACGATGCCCACGGGCATCACTTTCAAAACCAGCGACATAAAGAACAGGGCGGCAAAAAAGCAAACGATGCCAATCGCCGATGGAACAAGTTTACTGAACCCATTGCTGACGTTAATGGCAGAGGTGCCAACCACTTCGAACAAAATCGCAAGAATAAGATAGACATAATGCGTGGGCATGGTGGGTTCCCCTTTGATCAACCTAAATCTTTTATGTCAAACACCCGACAAAAAAGGCCGCCCGAAGGCGACCTTTTGAAGACGAATTTGGCGGTGTGTTTTACATCGCTTTGTTCAGGTTTTCGTCGATTTTTTCCAAGAATCCCTCGGTGGTCAGCCATTTTTGATCTGGCCCAACAAGCAAGGCCAAATCTTTGGTCATGTCGCCGCTTTCAACGGTGTCCACGATGACTTTTTCCAAAGTTTCAGCAAACTTCATCAACTGTTCATTGCTGTCCAGTTTTGCACGGTGCTTCAGACCGCCGGTCCAAGCAAAGATAGACGCGATGGAGTTGGTCGAGGTCGCTTCACCCTTTTGGTGCTGGCGATAGTGACGTGTCACCGTGCCGTGCGCGGCTTCGGCTTCTACGATTTTTCCATCTGGTGTCATCAGCTGCGATGTCATCAGGCCCAACGAACCAAAACCTTGCGCGACTGTGTCAGACTGCACGTCGCCGTCATAGTTTTTACAGGCCCACACAAAACCACCATTCCATTTCATCGCACATGCAACCATATCGTCGATCAAGCGGTGTTCGTAGTGGATGCCGGCTTTTTTGAATTTATCTTCGAATTCTTCTTCATAGACCTTTTGAAACAGCTCAAGGAAACGACCGTCATATTGTTTCAGGATCGTGTTTTTTGTGGATAAGTACACAGGCCAGCCAAGGTTAAGGCCATAGTTCATGGAGGCGCGGGCGAAATCGATGATCGACTGATCAAGGTTATACATGCCCATGAAGATGCCTGCGGCAGGGGCGTCGAAGACTTCGCGCTCATCCACGGTGCCGTCTTCACCGACGAACTTCATGGTCAGCTTTCCTGGCCCAGGGAATTTCATATCTGTGGCGCGGTACTGATCACCAAAGGCGTGACGGCCAATCACGATGGGTTGTGTCCATCCCGGCACAAGGCGCGGCACGTTGTTACAGATGATCGGCTGGCGGAACACAACACCGCCCAAAATGTTGCGGATCGTGCCGTTGGGCGACTTCCACATTTTCTTTAGGCCGAATTCTTCCACGCGGGCTTCGTCCGGGGTGATGGTCGCGCATTTAACACCAACGCCATATTTTTTGATCGCTTCTGCGGCGTCGATGGTGATTTGGTCATCGGTTTCATCACGCGCTTCGATGCCCAGGTCGTAATATTTCAGATCAATATCAAGGTAGGGCAGGATCAGCTTGTCTTTGATAAACTGCCAGATGATGCGTGTCATTTCATCGCCGTCAAGTTCGACGACTGGGTTTTCTACCTTGATCTTAGACATGGTAATCCTCGTGTTGTGAGTGTGTTTGAAGGGCTGTTACACCAGCGCGCCGCCAATGCAAAGCCAAAATGTATGCATTTGTATACCGAAATTCATTAGCCGCCGATGATCACCCCAACGGCATAGGCCACAAGGGCACAGGTGCCGCCCACCAATACCGTTTCACCCACACAGCGCAAAACGAATTCTCGGGTTGCGGTCCATCGCAGCAGGCCAAGGGCGATCAATGCCCCAAGAGTGGCCAATGACGACAGATAAAACGTGGATTGAATGGGTTCCAACAGGAAGTATGGGATCAACGGCACAACACCAAAAACCAAAAAGGACGCAAAGGTGATGGATCCTTCTTTGATGCCATTGCTGGCGTCCGCGTCGCCCATGCCAAATTCATATCGCATCATGAAATCCGCCATCAGTTTGGGATTTCTTTCAAGGATATCAGCCATTTGCAGGGCATCTCTGTTGGGCATTCCTTCCTTTTGAAGCAATGAGACCACCTCACTGAATTCTTCGTCTGGCGCGGTTTTCATCAGCTCCAACTCGCGTTTGCGGGTGGCGCGGTATACATCGCGTTCCGATCTGTGCGACAAAAATTCCCCAAGGCCCATCGCGGTGGCATCCGCAAAAAGATTGGCCAATCCAAAAAGGATTACGGCAATCCCGCCAATTTGAACAATCCCATCGGCCCCGGCACCCGCAAATCCCGCAACAATGGCAAAGGTTGTCACAATCCCGTCGTTGCCACCGTAAACGATTTGGCGCAAGTTTTCTTGGAATGTTGTGATGCCGTGATCGTCTTTGAGATGACGGCGCAGGTCGGAGATGGGCATCGCCAGATCCTTTTGAACGAACTGTCCCTTATGTCTGTCAGATTTCAGACGAAGGCAAGTCGAACATAAACCAACCCATCTAATTCGCCTAAGGCGATCACCTGTGGCAGACCAAACTGTGGTTGAAAGAAACGGCGTTGGGCCGGGGCCGTGAAGGTCAGCATTCCCGACAGATATTCTGGATCACCAATATGCTTGAAACCTTGCCGGATTTCTTCCGTCAGGGGCAGGGTGCCTATACCGTGCCCATGCCAGTTTTCCCCATGTGTCACCATTGGGGGGTGGTCAAAATCCGTTTCGAGAATTGCCACGGTGCGCAGCACATCTTTGGCGGCAACTTTGTAACAGGCGTGTGCAATCACTTGGCCTTTTGGGGGTGGCCGGAAACATCGTGTATATCGCAGGCCGGGGATCGAAACATTGACGGCCTTCAAAATATCAAATTCAGATCGCGTTTCGCGCATCGCTTGGGCGGGGCTTGTTGCCACAAGCCCCAAAACCGCAAGAATGGTTAAAACACGCATCAACACCGGGGATTTACCGGGTGTTTTCGGTCAACCGCCGTTTGACGTAGGTTTGCACCGATCCGATCATGTGATCCATATGCGGTTCTTCAAAGAAATGACCCGCGCCCTGAACCTCTTCGTGGGTGATGGTGATGCCCTTTTGTTCATGCAGCTTATTGACCAAGCTGACAGTGTCCGCCGGTGGTGCAACACGATCTGCTGACCCGTTGATGATCAAGCCCGACGATGGGCAAGGCGCCAAGAACGAAAAGTCATACATATTTGCCGGGGGTGAAACGGAGATGAACCCGGTGATTTCAGGGCGGCGCATCAACAGTTGCATGCCAATCCACGCTCCAAAGCTGAAGCCAGCAACCCAGCAATGCTTGGAATTTGTGTTCATCGATTGCAGGTAATCCAGGGCTGAGGCTGCATCGCTCAGCTCTCCCACACCTTGGTCATATTCCCCTTGGCTGCGCCCTACACCGCGGAAGTTAAAGCGCAGCACGGTAAAGCCCATGTTGTGGAAGGCATAATGAAGGTTATAGACAACCTTGTTGTTCATCGTGCCGCCAAATTGTGGGTGTGGATGCAAGATGATGGCGATTGGGGCGTCTTTAACCTTTTGCGGGTGATAGCGACCTTCTAAGCGACCCTCAGGGCCAGGAAATATAACTTCAGGCATTTTGGCTGTTTGATCCGTCGGTTTTGGGGTCCTTGATCTTGACCCGGATCGGGGGCAAGTTTAGAACCATTCTAAATTATGTGATCCTTTTGATCCGTCCCAAGTGACCTACGCAACCGGGACGGGCAGGTCAATGATATTGGGCCGAAACTGGGGGGCTGGTCGTGAAACTTTCAACAAAAGGGCGTTACGCGATGGTCGCATTGGCAGATCTTGCCTTGTTGGAGGAAGATGCCCTTACGTCATTGGCTGAAATTTCGCGGCGTCAAAAGATCTCTTTGCCGTATCTTGAGCAGCTGTTCGTGAAATTGCGGCGCGCGGGTTTGGTCGCGTCCGTGCGCGGACCGCAAGGGGGGTACAAACTGGCGCGGTCGGCCACAGAAATCCGTGTGTCTGAAATTTTGGCCGCCGTTGATGAAACTGTGGATGCATTGCACCAAGGCGCAGGGGCATCAGGCGGAAGTTCCGGCAGTCGCGCCCAAAGCTTGTCGAACCGCTTGTGGGAAGGGTTGTCGGCCCATGTCTATGTGTTTTTACACCAAACACGTCTCAGCGATGTTATCCAAAACGAAATGACGCCATGCCCGGCTGTTCCAAACCTGTTTGAGATGGTCGACGAATGACCCGCGTTTATTTGGACCATAACGCCACCACACCGCTGAGGCCTGAGGCGCGAGAAGCAATGCTGGCGGCGATGAATGTGGTGGGCAATCCGTCTTCTGTGCATTCCGAAGGGCGTGCGGCATTGGGCGTGGTACAAAAAGCACGCCGTCAAATCGCGCAGGCCTTTGGGGTGGGCGAAAATGACATTGTGTTCACCAGCGGCGCAACAGAAGCGGCGGCCCTTGCCTTGGCCGGTCAAGGGTTTCACGCCAGTGATATTGAACATGATGCGGTGGGCGCTTGGACGGTAAATGACGTTCCAGTGGGGGCGAATGGACAGGTGGCCGGAGCAGAGGTGTTGCAACTGGCCAATCCGGAAACTGGTATTTTGCAGACCATTCCGGATGGCACAAAGTTTTGCGACATGACCCAAGCTTTTGGCAAAATCCCGGCATCCTTCAGTTGGTCTGGCGCGGTGATGGCCTGTGCCAGCGCCCATAAGCTGGGCGGTCCCAAGGGCGTGGGGTGCCTGATCTTGCAACGTGGCACAGATGTTGCCGCCCAATTGCGCGGTGGTGGCCAAGAACTGGGGCGTCGGGCCGGCACTGAAAATGTGATTGGTATTGCGGGCTTTGGTGCCGCGGCTGAGGCCGCCACACGCGATTTGGACAGCGGTAAATGGGCAAAAGTCGAGAAACTTAGAAACATTCTAGAAAACACACTGGAAGAATCTGGAAAGCCTATTATTTTTGTCGGGAAAGGCGTGAACCGCCTTCCCAACACCAGTTGTCTGATCGCACCCGGATGGCGGGGTGAGACACAGGTGATGGCGATGGATCTGGCAGGGTTTGCCATTTCAGCGGGATCGGCCTGTTCTTCGGGCAAGGTGAAGGCAAGCCGCGTCCTGCGGGCCATGGGATTTGAAGATGAGGAAGCCAGCTGCGCCATTCGGGTGTCGCTTGGTTTGGATACAACAGAAGACGAAATCATGCGGTTCGCTGACACTTGGTTGGACGCATACCGCAGATATTTGGCGCGCGCCGCCTGAAGGGAAAGAGATGAGCTTGGAAGACGTAGTGGTTAAAGACGGCGTTGATGCCGAAACCGTGGAACAAGTTGCGGCCCTTTCGGGCACCTATAAACACGGGTGGGAAACAGAGATTGAAATGGAATACGCCCCTAAGGGCCTTTCCGAAGATATCGTGCGCCTGATTTCATCCAAAAATGACGAACCTGAATGGATGACCGAATGGCGCCTAGAGGCGTATCGCCGTTGGGTTCAGTTGGAAGAACCGGAATGGGCCTTGGTGGATTATCCTGAAATTGATTTTCAGGATCAGTATTATTACGCCCGCCCCAAAAGCATGATTGAAAAGCCAAAGTCATTGGATGAAGTCGATCCAAAGTTGTTGGAGACATACAACAAACTGGGCATTCCGCTGAAGGAACAAGCCATTTTGGCGGGTGTGGAAGTGCCCGAAGAGGAACGCAAAGTGGCCGTTGATGCGGTCTTTGATTCCGTGTCCGTTGGCACAACCTTTCAGGCTGAGCTGAAAAAAGCCGGTGTGATTTTCTGTTCGATCTCAGAGGCGATCAAGGAACACCCCGAACTGGTTAAAAAATACCTTGGGTCTGTTGTGCCTGCGTCTGACAATTATTACGCCACATTGAACAGCGCGGTCTTTTCCGACGGGTCGTTTGTGTACATCCCACCCGGCGTCCGTTGCCCGATGGAACTGTCGACGTATTTCCGGATCAATGCCGAAAACACCGGCCAATTTGAACGCACCCTGATCATTGCCGACAAAGAAAGCTATGTGTCTTATCTGGAAGGGTGCACAGCGCCACAGCGCGACACGGCCCAATTGCACGCCGCGGTCGTGGAATTGGTTTTGCTGGATGATGCAGAGATTAAATATTCAACGGTTCAAAACTGGTTCCCAGGCGATGAAGAGGGCAAGGGCGGCATCTACAATTTTGTGACCAAACGCGCCGATTGCCGGGGGGCACGTTCGAAGGTGATGTGGACCCAAGTGGAAACCGGATCAGCGGTGACTTGGAAATATCCAAGCTGCATTTTGCGCGGGGATGACAGCCAAGGTGAATTTTATTCCATCGCCATTGCCAACAATATGCAACAGGCCGACACCGGCACAAAGATGGTGCATTTGGGCAAAAACACAAAGTCACGGATCGTGTCAAAAGGGATCAGCGCCGGCAAGGCACAGAACACGTATCGCGGTTTGGTGTCGATGCACCCAAAAGCGAAAGACAGCCGAAACTATACCCAATGTGACAGTCTGTTGATTGGTGACAAATGTGGGGCGCATACCGTGCCTTATATCGAGGTGAAGAATAATTCTTCGCGGGTCGAACATGAGGCCACCACATCCAAAGTGGATGATGATCAACTGTTCTATTGCCGCAGCCGTGGTATGGATGAGGAAGAGGCCGTGGCCCTTGTGGTGAATGGGTTCTGCAAAGAAGTGCTGCAGGCCCTGCCGATGGAATTCGCCATGGAAGCGCAGCAATTGGTTGCGATCTCGCTGGAAGGGTCTGTGGGGTAACGATGGCTGGAAATCTGGAAGCACATGCCGCGCAATATGACCGTAAAGCGCCAACTTCGTCCAAAGATCTGAAACCAATGTTGTTGGTTGTTATTTTTTTGGCGTGCTTTCTGCTGTCCCTGTTGTTATTCAAGCTTCCTTTGGGCGCAGGATTTGCCGTGGGCTTGTGTGCAACATTGGTTGTTGGTGCTGGTTTTCTGGTGCAGGGGCGACTTGCCCGAAGGCGTGTTTTGAAACAGCGTGACCAACAAGTGCAAGATCACCGACGCACGAAAGATGCGTCTGTCGATGAAAAAAGTGTAGGGTGATCCATGAGCAAACCTGCCCCAGATTTCGACTTTGAACGCACCAAATGGTTAATCACCACGTTGATGGCGGATGGGTTGACCCATATCGTTGATGTGGGGGCGAACCCGATTGAACCCGTTCCTTATAGTGACCTGCTTAAAATGGGGGGCTGCAAGGTGACCGGGTTTGAACCGGGGAAAGTGGCCTTCCAAAAGCTGCAAAAAATCAAAGGCAAAAACGAGACGTATCACAATTTTGCCGTGGGTGATGGCAAAACACGCAAATTATATTTCACCAAACACGACAGTATGTCCTCATTTTACAAAGGTGACTTTAAGGGATGTTCTTACCTTCGGCGCTTTGCCGGTGGGCTGGAGGTGGTGGAAGAGATTGATCTGGACACCGTTGCCTTGGACAAATCCAAAGTGCCTGATTTTCAGCTTCTGAAGATCGATATTCAAGGTGGGGAAACCATCGTATTTGATGGCGCATCCCAAAAGTTATCGAATGCGGTTGCCGTGATCCCAGAGGTGCGTTGGTATCAACTGTACGAAGGGGAACCAATGTTTGCCGGTTTGGACAGTGATCTGCGCAAACGTGGCTTTGCCTTGCATAAATTCATGTTCAACAAAGGGCTGATCCTTCCCACCAGCCAATATAATTCAATGAACAAAGAGGCATCAGGCAATCAGTTGATTGATGGGGATGCTGTTTATATTCGGGATCTCAAAAATCCTGAGGCCTATTCCGATAATGATCTGAAACATCTTGCCATCTTGTCTGATGCGGTTTGGTTCAGCTTTGATTTGACCCTGCGTTGCATTGACATGTTGGCAGACAGGGGTGCGATCGAAAAGATCAATGCGCGCCGGTATTGGGAACGCCTTCCACATCAATATAAAATCAATAATGGGGACACGATCTGACCATGATGGCCCCGGTTCATCAATTCACACAGCGCCCACAGCTGACTTTGCCCCCGGCAGAGGCTGCTTGGCTGCGCGAAGTGTATGAAGATGCGACCGTCATTTTGGAATACGGCAGTGGCGGCAGCACCGTCATGGCCGCGGAAATGAAGGGCAAAACCGTCTTTTCTGTTGAAAGTGATCAGGCGTGGATGAACGGATTGCAGGCGTGGTTGGATGACCATGATCTGGCCCAGAATATTCACCTGCATCATGGCAACGTGGGGCCGACCAAAGAATGGGGCATGCCGATTAACACCAACAAATGGCGTGCTTTTCCATCCTATGCTTTGTCGGTGTGGGATCGCCCCGATTTTCAACACCCCGATGTGGTGTTGGTGGACGGACGGTTTCGCCGGGGCTGTGCCTTGGCCACTTTGTTGCGGTGCCAACGCCCTGTGACGATCTATTTTGACGATTATATCAATCGCAAACATTACCACCAAATCGAAACATTTATGACCCGCGGCGAGGTGCGCGGCAGGATGGCCCGATTTGATGTTGAACCCACGGCGGTTGACGCAACCCGCCTGATCGAAATTTTTGAAACACTGACCGCTGCGCGCTGATGAAAGAAGACACTATGTTAAAAATTGAAAACCTTCATGTCCAATTGGAAGAAGAAGACAAAGTCATCCTGAAAGGAGTGAATTTGGAGCTTGAAGCAGGCAAAGTGCATGCCATCATGGGGCCAAATGGATCGGGTAAATCAACGCTGTCGTATGTCTTGTCCGGCAAAGATGGTTACGAGGTTACAGATGGGTCTGCCGCGTTGGACGGTGAAGACATCCTAGAGATGGAGCCCGAAGAACGTGCCGCCGCCGGTCTGTTTCTGGCGTTCCAATACCCGGTTGAAATTCCCGGTGTGGGAAACATGACGTTCCTGCGAACAGCCGTGAACGCCCAACGCAAATTGCGTGGCGAAGATGAAATGTCGGCGGGTGATTTTTTGAAACTCGTGCGGGCCAAGGCCAAAGACCTGAAAATTGATGCGGATATGTTGAAACGCCCCGTCAACGTTGGGTTCTCGGGTGGTGAGAAGAAGCGCAACGAAATCCTCCAGATGGCCATGTTGGAACCCAAGATGTGCATCTTGGATGAAACAGATTCCGGTCTGGACGTGGATGCGATGAAACTTGTTGCCCAAGGGGTGAATGCCTTGCGCAGCCCAGAGCGCACGTTTCTGGTGATCACTCATTATCAGCGTTTGTTGGATCATATTAAGCCCGACGTTGTGCATATCATGGCAGATGGAAAAATCATCAAATCGGGTGGGCCTGAATTGGCCATCGAAGTGGAAAACAACGGTTATGCCGATCTGTTGGGCGAGGTGGCCTAATGCCTTTCACCCCAAAAAGAACGGTGAAATCACCGGCCAAGCTGGATCTGACGGCGGCGACTTTGGCGCATGTGCCATCGTTTGATGGTTTGGGGTGGGCTGATAAAGCCCGCGCCGCCGCACGCGCCCGTGTGGCGGAGATGGGAATGCCCCTTGGCCGCGATGAATACTGGAAATACACCGACACCAAACCCTTTACCAATGTTGATCCCGATCACACTGGGGCCATTGCGGCCACCGATGTTTTTGGGGCATCGGGCGCGGTGACCATCACGATCACCAACGGCAAGGTTCAAGGTGAATTGCCTGTTGTGGATGGGCTGGACATTCAATGCTTATCGGCCGCCGCTGACGCAGAAATTCACTGGGCGCAAGACACATTTGGTGTGTTAGAGGCCGCGGGCCAAAACAATGTGGAACGGCCTTTGGCGGCCTTAACCACGGCGTTGGCCACCGAAGGTATCTTGATCCATGCAACCAAAGATGTGACCCAACCTGTCCGGATCGTTTATACCACCGACGGCGGGCAAGCGAATGTGCATCACGTGATCAAAGTGGCACCGAAGGCTGGTGTGACGATTTTGGAAGAAGGGTTGGCCGGTGCCCGGGCATCCACCAATATGGAAGTCGCGGTTGCCGATGGCGCGCGGTTTGATCATCTGCGTGTGTTGCCGCTGGATGCTGAACGCACTTTGTCCAACCATTGCTTTGCCAATTTGGGCGCCCAATCCACTTTTCGCAGTTTCACACTGACACCAGGTGGTCAGATGACCCGCAACGAAGCCGTGATTGATATCAATGGTGACGATGCCACAGCCCATATTGCCGGGGCCTGTTTGGGGGATGGGGCTTTTCATCATGATGACACGGTCTTTATCACCCATGACGCCGTAAATTGTGAAAGCCGTCAGGTGTTCAAAAAGGTTCTGCGCAATGGTGCAACCGGTGTGTTCCAAGGCAAAATCCTTGTGCAACCGGATGCGCAAAAAACGGATGGTTATCAGATTTCGCAGTCTCTTTTGCTGGATGATGACAGCCAGTTTTTGGCCAAGCCCGAACTGGAAATTTATGCCGATGATGTGGCCTGTTCGCATGGGTCCACGTCGGGGGCCATTGATGAAGATGCCTTGTTTTATCTGCGCTCGCGCGGGGTGCCGCATGCCCATGCCATCGATTTGCTGACCCTGTCATTTATGGCCGAGGCAATCGAAGAGATCGCGGATGACGCATTGGCAGAAACGGTTTTGGCCTTTTTGACAGAAACGCTTGAGGTGCGGCGCGCATAATGGCCGTTACCACGGATATGGTGCGTGCGCATAAACAGCCGCGACAGGTGATGCGCAAACTGTTGGACATGGGACAGCGCGAAGATCGGGCGTTGGCGATGTTGATGGCCGCTTGTTTTGTGATGTTCATTTCACAGTGGCCTTGGCGCGCGCGTGAGGCCCATGAGACAGGCGGCAGTCTGACAGACCTGATTCAAAATGATTTGTTTGCGCTGATCTTTGTTTTGCCTTTGATCGCATATGGATTTGCAGCGTTGACGCATATGATTGCCCGAATTTTCGGTGGGCGCGGCGGTTGGTATGGTGCACGATTGGCATTGTTTTGGTCGTTGTTGGCATCAACCCCATTGCTGGTTTTGGCGGGGCTCGTGAAAGGCTTTATCGGGCCGGGCCCTGAAAACACATTGGTGGGGGCGTTATGGTTCGCGATATTTTTGTGGATATGGATTTCGTCCCTGTGGGAGGCTGAAACATGATGAATGTTATCCATCACTTGGTGCACCTAACCTTATTTGACCCGCGGGCTGCGGCGCGCAAAATCATGGAGTTAAACTTGGCTTTGCCCATGGCGGCGGCTGTGTTTGGCCTTTCCTTGATTTTCAGCGTTTTGGTGGGCACGGGTTTATCTTCTGTTGTGGCGGAACCTGCCGCAACTGATTTGCCACCCGGGACGCCAAATATCATTTTAATGGAAACAGGTCCCTTGGGAAGTTTGCTGGTGGCGGCTGTGATCGCCGCAGTGATGACCGTTTCGTTTTATGTGGTTGGGTATGCGCTTGGTGGCACGGCAAAGTTCGCCCATGTGGTGGCGGCAACAGCCTGGGCTGATATTTTTAGCACGGTGCTGAGCCTTCTTGTCATGCTGATCGCGCTTGTGGTGCCCGTTGTTGGCGGGGTTCTGGTGATTGCAATTTCCATCATTATGGTGCGCATTTCGATCCTATTTTTGGCCACTGTTCATAACTTTGAAACAGTCGGCCGCCCGATTGTTGCGTTCATACTGGCGCTTTTCATTGCCGGGTTTATCTTATCGAATGTGGCCTTAGTCACCGGTTTCCTGAAGGTGGAGATGGTTTCGTGACCTATGATGTTGATGCAATTCGCGCTGATTTTCCAATCCTGTCGCGGCAGGTGAACGGGCGCGATTTGGTTTATCTTGATAATGGGGCCTCGGCCCAAAAGCCGCAGGTGGTTATCGATGCTGTTACGGCTGGCTATTCTCAGGAATATGCGAATGTTCACAGGGGCTTACATTATCTTTCTAATCTAGCGACTGATAAATACGAGGCTGTCCGGGGTAAGATCGCGACGTTCCTCAATGCCCCTTCAGAAGATCACATCATCTTTAATTCTGGAACCACAGAGGGCATCAATATGGTGTCTTACGCTTGGGCGGCGCCACGCATGCAAGCGGGCGATGAAATCATCCTAAGCATTATGGAACACCACGCCAACATTGTGCCATGGCATTTTTTGCGCGAACGCCTTGGGGTGAAACTTGTTTGGGTGGATGTGGATGAACGTGGAGATTTGGATCCTCAGCGTGTTTTGGATGCGATCACTTCGAAAACCAAATTAATCGCCATTACCCACACATCAAATGTGTTGGGAACAGTTGTTGATGTGAAGGCAATAACGGAAGGCGCACATGCGCAAGGCGTGCCCGTATTGGTGGATGGATCGCAAGCCGCGGTGCATGCGCCGGTGGATGTTTCAGATATCGGGTGCGATTTTTATGCAATTACAGGGCACAAGTTATATGGCCCATCGGGATCTGGTGCCATTTATGTTCATCCAGATCGGATGGATGAAATGCAGCCCTTCTTGGGCGGCGGTGACATGATCAAAGAGGTTCATCGCGACACCGTCACTTGGAATTCGGCCCCTATGAAATTTGAAGCCGGCACGCCGGGGATTGTGCAACAAATTGGACTGGGTGTTGCATTGGATTATCTGATGGATTTGGGCATGGAAAATGTGGCCCGGCACGAAGCCGATTTGCGCGATTATACCAATTCGCGTTTGTCGGGATTGAATTGGGTTACGGTGCAGGGCAATTCCGATAATAAAGCCGCCATTTTTTCGATGACAATGGATGGCGTCGGGCATGCCCATGATCTGTCAACGATTTTGGACAAGCAGGGAATCGCAATTCGGGCAGGGCACCATTGTGCGCAACCTTTGATGCAGCATTTCGGCGTAACAGCCACAGCGCGGGCCAGTTTTGGATTGTATAATTCCAAAGCTGAAGTCGACAAATTGATCGAAGGGTTGGAATTCTGTCACGAATTATTTGGGTAGGTGGCGCACCCATGAGGATTCGAACCTCAGACCTCTGCCTTCGGAGGGCAGCGCTCTATCCAGCTGAGCTATGGGTGCGTGCGGTTGCTATACCGACGGGAATCGGAAGCTGCAACGGGTCATTTAAAAGGAATTAGCGTCCCCAGACGCGAACGGTGCCACAATCCATGTGAACGAAGTTGGAACCTGAATATTTTCCAACACCACCCGCAGAACAAGCCGCCGCGGCCCGTGCGATTTGCCCAACAGACCGGCCCTTCATGCGAAGATCTGCGGCTTTGCCTTCCAAATGAAGCGAATATTTCGCGACACCACGGCTGCGCGACCGCAACATGCGATTGGTCTTGGGTGTACGGTAACCGGACAGAAGCATGAAAGGTTGATCTGTTTTCAAAAGACGTTGAGACGCTGAAATGATATCAACTGTACGCGTGTCCATATTCATCGCTTGGTTCTGACGCCAATCACGCATGAACCAATTAATTTCTTTCAACGCGTCTTTAATATAGTGACCTTCAACCCAGTAAATCATGTTGATGTTTTCACCCGTGCGGGTCGAATACATTTTGATGCTGCGAATATCACCTGATCCACGCAATAAACCTGCTGCGTTGGAATATGTCGGCGCTGCCACCAAAGTTGTTGCAGCGAAGGCCTTCAAAAGGCCACGACGGGAGAAGTCGGTTTTACCGTTATTGTTCATTTTCTGTCCCGTTTAAGATGCGACCGGCTGCCATCCGATCGGATTTCTTATTTACCGCCGACTGTATTGCACGAAAATTGCACTTCGACAAAGGTTTTGTTGCAAAAAATCCGCGTATTCCGAAGAAAATTTTCACTTTTTTAAGCAATTTGTATTGAGTGGCATTTGGGCAACAGATTTCATGCAGGAATGCCACATTTTAGCCTTACTCTGTGCCGCTGTCATATTTGTGAATAGACAGTTTTTGTCCGTTGGTTACACGGTGCACAACAGTTTTTCAGGAGTAACGATCCCATGTCGCGCATCCATGCACTTTCTAAAGCGATTTTGATCATCGTCGCATTGGCTTTTGCCAGTGCTTCCCCGTCATTTGCCCAATCCGAAGGGTTCAAAAACGCGCTGGCGCAAACCATCGCCAAAGACAATGATGCCATCAAATTCTATAAAACCCGCGGGTTTAAACCAATTTGGATGGGTCGGTCAGGTGCTGATCGCAAGCGTCGCACCGCATTAATGGCGGCGTTTCGGTCTGCAAGTGCCCACGGCCTGCCTGCCGCCAATTATAATGCCAAGGCGTGGGAATCAAATATCAAAGCTGCGACTGGCGCGGCAGCCCGCGGAAAGATGGAAGGCCAGCTGACGTTGGCTTTCATGCGTTATGCACGTGATATTCAGACGGGTGTTCTGACACCCAGCAAAATTGATTCCGAGATTGCTAGATCAATCCCTTATCGTGGGCGTCTGGGCACATTGATTGCATTTACCAAGTCATCCCCGGCTGGTTTCCTGAAGGCGTTGCCGCCAAAATCGACGCAGTATGCGCGTTTGATGAAAGAAAAGCTGCGCCTTGAAAAAATGGTTGCCCGCGGTGGGTGGGGGCCGAAAGTTGCCGCCAAATCATTGAAGCCTGGTCAAGGTGGGGATTCTGTTGTGGCCCTGCGCAATCGTTTGGTTGCCATGGGTTTCATGAAACGCACGAATTCCGCCACATATGATCAGGAAATGGTGAAAGCAGTTAAGTTGTTCCAATCGGCCCATGGCTTGTCCGCCGACGGTGTTGCGGGCCCGGGCACTTTGCGTCAAGTGAACACCTCCATGGAAACGCGCCTGACATCTGTCATGGTCGCGATGGAACGCGAACGTTGGATCAACCGCCCACTGGGCAAGCGCCACGTGTGGGTGAACCTCACAGATTTCTCGGCTCAGATTATCGACAATGGGAAAGTAACTTTCCAAACACGGTCTGTGGTTGGTGCCAACGAAGAAGATCGTCGTAGCCCAGAATTTTCCGATGTGATGGAATTCATGGTGATCAACCCATCTTGGTATGTGCCACGTTCAATCACCACCAAAGAGTATTTGCCTTTGTTGCAAAAGAACAAAAACGCGGTCAGCCATTTGGAAATCCGCGACAGCAAGGGTAACGCCGTGAACCGCGCCAACATCAACTTTAACAAGTTTGATGAAAAGACATTCCCTTACAGCATGCGCCAACCGCCCAGCCGTGGAAATGCCTTGGGGCTTGTGAAGTTTATGTTCCCCAACAAATACAACATCTATTTGCATGACACGCCTGCGAAAAAGCTGTTTGGCCGTGAAGTGCGGGCCTTCAGCCACGGGTGTGTGCGTTTGAATGATCCGTTTGATTTCGCCTATGCATTGTTGGCCAAGCAAACCAGCGATCCGGTTGGTTTCTTCCAAAGCCGATTGAAAACAAACAAAGAAGCGCGCGTAAACCTGAAAAGCCCGGTGCCAGTGCATATTGTATATCGCACAGCCTTTGTTTCGCCCGGTGGCCGTTTGAATTTCCGCCGTGACGTTTATGGACGTGACGGAAAAATTTGGAAGGCCTTGCAGCGCGAAGGGGTGGCATTGCGCGCCGTTCAAGGTTAATCGTATTCCCGCAATTAGGCGGGATGCGATGACACAGTTCACTGTCAAAGAACTGGCCTCGGCGATCGGGGCGAAAGCCGAAGGGGATACATCCCTTCGGCTTTCTTCTGTGTCCGAACCGCAAGACGCCACCAAGGATCAGCTGGCCATTGCCACTAGCGAAGCTTTTGTTGGCAAACTGTCGTCAGGTCAGGCCCGTGCAGCTTTGCTTGCAGAAGGAAGCGATTGGCAGGCGCTTGGTTTGCAAGCGGCCATTTTGGTGAAACGGCCACGGTTTGCCATGGCCGCCCTGACCGAACGATTTGATAATCGGCACAGATCGGGTTCCACAGAAATTCATCCTACTGCCCAGATTTCAGCGTCCGCCGAGATTGAACCGGGGGCCCACATCGGGGCCTTTAGCGTGATTGGGGCAGGTGCCAGAATTGGCCGGGATGCGTGGATCGGTGCACGCGTTACTGTCGGGGCGGGGGTCGTGATCGGGGATCATGCAACCTTGTCAGATGGGGTCTACATCGGGGCAGAAGTGACCATTGGTGATCGCTTTATCGCGCAGCCGGGTGTCGTTGTGGGCGGGGATGGATTTTCATTTGTGACGCCTGAACCCTCTGCCGTGGAAAATGTTCGCGATACGCTTGGCGATCGGGGCGACGCGAAGGCCCAATCTTGGACGCGTATCCATTCGTTGGGCAGTGTTCATGTGGGTAATGATGTGGAAATGGGTGCGAATGTATGTGTGGATCGCGGCACAATCCGCGACACGCGCATCGGTAACGGATGCAAGTTCGATAATCTGACGCAGATTGGGCACAACGTAGTGATTGGTGACAACTGCTTGATTTGTGCGCAAGTGGGCATTGCTGGATCATCGGTGTTGGGCAACAATGTTGTTCTTGGCGGCCAAACTGGTGTCAGCGATAATGTTTTTGTGGGGGACAATGCCATCACCGGTGGGGCGACAAAGGTGTTGGCAAATGTGCCTGCAGGTCGAGTTATGCTGGGATATCCTGCGGTAAAGATGGACAAACATCTTGAAATGTATCGCGCCCTGCGTCGGTTGCCTTCGGCATTGAAAGATCTTGCCGCCCTTAAAAAATCGGGTGCGAAACCTAAATAATCTGTGCAATCGACACCATCATTTGGGGGAAAACATGTCTGTTCAGGATCAAGTTATTCAGATCATCGCGGATCAAGCTTTGTTGGATGTGTCTGATGTGACAATGCAATCCACGCTGGATGATTTAGGCATCGACAGCATGGGTGTGGTCGAAAGTATTTTTGCCATTGAAGAAACTTTTGATATTCAAGTTCCCTTTAATGCCAACGAGCCAACCGCAAGCGATTTTGACATTTCGTCCGTGGCGGCCATTGTTGCTGCTGTTGAAAAACTGGTGGCGCAGAAAGGCTGAAAAATGCAGCGCGTTGCGATTACAGGTGCCGGGACGGTGAATGCTTTGGGGGCAAATGTTCCCGAAACCTTGCAGGCATTCCAAGACGGGCGGTGCGGAATCGGCCCCCTTAGCTTTCGGGATGTGGATCGTTTGTCGATCAAAATCGGGGGGCAAGTTGTCGGTTATGACGAGGCGGCCCATTTCAATCGCCAACAAATTTCACTTTATGATCGTTTCACCCAATTCACGCTTCTGGCCGCGCGAGAGGCCGTTGCCCAATCGGGCTTGGCATTCACAGGCGATTTGGCGGTGCAATCGGGTGCGATTTTGGGCACCGCGGCCGGTGGGATGAACACTTGGGATGATAATTACAAGGATGTGTACGAAGGTGGTAAAAACCGGGTGCATCCCTTTGTGGTACCAAAACTGATGAACAACGCGGCGGCAAGCCACGTTTCGATGGAACACAACCTGAAGGGGCCGACATTTACGGTTTCCACCGCCTGTGCGTCATCCAATCACGCCATGGGGCTTGCGTTTCAGATGATCCGATCCGGCGCGTCCAAAGCGATGTTAACCGGCGGGTCAGAGGCGATGTTGACCTTTGGGGGCATCAAAGCTTGGGAAGGGTTGCGTGTCATGTCCAAAGACGCCTGTCGCCCATTTTCGGCGAACCGAAATGGAATGGTTCAAGGGGAAGGCGCGGGCGTGTTTGTGTTTGAAGATTGGGATCATGCCAAAGCACGGGGGGCCGATATCTTGGCCGAGGTGGTGGGCTTTGCCATGTCTTCGGATGCCTCTGATATTGTTATGCCATCGAAACAAGGCGCGGCACGTGCGATCGCTGGCGCATTGAATGATGCTGGCATGGATGCGTCAGAAATTGGCTATATCAACGCGCATGGCACCGGCACGGCGGCAAATGACAAAACCGAATGCGCGGCCGTCGCGGATGTTTTTGGATCCCATGCGGATCAGCTTATGATCTCATCCACGAAATCAATGCATGGGCATTTGATTGGCGGCACGGGTGCCGTCGAATTGTTGGCCTGCATCATGGCTTTGCGGGATGGGATTGTAGCCCCAACCATCGGATATGAAGAAGAAGATGCTGAATGCGCCTTGGACGTCGTGCCAAATGTGGCGCGATCTGCGAATATTTCGGCTGCTTTATCAAACGCGTTTGCGTTTGGTGGATTGAATGCCGTTTTGGCTTTGAGGGCCGCTTAGATCAGCGGCCCCCATAAATGTTTATTACTTCAGGCTGTCATATGCGGCTGTGAATCCGGCCAAAGACATTGACAATTCAACTGGACGGTCAGGCGCCCCCGCAGGAACCATAACGACTTTGGCGACGTTTCCACGCTTGTAGCTTGCCAAATCATCTGCCGTGAGACCAATCCGAGAGATGCAGCCCTGACGCGTGCAAAATGCAAAAGGGTAACGTTTCGCTTTGCCTTTATCGACAGTCACCGAAATCTGAGCCGTTAAAAGTGTTTCTAAAGGTGTTACGATATTTGCGCCCGCGACCGCTTTTCCAGAAGTTGGCAAAGGTTGCATCGTAATTTCAGCAACCGGATTGTTGTCTGAATCACGCATCAGCTGAAACATGTTGCATGGATCGTTACCGTCTTCGGTTTTGATGCACTGAATTAACCAATCTCCGAACTCTGCTTTCGCATAACGATCCCCAACCTTCGGTTCAGGTGCGACTTCTTCCCCTAGGCTGAGCCCTGTGTCTTGTTCAGCTGTTGTTTCCGCCGCCGTTTCCTGTGCAGTTTCTGTGTCGTTTGAGGTTTCTTGGGCAACTGCGCCCTGCGATGCAAATACCGCGCCTGAAAGGATCGCTGCGTAAAAAATATTCAGCTTCATTGATAAACTCCCACTTGTTGGGGTGCCTGTAGCATTATGTGCACACAAAGTCAGGGCCAATATTCACCCCCCAAATCAAAAAGTGTTGCCAAATGTGTGATTTCGCGAGGTCGGTGCGAACCAACCTATTTTAAAAAGCGAAAGACCCTTGCTTTTCAGCAAGGGCCTATTCTTTTTCTCCCTGTCGGACCAGCCGACAAGCGAGACGCTATGATGGAATAAACCGTCGGTCAACGGCAAAAATCCGCCGAATTGCAAAAAAAAGACCGTGCTGAGATCAGCACGGTCAGTCAGACAGGGAGGTGAAAGCCAAAACAAACGTTGCGGCCTTTGTGAACACTGGCGCAAATGTGTTAACTTTGTATTGTTGCGCAGAACTGCGGGGAAAGAGCATGACAAAAATTTTTATTGGTGGCGGTGGTGAAGGGTACACAACACCCCAAGAGATGACCTTGAAATACGCCAACCGTCACGGATTGGTTGCCGGCGCAACAGGGACAGGAAAGTCTGTCACATTGCAAATATTGGCTGAAAACTTTTCGAATGCTGGTGTTCCGGTGTTTTTGGCAGATGTGAAAGGTGATCTTTCGGGACTTGCGGCAAGTGGCAGCGAAGACCACAAACTGCATGGGCCATTTATGGAACGTGCGGCAAAGATCGGCTTTTCCGATTATGCCTATCAAAAATTTCCCGTCGTGTTTTGGGATTTGTTTGCCCAGCAAGGTCATCCCATTCGCACCACAGTGGCCGAGATGGGCCCACTTCTTTTGTCGCAATTGTTAGAACTCAGCGAAGCGCAGGAAGGGGTGTTGAACATCGCATTCCGCGTGGCCGATGAACAAGGATTGCCGCTGTTAGATCTGAAAGATTTGCAAGCGTTGTTGGTGTGGGTCGGTCAAAACGGCAAGGATTTATCCCTACGCTATGGCAATGTCAGCGCACATTCGGTTGGGGCAATTCAACGGGCGCTTTTGGTTTTGGAAAATCAGGGTGGGGCAAAGCTGTTTGGGGAACCTGCACTTGCGCTCAGCGATATGATGGCGACGGAGGCGGATGGTCGTGGCCGCGTGAACATTCTTGCATCAGATAAATTGATCGCCGCACCTAAGCTTTATTCCACATTCTTGTTGTGGCTGCTGTCTGAATTATTTGAAGAACTGCCAGAGGTGGGTGATCCGGACAAACCCAAATTGGTTTTCTTTTTTGACGAGGCGCATCTGTTGTTTGACGGCGCCCCAAAACCATTGGTCGACAAAGTTGAACAAGTTGCACGGTTGATCCGGTCAAAAGGGGTTGGTGTCTATTTCATCACGCAGAACCCAGCCGATATTCCCGAAGATATCTTGGGGCAACTGGGCAATCGCATTCAACATGCGTTGCGCGCCTTTACGGCCGCGGATCGCAAAAAGTTGCGGTTGGCTTCAGGAACTTATCGCGACAATCCACGGTTCAGCACAGAAGACGCCATTCGCGAAGTGGGTGTCGGTGAGGCGGTGACTTCTATGTTGGAAGACAAAGGCGTGCCCGGTGTTGTGGAACGGACTTTGATCCGCCCACCATCTTCGAATTTGGGGCCGATTGACGCGCAAACCCGCCGCGATGTTATCAATGCATCCCCAATTGCAGGCAAATATGAGGCAGAGGTTGACCGTCACAGCGCCTTTGAACAATTGCAGGCCCGCGCAGAAGCCGCCGCAAAAGAAGCAGAAGCCCAAGAAGCCAAAGAAGAAGAAATGTCAGTGGCCGAACGGGAATATAACGCTGGGCGCAGATATTCTGGGAACCGGGTCGAACGTTCTTCGTCCCGAAGTCGCAGATCAGATCGTTCCATTGGGTCCGAATTGGGTCGGATGGTCGTGAGAGAGCTGACTGGCACAACAGGTCGCCGTATCGTGCGTGGCATTTTGGGCGGATTGTTTAAAGGCCGTTAAAGCACCTTGATCCGAAGCTTGGCCAAGCGGTTTTCCTTCTTGGCCAAGACTTCAAAACGGAACCCGTGAAATGCAAAGACCTGTCCTTGGGCAGGGATGCTTTGTGCCTCATGAATAACCAGTCCCGCAACGGTATTGGCTTCTTCATCGGGAAGAGACCAATCCATGGCCCGGTTCAAATCCCGGATCGTCATCGCGCCATCCACGGTGATCTGGCCATCTGTGCCTTTCACGACTTCGAAATCGCCTGCATCGAATTCATCGGTGATTTCACCGACGATTTCTTCCAAAATATCTTCGAGGGTCAGCAACCCCTGTAACGACCCGTATTCATCCACCACCAGTGCGAAATGGGTGTGCCGTCTCAAAAACTGCCGCATCTGATCATCGAGGGGTGTGGTTTCAGGCACGAAATAGGGTTTCATTGCCACGTCCAAGACATTGAAGTTTTTCAAGCTTTTGGCGCGCGACGATCCCTCACGGGTGAGTTTATCCATCGCACGCGCTAAGTCTTTGGCGTGGATTACCCCGACGATATTTTCAGGGTTGTCTTTATACAGTGGCAACCGGGTGTGGGCGCTTTCCAAGGCGGCTGACAAAATCTCTTCTGCGGGCAAAGTCACATCAATCATTTCAATGCCAGAGCGGTGCAACATGATTTCTTCAACCGTACGATCGGCCAAATCAAGGGCCCCCAGAATGCGATCGCGGTCTTCTTTTTCAACCACACCTTCTTCGTGTCCTAACGATAATGCGCCTTGGATTTCTTCGCGGATTGCCAACACGTGTTTATCAGGATCGGTTTCTACGCCGAATATGCGCAAAACGCCACGCACCAACATTTGCACCGCGCTCACCACCGGGGCGAAGATCATAACAACAAATGCAATTGGGCGCGAAACCCGGCTGGCCGCGGTTTCGGCATTTGTGATGGCATAGGTTTTGGGAAGGACCTCTGCAAAGATTAAGATCAGCACAGTCATAACCGCGGTGGCCACAAGCACCCCGTTGTCCCCAAACATTTTTGTCAACAACGCAGTGGTCAGAGATGTGGCCAGAATATTAACCAGGTTGTTTCCCAAAAGGACGGAACCGATCAAACGTTCGCTGTCTTCGGTAATGTTTAAGGCCCGTTCGGCACCTTTGGATCCTTTGCCGGCCTGCGCTCGCAGTTTACCGCGCGATGCGGCCGTCAGTGCGGTTTCCGAACCAGAAAAAAATCCAGATAACAACAGCAGCACAAAAATGGCGCCAGCCGTTAGCCAAAACGAAGTGTCAAAATATTCTGTCATGATTTTGCAAGGGGGTGATGTTCAAGCACAAGTTCTTTCAGTCGTTCATCCAGCACATGGGTGTAAATTTCAGTGGTGGCAACATCTGCATGGCCTAAAAGCGTTTGAATGGACCTTAAATCAGCGCCACCTGCCAACAAATGAGTGGCAAACGCGTGTCTAAGGGTGTGGGGGGTTACATTTTTGGGGTTTACACCGGCATTCACCGCAAAGGTCTTAATCTGATTATAAAACCAGATCCGTGTAAGATGACCAGCTTTGCCGCGTGAGGGGAAAAGGAATGCTGATGCCTCCCAATCTTTGTTTTCATCCCGAATTTTAAGCCAAACTTGAACGGCTTCGCGCGCGCCCGGTGACAATGGCACCATGCGTTCTTTGTCGCCTTTGCCACGCACCAAAATCATGCGTGGATCCCCACGCACAGCTGCAACGGGCAATGACACAAGTTCAGATACCCGAAGACCGGTCGCATAAAGAACCTCAAGCAGACAAGTGTTGCGCAATCGATCCTCACGTGTTTTGCCGGTGGTGCGGGCCGCGTCCAACAGACGATCCACATCTTCCACTGAAAGGGTCTTGGGAAGCTTCTTTTCCTTACCCGGACCTTTGATTTGAAGGGCAGGGTTGTCGGATCGCCAGCCTTCTTCGAAACTGAACCGAAATAGCTGTTTAATGGAAGATAACCTGCGCGCCCGGGTGGATAGGGCAAGTCCTTGTGCATCGCAATGGATCAGGTATTCTTCGATCTTGATTTGCGCCACGTCCTGAAATGTTGTGTTCTGGCTTTCCAGAAATTCCATAAAGTCCAAAAGATCGCGTCCATAAGCCTCTTGCGTGTTTTTTGAGGCACCCAATTCCGCAGCTTGGGCATCTAAAAAGGTTGAAATCCATTGATGGCTCATAACCCTTTCACCTTAATCAAATATTCAATGGCAAGCCGTTTTGCGGCGGTTTCGAAGCCAAGGGATCGCAGGCCCAGCAGGGCCAATTGAAGTGCGTTCAAATCCCCATTTTGCGCGGCGGCGGCGATGGTTAAGGTTTGAAGAACTTCTGAGGCTGTGACATCCCGCGGGGAAACGTTTTCGGAAAATGCTAAGGAAATAACATCACCTACTTCTTGGCCCTCGGCCAATTCTAACAATTCCTCAGGCAGGTCTGTTGTCACAGGCGACAGCCAAGTCAGACGATTGCGAATATCTTCGGCTTCTTTCGTTTCAAACCGAAATTCGCGAAATTCAGGTTCCAAAAGCGTGGCGTAAACGGATTGAAGATTGGAGGATTTTGCCTGTTTCCAAAGTGCGGGAAGAACCGATTGCAGCGCAATGATGTCACGCGTGTCGATACCATTTTGCACCGCCGCCATCATGCGCACCCGTTCCCAGACCCCACCGGATGCAGCCGCCTTTTTGAGTGAATATATCTCAAGTAGGGTATCCGGCGGTAGGGCCCCTGCAGAGGCAAGGCGTTCGGCGGCATCGATTTGGGATCGCCATCCAGCGGCAGGCTGCAAATCAGTGGCAACAAATTTTAACGGCAAACCTGTGGTTGGTGTTGGGGTTCCTGTGCTTTCGCGAAGACGAAATTCCAACGGTGAAATTGCCTGAGGTATGACCGGAGGCAGAACAATTTCTTCAGCCAAACCAGGATCAAGAAATCCACCTAAAAGCTGATTTAAGGGACGCGGAATATCCCCCAATGTGTCGTGGGTAAAATATTGAAGGACAGCGGTATCCCAATTCCCTGAGCGTGCCGTGCAATATATTTTGACCGCGGATTTGGATGACAATTGCGGTTTTTGTTGAAGAAGTTGGCAAACCTCTGTGATTTGCCACATCAACAAAGATGCATCAAAATAAAGGGCAAAACCTTCGGGCGTTTCTGGTGGCGTTTCCTGCATCATCGCGAACGCCGCTTGAACGGCACCGCGATGCATCAATTGTTCCAGCCTAACATTAACGATGTCTTCGTTTGCGGGGGCTTCGGCCAAAAGGACACGGTACAAGATATCACGTGGTGCCGGCAAAAGGTTCACAGGAAGTTCCAACATCAAATCTTTTGCGGCTTCTGCCGACTGGCCATCCCAAAACGAAGCCGGAAGGTTGGCAACATCCAAAGGCAAAAGGCCAGCTGCAGTCGCAGAAATGTCAGCAAGTTCGGTTACCGTAACCGTTTCGATCACAACAGAACGCGCAACGGGTTCTTCCAAATCTTGCGGATTAACCTGTTGAAAAGGGGTCTGCGTTTCTTGATTAAGCCAATCGATCGCAGTCAGAGGCCTGTCTGATTGGGCCGATGCTGCACCGGCCATCCACATTGCCACCAATAGGGGTAAAGGCTTATTCAGGGTTTAGCTCCAGATCTTGTCGAATGGTTGTTTGGGGGGCAGAAAAATCAACCCCAAACAATGGCCCCAAATAGGCAAAGGCCAACAGACCGATGGCTGCGAAAACAACCAGATAGAAAAGTATCTTGATCAGTCTTAACACGACATCTGCCTTTTGTTTTTGTGGCCGGGTTGGCCTTGCTCTTGCCTTTGTCTAACAATCCCGCCAAGGATCGCGCAAGTCAACAGGCCTTCAACAGGGGAAAATTACGCAAATGCTGCTCAAAAAAACTGTTGTTTTGGTCGGAATGATGGGTGCGGGTAAAACCGCGGTGGGACGATCGTTGGCGCAATCGCTGAATGTGCCGTTTTTGGATTCGGATGAAGAAATCGTTGCAGCCTCGAATATGACCATCAAAGAGATCTTTGATAAATACGGAGAAGATTTTTTCCGATCCGCCGAAACCAAGGTGATTCACCGTTTGTTAACTGTCGAACCGGGTGTTTTGTCCACGGGCGGAGGGGCCTTCTTGCAAGAAGAGAACCGCAAAAACATCAAAGAATACGGGGTGTCTGTATGTATTTCCGCTTCGGTTGATTTGCTGTGGTCGCGCGTGAAAAATAAAGACACACGCCCGTTGTTGCGAACAAGTAACCCACGCGCCACTTTAGAAGAAATCTATGCCAAACGTGCCCCGATTTATGCGCAAAGTGATTTGGTGGTCGAAAGCCTGCCTGACAATTCAATCGCAAAAACGCGTGATAGTATTTTGAAGGCACTGACAACGCGACCAGATGTTTTGACACAAAAGGCCTGAGATATGAACGAAATTGTGACAGTTGGTTTGGGTAACCGGGCCTATGATATCGTCATCGGGCAGGGCGTCATCGCACAAACGGCCAATCACCTGGCCCCCTTGTTGCCACGCCCAAAAGTGGCGATTGTTACGGATGAAAACGTGGCACGTTTGCATTTGACGGCCCTTAAGGACGTTTTAAGCACAGGTGGCATTGTTCACGCGGCGCTGACATTGCCTGCGGGTGAAAGTACAAAAAGCTGGTCAAACCTATCAAAAACAGTCGAATGGTTTTTGGATCAACAGATTGAACGCAACGATATTGTCATTGCGTTTGGGGGTGGGGTGATCGGCGATCTGGTCGGGTTCGCAGCCGCCATTTTGCGCCGTGGGGTGCGTTATGTGCAGATGCCAACCAGCCTTTTGGCGCAGGTAGACAGTTCTGTGGGTGGAAAAACAGCCATCAATACACCCCACGGAAAAAACTTGGTTGGGGCGTTTCATCAACCTTCTTTGGTTTTGGCTGATGTGGATGTTTTGGGCAGTTTAACCCCCCGTGATTTCTTGGCCGGATATGGCGAAGTGATGAAATATGGGCTTCTTGGCAGTTTGGATTTCTTTGAATGGCTGGAACGAAATGCCCCAGCCATGGCGCAAGGGGATGTGGCGGCGCGCATTTCAGCCGTTAAAACATCGTGCCAAATGAAGGCGGAAATCGTCGCACGCGATGAAAAGGAAAGAGGGGATCGCGCCCTTTTGAATTTGGGCCACACGTTTTGCCATGCGCTAGAGGCGGCCACCGGTTATTCAGACCGCCTTTTGCATGGGGAAGGTGTGGCAATTGGGTGCGCGCTTGCGTTTGAAACTTCGGCCCGATTGGGACTGTGCAGCCAAGAATCGCCAAGCCGCGTGCGCGAACATTTAGCAAAGATGGGAATGAAAGCTGATCTTGCAGATATCCCCGGTGATTTGCCGGGCGCAGAGGATCTGGTGCAACTCATGTATCAAGACAAAAAGGTGGTGGAAGGCAACCTAACGTTCATTATGGCGAATGGAATTGGTCAGTCTTTCGTGACCCAAGATGTTGATATTGAAGTGGTCAAACAAGTTCTGTCAGATGGTTTGGATCAGCGATCCGCCTGATCACGCAACAGCCACAGCAAAACTGGGATTTCCATTGCCGTTAACGTGATGATCGAAAACAAAAACCAATTTGTTTGAAAGAAGATCAAAGAGAACTGAATACCAGAGCCCAAAAACAACCCAGCTGCAACCGTCAGCACAAGAAGGGTGACAGCAAGATCACCCCAAGCAACCTTTTCAATCGAAAACGGGTTGAGATTGCGGTATATCCCAAGATAGGCCACCGCAATCCCAACAAAATTGATGATCAGAATTTTCAGTTCCGGTGACAGGATCAAAACGGGATTTCGTCATCCATGTCTGAAGGGGCAGGCGCATACCCACCTTGGTTTTGCGATTGGGATTGGTTTCCATAACCACCGCCACCACCGGATTGGTCTGACATGTATGCGCCACCGCCGCCGCTGTCACCTCTGCCATCCAGCATCGTTAGGTTAGAGTTATAGCCGCGCAGGACCACCTCAGTTGAATAACGATCTTGTCCAGATTGATCTTGCCATTTACGGGTTTCAAGTTGGCCTTCCAGATAAACCTTCGATCCTTTGCGCAAATATTGTTCTGCAACCCGCACCAGTCCTTCACTGAAAATGGCAACACGATGCCATTCGGTTTTTTCGCGACGTTCGCCTGTGTTGCGATCTTTCCAATTTTCAGATGTCGCAACGGAAAGGTTGCAGACCTTACCACCGTTTTGGAAACTGCGCACTTCGGGATCATTTCCCAAATTTCCCACAAGAATTACTTTGTTTACTGAACCAGCCATAAGCCCCCCATCAATTTTGTGATCGCTTGAAGTTCACAATCACTAAATCTATTTTAACATTTCGTGAACCAATGGGTAGTAGCCCAAACCGGTTCTTTGTCCTATATATCGGTCAAATCAGCGGATACCACACCAATGAAGACATGTTTTTTAGGTTTAAGTTTTGTTTTGGTCGCGTCAGTGGCAGGTGCGCAGTCGCTTGGCAGCGATTATTCAAACAAAACGCGTATTTTGGATACGCGCGCAGCAAGCCAATATAATAATTCGGTCCGGCTGCAGCCGAAAGCGGTTGTGATACCGGGTACACCGGCATCGCGCGGGTTTAATGGTAAATACACGGGTAAGTACCGTGGTCAGTTTATGGAACTGGCGCGAAGTGCGGCGCGCAGGCACCGTGTTCCAGCGGATCTGTTTTTTAAGCTTATTCAACAAGAAAGCGGCTGGAACCCCAAAGCGATTTCCCCAGCAGGGGCAATTGGTTTGACGCAGCTTATGCCGCAGACCGCAAAATCCTTGCGGGTTGATCCCTATAATCCAAAAGAAAATCTGGAAGGTGGTGCACGGTATTTGTCACAACAGTATCGAACCTTTGGATCATGGCGGTTGGCCTTGGCGGCGTATAATGCCGGGCCAGGCGCAGTGAAGAAATACGGTGGCGTTCCCCCGTTTAAAGAGACCCGGAACTATGTCCGGGTCATCTTGAGGTAATTATTCCGCCGCGATTTTGATGACGGGTTCCATCTTGGCCAAAATGTCTTCGGCCAGATGACATTTCATTTGATGGCCATCACCCATATTCCGAACCGGCGGGACCTCTTGTTCGCAAAGGCCACCAGGCACTTGGTCCTTCCAACGGCAACGCGTTTGGAATGGGCAGCCAGAGGGCGGGTTCATCGCTGACGGAATGTCCCCTTCCAGCACGATATGTTGCTTTTCGATACTGGTGTCAGCAATCGGAACCGCGCTTAACAAGGCCTCTGTATAGGGGTGATAAGGCGGTTGAAAAATTTGTTCAGTGCTGCCCAATTCAACCACATGGCCAAGATACATAACCATGACGCGATCTGACAAATACCGCACAATCGACAAATCGTGGCTGATGAACAAAAGCGTTGTTTTGTGTTCTCGTTGAATTTCCATCAACAGGTCGGTCACCGCCGCTTGAACAGAAACATCCAACGCAGATACGGGTTCATCCGCCACCACGATGCGTGCATCACCAGCAAATGCGCGGGCGATGCCCACCCGTTGCTTTTGACCACCAGACAATTGGCGCGGCATGCGTCCTGCAAATTCACGTGGCAGTTTAACTAAATCCAACAGCTTGAGCATGCGATCGTGCCGGTCAGCCTGACTGTCGCCAACGCCAAAGATTTCTAACGCCCGAATAATTTGTGACCCAACCGTCATAGAAGGGTTCAAGGTGTCAAAGGGGTTTTGAAACACCATTTGAATATCTGACACGATGTCTGTGCCTCGGTTTTCAATCGCAATGTCTTGGATAGGCCGATTGTCCAAGATAATTTCGCCATCTGTGGCCGTTTCCAAACCCATCAAAACCTTGGCAAAGGTTGATTTCCCGCAACCGGATTCGCCAACGATTGCCAAGGTTTCCGATTCTCGCGCCTCAAAGCTGAGAGTTTCGTTGGCTTTGACTACCTTTTTGTTGCCACCGCCGAACAGGGCATTGGCCGCGACCTCATAGTATTTTTTGAGGTTATCCATTTTCAAGACAACCTTGCCGGGTTCTGCTTTTTCGGTGGAATTGGCCGCCACAATGGGGGCATCCCAATCAATTTCGGCCCATTTCAGGCACCGGCTCCCGTGGCGATCCCCTTCGGGGACTTCTGACATTTTGATATCACCTTGATCGCAACGACCACCCTCAAAATAGTCGCACCGCGGCCCAAAGTTACATCCCGATGGGCGTTCGTGCGGCAACGGGAAGTTGCCCGGAATGGCAACCAATGGTCTTGCGTTTTTGTCCGCACCGGGCAAGGGGATCGACCGGAACAATGCCTGCGTATAGGGGTGGCGCATATGATCGAACACGTCTTCGATCTTGCCGGTTTCGACGGCCTCACCGGAATACATCACGCAGATGCGGTCACAGGTTTCAAGAACAAGGCCCAGATTATGGGAAATGAACAGCATCGATGTGCCGTATTTCTTGCCCAAATCTTTAACCAATTCCACGACTGCTGCTTCTACAGTTACGTCAAGGGCGGTTGTCGGCTCATCCAAAATCAACAACGATGGCTTGGACATCAATGCCATTGCAATCACGATCCGTTGTTGTTGCCCACCCGACAATTGGTGTGGGTAAGACTTCAACATCCGCTCTGGATCGGGCAGTTTAACATCCGTCACCACCTCAAGCGCGCGGGCATAAGCCTCTGCCTCGCTCACGCCTTCGTGGATCATTGGCACTTCCATAAGCTGTTTGCCGATCTTCATGGCGGGGTTCAGTGATGCCATTGGTTCTTGATAAATCATCGCGATTTCAGAACCGCGAATCTTTGACAGTTCTTCTGCGGACATCGCGCCAAGATCGCGCCCTTTGAACTTAATGGATCCCCCCACAATCCGGCCATTTACGCCAAGATCTTGCATCACCCCAAGGGCAACAGTGGATTTACCGCAACCGGATTCCCCCACAAGGCCCATCGCCTCGCCGGGTTGCACGGTGCAGCTGAAATCCATAACCGCGGGGATTTCGCGCAAACGTGTGAAAAAGCTGATGGACAGTTTGTCGATCTCAAGGATCGGTCCGTCATAATTATCTGTGCTCATGACTTAATCCCTCAGGCTTTCTTCACGCAGGCCATCGGCCAGCAAGTTTAATCCCAACACAAGGCTGAGAAGCGACAGAGCAGGGGGCAACACGGGGTGCAAATACACCGAAAGAAGCTTACGCCCTTCGTTAATTGTTGACCCCCAATCAGGGCTTTCAGGTGGCAAACCCAACCCAAAGAAACCCAAAGTTCCCAGAAGGATGGTTGTGTACCCAATTCGCAAACAGAAATCGACGATCAAGGGCCCACGTGCATTCGGCAAGATTTCCCACAACATGATGTACCATGGGCCTTCACCGCGCGTCTGGGCCGCAGCCACATAATCACGGGTTTTAATATCAAGCGCCAATCCCCGAACAATCCGGAACACGGTGGGTGAGTTCACAAAAACCACCGACACAAACACCACCAACAGCCCCGCCGCGGGATCATAGAAATCAAGCCATGATGGCAAGAAATCAATCTTGGTGCCCGCGTTTGAAACAACCGTCAAATACACCAAAACGATAAAGCCAACGATCAAGGCAACGTAAAGATTTCGTTTCGCCGGTTGCGTATAAAGACGCGAGTTAAGCAAAATCGTGCAAAAGATTATTGGAAAGAAAAACAGCACCGCCGCCATATAGTTTGGAAGGCCGGTCTGAGTGATTTCCGGTGTAACCAAAAGATAAAACAGCAAGATAACCGGGAATGCCAAAACCAGGTTCGCCAAGAATGACAGAACCGTGTCGAACCTTCCGCCATAATACCCCGCGGGCAATCCCAATGTGATGCCGACCATAAACGCAAAAAGTGTTGCCAAAGGTGCGATCAGGATCACGATGGTGGACCCTTTAACCATTCGGCTGAACACATCGCGTGCCAGCGTATCCCCACCCATCAGATAATGGCTGTAATCCCCTTCTTCGGCACCACGAAGGGGGGTGCCGGGGACTTTGTTTTTCATACCTGAAACTTGCGCCAATGGATCATGGGTTGAGATCAGATCGAAAGCGCCAGTGAAGAATGCGGTAAAGATCCAGAAGGCGACCAAAGCAAAGCCGACCATACCAATCGGGCTGTCAAAGAGTTTGCCATAAAGGCCCAGCTTTCGCTTAAAGCTGATGGACAAGGCAAATGTGATAACCAGTGCAATCCAAACTGGGGTGAACTGGATAAAAATGCGGACGATGATTTCGCCCCAAGTAAGCGGTTCCATATCCCTGTCCCCCTTAAGAAATACGTATGCGTGGGTTCAAGAAGACATAGCCGATATCAGAAATCAGCTGCGTTAAAAGAACCACGAAGACAGAAACAACAGACACACCCAACAACAGTTCAACATCGTTGTTACCTGCGGCCTGAACCAGAACCCAACCAAACCCTTTGTAATTGAACAGGGTTTCCACAATCACCACACCATTCAACAGCCATGGGATTTGCAACATGATCACTGTGAACGGCGCGATCAAAGCGTTTCTGAGCGCGTGTTTCATCACAATGTTTGCAAAACTCACGCCCTTAAGACGGGCCGTGCGGATATATTGTGCGGTCATCACTTCGGTCATGGATGCACGGGTCATCCGTGCGATATATCCGATGCCGTAAAGCGCGATTGTGATCACCGGCAAGAAGAAGTTTTCAAAATTCGCATCCGACATCGCGCTGGTGGCGGTGCCTTTAAACCATTTCAACCCAACGGCAGAGGATGCAAATATAGCAATAAAAATAACGCCGGACACATATTCCGGTGTGGCGGTGGTTATGATCGAGGCGGTTGAAAGGCTGCGATCTGTGCGCGATCCTTCGCGCATCCCGGCCAAAACACCGATGATCAAGGCGCCGGGCACCATCACCATCAAAACCCAGAACATCAATTTCCCGGTCAGGGCCAGACGTGTCGCAATGATTGATCCATTGCCATCTTTAAAGACCGTGGAAAAACCCCAATCCCCCTGCAAAACGCCGCAAAAACGGGGGGCGTCATCGATGGCAACCCCTTGTCTTGCGCATCTTGCTCGCGTTTCGCCATCGGTTCCTTCAATCACATAGCCGGGAACGACACCTAACCATTGTCCGTATTTGGAAAAGATGTTGTCTGAATATCCCCGATTGCCCAACCAAGAGCTGACCTCGGCCTCGCTCATCCGGAAGTTGCCTTGTGTTTTGGCAAGTTTTTCAAGATTTGGATAAAGGTTCGTCAAAAAGAAGACGACGAAGGTAAGACAAAGTGCTGTGAAAAGCATCACCGCAAGGCGGCGGAGTATGAAAAGTCCCATGCTGGTCCCGGTCTGGCGTGGACGTCTGGCGTTTGTTGTTTTGATTTATGGCAGCGCAGACAAGAAAGGCCGCCCCATCAAAGGGACGGCCCGTTGAGTTTAAGGTGGCTTAAGCAGCCCAGCCCCACTTATAGACCTGTGGCAAATAAGCGATGTGCATATCAACGCCAACCATGCCGTCTTTGTGGTGACGCGTGATTGTGCGCCAGTATGGCTGGATTGTAACGCCTTCATTGATCATGATGGATTGAAGTTTGCTCATCACTGCACGACGTGCATCCGCATCCGCAATGGAGTTTGCCTTTGCCAGTTCCGCGTCAAACTCAGCGTTGTTAAAGCCAGACTCGTTCCATGCTTCGCCAGAACGATATGCCAGCGCCAGAACCTGAGTACCCAATGGGCGGTGGTTCCAGTTGGTAGAGCTGAATGGGTACTTCGCCCAATCGTTCCAAAATGTTGAACCAGGCAGAACTGTCCGCTTCACTTTAAGGCCCGCGTCACGCATTTGTGCCGCAACCGCATCGGTTGTTGGCTTGCGCCAGTCATCGTCGATTGAGATCAGCTCATGCTCATAATCTGCCATGCCTGCTTCGGTCGCCAAAGCAAGAGCGCCAGCCGGATCATGCGGGATACGTGTCACGCTTGGATCATGCTCTGGGTGAACAGGGCCCACGTGACAGTTGTCAGCAGGGATGCCTTGACCGTTCACACCCAATTCCAAGCAAACAGCGTTGTCGACGGCCATTGCGATGGCTTTGCGCATGCGCACGTCTTTGTACTGTTCGTGGGTTTGGTTTGGACGGATAACCACGGTGGCACCTGATACAACGTCAGACTGAACAAGGCCCATGCCTGTCATCACGTCGATGAATTCGCCTGTGGATTCCCAGTTCATGTCGATTTCATCTGCATCAAATGCAGCAACAAATGCTGATGCGTCTGTACCGTAATCGATGAATTCCATGCGGTCCAAGTATGCGCCTTTACCTTCGGCGTAACCCCACCAGTCAAAGCCTTCGTTGCGAACAACAACGCCTTTAACACCAACTTCAAGGGATTCAGGCTTATAAGGACCTGTTCCAACTGCTGTACCCATCATATCTTCAGGGTTGTGGCTGCTGTGCGTAATCGCAGCGGGGTAATCCGCCATACCCGGAATGATTGTGATGTCAGGTGATGGCAGGTTCAACACAACGGTATGGCTGTCTTGAACAACGATTGCACCTTCACGGGCTTTGTTTGTATCTGGATCGATCAATGTCGCCATGCGGCCGGCCATTGAGTTTCCTTCAACGTCTTTTTCACACCAACCGGCGATGTTGCGGGCAACATCTTCAGCTGTGAAATCATCGCCATTGTTCCACTTAACGCCTTTGCGCACATTCAATGTGTACTGTGTTGCGTCGTCGTTTGCGCTCCAGCTGGACAAAAGCATTGGTTCAAAAGAACCGTCGCTGTTGTATTCAACCAAATACTCCAGCCAACCGGCTGTAAATGTTGCGATTTGCGTCCAATCGTATGTACGTGGATCTTTCAATGCACGCACTTCCATTTGCATGCGAACTGTTCCGCCTTGTTTGGCGTGCGCAGCCGCTGCAGCTGGTTGTGCGCCGATCAATGCGTATGCGGCTGTCGCCGTAACACCCAATGCTGTTGTGCGCGCAAGGAACTCACGACGGTCAAGCTTACCCGCCTTGTGTTCATCCGCATACATTTCGGCTGCTGAGTGCATAAACTCATGTGATTGCGTCATCTTTATCTCCCTGTGACACAGTTTATATCGGGCAATATTCCGCACAGATTTTTTGCGCGCGACATTCCCCTCCGACAACCATGATCGCGATATTGATCATGGCGTCAACGGTTAGAAGCAACATTGAATGTAAAAAAAGCGACATTTATTGTCGTTTATACCAAATCGGGGTTGGGCGCTCAGGATTTGCTATTGTTCCTAAAGGTTTTGGGGGAAACGCCCACTTCATGTTGAAATGCGCGCGTGAAATAAGCCGCCGATGAAAACCCAAGCATCCGGGCAATATCTTTTCCTGAAAGTGTCGTGCGGATCAGAAGGTTTCGCGCCTCTTGCAAGATGCGTTGGTTAAGAAGTGACAAAGCCGATTGCCCCAAACAATTGCGACAGCAACGGGTAAGATGGGTCGTCGTGACACCAAGCTCCTCCGCATAGTCCTGAATGATCTTGCCAGTTGCAAAGTCGCTTTCGACATTTTGCATGTATTTTCGCACCAATTCACGAGAGGCATTTTTACTTTGCCCATCTGCCTGACCGACTGATGCGCGATCCAACCAAACGCCGATTAAACCCACGTGATAAAGACACGCTCGATCCGCAAAAGGTGCCTTCGAATTCACTTCTTTTTGCAGATTTTCCACCAGCGCCACGAATTTGGCTTGTTCCATAGCGTCCCGAACGCGCAAGTGAACGGCCTGATCTGGCATCTCCAATTCTGGAAGGTCTTGGACTTCCAATATCGTGCCAAAAACCGATGGCTTCAGGTCAAAACGGTGCATCACACCTGCTGGTGTAAATATAACTGAATTGGGACCATAGGCGAAGTTTTGACCATCAAAGGTGATTTTTCCTTGCCCACGGGTGATCCACAAAAGCCGATGATTGGGGCAGCTGTGAAAGAGGTCAAACGTCCAATGGGGGGCGCGCGCCAATTGCGCCAGCGGTTGTATCGAAACTTGCTTGGGGGGTGTCGGGCTTTGTTCGATTGGGTTGTGAACTGGCATAATGGCGTCTATCTTTGTTTCATGGTCAGAATAGCCAATTGTTCTGTTTTGTAAAGTATTATGGACTTATTTGCACTTTATACCAATTTTGCATTCGTTTTCTGAACCATGTCCGTTGACGCTTGGCGTATTGATGCGTGGAAATTACCGCCAAATCCCGCGCCTTATCTAAATCCAAATCCCCCTGCAAATACTTGCGAAGTTCTGGTGCGCCGATGGCTTGAAACGCTGGCGCAGTTTCGTTCCAGATTTCCAAGTTTTGTTCAACTTCTTGCAGGGCACCCAATTCCATCATGATATCAAAGCGCTTTTTAATTCGGGTGTTCAGCCAATCTGTTTCCACGTCAAAGCAAAACGCTTTGACATCCTTAAGCGGCATCAAAGGTGGGGGCGTTTTTTTGTGCCAGGTTTTCAGAGATTGGCCAGTTGACAAGAAAACCTCAAGCGCGCGGGCCACCCTGGCTGGATTGTTGGTATCAATGCTTGCTGCGTCGTCTGTGGCCAGTTGAGAAACAGCAGATTCCAATCCATCACCCTCGATCATCTTCCAAACCATGGTGCGTGTTGAGTCTGGAATACTGGGAATTTCGGCCAATCCTTCGGTCAGGGCGCGAAAATAAAGGCCGGTCCCACCAACAACAATTGGTCGTACATTGATTTGTGAGGCTTGCTTTACTTCTGTAAGCCAAGTTCCAACAGAATAGGTTTGGTCGTGTGCGACATGACCATAAAGGCGATGTTGGGCCCGGGCCAGATCATCTGCAGGTGGACGGGCCGTCAAAACGTTCCAGCACGTGTAAACCTGCAGCGCATCTGCATTGATAATGACGCCACCACAAGTTTCAGCAATCCGCAAAGCTAATTCCGACTTTCCACTGGCGGTTGGTCCGGCGATCAAAACCGGGGTAAGGTCGGAACATGCTTGGGCAATATGGTCTGGAATGGCATTAATGTGCATTTTTTACGGGTTCACCTCGTTGGGTCGTTGCCCTTAGTGCCGAAATCCTTCATCTTATGTCAAAATGAAAAGGGGCATTTTATGGCATCCGAGCAAGGATCAACGAAATATAAGCGCGTTTTGCTGAAAATTTCAGGGGAAGCGTTGATGGGGGATCAAGGATTTGGCCTTCACCCGCCAACCGTTCAACGCATAGCGCGCGAAATCAAATCCGTACATGATATGGGTGTTGAGATTTGTATGGTCATTGGCGGCGGAAATATTTTTCGCGGTTTGCAAGGGTCAGCCCAAGGGATGGAAAGGACCACCGCCGACTACATGGGGATGTTGGCCACGGTGATGAATGCCTTGGCGATGCAATCAGCATTGGAAGATTTGGGTGTCTTTACGCGTGTGATATCTGCCATTCCCATGGATCAGGTGTGTGAGCCATATATTCGGCGCCGCGCAGTTCGGCATTTGGAAAAATCGCGCGTATGTGTTTTTGCCGCTGGAACTGGAAACCCCTATTTCACAACTGATACAGCCGCCACACTTCGCGCGAGTGAGATGAGTTGCGAAGCGATCTTTAAAGGCACCAAAGTTGATGGTGTTTATGATAAAGATCCGGTCAAGCATGACGACGCGGTTCGTTACGATGATGTTTCATACGACGAAGTATTGCAAAAGCGCCTGAATGTCATGGATGCCTCTGCGATTGCACTGGCGCGTGATAATGACCTGCCAATTATTGTCTTCTCTTTGGATGAACCGGGCGGTTTCCGAGGCATTCTTGCAGGTGAAGGCACCTATACCAAAGTTCACGGATAAGAATTGAAGAGCAAAACCATGGCTGAAGAAGACCTTGATATCGATCTTGATGACCTGGAGCGCAGAATGTCGGGCGCGATGGGAAATCTGAAAACAGAATTTGCATCATTGCGCACGGGGCGCGCGTCAGCTTCGATGTTGGAGCCTGTGATGGTCGATGCCTATGGGTCGCTGACCCCATTGAACCAAGTTGGAACGGTAAACGTGCCCGAGCCACGGATGGTAACGGTGAATATTTGGGACAAAAGCCTTGTCAATGCCGCCGAAAAAGCCATTAGAGAGAGTGGTTTAGGCATCAATCCTCAACTAAATGGTACGATAATCATGTTGCCCATCCCAGAGTTGAACGAAGAACGTCGCCGGGAACTTGGCAAAGTTGCCGCGCAGTATGCTGAGAATGCACGCGTGTCGATCCGCAATGTACGTCGCGATGGGATGGATCAGATCAAAAAGGCCAAGGCGGCCGGCATGTCGGAAGATGATCAAAAGCTTTGGGAAGGTGAGGTGCAAGAGCTGACAGATGCGAACATCAAGGCCGTTGATGAAGCGCTGGAAGTGAAGCAAGAAGAAATCATGCAGGTCTAATTGACATGGCGTCCACATCAAAAAAAGCAGGCCACGTCGCCATCATCATGGATGGGAATGGTCGGTGGGCCCAAATGCGGGGTCGTCCCCGTTTGATGGGCCACCACGCTGGGGCAAAGCGTATTCGCGAAATCGTTGAAACCTGCCCAGATGTTGGCGTTAAACACCTGACAATATTTGCGTTTTCTACAGAAAATTGGAAGCGAACGCAGACCGAAGTTGCAGGGCTGATGCGTTTGTTCAAACGCTATATCCGACGTGAAATGCAGGATTTAGTTGATCGCGGAGTACGCGTTCGGTTCATCGGGGATCGTGTGCGTCTGGAAGATAGTTTGGTTGCTTTGATGGATGAACTGGAATTGGCGACGGCAGACAATTCCCGTGTTCACCTCACCATCGCGATCAATTATGGCGGTCGTGATGAGGTGACCCGCGCCGCCAAACGATTGGCCTTTGATGTGGAGCAAGGAAAACTTTCGCATTCGGACGTAAATGCAGAGGTGTTGGCGAGATATCTTGATACGCATTTCTTGCCGGATCCGGATTTGGTTATTCGAACCAGTGGCGAAGCACGAATTTCAAACTTTCTTTTGTGGCAATCTGCGTATGCGGAATATGAGTTCATAGACACCCTTTGGCCTGATTTTACATCTGAAGAATTTATTAATCTGGTGTCAAAATTTGGCACGCGTGAACGCAGATTTGGAGGTGTGTTGGTATGAGTGGATCGAATTGGTCTGATCTTCGTGTTCGGATGTTGTCTGGTCTGGCACTTTTTGTTGTTGCGGCGATTGCAGTTTGGGCGCAGCCTGTTGGGCTTTGGGTTCTTTTGTGGGTCTTGTTTTTGACCGCGCACTGGGAACTTTCACATATGTTTGGCGCCAACAAAGATCGGCAATTTTGGATTATGGGGCTGTCCGCGCTTGTCGGCTTAATCATTATCGTCTGCCCGTCGTTGGTATTACCGCCCTTCATGTTCGCGTTTTTGGTGCTTTGTATTCCATTAATCCTTGGTTTTATCAGCATTGAAAATAATCATGGTCTGTATCTGGCCTATGGCGCATTTGCGGTTTTGGGTGTGACAGGGCTTTGGCATGTGTTCGAAGTGTATGGTCTAGAGGCGATCTTGGTCTTAATCGGGATTGTGATTTTGTCGGATGTGGCGGGCTATTTCGTGGGTCGTCAACTTGGTGGGCCAAAGTTCTGGCCTGCAATTAGCCCCAAGAAAACATGGTCAGGAACCATCGCTGGATGGGTTGCGGCGGGTATTTTGGGGCTGATCATTGCAATAGCAACCGGGTATTGGGCCATTGTTCCCGCGGCGGTGATTTTGGCATTCGGCGCCCAGATGGGCGATATCGCTGAAAGCGCGGTCAAAAGAATTCTGGGGGTAAAAGACAGTTCTGATTTGATCCCCGGGCATGGTGGCGTCTTGGACCGTTTTGATGGTTTATTTGGCGCGGCGGTTACCGCACTGATCATTATGGTTTTTGTCTAGCCACCACATGAAACGCATTTCTATCTTTGGCGCGACCGGATCGATTGGGCAAAACACGCTGGATCTGGTGCGGTCGCGACGTGATGAATATCAGGTGGTTTGCCTGACGGGTTCGGCCAATATTGCGCAGCTTGCGGCTGACGCAGTTGAATTCGATGCTGAACTGGCAGTGACTGCCGATTTTGCCTCCTACGAAGACCTCAAAAATGCGCTGTCCGGCACATCTGTAAAGGTGGCTGCGGGAGAGGCAGGTTTGGATGAGGCCGCACAAATGCCAGCGGATTGGGTAATGTCGGCCATCGTTGGGGCCGCCGGTCTTCGCCCGGGTCTTATCGCAGCCAAGCAAGGAACCACCCTGGCGCTTGCCAATAAAGAAAGCTTGGTATGTGCGGGCCAACTTTTGTTGGCCACGGCCCAAGAGGCAGGCACGAAGATTTTACCTGTCGATAGTGAGCATTCCGCCGTTTTTCAGGCGCTGATTGGCGAGGACATATCAGCGGTGGAACGCATTATCATTACGGCGAGCGGTGGTGCATTTCGCGATTGGCCAATGGAAAAGCTGATCAAGGCAACCCCGGAACAGGCCGCGACACATCCAAATTGGTCAATGGGCCAAAAAATCACAATCGACAGCGCATCTTTATTCAACAAAGCACTGGAGTTGATTGAAACGCGGGAATATTTTCAGATCGATCCTGATCTGATCGAAGCCGTCATACATCCCGAAAGCATGATACATGCCTTGGTTGGGTTCTCTGACGGTGCTTTGATGGCGCATCTTGGCCCTGCTGATATGCGACACGCGATTGGATTTTCCTTGAATTATCCTGATCGCAACCATGTGCCAGTTGAACGTTTGGATTTGGTCGCCTTGGGCAATCTTAGCTTTCGAAAAGCCTGTGAAATCCGCCATCCCGCCTTGCGATTGGCGCGCGAAGTTATGGCAAAACGCGGCCTTTGGGGGGCGGCGTTTAATGCAGCAAAAGAAAAAGCCCAAGAAAGATTCTTGAAACGAGAGATCGGTTTCATGGACATGCCCAGTTTGGTGGAAATGACGTTGAACAATTTGGATCAAACAGGGGCATTGAATGCCATGCCCGACAGCTTAGATGCTGTACTAACCCTCGATCAGATTGCGCGTGATGTGGCTGGATCCCTTGAACTGTAATGAAAGTGCTCAACGATGTTTGAAATCGGAAGCCTGATCAACGCCTTTGGCAGTGTAACTTGGGTGGTTTTCTTTGCGATTTTGGCCATATCAATCATTGTGGCGGTCCATGAATATGGCCACTACATTGTTGGTCGGTGGTGTGGCATCCACGCGGAGGTTTTTTCAGTGGGGTTTGGCCCAGTGTTGATGTCGCGTTACGATCGTCGTGGCACGCGCTGGCAAATTGCAGCGCTTCCATTTGGGGGCTATGTCAAATTCAAGGGCGATGCCAACGCGGCAAGTGCACCCGATGCGCATCAATTGAACGTTCTTAACGAAGAAGAGCGTAGGCACACCATGCATGGCGCCCCAGTGTGGGCGCGCGCGGCCACCGCCGCTGCGGGGCCGGTGTTCAATTTTATGTTGACCATCGTTCTTTATGCGGGCGTTTTCATGTGGCAAGGTCAACTTCAAGACAGTTTGGTCATTGAAAAAATGCAGGACCTGCCAGTTCAAAATGAATTGCGCGTGGGGGATCAGATTGTTGGCGTCGCGGGAAACCCGGTCGACAGTACACAATCGTACGGAAATGCAATTTCCAATCTGCCGGAAAGTTTGAATGTTACCTATCAGGTTTTGCGCGACGGGGCGGAACGTGACGTTGTGGGCCCGTATCCGAGCACAACTTCGGTGGCATCCCTGACCCCCAATTCGGCGGCAATTCAGGCAGGTTTGAAATTGGGCGATGTCATAACAGCGGTCAACGGTGAAGAAGTACAGGGCGTTTCCGACATTCAAAAATCGGTCATCGGTTCGGATGGCGCAACTTTGCGAGTGGAGGTTTGGCGGGGTGGCGACATCAAGGTATTTGACGTGACCCCTAAACGAGTTGATTTACCTTTACCTGAGGGCGGATTTGAAACCCGTTGGTTGATGGGTGTTGGTTTTGGAAGTTTTTTTGAACCTGCTCGCGTGAAGCTACCGTTTATTGAGGCCGTTGGATATGCGGCGCAACGAACTTGGGATATAATTACTGGGTCTTTGTCGGGGCTTTATCATATTGTCATTGGCAGTATTGGATCTTGCAATTTGTCAGGACCAGTCACCATTGCGAATGTCGCAGGCCAAATGGCAAGCCAGGGCACGGTAACGTTTCTGACTCTTTTGGCATTCATGTCCACCGGAATTGGATTGATGAACCTGTTCCCGATTCCCATGTTGGATGGCGGACATCTGATGTTTTGTGCTTATGAAGCCATCACCGGCCGCCCACCATCAGATCGCGCTATGCAGTTTTTGATGACTTTGGGGGCCGGGTTGGTGTTTTCGTTGATGATATTTGTCATCTTGAATGATTTTATGTGCCCATAGGCGAAAAGCCTGTGGATAACTTTCAGTTCGTTTTGACACCAATTCTGGGAGGGGGTAACCCTTAACCTCGGAACACATCTGATCTTGGGGGGTCGTGTTATGAGTTTGGTTGTAAAACACGCATTGCGAATGGTTTTGGCCAGCAAAGCTTGCATTTTGATGTGCCTGTTTGTGATCATGATACCTCTGCAATCGCAGGCGCAAAGCGTTCGCGTCGATAGTTTTGATGTCGAGGGGAATCGACGCATCGAAACTGCAACGATTCAATCCATCGCTGGTATTCGCCGCGGTGAGGTTGTTTCAGATGCAGAACTTAACGCAGCGATACAACGTGTGCGATCCAGCGGCCTTTTTGAATCAGTCGAAGTCAGTCTTCGTGGAAACCGTTTGATTTTGACCGTGGTAGAGCACCCAACGATCAACCGCGTGGTGTTCGAGGGAAACAAAAGGTTGAAGGATGATGCGCTTTACAAAATCGTGCGGTCCGTCCCTCGACGTGTGTATAACGCGGCCATTGCGAACGAGGATGCAGACAGAATATCCGAAGCCTATGCCTCGCAAGGGCGCATCACTGCGACAGTTACCCCAAGAATTATTCGCCGATCCGACAATAGGGTCGATTTGGTATATGAGATCGTTGAAGGTGGTATCGTCGAAATCCAACGTATTTCGTTTGTAGGAAACCGCAGCTTTTCCGAACGTCGTTTACGGCGTGTTGTTGAATCAAAACAAGCCGGTATTTTCCGAGCCTTCGTTCGCCGGGACACTTTTATTGAAGACCGTATCGAGTTTGATAAGCAGGTTTTGAAAGATTTCTATCAGTCACGTGGGTACATTGACTTTCAGGTGCTTGGTGTAAATGCGGAACTGTCGCAGGATCGAGACGGTTTCTTTTTGACTTTCCGCGTTCGGGAAGGGCAACAATTTACGTTTGGGGAAACATTCGTGACCAGCGATCTTCCTGATGTTGATCCGGATCTTTTCCAGGCAAAAATGAAATTGAGAGAGGGAACGGTATATTCACCGGGTGCCGTCGATAACACGATCGATCGATTGGAAATCGAAGCTCTGAGACAAGGTTTGAATTTTATTCAAGTCGAACCGATTGTTTCGAGAAATGATGAAGACCTTAGCCTTGATATTGAATTTGTTTTGGCCCGCGGCCCTAAGATATTTGTTGAACGAATTGATATCGAGGGCAACACGACCACCCTTGATCGGGTTATCCGCCGCGAATTTGACATCGTTGAAGGTGATCCGTTCAACCCAAGAATGATCCGAGCAGCGGCAACCCGTTTGCGCGCGTTGGGCTTTTTCTCATCAGTCGAGGTGAATGCACGGGAAGGCAACAGCCCAAATCAAGTGATCATCGAAGTGGATGTGGAAGAAAAATCAACGGGTTCGCTGAGTTTCGGTGCGAATTACAATTCCACCGATGGCATTGGTCTTTTGGCGAATTTTTCACAGATCAATTTCTTGGGACGCGGCCAAAAGCTGAACTTTGGTCTGAACACGAGCCGTTCAACCAGAAGCTTCACCTTCTCTTTTCTTGAACCGGCGCTTCTAGATCGCGATCTGGCGTTTGGGTTTGATGTTAATTACCGTGCAACTGACAATAATAATGCGCGCTACGACACATCTTCGCTGCGCATAAGCCCGTCTCTGTCTTTTCCAGTCAGCGAAAACGGTCGTCTTGCGGTTAACGCATTTGGACAATCTGAAAAAATTACGGATGTTACGACGCTTGCTGGTGGTGTGATTGATACCGAAAAGAATTTGGGTCGCCGTACGTATTATGGTCTAGGGTATAAATATTCATACGACAATCGCCGGTCGGGACTTGACCCAAAGACGGCCTTCTATTTCCGCTTTGGTCAAGATTTCGCATTGGGTGGCGATGTGAAATTCATAAAAACATCTCTATCCACCGGGGTCGAAACTAAAGTCTTAAATGAAGATTTGACGCTGTCAGCGGTGCTTGAGGCGGGAGCTTTGCACTTTGATGATGACGTCAGCCTTGTCACAGATCGCTATTTCCTTGGGTCTTCAACGTTCCGCGGATTTCAGGCCGGCGGGATTGGCCCGAGACAAGTTGTCGGTTCTGACAATGATGCATTGGGTGGCAACTACTTTGCGGTTGCGCGCTTTGAGGCACAGTTCCCAATTGGGTTGCCGGATGAATACGGGATCTCGGGTGGCGCATTTGTCGATGTTGGCTCGGTTTGGGGATTGGACAACGCGACAACCACAGGTCAAGCAGGTATCTTATATGAAGATTTTTCCTTACGGGCAGTTGCTGGTGTTTCCTTGTTTTGGGAAACACCGATCGGTCCATTGCGGTTTAACTTCACCGAAACGATCACCAAAGAAACGCTGGATGTGGACGAATCTTTCGATCTGACAATTTCGACCAAATTCTGATGGTGGGGCGATTTGCAAAACAGATTTTGCTGGTCGCCGCATTTTCTTTTCTTGCTGCCGCAACATTTGCACAGGCAACGCTTGTCCTGGTAATTGACACAGAGCGCGCTTATCAGACCTCCATTTTTGGGGCTTCTTTGCGGGCAGAAGTTGAACAAATCAGAGAATCCCTGCGCCAAGAAAATGAACGTCTTTTGGCGGAACTTCAGGCCGAAGAAAACGATCTGACCCTTAAAAAATCAGAAATGACCCCGCAAGAATTTCAATCAGCGGCGCGTGCATTTGATGAAAAAGTAGGGCAAACGCGGCGTGATCAAGATGAAAAAGAACGGCAAGTTGAGCAAGCCAATGCCGCCGCAAGACGACAGTTTGGCATTTCGATCGAACCGTTTGTTGCCCAAATAATGCAAGAACGTGGGGCATTGGTTGTGCTAGAAGCCGCCAGCGTTCGGTTTCGGGCGCCTGAAACTGATATCACACAAGATGCGATAAACAGGATTGATGCCGCCTTTGAAAGTTCTCAGAACAAAGGCGAAGATCAATAGGATGCTTGCGGCAGAGCACGTCACTTGTTAGGCCTTTTGGGAAAGCACTTGAGGGACATCATGGCAGATTTGGCGCAAGCAGACATTCAAGACATTCAAGCGATTTTGCCGCATCGGTATCCGTTTTTGTTGGTAGATAAAGTTGTCGAGATTGATGGGGTTAAGTCGGCAAAGGGCATCAAAAATGTCACGATGAATGAACCCCATTTCCAAGGTCATTTTCCCGGAACACCGATTATGCCCGGCGTAACAATCGTTGAGGCAATGGCGCAAACCGCGGCTGTGATGGCCGGTGTTACCAACAATTTGGCCGGCAAAGATTTTCTTATCTATTTTATGGCGATCGATAAATGTAAGTTCCGGCGGAAGGTGATACCCGGCGATGTCTTGGAAATGACTGTTGAAACGCTACGCGGTGGATCAAAGATTTGGAAATTCAAAGGCCGGGCAATGGTTGGCGATGAAATGGCGGCTGAGGCTGAATTCACCGCAATGATGGATCTTCCAGAAGCTTAAGCCATTATGATCGATCCTTCTGCCGATATCCATCCAACTGCCCATATCGAAAAGGGCGCTGTGATTGGTGCCAATTGTGAAATTGGACCGTTTTGTTTGGTGGGGTCTGATGTACGCCTTGGCACCGGTGTGATCTTGTCATCGCACGTTGTGGTGAAGGGACAAACAGAAATTGGTGACGATACTATTGTGTTCTCCTTTGCGGTTCTTGGTGAAATTCCTCAAGACAAAAAATTTAAAGGAGAGGCAACCCAGCTGACGATTGGAGCGCGAAATCGCATTCGCGAACACGTGACTATCAACACAGGTACAAAGGGCGGTGGTGGCCTGACCTGTGTTGGTGATGACTGTCTTTTGATGGCGGGCTGTCATGTGGCCCATGACGCCCAGATCGGGAATCGGGTGATCCTTGTGAATTCTGCTGCGATTGCGGGGCATTGTAAAATTGAAGACGATGTGATCGTTGGCGGATTATGCGGTGTTCATCAACACGTTCGCATCGGTAAAGGGGCCATTATAGGCGCCGTCACCATGGTTACCAACGATGTCATACCATTCGGCTTGGTGCAGGCACCACGTGGGGAGTTGTCTGGCCTGAACCTTGTGGGATTAAAACGCCGGGGGGTAAGCCGATCGGATATCACAGCGTTGCGTGCTGCGTTTCAAATGTTGGCGCAGGGCGAAGGTGCCTTTCAAGACCGTGCCAAACGTCTTGGGGACGAAACGGATAGCGAATATGTCAAAGATATCGTGAACTTCGTTTTGGGCGATAGTGATCGTTCCTACCTCACACCGGGTGCAGGCTGATACGATGCTGGCGTTGATCGCAGGGCAGGGCGATTTGCCAACGCGTGTCGCATCCCGTGCTGGTAAGTGGCCTTTGATTGCCGCGATGGATCATTGTCCACCGACAGAGCTTTTGCCAGAAATATCCTTCAGCCTTGAAACGCTTGGAACGTTACTTCAAAAACTTGCCGCTGCTGGGGTTTTTGAAGTGTGTTTCGCAGGATCAATCACGCGCCCAAGACTTGATCCCAGCAAAATTGATCAGGCCACAGCACCGCTGGTGCCTCGAATCTTAGAGGCATTAAAAACGGGTGACGATCGTGCTCTTCGCACTGTGATAGAGGTTTTTGAAACCGCTGGTTTCAAAGTTCGCGGCGCGGACGAGTTTGTCCCAGAATTTTTGGCAAAAGCTGGCCCCCTTGGATCCTTGCAGGTTTCTAAACAAGATCAAATGGACATTGCGCGCGCACAAGATGTGATCAACACAATTGGCGATCTTGATGTTGGACAAGCATGTGTTGTGTCCCAAGGGCAAGTCTTGGCCATAGAAGCCGTCGGGGGAACCGATTGGATGTTGGACAGCTTGCAAAACCGAACTGAACGTTTTCCCAAAGGCGGTCTGTTGGTGAAAGCGGCCAAGCCAAAACAGGATCGTCGTGTTGATTTGCCAACCATTGGTGTTGATACTTTAGACAATCTTCAACGGGCCGGTTTACATGGTGTGGTGGTACATCACGGTCAAGCCTTGATCATCGACCCGGAGAAGGTGGCCAAGAAAGCAACAGACATGGATTTGATTGTTCATATCGCCACTTGGCCGTCATGAAGATATTTTTAACCGCAGGTGAGGCATCCGGCGATCGTTTGGGCGCGGATCTGATGTCAGGATTAAAATCTTTGTATCCGACCATCGAATTTGCGGGGGTCGGTGGGCCTTTGATGGGACAGCACGGTCTGAAAAGCTTGTTTCCAATGGATGAATTATCGGTCATGGGGATCGCAGAAATTCTGCCCAAATATTTTCATTTTAAGAAACGCATTCGTGAAACCGCGCAAGCGGCGATTGAATGGAGGGCAGATATGGTTTTGACAATTGATGCTCCTGAATTCTCGCTGCGTGTCGCAAAAAAAGTAAAAGAAATCAAAAACATACCGACAGTTCATTATGTAGCGCCCACAGTTTGGGCATGGCGCGCAGGCCGCGCCGCAAAAATGGCCACATATATTGATCATGTTCTGGCATTGTTGCCGTTTGAACCACCGTTCATGCACCGCGCGGGAATGAGTTGTGATTTTGTGGGGCATCCAGCCGCGGTTGATCCGCCAATTACAAAAACACAGCTTACAGAGTTTCGTGATCAACATGATTTGGGTGCAGCATCTTGTTTGGCGGTTTTGCCTGGATCAAGAAATTCGGAAATTGATCGTTTGATGCCTGTGTTTCGAAACGTGATCGAGGCGCCAGAATTTTCTGGAATGACGTTCCTGTTTCCAACTCTTCCACACTTGCAAAATGGAATTGCGAAGCACTTGGATGGATTTAAAAGACCGTTTCGTATTTTGCCTGCCCCTGCAGAAGGTGGATTGCAACAAAGGCGCATTGCTTTTGCAGCCTGTGATGTCGCCCTGGCCGCATCCGGGACGGTATCTTTGGAATTAGCCTCTGTTGGGACGCCGATGATAATTGCCTATGATATGCAATGGTTTTCACGCCTCATTATCAGCAGAATGTTGCTGACCGATACGGTGACACTGGTAAATTTGGTTTCCGAAACGCGCGATGTTCCAGAATTCATTGGGGCCGATTGTCAGGCCGAAAACATTATCCCAGCCCTCGACCAGGCTCTGTCACACCCTGATAAACAAAGATCGGCTTTGGATTTGACGATGGAAAGATTGGGGCGCGGGCAGGATCATCCGGGTTTGCGCGCCGCAAAATCTGTATTGGATTTTACGAAGAAGTAATCCAACCACCACCCAAAACGCGTTCGCCATCAGGCGCGTAAAATACACAAGCCTGACCGGCGGCGATGCCTTGTTCTGCAACCACCAATTCAACGCTGGCGGTCGTTGAGGAATTCGGGATAACCACGGCCTCTGTCGGGGGGCGCGTTGATCGCACCTTTACCAGAACGTCATGGCGTTTTGATGCGTCGAAATCAGCATCACCTAACCAGTTAACTTCTTTGATCTGGATGGTTCTGGTTGCCAAAAGCTCTTTTGGGCCGACGATAACGTGACGCTTGTCGACGTCCAATTTTACCACGTAAAGTGGGTCTTTTAGACCACCTATTTTCAAACCGCGTCGTTGGCCGATTGTGTAATGAATTACGCCATCATGTTGCCCAAGAACGTTACCTGACACATCAACGATGTCACCCGGTTGCGCAGAGCCGGGCCGCAATTTTTCTATCACTGCCGCGTAGTCACCATTTGGAACAAAACAAATGTCTTGGCTGTCGGGTTTGTCGGCAACCGACAAGCCATGTTTTTCCGCCAAAGCCCGGGTTTCCGCCTTAGATGCCAAGTGTCCCAAAGGAAATCGCAAGAAATCCAATTGATCTTGGGTTGTGGAAAACAAAAAATAGCTTTGATCGCGAACAGGATCAGCGGCGCGATGAAGTTCCGCTTTTGAAGAACCCATTTTGCGTTGAATATAATGACCCGTGGCCATGCAATCCGCATCAAGATCACGCGCAGTTTGCATTAGGTCTTTGAATTTAACCCTTTCATTGCACCGAATGCAGGGAACCGGGGTTGCCCCAGAAAGATAACTGTCAGCGAATTCATCGATGACGGCATCTTTAAAAATATTCTCGTAATCAAGAACATAATGGGGGAAATTCAACTGTTCAGCCACGCGCCGAGCGTCGTGAATATCAATGCCCGCACAGCAGGCACCTTTTTTGGCAAGGGCCGCACCGTGATCATAAAGTTGCAAAGTGACACCCACCACATCATATCCTTGCAACGCCAATTCCGCCGCCACGACAGAGCTGTCGACGCCACCTGACATTGCCACAACAACACGGGTGTCAGCGGGGGATTTTGCAAATCCCAGGGAATTAAGGGGTTTGTCCAAAATGGACGCAGGCATGACGTATCCTTTTTATTTTCAATGAAAATAACGACAAATTTGATCGATTTCCCACTGTGAGCCTTCACCAGTCTTTAAATGGCCAACGGCTTATTTGGTAATTGGGATATGTGAGAGGTGGGCGCAAGTGTACATTAAAAAAACTTCTTTCCCACGAGCAGTTAAATTACCCGATGGAACAATTATTTCGCAAGCCGATTTGCCAGATGAATCGATAGTGAGATGGGTTGCGTCGCGCAAGGCGTTGCTGGTGAAAGCGGTCTATTTCGAATTAATCAGTCGTCGTGATGCACTTGAAAGATATGATCTTTCTGAAGAAGAATTTGACAGCTGGTGCGCAAGTTTCCGCCAATTTGGACAGGCTGGTTTGCGGGTGACAAAAACAAAGATTTACAGACAACCTTAAAGTGCATATCAAATAATAATATAACGGGTAACGTGTGGTTAACCATTCTAAGTCTTAATACAACCATACCGCAATATGGGGGCATGGAATGCGAATACTTCTTGTGGAAGATGACCCAGCAACATCCAAAAGCATTGAAATGATGCTGGGACATGCTGATCTTAATGTTTATGCAACAGATCTGGGCGAGGAAGGGTTAGATCTTGCCAAGCTCTATGATTATGATTTGATCTTGTTGGACTTGGGCCTGCCAGACATGAACGGGTATGAGGTTCTTCGCCAACTTCGTTTGGCCCGTGTGGATACACCGATCCTAATTTTGTCTGGAGACTCGGACACTGAAAGCAAAATTCGTGGATTTGGAACAGGCGCTGATGATTACCTGACCAAACCATTTCATCGCGACGAACTTGTTGCCAGAATTCATGCGATCATTCGTCGATCCAAAGGTCATTCGCAATCCATTATCGAAATTGGGGATGTGTGTATCAATTTGGACGCCAAAACGGTGGAGGCGTGTGGCAAGCCTGTCCATCTGACCGGCAAAGAGTATCAAATGTTGGAATTGTTAAGCCTGCGCAAAGGCACAACTTTGACCAAGGAAATGTTCTTGAACCACCTTTATGGTGGAATGGATGAGCCTGAGTTGAAAATTATCGACGTGTTCATTTGCAAACTACGCAAAAAACTTGCCAATGCGACCAATGGTCAAAGTTATATCGAAACTGTGTGGGGGCGGGGATATGTTCTGCGCGATCCGCAACCGGTGGATGTGGAACATCGATTGGCAGCACTTGCCTGATATCCATCTTGGCTTAAGATAATTTTTTTAAGTGGTCGACTTCTGGACGGCCACACTTTGAAGGCCTAACTTGTCTGCAGACAGGAAAGGCCGGCCTTTTGAAACGCAAAGATATCTCAAAGCTAACGGTTGATGACGCCAAAACAGAGTTGGCTGAACTCGCGTTGCTTTTGTCCACGGCCAACACGGCTTATCATGGTCAAGATGAGCCCGAAATCGAGGATGCAACCTATGATGCCTTAAAGCGCAGAAATGCGCAGATTGAGGCAAAATTTCCAGAGCTAAAGCGTCGTGATAGCCCGTCTGATCAAGTCGGGTCGGCACCTGCCTCTGGATTTTCAAAAATCAAGCATGCGGTTCCGATGCTGTCTCTGGCGAATGCGTTTTCAGCTGAAGATGTGCATGACTTTGCAGATCGCATTGCAAAATTTTTGGGTGTAACCACCGAAAGCCTAAAATTTACCGCTGAACCTAAAATTGATGGTCTATCACTGGCCCTTCGTTATGAAGATGGCCGGTTGGTTCATGCTGCCACACGTGGGGATGGTGAAACAGGCGAAGACGTCAGCCAAAATGCGCTGAAAATCCCATCTGTTCCTCAATCCATTAAAACCCGCTTGAAGGTACTAGAAGTTCGTGGGGAAGTTTACATGACCCACAAGGATTTTGAAGAACTTAACAAACGTCAGAAAATCGCAGGGGAAAAAACCTTTGCAAACCCTCGAAATGCGGCGGCCGGATCCTTGCGCCAATTGGATGCAACAATCACGGCGCAACGGCCGCTGGCCTTTTTCGCTTATGCATGGGGGGAAACAAGTGCGGATTTATCAGAGACGCAAATGGGCGCCGTTAATACCCTTTCGGACTTGGGGTTTCAAACAAATCCATTGATGATGTTGGCAGACAGTGTCGAGGATTTGATCCAACATTACACCTTGATCGAGAAGCAAAGGTCTTCTTTGGGATACGACATAGATGGCGTGGTCTACAAAGTGGATGACCTTAGGCTGCAAAGTCGGTTGGGGTTTCGCGCCACCACGCCAAGATGGGCCGTCGCCCACAAATTTCCGGCGGAAACAGCGTGGACAAGATTGACAGAAATCGAAATTCAAGTCGGAAGGACAGGGGCACTTAGCCCCGTTGCACGGTTAGAGCCTGTCAATGTGGGCGGCGTGGTCGTGTCGAATGCGACCTTGCACAATGAAGATTACATCAAAGGTCTTGATGGCAAAGGAAACCCAATTCGCGATGGAAAAGATATTCGTGAGGGAGATTTGGTTCAGGTTTACCGTGCGGGAGACGTTATTCCCAAAGTCGCGGATGTGGATTTGGACAAGCGCACCAATGACATGCCTTTTGATTTTGCCCAAAGATTATCAGAATTGGGCATTTCGGCTCAGCGCGCCGAAGGGGATGCCGTTTGGCGTTACGCAGGCGATCATCCAATGGATGAAGTCGCCATTGAAGGGTTGAAACATTTCGTATCTCGCCAAGCTTTTGACATTGAAGGATTGGGTGCCAAACAAATCGAGATGTTTTATTATGATCCTGACTTGCCCGTTAAGCGACCTGCCGACATTTTTACGCTGCAAACCAGAGATGATCAAAATCTAACAAAGCTGGCAAATCGATCAGGGTGGGGGAAAACATCATCAGAAAACCTGTTTAGGGCGATTGACGAAAAACGCCTCATCCCACTGCACCGACTGATTTTTGCCCTTGGCATTCGGCATGTGGGTGAGATTGCAGCAAAGCTGTTGTCGCAAACATTTGTATCATGGGACATGTTTTGGGATGTGGTGGAAAAGGCCAAATCTTCTGAAGACGCGCGAATGACGATCGAGAATATTGACGGAATTGGGCCTATTGTTGCGTCGTCACTTATTGATACGTGTCATTCGGTTTCTGCCAGGGAAAATATTTTGGATTTGGTAAGTCACTTGAGGATTGAAGATGCACAAATCCTGGCACCTTCGTCATCGCCCGTGTCTGGGAAAACCATCGTCTTCACGGGAACATTGGAAAAAATGACAAGGGCAGAGGCCAAGGCAAAGGCCGAAGCCTTGGGGGCAAAAGTCTCTGGATCGGTTTCAGCGAAAACAGATATGGTCGTGGCTGGGCCGGGTGCGGGTTCCAAAGCCAAAAAGGCCGCAGAACTCGGCGTCGACATTATAGATGAAGATGCCTGGATCGAGATGGCCAATTCGAAATGAGCAGTCGGCCGGAAATACTGTTTCCACTGTTTAAAGAAATGACGACCCTTACTGGGGTTGGTCCGAAGACCGCGCAAAATTTTTTGAACCTTAATATCAAGTCCCCCAAAGACCTTCTGTTTTGTTTGCCACACAGTTTTGTTGACCGAAGTCCCGTGACCACTGTGCAGGGTTGCAGCACGGGGCAGGTGGTTTCCGTCAAAGTGAAAATCATTAAACATATTCCACCACGGCAACGGGGGCGCCCTTTTCGTGTTTTGTGTGAAGATCCTGAAACCACTTTGGAGTTGGTTTTTTTCCATGCACGTGGGCCATATTTGGAAAAAATCTTGCCAATTGGGGAACACAAACTGATTTCAGGAAAACTGGAATTCTTTGATGGTCGCGCACAGATGGCGCATCCGGATCATGTTGTGGATGAAGACGCCGCTGAAAACTTTCCGCGATTTGAACCTGTCTATCCTTTAACATCGGGCATCACACAAACCGTGATGGGTAAGGCGATCGGATCGGCAATGACCTCTCTTCCTTCCATGCCTGAATGGTTGGACGCGTCGGTCGTGTTTCAGCAAAACTGGCCATCCTTTGAAGATGCGTTGCATCAGGCACATCACCCGAAATCGTTGGATGAAGTTTTGCCTCACGCAAAACCGCGACAGCGATTGGCATATGATGAATTATTTGCCCATCAGGTAACCAAGGCAATTGCCCGGGGGCGCATGCGAACAAAGCCCGGGCGTGCCACCATCGGCAATCGTCATTTACATAAGAAAATATTGAATACCTTGCCATTTGCCCCGACGGATGCCCAAACCCGCGCTGTGTCTGAAATCATCGATGATTTGGCATCAGACCGTCGCATGAACCGTTTGTTGCAAGGGGACGTTGGCGCAGGGAAAACGCTTGTGGCTTTTTTGGCTTTGTTGACGGCGGTTGAGGCAGGTGGACAGGGTGTTTTGATGGCCCCAACAGAGATTTTGGCCCGTCAACATATGGAAGGTTTGCACAATCTGGCCCAAGAGGCCGGGGTGGTGATGGCCCTTCTGACGGGGCGTGACAAAGGGGCAGAACGGGCGGAAAAGCTGTCTAATCTTGCGCAAGGCAAAATTGATATTTTGGTTGGCACACATGCGGTGTTTCAAACTGGTGTCGAATTTTCCGACCTAAGGTTGGCCGTTATTGATGAACAGCATCGATTTGGGGTTAATCAACGTTTGGCTTTGGGGGAAAAAGGTGATCGCGTTGATGTCTTGGTGATGACGGCGACACCAATTCCACGGTCGCTGGAACTGGCCCAATACGGTGACATGGATGTTTCTGTTTTGGATGAAAAACCGCCGGGCCGGTTACCGATCACCACCGCTGTGGTCCCTTTGAGCCGGTATGATGAGATTTTAGAGAAGTTGCGATCTGCCGTGGCGGCTGGAACGCAAGTGTATTGGGTGTGCCCGTTGGTCGAAGAAAGTGAGGTCATGGATCTTACCGCCGCGCAAGAGCGATTCAAAAAATTGCGCGCCGCTTTGGGGGACGATTTGGTTGGGTTGGTTCATGGACAGCTTGCACCAGCTGAAAAAGATCAAGCGATGGCTAAATTTGTGGCGGGGGATACAAAAGTGTTGGTTGCCACAACCGTGATCGAAGTCGGTGTGAATGTTCCAAATGCTACGATCATGGTGATTGAACGGGCTGAAAGCTTTGGCCTGGCGCAGTTGCATCAATTGCGTGGTCGTGTGGGGCGAGGGGATAAGCAATCAACTTGCCTGCTGCTCTATCAGGCCCCTTTGACTGAAACGGCTGAAAAACGATTGTCAATCATGCGTGAAACTGAAGATGGTTTTCGCATCGCCAACGAAGATCTGTTGATCCGCGGTGCAGGAGACGTGATTGGAACCGCCCAATCGGGTTTGCCCAAATTTCGAGTGGCCAATTTGGAACGACAAGCTGGATTGATGGAAACTGCGCAAAAGGATGCCAGATTGCTTCTTGATCGAGATCCTGAGTTGCAAAGCCCCCGTGGGCAAGCGGTGCGCACGCTGCTTTGGTTAATGGAACAAGACCGAGCAATCCGTTTGATTTCAGTGGGTTAGCATTTTGTTCACAAATGTTCTTAAAAAGTTCTTTACAAATGAGGGTGAAAATGAGAACAAAGACGCAACAAAAGAAAAAATGATTGAGAGCAGCCCATGAAAAATGCACTTAAAAAGAACCCAGAAACCGTCGCCGCAATAAAAGATGCGATTGGTGTTTTCGCTTTGATGTCAATGCTTTACATCGGGTTGTTCATTCCAAACTTCTAATTTTCGCTTTTCTGCCTGCACAGACGCACCGGCGCGCATCTTCCTACTGCCTTTTGATGATGCGCATTATTTCCCATCTGTTCTGCCTTTTGGTGATGGGAATGATTTCCGGGTCCCTTGCGATTTTGTGCTTACTTGCCCGCCGCCTTTGATTGTTCAAAGTGCGGCGGTTTTTTTATTCGGATTGTGCATCATCCATTGCTGCCAGTGTCGCATCCAATGTCAAAAGGATTGAGGCGTGGCGATTTTTGAAATCAACCGCTGGGGTTAAAACTTCGTATCCTTCAAAGGGTGAAGCTGGAATTTCACCGCCGCCATTTAACATTTCTGCCAGTTCGTCTCGTGCTTTTTGAACAGTTGCTTGTGTTGCCCCAAAGATAACAGCGCCAGAAATGGCGGCACTTGCTTGACCTAAGGCACAAGCCTTCACATCTTGGGCGAAGGATTGAATTTTGCCAGCGTCATCCAAAACCAGATCAACAGTGACCTTTGAACCGCATTGGGGGCTTCTGCACATGGCTGAACCTTGCGGGGATTGAAGTCTGCCAGCATGGGGAAGATCAGCTGCCAAAGCCAAAATTTTGGAAGAATAAAGCTTGATAAGATCTGCGTCAGCGCCCATGGGCTTGGCCTTTTTTGTGCTTGGGCATAGGTAGGTCGGAAAAGCCCGATGTAAAAGGGGAAAGCTGTGATTGATTTAGAAACACTTAAGTACGATGCGCGCGGATTGATCCCTGTCATTGCCCAAGATGCGGATACACAAGAAGTGTTGATGATGGCCTGGGCCAATGTCGAAGCTTTGCAACGAACGTTGGAAACAGGCAAAATGACCTATTGGTCACGTTCGCGGCAATCCTTTTGGGTCAAAGGCGCCACAAGTGGACATACCCAAGAAATCGTCGACATTCGCATTGATTGTGATCGGGATTGTGTCTTGGCCATTGTTCGACAAACGGGTGCGGCCTGTCACACGAACCGTAGAAACTGCTTTTTCACCTCAATCGTTGACGGGCAAGAACGTGAACTTTTTGGCCCCGAAAACTAAAACCCAATCGTTTTACGTATGTCGGTTGGCGTGTAACCTTCAGATCGGAACTTTTCGATTGATTTGGAATCATCGCGCTTTGCCAGCCGTTTTCCGTGTTCATCACGAATAAGATCGTGGTGAAGGTAAATGGGTGTGGCCAATCCGAGGCAGTTTTGTACCACCACATGAATCTTTGTGGCATCAAACAAGTCTTGTCCGCGTGTAATATGCGTAATGCCGGTTTCGGCATCATCCACCACCACTGCCAAATGATAGGCTGCAGACATTCCTGTGCGGGCCAGAACAGGATCCCCGACGGTGGCAATTGTTTCCTCAGGCGTCACCTTTTGGGTCGTGATATGTTCTGGAAATTCGGCCCGGCCGGATCGAAATTCTATTTCGATGCTGTGGGCGTTTTTCATGTTGAGACGCAAGGCCACATCATTGGGTATGTTTTTGGAGCGCGGCTTGTGGCGACATGTGCCGGGATAGATAACCCCATCTGGCCCAACAGGGGGGCTGTCGCCTTCTTGCGGGGCTTGTGCTGCATTTTTGATATCTTTTCGCGTGCATGTGCAAGGGTACAAGAGATCAAGATCCCACAGCTTTTGTAATGCGGCTTGGTATTGCATGGACCGATCCGATTGCCGGATCACTGGCGCAGTCCAATTAACCCCCAACCAATGCAGATCTTGATAGATCTGTTCTTCCCAATGTGGACGCGCACGAGATTGATCCAAATCTTCGATCCGCAAGAAGAATTCACCACCCATTTTGGTCGCCACATTTTCAGAAATAATTGCAGAATAGGCGTGCCCCAGATGCAGTGGCCCTGTGGGCGAAGGCGCAAATCGAGTGCGGATCACGTGCGTTCAACAATAATCACGTCTGACCCCATGCCTTTGCCAGGCAAATGATCACCGTGTTCGCGAAAAAGAATTTTACAGGTCTTCGAAGTGATGCACCGATCCAAAACCACATCGTAACTGCCATCTTCCAAAGTGGGGTCATTGAAAGAAAACGCCAGAATGCCACCCGGTTCCAATTTGGACAGCAAGGTTTCAAGCGTTTCTGCAGGTGCGGCCCCAAGGGAAACAACCCCAATCGCAACGATGGCGGAATAAGTGCCCGTTGCAATGTCTGTCATGTCACCCGGTTGTCCCAGCCACAAAGTTTTGTACAGGTCACGTGCATGGGCGATGTCCAACATCTGAGGCGAGATATCGACCCCGTCAATGTTGTTAAAACCCTTTTTGACCAAGGCTTGTCCAGACAAACCCGTGCCGCATCCAAAATCCAATATTTTGGCGTCATGTTGAACAAAGTTAACAAGGGCTTGGGCAATACGATCTGGCGTGGCATAACCCGCGTTGGTGACATCTGCTTCATAGGTGTCGGCCCAATCCGCATAGATTTGCATAGTTTCCTCAACCGAACGCGGAACCCAAAGTGGCTTTTGCAATGTTTCGTAAGAATCGTTGGTCATTCCACAAGCCTATGACGAAACACTTACAAATCAAGTCAGCTCTGCAACCAATCACTAAACAATTGCTTTGCCCGATCAGTATAGGCTTTGTAGCGCAGTTTGCGGTTTTTTCGGCCACCTTTGATATCTGCAATCGGGGGGAACAGACCGAAATTGACATTCATCGGTTGGAATGTTTTGGCCTCGGCCCCGCCGGTGATATGGGTGACCAATGCACCCATCGCGGTTTCGGGTGGTGGCGGTTGGAGGGATTGCCCCAGGATTTCTTGGGCCGCCAAACGACCCGCAAGCAAGCCCATTGCCGCACTTTCCACGTAACCTTCAACGCCCGTGATTTGCCCCGCAAAACGAACATGTGGTTTTGATTTCAAACGAAGTTGTTCATCCAAAAGGGTGGGGGAGTTTAAGAACGTGTTGCGATGAATCCCACCTAGGCGTGCAAATTGCGCATCTGCCAATCCTGGTATCATTCTGAAAACGTCTGTTTGGGCCCCGTATTTCATTTTGGTTTGGAACCCGACCATGTTGAACAATGTTCCCAATGCGTTGTCGCGCCGAAGTTGAACAACCGCATATGGTTTTTGATCCGGCGTGTGTGGATTTGTTAACCCAACGGGTTTCATCGGACCAAACCGAAGGGTTTCACGACCGCGTTCCGCCATCACTTCAATCGGTAAACACCCGTCAAAGTAACCAGCGGTTTCACCGTCTTTGAACTCAGTTTTTTCTGCGGCCAACAAAGCATCAATGAAGTCTTCATACTGAACTTTTGTCATCGGGCAGTTCAGGTATGCTTTTTGTTCTTCCTCGGTTTCACCCTTGTCATACCGTGATTGCATCCATGCAATGCTCATGTCGATGCTGTCTGCATAGGCGATGGGCGCAATCGCATCAAAAAAGGCAAGAGACTCTGTTCCCGTTTCATCTGCAATCGCTTTCGCCAACCCATCGCTGGTTAATGGCCCGGTTGCGATGATCCAATGCCCCTGAGTGGGTAGATCTGTGATCTCTTCATCTTGGATGGTGATAAGGGGATGGGATCTTAACGCGGCTGTCACACTTTGGGCAAAGGGTTCGCGATCAACAGCCAAAGCCCCGCCCGCAGGCAAGCGGTGTTTTTGGGCTGTGTTCATGATCAAACCATCCGCCTGCCGCATCTCCCAATGCAAAAGGCCCACGGCATTTTGTTCATCATCATCAGATCTGAAGGAATTGGAGCACACCATTTCCCCCAAATCACCTGTTTGATGCGCAAAGGTTTTAACTTTGGGGCGCATCTCATACAGTGTAACTGGAACGCCCATTTGGGCCGCCTGCCATGCCGCTTCGGACCCGGCCATACCGCCGCCAATGATGTTGAGTCTTTGTGTCATAGGGCGGGTGTAGGCGTAGAACGAAGAAATGAAAAGCCGCTGACGATGAGCGAGGGGTGCGACGTAATGAAGATGGATGTTCCAGCACTTCAAGATTTTTTGACGCGGGTGTTCCCTCAAGTTGCAGATGATTTTGAGGTGATCACTATGACAAATTCATTGGCCAAAATAAAATTGAAGATCTCTGAAAAACATTTGCGACCAGGCGGTACGGTGTCTGGTCCTTCAATGTTTGGTTTGGCGGATGTTTCTGCTTATCTTCTCATATTGGCGCAGGTTGGTCCAAAAGCGTTGGCTGTTACAACAAATTGTTCAATTGATTTTATGAGGAAACCAGTTTCTGAATGCGATCTAATTGCTGAATGTAGATTGCTTAAACTCGGCAAATCATTGGCTGTTACGGATTGTCTGTTATATTCGGAAGGCGACGTTGCACCTGTTGCGCGCGCAAGTTTGACATATTCGCTTCCGCCGTTTTGAACAGAGACTTGCCTGATCTCCGATGAAGAACCTTCATCAATTCGTCATTCTTTTGGTCAGAATGTTTCCGAAACTTCTTGATAAAATTCAAAACTAAAGCCTAGGCTGGGGCTTAATGTAATATTGGTCTGCATACTTGGGGGCCAAAAATACGACGATCTGTGAAGAACATTGAAAATGTTCAAACACGGGCGGATTTCAATTCAATGAAAAGGGGAAGGATAAATGGCAATAAAACCACCTATCCGAAATTTAGATATCAAAACGGATCCACATGGATTCTACGAAGGTTTTTCGCGTTTTGTCGCTATTGGCTCAAAGCTTGCCGTCGGTGCGTTGATCGTCTGGGCGATTGCGTTTCCTGAAGCGGCCGGTGCTGTATTAAAAAGCATAAGAAGCACAATCGATGCGAATACCGGAAGTTGGTATATGTATGTAATGACATTCTACATATTAGTGTGTCTTGCATTGGCGCTTTGGCCGGCAACTGGACGTATTCGACTCGGAGGAGAGAGCTCCAGACCTGAATTCTCTAGCTTCTCTTGGTTTTCGATGATGTTCGGAGCTGGGATCGGAATTGGAATGCTGACATATGCAACAGGCGAACCAATTTTCCATTTTGGAACAAATCCTGACGTTATCATGGGAGAGACCACGGGATCAGGTGCGGATAATGTTCGTGCTGCAATGCAATGGTCGTTTCTGCATTGGGGATTTTCGGCTTGGGGATGCTATGCCATTGTTGGCTTATCTCTCGCCTTTTTTAGCTATTCTCGCGGCCTTCCCTTGACTATTCGATCTGGATTGACACCCCTGTTAGGGCGATCCTTGGAAGGGCCTCTGGGTCACGTCATTGATATTGTGTCGGTAATTGCAACCATTCTGGGTGTTTCGGTTACTTTGGGCTATGGCGTTTCACAATTTGCTGCAGGTGTTCATAACATCACAGGTATGAATTGGTTGATGAATGAAGACATGACACCAACAACGGCAGCAATGTTAAGTGCACTTGTCATCGTTATGATTTGTTCAACCCTTTCGGCTTTGTCGGGCGTAGGAAATGGCATCAAATGGTTGTCGAACCTCAATATGGGACTATCCTTCTTCATTTTGGCATTTTTGCTGGTGTTCGGCTCAACGGTATTTGCGCTGAAGTCGCTGTTTGTCGGGATGTTTGACTACATTGTTAATCTGCCTTGGATGAGTGTGGTTGTCTGGAAGTCTGATGGCGTCGATGGAAGCACAGCGGCGCAGCTAGCAGGCTGGCAGGGCGGTTGGACAATCTTCTATTGGGCCTGGTGGATTGCTTTTGCACCGTTTGTGGGCTTGTTTTTGGCAAGGATTTCCAAAGGTCGCACGATTCGCGAATACGTTTTGGGCGCAATGATTGTACCATCTATCATGTGCTTCATTTGGTTCGCATTTGCCGGTGGTACCGCGATTGACCTAACCTTGAATGGTGGTGCTGGTGATCAAATTACGGGTGCGGGTTTGTCCAGTCAGCTTTTTGCAATGATCAACTATATGCTTTCACCAACAATGGCGACTTTGATGTCTCTGGTGATCGTAGTGTTGTTGCTCACATATTTGGTAACTTCTGCTGACTCTGCTGTTTTGATAATAAATACGATTGCAGCAGCAGGTGACGAAAGCCCCAAGGGGCGTGTTCACATTCTGGTTTGGGGCGGTATCTTGACCCTTGTCATTGCCGGTTTGCTTCTGGCCGGTGGTTTAGGGGCGATCAATACAGCGATGATAATTGGGGCGTTGCCGTTTTCAGCGGTGATGGCACTAATGGGGATTTCATTGTTTAAAGCATTGATCCGCGATGGATTGCGCGAAAAACATGGATCGGACTCCTAAATTACATTGCCGGGCCAAAAGTTGGCCCGGCATATCACTCGCCCAAGTGGGGTAAAATAATACCTAAATTTTAACTAATTGTTATTATTGATTTTTATTGGCTATGTGGTTGTTGACCTGCGCGATGATGGCTTTATAACCCGCCCATCACCAAACTCGATGGGTTAAGAACATGAAAACTTTTTCTGCAACGCCTGCAGATATCGATAAAAAGTGGATCTTGATTGACGCCGAAGGCGTTGTCTTGGGACGCTTGGCGTCGATTATCGCTATGCGCCTGCGTGGGAAGCACAAAGCGACTTTCACACCGCATATGGATATGGGCGACAATGTTATCGTGATTAATGCCGACAAGGTTCAAGTCACAGGTAATAAGCGCAACAAAGAAAACTATTGGCACACTGGTTATCCAGGTGGGATCAAATCCCGTACTACCGGCCAAATTCTGGAAGGCAAATATCCAGAGCGTGTTGTGACGCAAGCCGTAAAGCGCATGTTGCCTGGGAATAAACTTTCCCGCGCACAGATGACGAACCTGCGTGTGTACGCTGGTGCTGAACATCCACATGAGGCGCAAGACCCGCAAGTGTTGGATGTAAAAGCGATGAACAAAAAGAATACGAGGGCTTAAGCGATGTCAGATCAAATTAATTCGCTGGAAGAGCTTTCTGCAGTTGCTGAAGGAACAGCAGAAGCCGTCGTAGAAGTGTCTGCACCACGTGAACCTGTTCGTGACGACCTTGGTCGTTCATATGCCACGGGTAAACGTAAAGACGCTGTGGCACGTGTTTGGATCAAACCTGGTTCTGGTAAGGTTACAGTCAACGGCAAAGATCAGGATGCATATTTTGCGCGTCCAGTGCTTCAGTTGATTTTGCGTCAGCCAATGCAAGTTGCCGGAGTTGAGGGGCAGTTTGATGTCGTTGCTACCGTAAAAGGTGGTGGTTTGACCGGTCAAGCTGGTGCTGTGAAACACGGTATCTCAAAGGCATTGCAGCTTTATGATCCGTCTTTGCGCGGTGCATTGAAGGCAGCTGGTTTCTTGACACGCGATAGCCGGGTTGTTGAGCGTAAGAAATACGGTAAGCGCAAAGCGCGTCGTTCTTTCCAGTTCTCAAAACGTTAATCTGGAAATATATTTACAAAGAAGCCCGCCAATGGCGGGCTTTTTCATTTTATGAAGGTCTTTGATCAAGCGTCGTGGGGTAAAACACCCAAACCCCGCAGATAGATCCCGATCCCTGTTTCCAATAAATCCTCTGGCGGAAATGGCCCTTTCATACCTGAGTTTCCACGTGCATAGAGTTCGACCACACCGTGGCTCATGGCCCATATATGGGCGGAAAACATCTGGGGTGGGGGGCGCCTGTCCTGAGGAATGTGTTGGGAAAGCTGAACAGCAGCATCTTCCATAACTTGCAGGGCACGTTGCGCAACATCGTAAAGAGATTGTGATCTCTGGATCGAAATTCCACTTTCAAACATCGCGATATAATGACCAGGATTTTCGCGGGCAAAAGAAAGATACGCCCGTCCAGTTGCCTCAAATGCAAGTAAGGCGGATGGATTTCCTTGGTCAAAGGCCTTTTCCATGACATCCGCGAATATATGAAACCCTTGTAAGGCGCATTCGGCAATCAGATCGTCACGACCTTCAAAATGGCGGTAAACCGCGGCTGGTGTCACGCCCGCACGCTTGGCAGCCTCAGATAAAGTAAATCCAGTCGGACCGCGTTCCTCGACTAAGATTAAGGCAGCATCCACAAGGGCCTGACGTAAGTTGCCGTGGTGATACCCTTGCTTAGGCATCCCAAACCTCTGGGCCACCGGCAATTTTTGGATCAGTCAATCCTAGGGCGGAATCGTCTCGCCCGGTATATTCATATTTTGACAAGACTGATCGAATTGCATTGATGCGTGCCCGACGTTTGTCATCGGAACGTATAATCGTCCAAGGGCAGTTGTCAGTATGGGTTTTTGAAAGTGTTTCCCAAATCGCATCAGAATATGCATCCCAACGCTTCAAACCTTCCACATCAATCCAGCTAAGTTTCCATTGTTTTAATGGATCGGTTTCACGGTCCATAAATCGTTGCAACTGCGCTGCGCGCCCAACGTTCAACCAAATTTTGGAAAGGGAAATGCCGTCCTCAACCAACATGTTTTCAAAGGGGTTCACCTGTTCAAACCACTTTGACCTTTGATCCGAAGTGCAAAAGTCAAACACATGTTCAACAACGCCGCGATTGTACCAAGACCGGTCCAAAAACAAAATTTCCCCTTTGGTCGGAAGATGTCGAACATAACGTTGAAAATACCATTCACCGCTTTCGCGTTCTGTGGGTTTTGAAAGTGCAACAACATGTGCGGACCTCGGGTTAAGGTTTTCCCGAAAACGTTTAATGGTGCCGCCTTTTCCTGCTGCATCCCGCCCCTCGAAAAGAACGACAATACGCTGATTTGTATCGCGAACCCAAGTTTGAAACTTCACCAGTTCAATCTGAAGTGCATAGATCTGATCATCGTAATCTTGCCGCTTCATACGCTTGTTATACGGAAAAGAGGGGGACAGGATGGTTTTCCCCTGAGCTGTTTTTATAATATCTCTAACGTCTTCAGGGGCCTCAGTTTCATAGAAACTTCGAATTGCGCCATCAAAAGGAAGGGTCATTTTTTGGGCCTCATATATTCAGTTTTAATATGGGGATCATTCCGCAGACTGCAATGAAATGATGTCTTGAACAGCCTTCAAGACGATTTCTGGATGCGAATGGTGTGGCATGTGTCCAACACCTTTCAAAACATTCAATTCACCATTTTGCACTTGGTTCACCAGTTTTTGGGAATGGATGCGCAAGGGTACAATTGTATCGAGATCGCCGTGAATGATTTTCACTGGGACTTTGATTTCACCATATCTTGGTGAAAGTTCTTCTATTTCTCCAAGCAAAGCTTGCACTTGCCGTGCATTTGCACGCAAGGAATGACGTCTCAGGACCAATTCAGCGCCAACATATTCAGCGTAACCCTTTGGGGTTTGTTGTGGTTCAAATATCTCGTCCATGGTTTTCAAAACTTTGGAAGTGGGCGCAAAGGCAGACACAATGGGCGGGCCAATTGCCCCACCTAAAAGCGACCCGTTGATATCGTAGTAAAGACCCAAGTTCGTGACCCATGGGTTGGACGCAGCGCCAAGCGCCACGATCCCACCAAGTTCATCCGGAAATCTTACGCCCCATGCCAAGGCAACCGCACCGCCATAAGAGTGACCGATCACAATCGGTTTTTCAGCGCCAGCTTTTTGTACTGCATTTTTAATAAGACTTGCTTGTTTACTGATGGATGCTGATTTTGTGGAAAATACTTTTCCATACTCTGGTCCGGCTAAATCGCTGTGCCCCATGCCAGGGCGATCTACCATGAACACGCGATGCGATTTGGCCAAGCGGTCCGCTAAATCGAATGCGAACTCTCTGAGGTTGCCACTTGCCCCATGGATCAACACCAGATCTGATCCATGGTCCCCTTTGACAGCAACGTGAATTTTTACGCCATCAACATCAATGAGTTGACCCAAAGGGGGAAATTTTTCATTGGCATCTCGGTCTCGTTTATGGGCGAACCACTGTGTTATACCGATGGCAAAAAGAAGAATGATGCCGAAGAAAAGAAGAAACTTAAGCACCGATCAACCTCGTGTCGAAAGGGGTGGATTGGTAAATCTGGTTAATCCAATTGCCGTACAAAAGATGCGCGTGTGAACGCCATCTGTTTTGTGGTTCCTGTTTGGGATCATCATTTGGGTAATAGTTGCAAGGAACGTTGATGGGCACGCCTTTTGCAACGTCGCGATCATATTCACCTTTTAAAGTGTCGCTGTCATATTCAAAATGATTAAAGATATACAACGCCCGGTGGTCGGGATCTTCTATCAAACACGGGCCAGTTTCATCCGAACCCAATAGGGTTTTGAGATTGGAAACTGCGTCAATCTCGGGCTGGCGCATTTCTGTCCAACGGCTGACTGGGATCACGCAATCATCTGAAAACCCACGAAGAAAAGGGGAGGTGGGGGCAAGGTTTTTGTGACGGAAGCAACCAAATGCCTTGGCCGGAAGTATATGTTTTTGAATGCCGTGAAAGTGGTTAATCATCGCCATCCCCCCCCAACAGACACCGAAAGTGGAATGCACATTTGTTTGCGTCCAATTCATCACTTCAGTCAGCTCTTCCCAATAGGTCACATCTTCGAAGGCAAGATGTTCGATGGGTGCCCCGGTGATGATCAAGCCATCAAATTTTTCTTCTTTAACGCTTTGAAACGGGCGGTAAAATTCCTTCATGTGTTCAGCAGCGGTGTTTTTGGTTTTATGCTCGCTCATCCGGATCAAAGATAATTCGATTTGAAGCGGTGTCGCACCAATCAGTCTTGCAAATTGGTTTTCGGTTTGGATTTTTTTCGGCATCAGATTAAGCAAGCCGATTTTGAGAGGTCGTATATCTTGGCGATCGGCGGATGCAGGATCCACCACCATTACGCCCTCCGAAAGCAAAACATCATGTGCAGGCAAGCTGGCCGGGATTTTTATTGGCATTATTTTGATCCCGTGACGCGTTCATCCAAAGCTTTGGCAATCAAGGCTTCAAAAGCTTGTGGTGTTTCTATGTTTTGCGCGTCTTCCGCGGAAATTGTTAATCCCCATTCGGACATGGCGGCATATTTTGGCTGTCGGCGAGTCATTGCCCGGGCATAGGTCCAGCGAATGAAGTCATCTGGATTTACTTTATCCGGTGCAATGGATTGATCTTCCAGATAATCTGCCCATGCCGAGGTCAAGAATTCTGCATCATAGCACATAGGTTTCGGCGCTTTATCAAAACGACGAATAAGCTCGGCAGTGTGGGTATCGCTCCCTTGGATCCAGATCATCAACACATGATCATGAAGGGTTTTCATAACGGGATCGTGTGGATTTTTGGGGTCAACAACTTCGCAAATCGACCCACCGGTGTCACAAATGAAATTGTTGTATCCATAAATGCTTTCAGCACGCTCAATGAACATTGGCGTGTCAAGCAACGCTTGAATTTCTGCCCGGTGGTGCTGCTTTTGTCTCTTTTGGTATTCCTCTATCGGAATGCCTTGCAGGTCTGGATCGCCCGGTTTGCCCAGATACGTTGACAACGGCAGCAGGTTCTCAAAAGACATGTTGGCGCCAATGTAGATTGAATCGCTTCGCAAAAGATCCGCAAGGAACGGGTCTTGCATCGCAACCCGTTTAAAGTTGTCGACGATATATTCCCCCATGTACCGCGTACCAATTCGGTAATCGATGGAGTAATGAAACCAGTCACCTTTGGCGCGCAACATCGATGACAGGTGCGTTTTGCCCAGCCCTGACATTGCAAACAGTAATGCACGTTTATTTTGGCATCCGAGCCATTCATCTGCAGACGTATATATCATAGTTGACCGATTTATTCGGTTTCACATGATTTGCAAACCCACAGGGAAATTACCTTACGTGGACCGAGTCACATTGAGGTAGTTGGAAGCAAAGATAAGCAAAGCGCCAAACAACACCCAAATGTTTAAGGACTCACCATAGAAAACCAAACCGATAAACGCGATGATTGGCAGGCGGGCGAAATCAAGTGGCATCACGATGCTTGCCGGTGCAATGGAAAGAGCCTTCGTCAGGCAAAAATGAGCGGCCAAACCGGCAACACCGATAAGAAACAACCAAGGCAATGCAGTTGCAGAGGGCAGTGTCACCACACCATCCCAAAATACGGTTACACAACCAAACACCGCTTGCATCAGGGTTAAGTGAAATAGAATACAAGTAATCGAAGCGGTTTCAGTTAATTGTCTTGTGAAAATTGCAGTTAGCGCAAAGGCAAAGGCCGCCGCAGCAGCGGTGATGATCCCTATGCCAACTCCGTTGAAATTAGGTTGTGCGACGAACATAATCCCAATGAAACCAAGCGCCGCAAATCCCATTTTTTGCAATGTCAGTTTTTCACCCAAAAAGAGTGGCGCCAATAAAAGTACCCAGATTGGGCCCGTAAACTCCAATGCAAAAAGCTGTGCTAATGGGATCATGGGAAGGGCAAAGAACCAAAGATTCTGTCCTGTGAAATGTGCGAGATTTCTGAGCGCGTGCCGACCAAGGCGTTTTGTGTTGATTTCTTGAAGCGTTTTAAAATGCCATGCGCAGATGACGACGATTAAGATACCCAGGATGGATCTAAAAAACATGATTTCGAAGGTGTCGTGATCCAAACGGGCAAAACGCCCTGCGATTGCCATAGTTGTAAAAGAAACGATGGCCCCCAACATCCACCATGTGGCCCGAAGTCGAAAATCAACGTCCGGCTTCATTGAACGTCACATTCGCCGGAAAACAAAACTGGCAGGTCACGATGTTGGGTCAAAATATCGACCTCAAATTCATCAGCCATGCGAAGTATCACAATCGCAGTGTCGCGCGGTGCCAACAAGGTTAGGGCAATCGGCCAAGGCCCGGGTTGCCCGATTGTTGTATCGACAATATCAAAATCGATAGTTTGTTCGTTAAACCTGAATTGTGCGGTCGTATCCCAAATCGACAGTATCCAAATTGGATCTTTACCTTTACATTCCAAATCAGGATACCACGCGGCCTGGGCTGAAGAAACGCAAAGTAACAGCGCCCAAAAGATCATGAGGTCATGAAAAACCTTCTGACAAATTTTGTTGCGCAACATCATCAGCAGGTTTGGAATTTGTTTTATCATTCCCACTCAATCGTACCGGGTGGTTTCGATGTAATGTCATAAGTTACGCGATTTATGCCAGGAACTTCATTGATAATTCTGGTTGCCGTTTCGCCAAGAAAATCATGATCGAACGGATAATAGTCAGCCGTCATCCCATCAACAGACGTCACAGCCCGCAGCGCGCAGGCATAATCATAAGTTCGGCCGTCGCCCATGACGCCAACGGTACGAACCGGCAAGATAGCAACGAAAGCCTGCCAGATTTCATCGTAGAGCCCGTGCTTTCTGATCTGATCGATATAAATGGCATCGGCCTCTCTTAATATATCAAGCTTTGCGCGGGTTATCTCTCCCGGACAACGAATGGCAAGGCCGGGGCCGGGGAAGGGGTGTCGCCCAATAAAGCTTTCTGGCAACCCAAGTTCGCGGCCAAGCTCGCGAACCTCATCTTTGAACAATTCACGCAAAGGTTCCACAAGCTTAAGGCCCATTTTTTCAGGAAGGCCGCCCACATTGTGATGTGATTTGATTGTTACTGAAGGCCCACCAGAAAAACTGACACTTTCAATAACGTCTGGGTACAACGTTCCCTGCGCCAAATATTCAGCGCCCTCTACCTTATCTGCGTATTTCTGAAATACATCGATAAAAAGTTTGCCAATGATTTTGCGTTTTGTTTCAGGGTCAGATTGACCTTCGAGTTCACCTAAAAACAAATCAGATTCATCTGCATGAATTAATTGCAAATTATAATGTTCGCGAAACATGGAAACCACGTCCTGCGCTTCATTCTTGCGTAAAAGGCCATGGTCAACAAAAACACATGTAAGGTTTTCACCGATCGCCTCGTGCAACAGTATCGCTGCAACAGAACTGTCGACCCCACCCGACAGGCCACAGATAACCTTTTTATCACCTACCTGTTTTTTAATTGCAGCAATCATTTTTTCCCGATAGGCGCCCATCGTCCAATCGCCACCAAACCCAGCAAGCCGGACAAAGTTTTCATACAGTTTGGCGCCTTTGGGCGTGTGATGTACCTCTGGATGGAATTGGACGGCAAAGAATTTGCGATCCGTATCTGCCGTGATTGCGTAGGGTGCATTGGGTGATGTGCCATAGACATCGAACCCCGGTGCTATTTTGCTGACGTGATCGCCATGGCTCATCCAAACTTGTTCGTCGCCTTGCTCAAACCAGCCATCAAGTAACGGCAAGTCATTTTTCGGTGTCACAAAGGCTCGTCCAAATTCAGCTGTGCCATGACCAGTTTCGACAAGACCACCCAAGCAATGCATCATGACTTGTTGGCCATAACAAATGCCCAATATCGGAACGCCAAGATCAAAGACAGATTTTGGTGGTCGCGGGGATCCCTCATCAATAACCGAAGCTGGCCCCCCCGAAAAGATCACGGCCTTGGGCGCGAATTCCTTCAAAAAAGCATCTGTTACGTTTTGATAAGGATGGATTTCGCAATATACATTCAGTTCGCGTAACCGACGGGCGATTAGCTGTGTAACTTGGCTGCCGAAATCAATGATAAGTAGGCGATCATGAGAAGGTGTCATGGCATCAGCTACGCAGCTTAACGCGTGGGTTCAAGATGGAAAAACGGCCCAATGTCGCTTTCCCGTCGCAAATGGCGAAAAACCCCACTGCAGAACGCAGGCAACATTGTACCTCGCATACAAGCAGCACCCTAGGGGGATTCGAACATGAGCGAGAGAGCAACCAGAAGATCACGCAGTGGCGGCGGCGCGGCACGTCGCGCACAACGGACGTCGTTCAAGATTGAAACGGCCCCTTACATCGATCGTAAAAGTCCTGTGGTTGAATTTTTCTCCGACGATGTCTTGTCGATGATCGAATATAATGCCGATACAATCTTGGAAGAAGTTGGCGTCAATTTTGTTGACAATCCTGAAGCTTTGGAACTTTGGAAAGCTGCCGGCGCAACCGTGGACGAGGAACGGGTTCGAATTCCTCGCGGTTTGGCTCGTGAATTGTGCAAAACTGCCCCTTCGCAATTTACGCAACATGCGCGAAATCCTGACAAAAATGTTGTGATCGGTGGGAAAACTTTGGTCGCGGCGCCAGTGTATGGCCCTCCCTTTGTGCGTGATCTTGAAGGCGGTCGCAGATATGCAACCATGGATGATTTCACCAAGTTTGTGAAATTGGCATATATGTCCAAATACCTGCATCACTCAGGCGGAACGGTTTGCGAACCAACAGACATTCCTGTGAACAAACGCCATTTGGATATGCTGTTGGCGCATATGGTTTATTCGGACAAACCATTTATGGGTTCAGTCACAGAACCCAGCCGCGCCCAAGATTCCGTTGAAATGTGCGAAATTTTGTTTGGAAAAGATTTTGTCCAAGAAAATACGGTTATGACGTCGTTGATTAACATCAACTCGCCTTTGACATTTGATGGCATCATGATGGGCGCATTGGAAGTGTTTGCCCGCAACAATCAAGCCAGCATTGTGTCCCCCTTTATTGTTGGTGGCGCGATGGCGCCAGTGTCCGTCATTGGAACTCTGACGCAAGTTCTGGCAGAGGTTCAAGCTGGGATCGCTTATAGCCAACTCGTTCGCAAAGGTGCGCCCGTTATTTTTGGAACATTTGTTTCATCCATCGATATGAATTCAGGTGCACCGACGTTCGGAACCCCCGAAGCGAGCCAAATCCTGTATGGTGCCGGCCAACTTGCCCGGCGCATGAACCTACCTTTCAGATCTGGTGGAGGGCTTTGCGGATCAAAACTTCCTGACGCGCAGGCGGCCTATGAATCTGCGAATACGTTGAACGCCGCTATGATGGGGGGCGTTAACTTCATGCTTCACAGCTGTGGTTGGCTTGAAGGCGGTTTGGTCAGCTCCTTTGAAAAATTTGTCATGGATGCCGATCAACTAGGCACTTTGCAAAAACTTGGATCAGAAGTAGACACCACCGAAAACGGTCAGGCAATGGATGCAATTCGCGAAGTTGGACCGAGCGGCCACTACCTTGGCTGTGCCCACACGCAAGAAAATTATACAGACGCATTCTGGCGCACTGAATTGTTTGACTACAAACCATTTGAAACGTGGCAGGAAGAGGGGGCACGCGACACTGAGATGCTGGCAAGCCAGCGGGTTCAATACCTTCTTGATAATTACCAACAGCCTGCAATTGATCCCGGCATCAAACTTGCGCTTGAAAACTATGTTGCCGAAAAGAAGGCGTCGATGCCAGACGCATTCATCTAATCGCATTCAATCTGTTTGGTTGCCAACACCATTAGGGCAACCAAACATTCAATGTGCAGAGCGACCGAATACGAGGGACTTGCCTGTCGCCGCATGTGATCTTGCTCTCTCTCAAAATTCATCAGGTCACGCCATGGATTACGTTTATTCTGGATCAATCCAAAATTAGTCAATCTTTGAAGCAACGCATCGATGGAACAAGATCCCACTGCCGATCGTGCAGCATTTAACAAAAGCGAAGGACGCTTTAGGGAATTTAGTTCTGTGTGTAACATTTGATTTGTGTCCTGTTAGACTGCGGTTTTAACCACCAAAACACAAAAATTTTGCCGTTGCGCATTCCCCATAAACAGCGAGCGGTGCTTTTCTAATTGTTTAATATTGCGAAACAATCCTTTGAAAAGGCGCGTATTTTAACGCTCAGGTAACGAATTTGAGCATAAGGTTAACAATACTGTGGATAAAATGGTGGATAAAATGTCTTGTGCAATGACATTGCAGGTACCCAAACCGAGCGATCCTTGGCTTGGGGCCATGCCGAATGAAGACATTGAGATATACGTTTCTCATGTTGCGATGAGACAATCAATTCGTTCGATTGCTCGCCAAAGATCTTTTCATCCATCCACAGTGTTACGGAAAATTCGTAAAATTGAAGCCCGACGTGAAGATCCGCTTTTTGATCAAGCCATTGATGATTTTGCCAAAAGTTTTTTTGGGCAAAATCAACGCAATCGAAAAGGATTAGAAACGTTGCAAAGTCTGAAAGCAAAGGAAATTCCCCCCACCGCACAACCATCAGACCCTGAAATTTGCCAAGTTCTAGTGCGTTTGAACGAAAAAGGGGCGTTGTTGGCTGTGGTTTCCGATATGGAAACCGCGGTGATTGTGCGTGAGCGTGATGATGGCAACACCGAACGCTTGGGATTGGCTAAGCGCAGTATCATTCAATTTCTGTCTCTTCATGGTTTTATTGAAACGGACAACCCAGATCTGAAAATTGTGCGCTACCGTTTGTCGCATCAGGGACGGGCCAAGTTGCGTGAGCTTCTAAACGAACTGCCTTTAATCGGTATTTTGTCGGAACCCGAAACCGCGCAGGAAACGGGGCAACGGAATTATCGGGCGATGAAATTTGAAAGCCCACTCATGATATTGTCTCGTCGCAAAGAGGCAAATGGCGAAAGATTTTTGTCCGCAGAGATCGTGCAAGCGGGGGAAAGGCTTCGAGAGGATTTTGAAATCGCATGTTTATCAGGTGCGACACCAGCGGTTTGGCAAGGGTTCCAACTGGATCCTCATGCAACTGACGCTGCTGGTCGTGCAAGACATCGCGTCGCCCTTGACTTTGAAGAGCTTGGACCGGGCTTGACCGACGTGGCTTATAAAACATGTTGCCAGCTTTTGGGTTTGGAAAAAACTGAACAGGCGATGGGATGGTCCGCACGTTCCGGCAAGATTGTTCTCCGCATCGCTCTGCAACGCTTGAAAAACCACTATAAGATGCAAGGAACCTCCTCACCATTGGTGGGATGACAGCCTTGCATCACAGGTATAACGGTTATGACACACCGATCCTTGCTTTTCACGCGGCACGAATGCGCATAAAAAGAACCGAAACCCGGAGTTCTGAACATGCGCGACTTAAAGATTCCAGCACAGCGGCACCCTGAAAAAAACCATAAACCAGATAACCCTCAACCCAAGAAGCCTGACTGGATTCGGGTAAAAGCACCAGTCGGCGAAGGGTATCAGAAAACAAGAAATACGCTGCGCGAACATAAGTTGGTAACTGTTTGTGAAGAAGCAGGTTGTCCAAATGTTGGTGAATGCTGGAATCAGGGGCACGCCACCATGATGATCATGGGAGAGGTGTGCACCCGTGCATGTACATTTTGTAACATCGCAACAGGCAAGCCACCTGAAGATTTGGATGTTTTTGAGCCCGGGCGCGTCGCAGCTGCTGTGAAAAAGTTGGACTTAAATCATGTGGTGATTACGTCGGTGGACCGTGATGATGTGGATGATGGAGGGGCTTCACATTTTGCACAAACCATTCGTGCTGTTCGCAAACAATCGCCGAACACAACGATTGAAATCTTAACCCCTGATTTTTTACGTTGTGATGACAGTGCATTAGAACAGGTTGTTGAAGCAAGACCTGATGTTTTTAATCATAATTTGGAAACGGTTCCGGGTTTGTATCCAGAGGTGCGACCTGGTGCGCGGTATTTCCATTCACTTCGTCTTTTGCAGCGGGTTAAAGAAATTGATCCATCATGCTTTACCAAATCAGGCATTATGGTTGGTCTTGGCGAAGACCGGCAATCAGTCGTTCAAGTGATGGATGATATGCGCGCGGCAAACATCGATTTCATCACGATTGGCCAATATCTTCAGCCGACCCCGAAACATCACGCTGTAGCCAAATTCGTGACACCTGATGAATTCTCATCTTACGAAAAAGCCGCGTGGGGCAAAGGCTTTTTGATGGTTTCGGCGACGCCTTTGACCAGATCATCTTATCATGCCGGAGAAGATTTCGCGCGTCTGTGTGAAGCGCGCCAAAAAGAGCTATCTTAAGCCGCCGCCAAAGCGTCCACGGGTCATGTTGACCGTTAGCCAATCAGGCCACCCAAAAAGTTTTTCAAAACCGAACAGAAAAAACGCAATAATCAAAACTGACCCAACCAATATGATTTGGCGTTTTGATGGGGGCCTGCGAACAAGCTTGGCCATCCGCAGAAAGAACCATGGGCTCATGTAAATCGAACCTTGCCAATAAATGGCAGGTTGCGGTTTCGTTGCGCGTAATCAATTCCATAACCGACAACAAACTCATCCGGAATTTCAAAGCCAAGGTAATCTGCCTGAAAATCAACTTCGCGACGTGACGGTTTATCGAGTAATGCAATAGAGCGAAGTTTGCGGGGCTGCCGACGCATTAAGTGTTTGGTTACATTTAACATTGTGTGGCCGGTATCAACGATATCCTCCACGATCAGAACATCTCTATCTTCTATGGTTCCTCGTAAATCTTTCAATATTCTGACCTCCCGAGAGGATTCCATACTGTCGCCATAAGAAGAAACCTCCAGAAAATCGACTTCTATTGGCAAAGACAATTCACGCACCAAATCGGCAATGAACACAAATGACCCGCGCAACAATCCAACCACGACCAGCTTATCCGTTTTGGCAAAATCCGTTTCGATTTCCACGACAAGTTCTTCGATGCGAGCAGCAATCGATTTGGCAGAAATCATCTGATCAATCACATATGGTTTGTCGGACATATTAACCCCTTGAACTTGGTGTCAGACTTAACGAAATGTGCAGAAAAGGCCAGAAGGAAACGGAATGCCAACGCACGCTGAAACAAGATCGTTGCCGTACAGCGCAAAACAGATGTTTGATCTTGTGGCTGACGTTGACAAATATCCAGAATTTATACCTTGGTGTGCGGCGGCACGTATCAAATCCATTGTGGATGAAGGCACCTCAGAGGTGATGACAGCAGACCTAGTTATATCATTCAAAGTTTTTCGTGAGCGTTTCGTCAGCCGTGTCACACTGAAACAAAAGTCCTTTGAAATCGATACCGAATATCTGGATGGCCCATTTAAATTCATGAAATCCAATTGGTCATTCAAAGATACCGACGCGGGGTGCGATGTATCCTTTTTTGTAGATTTTGAATTTAAGAATGCGATTTTGCAAAAGGTGATCGGGGTCGTGTTTCACGAAGCGATGCAGAGAATTGTGCACGCTTTTGAAAAGCGTGCACAAGATTTATATAGCGATCTGGGCGCGTCCACCTGAGGCTGCGCCCAAACAGTTCATGATGTGAAGTCGTAACCACGTTCACCATGTGCCGTCAGATCAAGTCCTGTGACTTCATCTTCTTCTGACACGCGCAAAGGCGTAATCATTTTAACAACAAAGATTATGAGTGTGGTTGCAACTACAGTGTAGATACCCACGATGACCAAGGCCCCAACTTGGGCCGCCCAGGCACCTTCATACCCTTCTTTGGCCAAAACTGTTCCGAACAAAGCGATCATCAGCGTGCCGAAAATTCCACCCAATCCGTGTACGGCAAATACATCCAAAGTATCATCAATCCCAAACGTTGATTTAACCAGTGCGCAGGCTTCTTGGCAAATAACCCCGGCGACGCTCCCGATGATCAGTGCTTCGATAGGGCCCACAAATCCAGAGGCAGGGGTGATGGACGCCAAACCTGCAATCGTGCCGGTGACCATCCCGACCAGAGAGGCCTTTCCAAAACGAATTTTTTCCCACAAAGCCCACGTCAGCGATGCCGCAGCTGCAGACAAATGCGTCACGGTGATTGCCATCGCAGCACCACCGTCAGCCGCCAATTGGGAGCCGCCGTTAAAACCAAACCATCCGACCCAAAGCATCGCAGCCCCAATCATGACCATGCCAGGGTTGTGGGGTGGCACATTTTTATTTTTTCTTGGTCCAAGCATCATTGCCAAAATCAAGGCTGCGATACCGGCGGTTTCGTGTACCACAATGCCTCCGGCAAAATCGCGAGTACCAGCGGCGAACAAGCCGCCATCACCGCCAGCCAACATTCCTCCGCCCCATATCCAGTGAACCACAGGCGCATAAACAAACAACATCCACAGGCTTGAGAAAATCAGAACAAAGGAAAAGGTGATACGTTCAACATAAGCACCGACAATCAGGGCAGGGGTGATGATTGCAAACGTCATCTGGAAGGCAAAGAACAAAATCTCTGGCAAAGTTCCAGACAGACTGTCTGAGGTTACGCCCAAAAGGAAGCTTTTCCCAAGGCCGCCCCAAATTGCGTTTCCATCGCCAAAAGCAATCGAATAACCAAATGCGAGCCACAGAATGCTCATCAAACATGCAATGGCGAAGCAATGCATAAAAACGCTTAAAACGTTTCTGGCGCGCACGAGGCCGCCGTAAAAAAGTGCCAAACCCGGCAACGTCATAAACAGCACCAAAGCTGTCGCAACGATAATCCAAGCGGTATCCGCTCCGTTCATGGTGTCCCTCCTTCAATTTGGGGACGTGTTTCCTTGATAATCAAAGCCCTCTCAAATTGAATGAGCCTTTGATGGACGAAGAAAGATAAGTGTTCATAAATTGCATAAAAAATGGGCTGAAGATCGGCCCTTATGGAAATAAATTAACCACTTTGTAATGCTTCAAGCAAAAGGCCAAGTGCATGTTCACAAGCCAAACGACGAACGTTTTCACGCCCCACAGCGCCAAATTCTTTTGTTTCTGTTTTCACGCTTTGCTTAGTCACAATCGCAAAGCAGACGCGTCCTTCTGGTTTGAACTCACTGCCCCCCGGTCCGGCAATACCGCTTATTGCAATGGCACAAAAAGCATTTGCTTTCTCTCGTGCTCCGGTCGCCATGTCCATTGCTATCTCTTCTGAAACCGCTCCGTGTTGATTGAGGGTTTGTTCCGAAACGCCGAGCATCTCGATCTTTGCTTGGTTGGAGTAGGTGACGAATCCACGTTCAAAAATTTTTGATGATCCCGCAATGTCAGTTATGGAAGCTGAAACCATACCACCAGTGCAGCTTTCGGCCGTTGTCACTGACAATTTTTTTGTGGTGCCAATCTGAACAATTTGCTGAGCAATTTCACGGGTCATTAGATGATCCAAATGGCCGTAATGCCCACCAAAACGGCAGCCATCAACCCTGCGATGACATCGTCAAACATTACGCCGAAGGCGTCATCGCGTTTATCGGCCCATCCGACAGGGCCGGGTTTGAGGATGTCAAAAACGCGAAAAGCAAGAAACGCCAAAACGCACAAAATTGCGTTTTGAATTAAGGTGTGTGGTGCAAACAGAAAGACAGGCAATAAGGCAATCCATTGCCCCACCAATTCATCAATGACGATTTCGGATGGATCGTGATTGCTTTTACCTTTGGTCATTGCATTGATTGCCCATATTCCCAAAACACAAATCAAAACGGTCAGGATCAAAAAATATACGACCCCAAGTAGAGCATAAATCAAAATCCCAATCCCAAGCGAAACTGCGCTTCCCCATGTTCCCGGTGCTGGCTTGATGTAGCCGGAATAAAATACAGTGACAAAAAGCTGAATCATTTTGATACCAAAGTTGCCGTTGCCAGGCTGGAGATTCCTTCACCTCGTCCCGTAAAGCCAAGTTTTTCAGATGTAGTGGCTTTTACACTTATTCGGTCCGTCGAAAGATTTATGATTTTTGAAAGATTTTCGCGCATTTCCAAAGAAACGGGGCCGATCTTGGGCATTTCGCAAACAATTGTGCAATCTATGTTTTGAATTGTGTACCCATGTTCCGATGCAAGGTTGGCGGCGTGCCTTAAAAATATACTGCTATCCGCACCTGCCCATTTTGGATCACTTGGTGGGAAATGTTGTCCGATATCCCCTTGGGCAAGCGCGCCATAAATAGCGTCCGTAATTGCATGCATCGCAACATCCGCATCCGAATGTCCTTTGAGGGATTTCTCGTGCGGAATTTTAATACCGCATAGGATGACGTGATCACCATCTTCAAAACGGTGAACGTCAAATCCATTGCCGACCCTGATGTCCATGTTGCCTCGTAGAATTTGTGCTGCCTTCAAAAAATCACTGGGCGTAGTGATTTTCAAGTTGCTATCGTCACCGTCAATTATCGTGACTTCAATCCCAGCTTCTCTTGCAACCTCTACGTCATCTTTCGCATCATGATTTTGGTTTTGATGTGCCTGCAATATCTGATTGAACGCAAAAGCCTGGGGTGTCTGCGCGCGCCAAAGTCGTGTTCGGTCCACTGTGTGGCTGACCTTGTTTCTACTGGAATGCCAAATTGCATCTTGCACCTTTACCCCAAGGGCGGCGGCCGACGAATGCCTTAGCGCCTCCAAACAATCAGAAATCATAGCGTTTGTGACGCAAGGGCGCGCAATATCATGTATCAGAACTTGATCGGGATTGAATCTTTCCGAAAATTCCAGACCGGCCAAAACGGACTGTCCGCGTGTTTCGCCGCCTACACATTTCGCGATTGATGTGGGCAACGTCGCCACTTCAGCGGCATCATCAGGATGGTGTACCAGGACGACATTATTAATATCCGGGTGGTTTAGAAATGCGTCAACGGACCAGTCTGCAACGCGACGCCCTGCAAGAGCTTGCCATTGCTTTGGAACATCACCACCCGCCCGAACACCACGACCAGCCCCGACAATTATTGCCACCACATTGGATTTTTGCGAACTCATACCGGGTCTTTACGCTGAAGCTTGTCAACTTGCAAAGGGCAGCAGCCCATTGTATTTGCCTAATAATGAGGCATTGATCAAAAATTCAGCAAAGTTGTTAAGACAATGAGTTCAACGAACAAGAGTTCCATTTCTGTTGGTAATTTGAAACTGTCGCCTCCGGTATTTTTGGCACCAATGGCAGGAATTACGGATTTACCCTTTAGAAATGTTGTCTCCAGTTTTGGTGCAGGGCTTGTTGTTTCAGAAATGATTGCGAGCCATGAAATGGTTCAGGGGCGTCAGGGAACGCGCGAAAAAGCGGAGCTTGGCTTTTCCCAGAACCACACGTCGGTTCAAATTGCGGGTCGAGATGCATTTTGGATGGCAGAAGCCGCCAAGATGATCGAAGCCAATGGCGCAAAAATAATCGACATAAATATGGGCTGTCCTGCAAAAACGGTAACCCATGGATTGTCAGGATCCGCTTTGATGCGCACTCCTGATTTTGCGCTGACATTGATCGAAGCTGTGGTTGGCGCCACAAAATTACCCGTCACTCTCAAAATGCGACTTGGCTGGGATCATGATTGCATGAATGCAGCTGACATTGCCCGACGTGCCGAAGATGCGGGTGTGCAAATGATAACAGTTCACGGTCGAACCCGGTGTCAATTCTATAAAGGGCAGGCGGATTGGGGTGCAATCAAAAGTGTCGTCCAAGCCGTACGAATTCCCGTTATTGCCAATGGTGATATTGTGGATTCGCAATCTGCAAAGGTCGCCTTGGAAAAATCAGGGGCCGATGGTGTTATGGTTGGTCGTGGCATCCAAGGGGCACCATGGCGACTGGCAGAAATTGCCGCCGACATTTGGCAAACCTCAAAGCCCGAGATCCCGACGGGCGGTAGACTCGCAAAAGTTGTGGTGGGGCACTATGAGGCAATGCTTTCGTTTTATGGTGAACAACTGGGAAATCGCGTCGCCCGGAAGCATTTGGGCTGGTATCTTCAAAAGATTGATGTCGATCCAAAACTCAGAAAAGAAATTTTGACGGAAAAGCGAAATGCACAGGTTGTAAGTTTGCTTTTGTCCGTCTTCCAAGATGCGCAGGTTGGAAAAGCGGCATGAAAGACACCGAAGATTTGTGGTCTGTTATTCCGGTGCCAGCCTTGGTGATCGATCAACAAAATGGAATTATGCGTGCTAATCCCGCAGCTGAGGCATTTTTAAATCAATCGCAAAGTGGACTGCGCGGGGTAAATTTTTCTGACTGTGCCGAATTTGAAATTGACCTTTTGGATCTTTTTATGCGCGTACGCGGATCAGGAATGCCGGTCACCGCAAGTGACATAAATGTACATTTGCCATCCGCGAGAAACATTCCGTGCACTTTAAATGTGTCTGAGGTTTCTAGCGGAAGAGGTTACCTGCACGTCCTAATGAACCCAAAGGACGGAATGTCGGAAATCGCGGTGCGAAATTCAACCCGCAATGCGGCTCGAACTGCCATTGGGATGGCTGAAATGCTCGCGCATGAAATCAAAAATCCCCTCGCAGGGATATCTGGTGCGGCACAATTGTTGGCAATGAATTTGACCGAACCAGATATAGAACTGACAGATCTTATTCTGAAAGAAACCAAAAGAATTGTTCAGCTTTTAGAACAGGTTGAACAATTTGGTAATTTGTTGCCGCCGAAAAGAGAACCTGTGAATGTACATGATGTTTTGGATCAGGCACGCCGAAGTGCGGCATTGGGGTTCGCCACGCACATGCAGTTTGTAGAGGATTTCGATCCTTCTTTGCCGATGACAGATGCGGATATCAATCAATTGGTTCAAGTCATTTTGAATTTGTTGAAAAACGCTTCTGAAGCTCAAAAAGGTTCGGGCACCATTTGGCTTAGAACATTTTACGATATCGCTTTGCGTGTGGTTGATCCAAGTGGGCATCGCAGGGCTTTGCCTTTGCAAATTGAGATATGTGATGATGGCCCAGGTATTCCAGAAAGCATTTCCGAAATGGTTTTTGATCCTTTCGTCTCGGGAAAGGAAAATGGAACGGGCTTGGGTTTGGCATTGGTGGCCAAAATCATTGCAGATCATGGTGGTTGGGTTTCTGTAAAATCCAAACCGGGATCCACGATTTTTAAAATATCACTTCCTTTGTCAGACATTCAAAATGAAAGGATGGCAGGCTGATGGATGGAACCGTACTCATTGCTGATGACGACCGTACAATTCGAACCGTTTTGACCCAAGCCTTCACGCGGGCGGGGTGCAAAGTGCATTCAACCTCATCTTTGGGAACTTTGATGCGTTGGGTGCATGAAGGAAAAGGGGATTTGGTCATTACAGATGTCATGATGCCAGATGGAAATGGTATCGAAAAGATTCCCGAAATATTGCAATTACATCCGGATTTACCCGTTATCGTGATTTCAGCACAAAATACCATTGTGACGACAGTCAAAGCAACCGAAGCTCGGGCATTTGACTATTTGCCGAAACCATTTGATTTGCCAGAGTTGATGTCGCGTGCGGCGAAAGGTTTACAGCACAAAAGGCGCGTTTTACCTGCTAAAAAAATGGAGGACGTTAAAGGTAAAGACGCCCCCTTAATCGGTAAAACTGAAGTTATGCAGGCGCTTTATCGAACGATCGCGCGCATCATGAACACCGATTTGAGCATTTTAATTGACGGTGAAAGTGGCAGTGGAAAATCTCTTATTGCACAAACCATTCACGGACTTTCCGACAGATCAGATCAGCCTTTTATTTCGATAGGTGCTGAACAAATTCAGGATGCGGCTGTTTTAGAAACTGTGTTCGAGAATACTTTGCAAGGAACTATTGTTTTTGAAAACCTTGCGGACATGAACTTGGATGTTCAGGCTAGACTCGTTCAATTTCTGTCCCAACATGAAACCAATAAACTCCCTCACTTAATTTCTACGAGTCAGATTCCCATTTCTGCTTTGATCAAACAGGGCAAGTTCAGGGAAGATTTGTATTATCGCTTGGCTGGGGTTGAGATTACAGCCGAACCTTTGAGAGATCGAATTGATGATATTCCGGATATTGCGGAAAGTTTCCTTCAACACCTTAATCAAACAATGTCGGAGTCGAAAACACTTACTGAAGCAGCGATGTCTGTTTTGAAATCTGCAACTTTACCGGGAAACGTGAGACAGCTGAAAAACATTGTTCAAAGAGCTTTCATTTCTTCCACCGAGTCTGAAATCGCAGAGCAACATATCTCAGCAGCCTTAAACATTTCCGGGAGAAATCCTTCGGCAAACACCAAGGATGAAGGGGGGGCAAAGTTATCAGATTCGGTTGGCCGACACCTGAAACGATATTTTGATTTACATGAAGGTGAGTTGCCACCTTCGGGTGTGTACCAGCGGATTCTTCGTGAAGTTGAAGTTCCCCTAATTGAAATTGCGTTGAATGCCACGCAAGGAAACCAAGCGAAATGCGCGGAATTGCTTGGAATTAATCGAAATACCCTAAGAAAAAAGATCACAGAGCTTAAAATAGTAGTGACACGCGGACGCAAATTGATGTAAAAGCGCAACATTAGTGGCGCATATACAATAGTCAAAAAAGCGTCATCGGGTGGAAATTGTGTTGGGGGCTCCATGCGAGATGGCATGGCAAGCGATTGGGCTTCATTTATTGCCGACTTGCGACATCGGTCTGATGTGCGCTCTTTGTTTGCTGTTTTGTTGGTGGTTTTGGGACCCATTCTGGTTGTTCTGACTTTCCTAGCGCTGCAACCTTTGCAGGGTACTTCAAGATATCTAAGGCTCATTCTGACATGTGATTTGGTCTATGTTCTTGTGGTTGCCACTTTGGTGGTTTTGCGCATTTCGAATGTTGTTTCAGCAAGGCGTGCAAAATCTTCGGGTTCCAGACTTCATCTGCGACTTTCAGCAGTTTTTGCGAGCCTCGCATTGGTTCCAACGGTTTTGGTTGCCGTTTTTGCAATGCTGACTGTTAATCAGGGTTTAGAAAGTTGGTTCTCTGATCGTGTTCGAAATGCAGTTGGTGTTTCGCTGTCAGCTGCCACTTCTTATCAAAACGATCAAAAATCTGCGTTAGTTGAGGATTTGTCGGCGCTCGGTGTTGTTTTGAACCGTGAGGGTCGAACGCGATTGATGGATGACGGTGCATTGCGCCAGGCATTAGCAGAGCTTGGCCCGCAAGTGCAGCGCGGTTTAAAGGAACTGTTTGTCATTGATAACTTAGGGGAACTTCGAGTTAGGGGACCAAACAGCTATCTCTTTAACTTTGATAAGCCAAGCTTGGAGACGATGCAGACCGCTGAGGCCGGTGACGCCCAAATTACGATTGATCCCGAAAGCGACGAAATCCGCGGGATATTGAAGTTGGAAGAATTTCCCAATCATTTCCTGTATGTGACGCGCGAAATCGACGGTACCCTCGCTGAATTGTTGGATGAAACGGCAGCAACGGCAGTTTTTTATCAGCAGCTTGAACAAGAGCGTGGTCGGCTTATTTTCGACTTCGGTGTTTTATACATCGTTTTTGCGTTGATCCTTGTTCTTGCGGCGACCTGGGTTGGATTGTGGTTTGCAGAGCGTTTGGCCAATCCAATCGGTGAAATGACGGCCGCAGCCCGTCGTGTGGGTGGCGGTGATTTAACGGCCAGGGTGGAAAACCTAAAAGGCGACGACGAGATTTCGATGCTCGGACGTTATTTTAATCAAATGACCAAACAGCTTAAAGGTCAACGAGATAACCTCATACAAAACGCTGAACAGGCTGATCGTCGCAGGCGCTTGTTCGATTCAGTTTTGTCTTCGGTTACATCAGGGGTTTTGGGGGTCGATCAAACCGGAAAAATTACATTTGTGAATCGCGCGGCACACGAAATTTTAGCGCTAGAAAAAGATGTGATGGGGGCGGAAATTGCTGACTGCGCACCAGAATTTATTCCTCTGTTAGAGGATCTGCGCGTGAGCGTGGGAAGCAGTGTTCGAAAAGAAATAAAGCTTGTCCGCAAAGGAAAACAAGAAAGTTTGCTTGTACAGGTGGCAAACCGAACGAACGAGCATGGTGAAGTAGAAGGCACCGTAATCGCAATTGAAGATGTTACGGATTTGGTAAGTGCGCAAAGAATGGCGGCTTGGGGTGATGTGGCAAGACGGATTGCACATGAAATCAAAAACCCTCTCACACCGATTAAGCTGTCGGCAGACCGGATCCAACGGAAATTTGCACCAGCCTTGGGGGCAGAAGCAGAAAAGCTGGAAGCCATGACAGGTGTAATTGTACGCCAGACGGATGATCTGAGGCGTATTGTCGATGAATTTTCGAAGTTCGCGCGAATGCCACAACCTGAAAAACGAATGGGATCATTCGGTAGTCTTTTGAAAGATGTGGTGTCGCTTCAAGAATCCGGCCAACCAGAAGTCAGCTTCGATTTATCCATTTCCGAGGGTGATATTGAGTTCGCATTTGATCAAACCATGCTTCGTCAAGCGCTGACCAATCTTATCAAAAATGCGGGTGAAGCCATTGAAATGCGAATGGAATTTCAGCCTTTGCCAAAAGGGTGCATTGAAATCAAAGTTGAGGAGTTCGGTGAGTGTGTTGAGGTTAAAATTTCTGACAACGGACTTGGTTTACCCGAGGACCGCAGCACATTGTTCGAACCCTATGTCACGCACCGCGATGAGGGGACAGGACTGGGTTTGCCGATTGTTGTGAAAATTATTGAAGAACATGGTGGAACCTTAACGTTGGATGACCGCATCGATACGGATGGGCAAAAAACACAAGGGGCGACCGCAACTATTCTTCTTCCATTATTGAAGGTGGAAGAACTGAAATCAAAAGAGGTAAGTTATGGGTGATATTCTTATTGTAGACGATGAGCGCGATATTAGAGAACTCATTTCGGATATCCTGATCGATGAAGGGTATACGACACGTCTTGCTGGAACCTCAGATGCGGCTATGTCGGAATTGTCTGAAGAACAGCCTGATCTTTTGATCTTGGACATATGGCTCAAAGACAGCAGCATGGATGGGATCGACATTCTGAAAGCTGTGAAACAAGACACGCCAAACATTCCGGTGGTTATCATTTCTGGGCACGGAAACATAGAAATAGCCGTGGCCGCGATCAAACAAGGTGCTTATGATTTCATCGAAAAGCCCTTTAATATTGATCAACTGCTTGTTGTGATCAGGCGCGCGATGGAAACCTCGCGTTTACGTCAAGAAAATAGCGCACTTCGGCGCCAAGATTCACCCGAATTGGAAATGATTGGTGAGTCTGCTGTCTTTCGCACGTTAAAAAGCAGTCTTGATAAAGTGACAAAATCCAATGGAAGGGTGATGTTGACAGGGCCAGCTGGCGCAGGAAAAGAGATTGCCGCCAGATATATACACACCAATTCTAATCGATCAGATCATCCTTTCGTGACCGTTTCCAGCGCATCCATGGCGCCAGACACAGTGGAAACAGTTTTGTTCGGGCATGAAGGGCCGGATGGAGTGAAACCCGGGGTATTGGAATCGGCCGACCGTGGTGTTTTGTTTTTAGACGAAGTCGCTGATATTCCCTTGGAAACGCAGTCCAAATTACTGCGCGTATTGGTGGATCAAAAGTTCAAACGGGTTGGTGGTAGCACCGAACAAAAGGTAGATGTTCGCATTGTTTCGGCAACATGCAAGGATTTGCGCGAGGAAACAGCGGAAGGGCGCTTCAGAGAAGAACTTTACCATCGGTTAAATGTAGTACCAGTTTCCGTTCCCAGTCTAGAAGACCGCCGTGAAGACATTCCATTATTGGCCAGATACTTCATTGAGAAGCTTCATTCGGAACAAGGTTTGCCAAAACGCGATTTCGAGGCTGATGTCTCAACCATGTTGCAAAGCATGTTATGGCCTGGAAATGTTCGCCAGCTTAAAAATGTAATTGAGCGCATATTGATCTTAGGTCGACAAAATGGACCAATCACAACCGAAGAGTTGCCAGCGAATGAATCGCAAAGCAAAAGTATGGATGGCCGCATTGTTTTGTCAGGCAATATGGCAACACTGTCTTTGAGAGAAGCGCGCGAATATTTTGAGCGGGAATACCTGCTTACCCAGATCAATCGATTTGGTGGCAACATCAGTCGCACTGCGAATTTCGTCGGGATGGAACGGTCAGCCTTGCACCGAAAACTGAAATCTCTTGGTGTTGTAACCAGCAATCGGGGCGGCGGCCGAATTGCCAAATTAAATGAAGACGAAGCGGTGTGATTGACCTATCTGCGGTAAACTGCGAGATCTTTAACGTGATACTGCAGTGAAGGCGCAGAAATATGAAAGTCATTATTTGCGGTGCGGGGCAGGTGGGTTGGCAGATTGCCAGGCACCTTGCGAACGAAAAAAACGATGTGACGATTATTGATCGCAATGCTGATTTGGTTCGTCGTGCGACGGATACATTGGACGTTCAAGGGTTCGCAGGATTTGCGAGTTATCCCAATGTATTGGAAAAAGCTGGTGCCGAAGACGCCGACATGATCATTGCCGCAACACATTCCGACGAAGTGAATATGGTGACCTGTCAGGTCGCTCATTCCGTTTTCAATATACCCCGAAAGATTGCCAGGTTGCGTGCTCAAAGTTATTTGGACGCAATTTATGCCGATCTTTACAGAAGGGATCATCTTCCCATTGATGTGGTTATCAGCCCTGAACGTGAAGTCGCAGACGCGGCCCTTCGTCGTTTGGATACACCTTCCGCCTTTGAAACAGAATTTTTCTTAGGTGGAACAGCGCAACTTATCGGAATTCGCGTGGATGAGGACTGCCCAGTTGTGAACACGCCACTGCGTCAGTTAAGCGATTTATTTTCAACTCTGCGCGCAATTGTTGTTGGTATCCGTCGTGACGGGAACTTGTTTTCACCGGAATCAGGCGATCAGATTTATCCCGGAGATGCGTGTTATTTGTTTAGTCACGTTGAAGATGTTGCAAGAACCCTGGAGGTTTTTGGCAAACAAAAAGACATCCAAAAACGCGTTGTTCTTGTTGGGGGCGGAAACGTTGGTCTTGCTGTGGCGTCACACCTTGAAAACAGTCCCGCACGTATTCGTGCCAAGGTGATTGAAAAAGATCGTTCCTGCGCAGAACGTGCCGCGGAACTGTTGGAAAAAACCATCGTCCTGCATGGGGATGGTCTGGACGAAAATCTTTTACGAGAAGCAAATATTGATCGCGCCGATGCCGTCTTGGCGGTGACAGATGACGACAAGACCAATATTTTGGCCGCCGTCCGCGCAAAGGCACTTGGGTCAAAGATGTCGGTGTGTCTTGTGAACGATCCAACGCTTGTGCCTTTGTTGGAAGAGTTGGGGATCGACGCTCATATTAATCCGCGTGCAACAACCGTTTCGTCGATTCTGCGGCACATTCGCCAAGGCCGAGTTCAAGGCGTGTATTCAATTGGTGATGCAGAGGCCGAGATCATCGAAGCAGTGGTATTGTCGACTTCACCGATTGCCGGTCAAAAAATCAGAGACATAGATTTTCCAGAAGGTGTTTTGGTTGGCGCCATTCGCAAAGGAAACGAACTGATTATCCCGAAGGGAGGGGATCAGATCGATGACGGTGATAGTTTGGTTTTGTTTGCGCTGAGCGAAGATGTGGCCGCAGTTGAGCGTTTGTTGCAAGTTACAATCGATTTCTTCTAATGCAAAATGCTCACACCAGCGGTTTCAATATTTTAATCGGGATACCAGCCGGTTTCGCCGTGATGATGTTGATACCTGCCAGCTATGCTTTTTTGTGGGAAAGCGCTGAACAGGGGCGTGCGTTTTTATATTCAGCTTTGCTCATATTTTTCGTGCTTGTTTTTATTGATCTTGCACGCAGAAACGCACCGCGCGTTATCGATACTGCACGGTCACAACTTATCACGTTGATTATTGTTTTTACTCTATTTCCGCTGGTTTTGGCGGTGCCATTCTATGAGGCGTTGCAAAACACCTCTTTTATCAATGCATATTTGGAAATGGTTTCAGCCCTCAGCACAACGGGCTTTCCGGTGTTTTCTCAAGAACGGCTAAGCACGGCTTTACATCTTTGGCGGGCGCTTGTCGCTTGGGGTGGTGGACTTATCATCTGGGTGATCGCTTGGTCGATTCTGGCACCGCTCAACCTGGGTGGATACGAACATCTTTCCAGGGGCAATGCCCAAATCATGATCGGAACAATTCAATCAAGCAAAACCGAAAAAGTTGATTTCAGAGTTTGGTCAGAACTTGGAAGACTGGCACCCATTTATGTTTTGCTTACAGGGGCCGCTTTCACGATGTTGCTGGCCTCCAATATCCCACCCGAAGATGCGGCCATCTATGCGATGGGGGTTCTATCAACATCCGGGATTATTCCCCCCGGCGACGGAAGTGTTTTGAATACCGGCATATTCTCAGAGGCCATCATCGCCATTTTCATGTGTTTCGGTCTATCGCGTTCGTTGATCAACAAAGTGGCAGGGGCGAAAGCGGTAGGTGCGCTGCAAAATGATCAAGAAATTCGTTTGGCTGCTTTGCTGGTAGCGATGGTTGCCATGATATTCTTTATTCATCATTTTGTTGCGGCCTCTGTCGCTGTGACGAGTGTGAAAGAATCTTCTTGGCTTTTGGCAATCTGGGGTGGGGCCTTTACCGCGTTGTCGTTTTTAACCACAACGGGATATGTTTCGGAAGGCTGGAACATCGCACAGGATTGGTCAGGTCTTCGCGGGGCAAGTTTGCTACTGCTGGGTTTAGCCTTGATTGGTGGTGGGATTGCCACGACGGCTGGTGGGATCAAACTGCTAAGGGTCAGTTTATTAATTGGTCACAGCAAAACTGAGCTGCTAAAGCTTGCTTCACCATCGCAGGTTTTGCCGACCCGCAAGACAACAATGTCCGCAACGGTTTTAGCCTGGGTATTTTTTATGGTGTTCGCTGTTTCACTTGCCTCTATTTTCATACTGATAGCATTCACAGGAACAAATTTCGAAGACAGCTTAGTGTTAACCGTTGCAAGCCTTTCAAACACTGGTCCTTTGTCGGCAGTCGCAGGCAAAAACGCGGTTGATTTTTTAGCCTTGAGCGATGCCTCAAAACTGGTCTTGTGTTTCGCGATGGTGTTAGGCCGGTTGGAAACCTTTGTCTTTATTTCTTTGTTAAATCCGGATCTTTGGCGGTAAAGTTAAACTTTTTCGGTTTTGGGCTGGTCAATCGGAGGATTCAAACCCATATTCCGCGTCATGCGGGGCAAATGTGTGTGTCCCCGGAACGACCAAAGGTAAAAAACAATGCCCGATAAGCAAAACCTGCAAGATTCTTTTCTTAATCATGTCCGGAAAGCCAAAGTACCTGTCACCATTTTTTTGATTAATGGTGTTAAACTGCAAGGTGTGGTGACTTGGTTTGACAATTTCTGTGTTCTGTTGCGTCGCGATGGCCAATCACAATTGGTATATAAGCACGCGATTTCCACAATCATGCCAGCCCAGTCCATTAGTCTTTATGACGGCGAAGAATAGAGCTGAGCGAAAGGGGTTGCGTTGGGCCTGACACGCGCATGGGTGCTTCACCCTTTTTTGAAAAATCAATCAAGTACAGACGATTCATCTGAAGCTGCTCTGGCAGAGGGTCTTTCTTTGGCCAGGGCTTTGCCTGAACTTGAGGTCTTAGGTGGGGAGGTTGTAAAACTTCCCAAGGCTCAAGCAGGTTCATTGTTTGGCAGCGGCAAGATCGATGAGCTGAAAGATAAATTTCAAAGGGATGAAATAGATCTGGTTCTGGTCGATGGGCCGGTGACACCCGTTCAACAGCGTAATCTGGAAAAGATTTGGGGGGTAAAACTTCTGGATCGAACAGGATTGATTTTAGAAATATTTTCAGATCGTGCGCGAACACGCGAAGGTGTTTTGCAGGTTGAAATGGCCGCGCTGACCTATCAAAGGACACGGCTCGTCCGGGCGTGGACTCACTTGGAACGGCAAAGAGGGGGGCTTGGCTTTGTCGGCGGCCCCGGCGAAACGCAGATCGAGGCAGATCGTCGCGCCATTGACACGCAGCTTAACAGATTGAAACGCCAACTTGATAAAGTCGTGAAAACAAGGGGGCTTCACCGTGCATCACGGGCAAAAGTTCCGTTTCCGATTGTTGCTTTAGTTGGTTACACAAACGCCGGCAAATCCACTTTGTTCAATCGTATGACGGGTGCAGAAGTTTTTGCCAAAGACATGTTGTTTGCGACCCTTGATCCAACAATGCGCTCGATCGAGTTACCCAGTGGCCGCAAGGTAATTTTGTCAGATACAGTTGGGTTTATTTCCGATTTGCCAACAGAATTGGTAGCTGCCTTTCGCGCTACGTTGGAGGAGGTGACATCAGCGAACATTGTGGTTCATGTTCGCGATATTTCACATTCCGAAACAGCCGCTCAAGCAAAAGATGTTGAAAGGATATTGGATGGCATTGGCATTGATCCAGAAGTTCCGCAAATTGAGCTTTGGAATAAGATTGATCAAGTAAACACAGAAGATGTGGACGTTTTACAAAATCAAGCCGCTAGACAAGAAAATGTACTTTTAGCATCAGCCCTAACCGGGCATGGCATCGATGAATTCTACGAGAAGGTTGAGGCGTTGCTGGCGCCAGATACCACTACGGTCACGCTACTCCTTGAATACCAACAGGCCAAGGAACGTGCCTGGCTCTACGATCAAAACATCGTGGTCAATGAATGCCAATCAGAAACGGGATTTGAGATTACCGTTTCTTGGAGCACCAGACAAAAAGCGGAGTATGATAAGCTTATTGAGAAGCGGGAAAAAGCATCGTAATGCCTTCGGCCCCGCCGCGTGCCAAAGCTGGATCCAAAGACATTGTGATGTATTCACCGCGGCGCCAAAGTTGCCCCAAATCGTCATAATGTCGCGATAACGGATGTCCGCTTTGCCCAGTGGAAATTATGTAAAGTGAACTTTCTGGATCAGCAAAATCGTACACCCCTCGATATGTTGCCCCATGTACGTTCCGGAATGGATCTGAAGCCTCACCAGAGGTTAAGCCGCGAAGCAAAGTGTTATCGCCGCCCGATGTTGATTGATGAATGTTTACGAACCAATTCACCAATGGTGCGTCTTTTAGCATTGGATGGTCATGCGTTGCCTGATGCGCGTCGCCCCAACGCAAAGATTCAACGGTTCCACCATACGTGATTTTTAACCAGTTCAATGCATCTTCCAGTGCAACGCGCGCTATTTGTTCGCAGTTTTCCACTGGTGCAGACTGCAAAATATCACACCATCGCGCGGCTCCTTCGATATCGCGAAATACCTTTTCGATGAACAGTGGTTGAGGGTGCTGAAATTTAGCCACCAAAGGCCCAAGTTCATCTTGTATCAATCTAAGTTGCAAGGCCCGCATCCATGCAGAAAAAATTAGAGGCTCGGGAATATGTTCATTCATTTCACCGTTCCAGTTTGCCAATAACTTTAGGGCCTCTTGACGTCTTGCATCATCACTTCCGGGTTCTGCGGCACTGGCTTCAAACCACAGGTTGGCACCGATCAAAGGAAGAATGGTGCGCGCTGTGGGGGAAACTGTATCCAGCTGCGCTTCGACAAAGCTGCCGCGGGTATGGACCTTCCGATTTTGCATCAATCGCTGCCATCTTTGCACCCGTTGGGTGTCGCCCCAAGTGAACGAAAGATGCTTTGGAAAGCTTTCCGATACAACTTTGTTGTTCGTATTTCCAACAATGCCGCCGTCAATTGCCCGAAAAACCGGGTTGGTTTCGGGTGGGAAAACACCTTGCCATCTATTTTCGATCAACCATCCGGGAGTTGGCAATCGACCTTTGGATTGATGTGCGAAGCTTCGCTGGGGCAGGGCACCAATTGTTTTCATGGCAATCTGGGTTGAATCCGCCAGCACAAGGTTTTGTGAAGGTGCAATGAAATCATCAGTTATTTTCAAAGCCTCTGCGATTGTTTGAGCCTGCATCATTCGAACCATGGAATCCAATGTGGTATCTTTCGGTGAAAGCAAACTCCAGGCCACTGACATTACGTGATTGGGTGGCGTTATTGAACCCAAATCAAAACGATTTGACGGCAAAACCGGGCCATTGTCTGTCCATCTGAGCTGCAGAGTAATGGCAGGCTCTTCTTTGATATTGATAATGCTTTGGCGGGTTTTGAAGGCTTTATACCCGTTTGGAGTGAGATATTTCTCGGGCGCGTTTGGTTCCAATTTTTCGATATAAAGATCTTGGTCATCAAGATATGATGCGGTCAAACCCCATCCGAGTTTGGCAGAACGCCCCAAAACAATTGCTGGAACGCCGGGTATTGTCGCTCCTATGACGCCACCCGATGACAGTTCCAAACGGGCCAAATACCATTGAGAGGGTGCGGTCAAAATCCCGTGTGGATCATTCGCTAGGATGCTCGAACCTGTCGCACTTCGCTTGGCAGACGCAGCCCAAGCATTTGACGCGCCAGCAAAGACCTGAGGCCTGATCGGGGCGTTCGCGGCAAGGCGCATGGCGCCGTTAGTCGAGTAGGGAACCACACCGGGTGCTATTTTTGCATAGTCTGGAAGTTCGGCAATGCCAGTGCCAGGGACGTCCGGAAAGATGTCAAATAATTGATTGTCATCCAAAGCCAAGGATAATTGCGCACGTAAAACCTCGTCTTGCAGATGACCTGTTTGTTGCACACCCAATAGTTTTATCAGTGCAACGCTATCGGCTGGTTGCCACGGGGCAATGGCATTTGAAAACACGAAAAATTCAGGCGCACCACGGCCTAGTGCGTTTTCATTAACATGTTTAATCCACGCATTTACACCATCGGCGTAGGACCCCAGAATGTTTTGCGTTTCCAGTGACAATGCGGTGAAAGATTGGCGCGACAATTGGTATAAATCCAACCGCCGCATAAGCATATCGCTTGGCAAGGTTTCACGACCAAATACTTCTGACATACGACCTTGAACGGTCCGTCTTGCCGTTACCATTTGCCAAAGCCGATCTTGCGCGTGCGCAAACCCAAGGGCAAACATTACATCTTTGTCTGACTCTCCGAAAATATGAGGGACGTTGTGGGTCGACCTTACAATTTCAATTGGGTTTTCAATCCCTGACACTTCAATTTCATCTTCGAAATCAGGGATCGAACGCGACAGAAACATGAATAACGCGAAGGTGGCCAAACCACACAAGAAAAGCCCGAAAAAAGCCAGTCGCAACAGTAAAAAAAACGCTCTGTCCATGTCCTGTCGATTGACCTCTCTTGCTCACTCGATAAGTTCTGACGTGACATAAACATGATTAGAGGGGGGCGCAAACCCATGGCGAAAGTGAGTTTTCTTGGATTGGGTGTGATGGGCTTTCCCATGGCCGGACATTTGCAGAATTCAGGGCATTCGGTCACCGTTTACAACCGTACAAAAGCCAAGGCCGAATCTTGGACAAACACCTATGGTGGGCATATGGCCGACACGCCTGCAAAAGCTGCAGATGGCGCAGATTTTGTTATGTGCTGTGTGGGAAATGATGATGACTTAAGGCAAGTCGTATTGGGCGAAAGCGGCGCGTTTTCGACCATGTCAGATGGGGCTTTGTTTGTGGATCACACAACGGTGTCTGCAAAAGTGACAAGAGAGCTTTACGAAGCGTCCAAAATCAGAGGGATCGGCTTTGTTGATGCACCCGTTTCCGGTGGGCAAGCGGGAGCAGAAAATGCCCAATTGGGGATTATGTGTGGTGGTGATCAAGATGATTACGATAAGGCCGAACCAATTATGCAAGTATACGCAAAAGCCTGTCGAAGATTGGGACCAAGCGGAGCAGGGCAGCTTACCAAGATGGTAAATCAGATTTGCATTGCAGGTTTGGTGCAAGGCCTTTCAGAAGGACTGCATTTTGCAGAACAAGCTGGGCTGGATATCCCAGAGGTGGTCTCTGTCATCAGTCAAGGGGCAGCTGGTTCGTGGCAAATGTCAAATCGATTTGAAACGATGGCAAACGATGAATATGACTTCGGGTTTGCCGTGGATTGGATGCGCAAAGATCTTGGCATCTGCCTTGCGACTGCCAACGAAAACGGTGCAAGTCTTCCTGTTACTGCGATCGTAGACCAGTTTTACAAAGAAGTTCAGGCCCAAGGCGGTGGACGATGGGATACCTCGAGCCTGATCAAAAGGTTGAGAAACGCAACCTAAGCGTCAGGGAATAATACGGGTGTATTTGATGCCCTCTAGGGTAACACCGGCCCGTAGGCCCGCTTGCGCAAAAATGACAGCAACCACCGGTGAAAGGCTGGTTGTTGTTTCAGCGCGCAAATCATCGGATTTGTCCAAAAGCGCATATTCGATGTTCGCGCCAGCCGCCCAACCACTTGATGCGCGAAATTCCTGCAAAGCGTCTGGCGTCATAAAGAATAAAACGTGTGAATATTGCTGAACCCCAATTTGAATACCTGCGCTTGCGCTTGCAGCTGAATAGTAATCAACAGTCCTGTCATTGATGAGCAGAGACCCACGGCCAAAACCGCCACCAATTCCAAATCCACCCTCTGTCACTAGTGGGATCACCAGCATGCCTTTGGAATTGCTTGCCAGCTGCCGTGTGGCGGGGTGTCTTTCGTACATATGCTTAAGAGTTGCTTCGACACGTGCGTCAATTTTAGCACCACCGTCGCTGCCGATGCCGTTTCCGCACCCGACCATCGCCGCCAGCGCACCCATTGCCAAAAGCAGATTACGTTTTGAAACGTTTTTCATGTCTGTGTCCATTTTGCCTGTATGCCGTGTTTACACGATCTTGAGGCCCCGATACCAAAAAAGTGGTGGTTTGTCACCTCACCTTATGTTACCGCTCGTTACCCCAGTAATTCTGCGGCGCGTGGTGCAAAATAGGTTAAGATCCCGTCGCAACCTGCGCGTTTGAAACTCATCAAGCTCTCAAACATAACGTCGTCAGCATCCAACCAACCGTTTTGGGAAGCGGCTTGAATCATCGCGTATTCGCCAGAAACCTGATATGCAAACGTGGGGGCACCAAACTTTGATTTAACGCGCTGGCACACATCCAAGTAGGCCATCCCTGGTTTAACCATAACCATGTCGGCACCCTCTTCAATGTCGCGTTGGACAATTCTCAGGGCTTCGTCAGAATTTGCAGGGTTCATCTGGTACGTTTTTTTGTCGCCAACCAAAGCACCACTTGCGCCGACAGCATCACGAAATGGGCCATAAAACGCACTGGCATATTTCGCGGCATATGACAGAATCGAAACATCCTGAAAACCGTCGCACTCCAACATTTGACGCAGGGCGGCAATACGTCCATCCATCATGTCTGATGGGCCTAGAATGTCTGCTCCCGCTTCAGCTTGCGATCTTCCCATGCGTACTAAGGCTTGAACCGTTTCATCATTCACAATTGTCCCGTCCCGGACAATTCCATCGTGTCCATTGATATTATAGGGATCAAGCGCGATGTCGGTCATCACGGCCAAGTCTGGAACGGCGTCCTTGATCGTTTTTATGGCGCGATTGCTCAGGTTATTTGGGTTCCATGCTTCTTCGCAGGTTTGGGTTTTAAGAACAGGATCAGTGTAAGGAAAAACACAAACAGCTGGAATTCCCAGTCTATTTGCGCGACGCGCCACATCAGGCAAAAGATCAATCGTGTACCGCACCACACCTGGCATCGATGGAATTTCCGCTGTTTCCCCTTTGCCATCCATGACAAATATCGGCCAAATGAAATCAGATGGTGAAACCGTGTTTTCTTGAACCAAACGCCTTAGCGCATCGATCTTTTTCAAGCGGCGAAAGCGTGTAGCGATTTTCAAGTTGTGATTTGATTCAGTCATTGCATTCACCCAAATGTACTTTACGAAACTGACATGCCCAAAGGCGGGTGCCAAGAGCTTGTTTTCACAAGCTTTGACATGCGGGAAATGAAAGATGGATATCCTCATTTATCTCAAATGGTCTGCGTTTGACAGCTTGTGGTTTTGGATTTTGCTTTTTGTCCAATGGATCGTGAACCTCACTTGGATTGGTGGGGTGCCTGCCGATGTTATCGAACGCGCAAAGCAAACCAACGATGGCCTAGTGCAATTCAATCGATTTGTTGAGCTGCACAAAGACAGAATGGAACGGTCTTTTTACGGAATTTCGTCATTATCGATATTGTTCCTAGCTGCGATATCGTTCTTTCTGATTTATCTCGCGTTGTTTGCAAGAGTGGAGATTTTTCAGGCACTTTTGATAATCATATTTCCACAGGCGTACGTGGTTTCGCGCGACTGGGCTTTGGTGCAAAATGGCGTTCCGGCACATGATCGACTACCGCATTGGCAACGCGAGAAATCGGCGAGAATTTTCATATGGATTGGCGTGATATTGTTAGCCGTTGCGCTTTCCACGGTGAACGCAATTTAATTGTGGTTGACTTACGCGCGATGCGGCGTAGGTCACGACACAATGTCTGAACATGTAACCATAAGTGGCGTCCCACCGGGATTTGATGCCAAGATTATTGCAGACCAAGCTGCCAATGGCGTGATTCACGTTTCGTTGGATGCGAAACGAATGATGGCGACGAAAGCTGCGTTGGAGTTTTTTGCACCATCGATTCCAATTTTTGAATTTCCTGCTTGGGATTGTTTGCCGTTTGACCGTGTTTCACCGCAAAGTGAGTTGTTGGCGAAGCGTATGGCGACGCTTGCGATGTTCACTGGAACACTGCCTAAAAAGTTCATCGTTTTAACAACACTGGCCGCTGTCACACAATTTGTTCCAACCCGCGAGGTGTTGAAACACACCACATTTTTTGCGGCAAAAGATCAGCATATTAACGAAGCTTCTTTGCGTGAGACCCTTATCAAAATGGGTTTCCGTCAAAGCCCAACAGTTGTTGAAGCAGGGGATTATTCTGTGCGTGGTGGAATAATCGATATTTTCCCACCTGGGCGATCTACACCTGTTCGATTGGATTTCTTCGGGGATGTCTTGGATGGCATCAGAACTTTTGATGTGGAAACGCAAAGAACGATCGACCATTTGGATAAGATTGAGCTTTCACCCGTCTCAGAGATCTTTCTTGATGAAGCATCGATCAGGCGCTTTCGCCAAAATTACAGGGTGGAATTTGGCGCCGCCGGATCTGATGATCCCTTGTACGAGGCCGTTTCAGCTGGTCGCAAACATCAAGGTGCGGAACATTGGCTGCCCATGTTTCACGAAACTTTGGAAACGCTTTTTGATTATCTGCCAAATGCCACAATCGTTTTGGATGATGCCTTTGAAGCTGCGCGTTTGGCGCGTTGGGAAACAATTGCCGATCAATATGACGCGCGAAAAGAAGCTTTGAGCTCTAAACAGCGGATGGATACCGTTTATAAACCCGTTCCAGCTGAAGATTTGTATTTGAATACCGCGGCTTGGCAATCAAGCCTCAAGGGAAAGCGTGTGGTGACGTTGTCCGTTTTACCGCAACCAACCGGATTGAATGTTACCGATGCCGGCGCACGCATTGGCAGGGATTTTGCGCCGGAAAGACAAACTGAAAATATCAACCTTTTTAATGCGTTATCTAACTTCATTAAAGAAAAGTCTGATGTGAAGCCCGTGTTAATCGCCAGTTATTCAGATGGGGCCCGTGAACGATTGTCGGGTCTATTGGCGGATGAGGGGATCGCAGAACAGATAGAGGTTTCGACGGCAACTGCCATAAGAGGTTCTGGTGTTTACTTAGCCGTATTCGCCTTGGATCACGGTTTTGAAACCGAAGACATTTGTGTGATTTCAGAGCAAGATGTTTTAGGGGATAGACTTGTACGGGGCCCTCGAAAACGAAAGCGTGCCGAAAATTTTCTGACAGAAACTCAGAGTTTGAGCTTGGGTGACCTTGTCGTTCACGTTGATCATGGCATTGGACGTTATCAAGGATTGGAAATCGTGACAGCGGCCGGGGCCCCACATGAATGCCTTTTGCTGGAGTATGCGGAAGGCTCAAAACTTTATCTTCCTGTGGAAAACATCGAACTCCTAAGCAGATACGGCCACGAAGAAGGCCTGCTGGATCGATTGGGTGGCGGTGCATGGCAGGCCAAAAAGGCCCGTTTGAAAGAACGTATAAAGGAGATGGCCGACCGTCTTATGCGTATCGCAGCGGAAAGGGCGCTTCGCAAAGCACCAATTATAGATCCCCCCGCAGGTATGTGGGATGCCTTTTGCGCCCGGTTCCCATACCAGGAAACAGATGATCAGCTTTCGGCAATCGCTTCGGTGGTTGATGATTTGAATGCGGGCCTTCCAATGGACCGATTGATCTGTGGTGATGTTGGTTTCGGAAAAACAGAAGTGGCGATGCGGGCCGCGTTTGTTGCGGCCATGTCTGGCCTCCAGGTGGCTGTAATTGCACCCACCACGCTTTTGGCGCGTCAGCACGCCAAAAGCTTTGCAGAAAGGTTTCGGGGTTTTCCAATAGAAGTCAGGCAACTCTCTCGATTTGTGGGAACTTCAGAGGCCAACAAAACAAGAGAGGGTCTTGCACGTGGGACTGTCGACATTGTTGTTGGCACCCATGCAGTTTTGGCAAAACAAGTGCGGTTTAACAACTTGGGTTTGCTGGTCATAGATGAAGAACAAAGGTTTGGGGTTGCGCATAAAGAACGATTAAAGGAAATGCGATCCGACATTCATGTGCTAACTTTGACAGCGACACCCATACCTAGAACGCTCCAACTGTCGCTTTCGGGGGTGCGTGACCTAAGCATCATTGGAACACCACCGGTGGATCGTCTGGCCATACGCACATATGTCAGTGAATTTGACACCATAACCATTCGCGAGGCGCTGCTGCGCGAACATTATCGGGGCGGACAAAGCTTTTTTGTGGTTCCCCGCATTAAAGATATTCCCGAAATCGAAGAATTTTTGACGGAACAGATACCGGAAATTTCGTTTGTGGTGGCACATGGGCAAATGCCTGCAGGCGAACTGGACGACAAAATGAACGCGTTTTACGACGGTAAATTTGACGTCTTGTTGGCCACGACGATTGTTGAATCTGGATTAGATATTCCAACCGCGAACACGATGATTGTTCATCGTGCTGACATGTTTGGACTTGCGCAATTGTATCAAATTCGTGGTCGGGTAGGGCGTTCTAAAACACGAGCGTTTGCTTATATGACCACAAAACCTAGACAAAGGCTAACCCCCGCGGCGGAGAAAAGACTAAGGGTATTAGGCACCTTGGACAGTTTAGGGGCAGGTTTCACTTTGGCCAGCCAAGATTTGGATATTCGCGGAGCTGGTAACCTGTTGGGTGAAGAACAGTCAGGTCAAATGCGGGATGTTGGCTACGAACTTTACCAACAGATGCTGGAAGAGGCGATTGCAAAGATTAAATCCGGTGAACACGAACTTCCGCAAGAAACAGATAAATGGGCGCCACAGATCAATCTTGGCGTTTCTGTCATGATACCCGAATCCTATGTTCCGGATTTGGATGTGCGTCTTGGTTTGTATAGGCGCTTATCTGGTCTTTCCACCAAGGTTGAATTGGAAGGTTTTGCCGCTGAATTGATTGATCGTTTTGGAACACTTCCAAAAGAAGTAAACACTTTGATGTTGATTGTGCGGATCAAAGCAATGTGCCGAAAGGCCGGTATAGCCAAATTGGATGGCGGTCCCAAAGGCGCGACATTACAGTTTCACAATGATAAGTTCGCCTCTCCCGAAGGTCTTGTTGAGTTTATTCAAGATCAACGAGGGTTGGCAAAAGTTAAAGATAACAAAATTGTAGTGCGCCGCGATTGGACCAAAACATCTGACAAAATCAAAGGCGCGTTCGCAATCGCAAAAGATTTAGCAATAAAAGCTAAGTTGAAGAAAGCTGGTTAAGTATTTGCCTTAGAAAGATTATCATTAACTTCTTCAATCACTTTGGTCCAAACCTCAGCTGTTTGTGCACCTGGTACCACGTGTTGGTTCGCAACGATAAAAGTGGGTACAGAATTAACCCCCATTTTTCGACTATGGGCATCACGTTCTTCTATGGAATCGATATCAGAAGCGCCCGACAAAAGGCGTTTCAACACAGTTTCATCCATCCCACTTTCAGAACCAATTTTTGATAAGACCTCTGCATCTCCGATATCCTCACCTTTGCAAAAATATGCTTCAAAAAGAGATTGTACCACTTCATTTTGCTTTTGTTCCAAGCCGGCCCAATAGATCAAACGATGGGCGTCAATGGTATTCGGTGTTCGCTTCATCGCCGAAAAATCAATTGGCAAATTTAAGGATTTTGCGTGCGCCTCAATCTGACTATACACGCGCACGGCGCCCTCTTTGCCTCCAAACTTGCGTTCCAAATAGTCGCGCCGATCCATACCGGACTTGGGCATTTCTGGATTCAATTGGAAAGGATGCCATTCAATCGTGAAAGGGTGATTAGGCATTTGTAAAAGGGCGCGATCTAATTGCGTTTTGCCGATATAACACCAAGGGCAAATAGGATCGGATAAGATATCAAGTTTGACCATGGTATTGTTCCCAAATCTTTTGAAATTTATTTCTAACCAGTTTTCCGTTGGCCGTACGTGGCAATGTTCCGACCGGTATATATGCTCTTGGCTGCTTAAATCGTGCCAGATTTGATTTTGCAAATTGCTCCAAAGTTTCAATTTCTTGTTCGTCTGTTGAGGTTACGAAGGCCATGATAACCTCAACATTTTTTTTGACGACGATACTGGCCACTGCAACCTCAGCTTCGATTGCTTTTGAAAGGGTTTCCTCAACTTCAAGCGCAGATACACGAAAACCCCCAGCGTTCAGAAGGTCGGAATTGCGACCCAGAAACTCAATTTGATGTCCATCATGCATTTTGCCTGTATCGGAGGTTATAAACCAGCCATTTTGCTGTGGGAGGCTGACACAATCCCTCTCTAAATACCCCAACATCAAGCCCGGATCGTTCGTGTGCACGGCAATACTGCCCACATTGTCTTTGCGTACCGCGGCATTTCCACTTCTGATCGAAATACGTCGCCCACGCTGAGGTGACAATGTGGGGTCATGTGGGCTTTGTGACAGGAACGTTGAACACTCTGTCATCCCGAAAGCTTCGAAAATTGGACGTTGCGTGATTTCTTCCCATTTCGACCGTACTTTTTCGGGCAATACATCCCCGGCACTTAGGCTATGCCTAAAATCGCTAAGTTTTAAACCAACATCAGATTTAGAAATTTTTCGAAACATCGCTGGTGATGACGCAAAAATTGTTATCCTGCATTTTTCCAACAAATTAGGAATGTCTTTTACTGGGATATCTGGGGCTATAACAGCGGTGGCTCCAATCGCCCATGGATCAAGCAACCCAGTACCCAAGGTATAGCTCCAATTGAATGCACCTGAATGGAAAACGCGGTCATCGACTTTTAGATCATACCAATCTGCCCACATCATCCGCCTTGACCAAACGGCGCGATGCGCATGAACCACTGCTTTGGGTTTCGCTGACGTGCCAGACGTAAACATGACAAATCCAGCGCGATTGGGATCTTCCATAACAGCGGGAATCGGAGGGGCTTTATCAAAGATGATCTTTGAGCGAATGCATGGAACATTGCACTGCGGTACCAAAGTATGATCATCTGCGATCATAAATTCTGGTTGGCTTATTTGTATAAGTTCTTCAACCTCGGGGATCGTCAGTGCAGAAGAGGTGATTATTGGAACGGCTCCGATCCAAGAAAGCGCCAAAAAAGTAATCGGAAATTCAGACGTATTCCCGATCCGCAGCATAACACGATTGCCATTTTGGACGCCGCTTTCGCAAAAGTGCTTTGCCGTTCCATTTACGAGACCTCGAAGTTTGGCGTAACTGATTTGTTCAAGTTTGCCACACTTCTTAACAACCGTTAGTGCGATTTTTGCAGGGTCACCAGCCGCCAAAACATACTTTGCCAAATTGAAAGGGGTAGGGCACGCGGGTGGAGGGCCAAGATCTATTTCTGCAATCATGTCATGGGGGCTATTGGCTTAACAGAGTTCTTGCAAGCCCCGAAGCCCGGCGCTTATATGGTGAAATGAACGACGAGAACCCTTCTGTTTTACTTAAAATCGCCCGCCAACGTGGGGAAAGTGAAGACGTGCAACCTCTTGATTTGGGGCATCGTGTTCGCGAGCTTCGCAAAGCCAAAAAGTGGACGCTTGAGCAAGCCGCGACCCATGCAGGCCTTGCACGATCCACGCTTTCAAAGATTGAAAATGGGCAGATGTCACCAACCTACGATGCTTTGAAAAAGCTGGCGGAAGGTTTGCAGATTTCAATTCCACAATTGTTCACGCCACCCGTGAAAGGTCAGATCAATGGCCGCCTTGCCCATACTCCCTCGGGTGGAGGCAGGGAAATTCCGACAGCAACCTACGAACATCTTTTGCTTTCGGACAGCTTAACGAAAAAGAACATGTTGCCGTATCACACCCGTGTTCGTGCACGCAGCATGGATGAATTCGATGGTTGGGTTAGACATGATGGTGAAGAATTCATGTATGTTCTTACTGGCGTGGTTAAGCTCTACACTGAATTCTATGAACCTTTGGAAATGCGGCGTGGGGATAGCGCATATTATGACGCCTCCATGGGGCATAATGTCATTTCAACAAGTGCAGAAGACGCCACCATTTTGTGGGTGACGTCATTGGTTTAATCTTTTGCCCATAACCAATTGAAAAATAAAACCGTGGGCACCACGATTGCCAATTGGCAGATGATAAATGGGGGAACGCTAGTTGGTGAAATCCCTGCAAAAGTATCGGAAAATAGCCGCCCTATGGTGACGGCCGGATTTGCAAAGCTGGTGGATGAAGTAAACCAATAGGCGCCCGTAATATAAACAGCGACAAGCGTAGCGATTTTATCAGGCGCAAATTTTATTCCACCAAAAATCACAAACAAAAGGCCGAAAGTTGCAAAAGCCTCTGAGATCCAAAGATTGCCCCCAAAGCGATCGGTTTGGGATATTTGCATTATTTCAAGACCATAAATGGCGTGTGTTAACCAAACCCCTACAATGGCCCCGGTGATTTGCGACAGGCAATAAAAGAATGCTGTGCGAAGCGAAATCTGTTTTTTGACCCAAAATGCAATGGTTACCGCCGGATTGAAATGAGCCCCAGATACGCTGGATAAACACGTGATCAACACATAAAGCATGCAACCTGTTGCAATGGCATTCGCCAAAAGTGCAATTGCGACGTTCCCACCTGATAGAGTTTCAGCCGCGATTCCAGATCCCACCACGCCGATCAAGAGCATGGCCGTACCCATAAATTCAGAAACCAACGTTTGTTTCATGTCAGATTGCTGACCAGATGAAGACGCTCACGAAGCGACAGGTTTGCGTCCACGTTTACAAAGGCATCAGCTCGCTTTTTAAGTATTATAAATGCCAAACGGAATGCATCTTCCCATTCCGTTTCATCAGCAGCTGCGGGATCATCAACCCCCCAGTGAACAGTGATAGGCGCGCCCGGCCAAATGGGACATTCTTCCCCCGCAGCTGATCCGCAAACCGTGATCACCGCATCCATGACAGGGGAATCCGGTGCAGCAAATTCATCCCAACTTTTAGATCGAGCGTTTACGGTGTCAAAACCCT
>JAHDCF010000001.1:0-19845 GCA_020630015.1 Planktomarina sp. | reverse complement strand
ATGCGATCAAGCGCTCTTGCCGCGGCAAGGAAATCTTCTCGGCTTTCGGAATTTACAAGTTTTCCAATCATGTCTTCCGCAGCAGGGGATGACATTCCCATCCAATTCCGGGTGCCTGGGTTTTCAACTCCATCAGAGCCCCAATACAGCATTTGTTCATTCCCTGGGCTTAACGAAAGACCACGGCGATAGTATGCCATGTCAAAATCATAAACCTGTGTGCGTTCTTTATATTGGGACGGATCGATGGTTTCGATATTTACCTCAATCCCCATTTGGCTGAGTGTTTTTGAATAGATATCCATCATGAGGCGGCTTTCCGAAGCGCCTGTTTTCAAAACGACTTGAATTTTAAACTGCTCACCTGCGGCATTGACTAGTTTTCCTTGATCATCAACGGTCCAGCCCGCTTCTGCAAATGTGGCAAGTGCTTTGCGAAGGCCGCGTCGATCAACCTCCCGTTCCGAACCTTTTGGCAGTTCGTACCCCTCTATTGTTCCGGGCAACAGCTGGTCCCGAAATGGTTCCAGAAACTCAAGAACACGCCCTTGGGCAGGGCCGGGTTCCATTCCCAAAACTGAGTTCGAAAAATACGATGTAATGCGTTCTTGACGACCGCCGGTATTGGCATTGTTGATAAATTCAAAATTGAATGCTTCGATTAAAGCATCACGAACACGCCAATCGGTGAATTGGGGACGGCGGGTGTTCATGACAAATCCGCGAATTCCGCTTGGTCTTTGATGTTCAATTATGGATTTCACAACCTCGCCTGATTGAACACGCGGGAAATTATACGCGGTTTCCCATTTTTCGGCATTGAGTTCGCGAAAGGCAGAACTGCTGCCCCCTTTGAATGCTTCAAACTGCAAGCTTCCATCCAAATAGAATTCCATTCGAATTTCATCAAAGTTGTTGGTGCCGCGGCGGAATGGAAGATCTTTCCCCCAATAGTCTGGATTGCGGGTTAGGGTGACGTGCTGTCCTGCTTCAAAATCCGATACAATATAGGGGGACGAGGAAATTGGGATTTCATCCAGCCCTGAATTCTCAAAATCTTTGCCATCCCATTGGGATTTTTTCAAAATCGGACGCATCCCGGCGATAAGGGCTAATTCCCGATCCTCCACGTTGAAAGTAAACTTAACGGATCGGGGCCCAGTTTTTTCCATCGTTTGAATCTTTTTCCACAATCCAACGTATCGTGGGTGACCAATAGTGCCCAAGGTTTCATAGGACCACATTACATCTTCAACAGTAACCGGGCTGCCATCAGAGAATCGGGCCTCTTCCCTAAGGGTGAACTCAACCCAGGATCGTGATTCGTCGGTCTCAATCGATTCGGCCAGAAGGCCATAAAGGCTAAACGGTTCATCCCATGATCGCCCCATTAAGCTTTCGTAAGCTAGAAACCGTAACTGCCAGGGCACATTTCCTTTGCGCACGTGTGGATTCAAAGAGGTAAAGGTGCCGCCTTCAGCGAAAACCACTTTACCGCCCTGGGGCGCGTCCGGGTTCGCATAGGGCAGGGACACAAAATCTGGTGCAAGTGCCGGTTCACCATACATAGCTATGCCATGTTTAGGTTCAGCAAAGGTGATTCCCCCGATAGACAAGGCAAAACAGGTCGCTGCCACGAAAGATTTGTTAAAAATACCAGTTGTTTGCGCCATAAAATGAACCCTCACCATGTCACGTTGTGTTTTTTGTCACGCTACAGATATGAATAAACTATTTCAAACTTAATACTTGGACTGGGCAAAAGGATTGCTTATACAGAACTCACTGCTCGATAGGTTTCTTGCCTGTATGAAACCTGCCTCAATAACTTGCGCCGGCCTTGTGCCGGCGTTTTTTTTGGTCAGTGCGTTTTTTCATCCAAAATATCGGCGGGTGGTTTTCCATTGGGATAAACCAATCCGGCAGAGATAACCAACTTGGCTGCATCTTCCACCGACATATCAAGCTCAATCACATCTTTTTTGGGAAAGAACAGCAGAAAACCGGATGTTGGGTTTGGTGTCGTGGGAACAAAGACCGATACAAGATGATCATCTGGGGGGCTGTTGTCTGCGACTTCGCCCTTTGCATCGGTTGATATAAAGCCAACGGCCCAGATACCTTTTCGTGGGTATTCAATCAAACACGCTTTTTCAAAGTTGCTGTCTTTTTGGCTAAAAACTGTCTCTGCAATTTGTTTCACGCCTGAATAGATCGATCGGACGACAGGCATTCTGTCGACCAAACCTTCGCCCCACGCTAAAAAAGATCGGCCCAGAAAACCTTTTCCAACCCAACCGACGAAGAGGGTGAAAAGCAAAAATACGATAACACCAATACCCCGGATTGAAGTTTCACGGGGATTTCCGTCCGCATCTTTCGCGAATTCAGCCCAGAAATAGTTTCTGATTAAAATATCCGGTTGGTAAGCATCGGGAACAAGAGGCAATACGAACCCATCGATCCATCCTACCACGGTCCAAATAAGCCAGGCTGTAAGCCCGATCGGGGCAATAATGATAAGGCCGGTCAAGAAGTTGCTTCGCAACCCGGAAAACCATCCCGGGCGTCGCCGTTTTTCTGCCTTAGACTTTGCCATGTTGTCTTTCCATTGCCATCCGCCGTTTATCTAAACACGGGTCTAAGCTGTGACAAGATGCGGTCCTCATCACCAGCGCTCTAATCACACAAAGATTTTGCGACCTGACTGGCCAATGCAGCATTGTTTTTGATCAATGCAATATTTGCAGTCAAAGACGCACCTTTTGTGATTTCGAATATCTTTTGCAGCAAAAAGGGGGTCACATCTTTACCATGCACACCTTGCACGGCGGCCGCTTTTAATGCCGCTTCAATTATGGGCGTAATGACTTCGTTTGGAATTTCCGCATCTTTTGGGATCGGGTTGGCAATCAAGCAACCACCTGGAATACCCATTTCCCGCCTGACACGGATCATATCGGCAATTTGGTGCGGATTGTCAGCACGCAATGGGGCGTTCAATTCGGATGTTGAAGACCAAAATGCAGGGAGGGCATCCTGCCCGTAAGCAACGACTGGCACTCCCAAAGTTTCCAAAACCTCAAATGTTTTGGGAAGATCCAAGATCGCTTTGGCACCTGCACACACAACGCTGACAGGTGTTTGTGAAAGCTCTTGCAGATCAGCCGAGACATCAAAAGATTGTTCCGCCCCACGATGCACACCTCCGATACCGCCGGTTGCAAAAACCTTTATGTCCGCCAAGTTTGCCGCGATCATGGTGGCGGAAACGGTTGTAGCACCAGTCTTACCTTTGGCGATGATCGCTGCGATATCAGCACGCGAAACCTTGGCAACCTTGTTGGCTTGGCCAAGCCCTTCCAATTGATCTTTGCTCAATCCTATATGAAGAGATCCATCCAAAATTGCGATTGTCGCCGGTGTGGCACCGTTTTGGCGAACCACATTTTCCACGTCTTGCGCAACTTCAACATTTTGGGGGTATGGCATGCCATGGGTAATGATTGTGCTTTCAAGCGCGACAATCGGCTGTCCAGTTTCGCGCGCTTCCCTTATTTCTTCACTGAAAACCAAGTTGATGCTCATTTGTTTTCGCCCTTAACATATGTGGCCGCCGCTTCGACTGCTTTTTCTAGCGCCAATTTGCGAGGCATTCCTGACAATTCAGCAGCAATCTGAGCAGCTATAAAGGTGTCACCGGCACCCGTAAGGCGGTTCGCTTCTACTTTTGGTGGGGTGGCGCAAAAAGTTTGATCTGGACATGCATCAACAGCCGCATTCGCACCGTTGGTGACAAATACTCTGGCTGCGCCGTTTTCCACCAACGCGCGCGCTGCGTCAAAAGCATCATCAAATACACTATTCAGCATGAGATCAGCTTCCACTTTGTTGACGTAAAGAACTGCATTCGGGTGTTGAAGAAAATGCTTCAACCGCAAAACCTTCCCGGGAGAGGCGGGTGCAATTCTAAGATCCATTTCGGAAAAGATTGGTTTGTGCGCGATGTCTTCCAGCAATGCTTCGGTCAAGTTCCCGTCAAGAACGGCAATGCCATCAAAAGGGGACTCTTCCGTCCCCAATTGGCCATCGAACAAAGGGGTCAATATCGCATTACCAGCCAGTTCAAGGCTGTGCGCGTCAGCGATTGCCGCAATCACGCCATTTGCACCTTCTATGGCCATATAAACATCGGTTGGTAAATGCGATGGACGGTAAATGAATTTGGTCAAAAGACCCATTTCATTCAAACGTGCGATAAGTTCATGGCCTTCGCCATCCTGACCGACCGAACTTAGCAGTGCAGGGGGCAAACCTTCCCTTGCCAACGCCATGGCAACATTTAACGCAACACCACCAGGCAAACGCTGGATGCGCCCACCAATATCAGTTCCAATCTGCATTTCGACATCTGATTTGCCGATAACATCCCAAAGTACGGACCCGATGCAGATAATCTTTTGTTGTTTCGTCATAAAGTGCTTTTGGATCGTTATCATCAATACGACAAGCAAAAAGCCCTTGCCAAACAAGAAGAACAGACGTATCGGGACCCCACTTCACAGGTGGTGTTTGGGCCGTCAGGGGAGAAATCCCTGATCAGGTCCGCCGGTTGTCCCAAATGGGCTGCATGACGCCACCAAGGTTTAAACCGGAAAAGGATCATGGCATGGCCGTAGATTTTACAATGCGTCAGCTTTTGGAAGCTGGCGTCCACTTTGGACACCAAACTCAACGCTGGAACCCGCGGATGGACGAATACATCTATGGGTCACGTAATGGTATTCACATCATGGATTTGACGCAGACCGTTCCAATGTTGGATCAGGCTTTGAAAGTAATCCAAGATACCGTTGCGAAAGGCGGTCGCATCTTATTTGTGGGAACCAAACGTCAGGCACAACGCCCCATCGCGGAAGCCGCAGAAAAATGCGCACAGTATTACATGAACCACCGTTGGTTGGGTGGCACGCTCACAAACTGGCAAACCGTTTCTCAATCTATCAATCGTCTGAAAGCCATTGATGAGCAAATGGAAAGCGGCGCTGAGGGTCTGACGAAGAAAGAACGTCTGGGCATGGAGCGTGATCAAGACAAATTGCAGGCATCTTTGGGTGGTATTCGCGAAATGGGCGGGGTACCTGACCTGTTGTTTGTTATTGATGTTAACAAAGAAGATCTGGCAGTGGCCGAAGCCAAGAAACTGGGTATTCCAGTTATCGCTGTTGTTGACACAAACTGTTCGCCAGATGGTATCGATTATTTGATCCCAGGTAACGATGACGCGGCGCGGGCAATTGCATTGTATTGCGATTTGGCTGCACGTGCGGCCCTTGAAGGTATGTCTGCGCAATTAGGTGCTGCTGGTGTTGATATTGGTGCAATGGAAGAAGCACCTGAAGAGGAAGCAATCGCAGCGGAAGAAGCTGCCGAAGCACCAACACCTGAAGAAGCGCCAGCAGAAGGCTGATAGCTTCACCAGATTTAAAATTGCGGGCGCAAAGTTTGCGCCTGCTTTGTGATTGACTCAAAGGATACATGATATGGCGATTACTGCTGCACTTGTAAAAGAACTGCGCGAAAAATCCGGCGCGGGCATGATGGATGCTAAAAAAGCTCTGACCGAAAACGATGGTGACATGGAAGCCGCAATGGACTGGTTGCGCACCAAAGGTTTGGCAAAAGCCGCTAAAAAATCCGGCCGTACCGCCGCTGAAGGTTTGGTTGCGGTTGCTGTCGACGGTGGCAAAGGGGTTGCGGTTGAGGTTAACTCTGAAACTGACTTTGTTGCCAAAAACGCGGATTTCCAAGGGATGGTGTCAAAAATTGCCACTGCCGGCCTGCAAGCCGCTGATGTAGAAGCATTGGCCAGCAGCGAAGTTGATGGAAAAGCAGTTTCAGAGCTTATTACAGACGCTGTGGCAACAATTGGTGAAAACATGTCGTTGCGCCGCATGGCATCTGTTGAAGGGGCGTCAGTGGTCACTTACGTTCACAATGCTGCCGCTGACGGTATGGGCAAAATCGGTGTTCTTGTCGGCCTGTCAGGCGACAACGAAGGATTTGGCAAGCAAGTTGCCATGCACATCGCTGCTGCGAACCCAGCCGCATTGAACGAAGCGTCTTTGGATCCGGCAGTTGTTGAAAAAGAAAAGCAAGTTCAAATGGACATCGCCCGCGAAAGTGGAAAACCCGAGGCCGTGATCGAAAAGATGATTGTTGGCCGCATGAAGAAGTTTATGGCAGAAAGCACACTGATGGGACAGGCGTTCGTTGTGAATCCAGACCTGACAGTTGAAGCAGCCGCAAAAGAAGCGGGTGTGGAAGTGACTGGCTTTGTTCGTTTGGAAGTCGGCGAAGGCATCGAGAAAAAAGAAGAAGATTTTGCAGCTGAAGTTGCGAAAACAATGAAGGGTTAATCTTTCTATCTTCGAAAAAAAGGTGCGCCAATGGGTGCACCTTTTTTGTTTTCTGCTTGAAAATCTTATGTGTTGAGATGCGCCATCAAAGCATCCATTCCCAATAGATAGCTTTGAAGTCCAAAACCGGCAATCTGACCAATTGTTGCTCGAACCAAATAGGATTTATGCCTAAATTCTTCTCGTGCATGAATGTTGGAAAGATGAACCTCAACCGTGGGCAACTCGGTTGAAAATACCGCGTCCATGATTGCGATGGATGTGTGCGTATATGCACCAGCGTTGATCACAATTCCAGAATGGACCTGTTTTGCCGCGTGGATCGCATCCACCAAACCACCCTCAGAATTTGTTTGCAGAAAAGCAACCTCACAGCCGATTTTTTTGGCATGATCACGGCAGGCGCTTTCGATATCTGCCAAAGTGGTTGTGCCGTAAACCTCTGGCTGTCGCGTTCCCAAAAGATTCAGATTAGGACCGTTCAAAACTAAAATGCTTGTCATACCTTGTGCCCTCCGGGTTCTGGTTCTCGCGTGAGTATCCTGAAACCTTTCCAAAGCAAAAGACTTTCTTTTGCCTTAGGGCAGGGCCTGCAACCCCAGACGTACGGCGCGATTGGCATTTTTGGATAGAATGTGCTCGCCCAATGATTTGGCAAGTGCAACGTGGCCTTTATCAACTGCTTTGTTGAACAACTCTCTTTGATATCTTGGAAATTCTTTGCGGGCACGAAGCAGGGTATAAAACTCTGAACTCGTCAGCGTTCCATTTAGTGCTCCCAAAATAATTGGTGACAGAATCCCCATCTGGCTGAGTGAACTTCCCAACCTGTGCCCCAAAAGTGGCGTTCGAAGGAATTGCACATTTTTGTTTTTAAATCGTGCGGCGTGTTGCGCATCAAGTGGCTCATACGGATCAAACAAGATTGATACACGGTTTGCCGCTTTGCTCACCTTTGCGGCATCCCCATATTTACCTTTGTAGTCACGATCCCATGCGACCTTATACCGGGTTTCCCAAGGCACAATCGTTTTATCCAATGTTGATTGTGGTGAAATGGCCACCACATCGCAACCTGGTGCTGCCGGCGAAAAAGCGCAGGCCGCGTATCCCCCCATAGAAGCACCGTAAAACACGACGCGCTTAAACTGTTTGAAAAAGCCGGATTTTTTCAAATCATCAAATTGATCATAAACCCATGGTTCACGGTACCATGTCCACCCGCCGGCAAGAACGCCCAGCATCGACCAACCTTGCTTTTCGATGAAGGAATATCCCCAAGGACGCCTGTCATCGCGTTTTGTCATGGTGATATCAAGGTTGTCGAAGGTGACGACCAAGGTGTCGGTGCTTCTGGGTTGAAAAAGAAAGCTATGTCCGTTTGTGCCGGGGCGGTACCAGCCATCTTTGCCGGCCAAGTTTTCAGCAATTTTATCCCAGCCACCAGAATCTTCGACGTTTTCTCGTACGACAGGTGTGAACAAAATTCGATCAACATTACTGCCTTTGATCTTGTGTTGAGACAGCTGTTGCGTGGTTCCGTATTCGCGAAAGAATGGGTAAGCACCTGATCCTTTTCTAATATCCGTTAAAAGTTGCGTATCGGAGTGAAAACACTTTTCCATGATCCGCGAAAGAGGACCAATTTTATAAGAATCTCCGAACCCCGAAAGATTACAAACCACATCTACGGGCTTCAGATCTTTAGGTTTTTTCAGGATTTTAATTTTTGATTTATCAACGCCGTGCGTTTTCAAAAATTGAGAATAATCCTTCAGCCAGGGCTGGGGACCATCTTCAAATTTACCTTCTGAATTCAGATCAGCCAGTAAAACATCACAATCAAATTTATGGTGAAGGGCCAAGCATAATCCGCGTGCCGCCCCCGACACATCCAATACCGAATTCACATCAGATACCTGCAAATCATTCAGCAAAGCGGCATCAAACAAATTATTTCCACGGCTTGTTAAGGGGGCAAGAGAGGGTTCGATTTCGTGAAGTTTCAGTAACTTTTCTAAATAACTTCCCACAGGCGGCAATCCATTGTGTCGGTTCCCAAGTTCCTTTTTGTTAGAAGCCCAAAGGTGCAGCGCCGTGGTTTTATCTGTTAATTTTGCTTCCACCACTTCTGTCTGTTCCAAGAAGGTCGTGCGTTCACGGAATGTAATGGGGTAAAATGCGTCCAGGGGCATGATATGGCGTTTTAGACCCAGCGAATGCGCATAGTAAGTCACCATCATCGGCCCCCACACGCCCCACTGTTGTTGTGAAATATGCATTGGCGTCCCTTCCATCGCCAATTGCCGCATCTCTTTTTGTCGATGTGCCGAAAGGAAAGGGGCGATTGAATATCGATCTTCGGTAAAGTGAAGCATTTGCCTTAGCATCTCACTGTCGTGAGGAAGACCAAGAACTGCGTTATTGATGCGTTGTTCACCAGGCAGTTCAAAACCAAGAACATAGTCACTGTCGTATGTCATGGGTTGGTGGCAATACACATCGGTATCGATCCAAATCATGCTTGGGCATTTGTGGATCATGTGCAAACGAAACCAATCAGCAAACAACGCGAAGCTGTTTTTTTGCTCGTATTTGATGAAATCATCCGTATCGATGATCTCTCGACCATCTCGTTGAATTACACCTTTGGGAACATTCGGAATTTCTTCATAGCTAAACAGCGTAATCTTTTGTCCTTGGTCCACAAAAGACTTCAGGCAAAGCTGTTCCATCCAACTCAGGTGCCCACCAATCCAAAGTGTTCCGACTTCACGATTTCTTGCCATTTTTCTGCCTCTGGTTTCGCGAATGTCTTCTTGGAAACCTATTTAATGATACGTCCTATTGTTTCGATTTTAGAGACAGAGGATTGAACAATCCAGCTATTGGTCAGATTTCGTGTTAAAAACAGCTGATCTATGCCCAAAATGCCCACACCACCAATATGGTTGATCCTTTAGATATACTGAATTTCAGAAAGTTGGGGCATTCGGGATCGTACAATATGATCATAAACACGATCTTGAAGTTTGAAACGTCGATCTATTTGCATGGAAAGTTGCAAAAGTCTCCTATCGTTAAAAGGATTGACGACAAAGTTTTGAGGTGTTCCGTACAATCGTGCACCTTGGGTATGTGGAAGATATATTTCCAAAAAAAGCAGATCGTATACGCGTTCTTTGGCCATCTGGGGCAGGGCGGAATACCATTTCATAAACTCCGCTTCCCATATCTTTCGGTCACCAGTGTATTCTGCAGAAAATGCTCTAAGACGTTTTAATGCATGCTTTAAGTTAAACGAACCAGTCGATTGCCTTTGCCAATTTGTGGCACGCAAAACCTCCATAATATTTCCACGGAGAACCAGCGATCCGCCCGGTAACTTTTCACTTATTCCCAGAGATCTTTCTGCCATACTTGGGACCGCATATCCCGTTCTCAATTCATACAAAGATGCATCGTCTTTGCTAATTTCCACGTTTCTAAATATCTGGTGAGGTAACGACAAAAGATCAGCAATCTTTCGGCCAATTTTTACATCCCATCGTGACTGTTTGTGAAAAGACCAGGTATAAAACCCGTCGACTTTGCTTAAATCATTCGAAATAGAAGCAAGTAATGATCTGGAATCTCGGCCGCCAGAAATGGGGAATAGGCACTTATGACTTTTGACCCATCCCGACGTTAATTGCCCTAAACGGACTGCAATCTGCTCACTAATTTCAATCGACTTATCCCGTGGGTTTTCAAAAAGATTCGTGTCTTCTCTGGGCCAAAATCGATGTGTTTGAAATGACTTTAAGTCCAAGTAAATATTTGCACAAAGGCGCTTAACATGACGATCAAGAGTGTGTCCCATTGTTTGCCGTCTGTCATGATTACCCGACAAATCAGTTCCAAAAATCTGATCGGGTTGGAAATCACGCGTCAGAGCCAGTGTGAGGGAGGAAGCAACAGTTCGGGTGAGGGGGTCGTAAACACACCCCAAGTCGACAACGGGATCAGGATAAATGCGTTGAATTTCTTTGGTTGCCAAAATGCAAAGGAACCGTCCGGACAAACCGTCTAAGAAATTTTCAAATCTGTTAAAAAAGTGAGGATCATTTTCATCTGCGAGGACTGCGCATTCTTCTCGCAAACTTTCACCATTCACATCCAACGCACACCCCAAAAGGAAACCCACAACTTCACCATACTTATCTTTAAGTTGGGTGACAGGCAGACTTGGGGAATGAAAAATATTCCAGCCTTTGACTTCGACTTGATTCCAGCCGGGTGCAAAATGATCCGCTGATTGAGAAATGATGTATTGGTGTTGGAATGTGTGATCAAAGCTTCTGTCAGCTTTGGCGCAGATTTTAAAACCCAAAGAAATCAAATGGACCTCCATCAACCCAGTTCAAATTAAATTTGAGCTAAGTTGCATCATGGAGTTTAATTCTTGTTTAAAGTCAGAAAACCACAGCCTGGATGGGGGACCTAACATTACTCAGGCTGCACATGCATCTAGCGCATAATCAGTATTATGTTAAAAATACATTCGAGCTAATATGCATTGATTACAATACGTTAGCACAAGATGCACTGAATAATGCTAAAGAATATGGCGTTGCTTACATCAAAAGCCATCCTTGGAGTTAATAAACAAAAATTAGAGGTTTTGTTATCAAGATCACTCGGGCTGACATGCACCTCAATGCAAAGACATCAAACACCTACGTGACTTAATATTGTTACTTTACAATAAGATGCGAGTTTAAGTTAAACTTAACAAATGCAAAGATACCCTATTCAATCTTCAGAAGATCAAACCGTAATGTGGTGTTTATACTTGCTTAAGATGATTTCGAAACCGTTCTGCATTTTTCTGATACGTTTCTGCAGACTTCAATAACGAATGGATGGTCTCTTCATCTAAGGTCCTCACAACCTTTGCCGGCCGGCCGATCACCAAAGATCCATCTGGAACCTCTTTTCCTTCTGTGACCAATGCACCGGCACCTATCAAACAGTTTTTACCAATTTTCGCACCATTCAGAATGGTCGCACCCATGCCGATTAAGCTTTGTTCGTCAATTACGCAGCCGTGAATAATCGCGCTGTGACCAATTGTGCAGTTTTTACCAATTTTTACGGGAAATCCCGGATCGGTATGAATGACAACATTTTCTTGAACATTGCTTCCCTGCCCGACCGTGATGCGTTCATTGTCACCGCGTATCACCGCGCCAAACCAAACGGAGGAATTCGCTTGTAAATCCACATTTCCAATGACCGAGGCGGTTGGAGCGACCCATGTTTCATCTGAATTAAGTTCTGGTACGGATTCACCAAGTGCAAAGATCATGACATGTCTCCAAACTCATCTTGTAAACGACGAACATGATCCAACAACGAAGGTTGTTGGCTGCGACGAAGGCGTTCAGCCGAAACGATTGATTTTAACTTATCTTCTGTTTGTTCCAAATCATCGTTCACCAAAACAAATTCATAACTGTCCCAGTGGCTGATCTCGTCCCAGCTTTTCTGCATTCGACGGGAAATGACATCATCGCTGTCTTGCCCGCGGCTTTGAAGGCGCCTGCGCAGCTCTGCTATGGAAGGTGGAAGAATGAAAATCGAAAGTACGTGATCCCTGAGGGCTGAATTTGCGATTTGTTGAGCCCCTTGCCAATCAATATCGAACAAGACATCTCGCCCTTCTTCGATAGCTTCTTGAACGGGCCCTTTGGGCGAGCCGTAAAAGTTACCAAACACATGAGCGTGTTCCAACATATCACCTTGGGCCACGAGTTCTTTGAAATTGGCTTCATCCATGAAATGATAATCTTTCCCGTCTTCTTCACCCGGCCGCATTGAACGAGTGGTCGCAGAGACGGAAAACGCCAATGAAGGGTCCCAAGTTCGCAATCGCCGTGCAAGCGTGGATTTTCCGGCACCTGACGGTGAGGAAAGAATAATCAGAAGACCCCTACGTTTCATGACTCATTCCACATTTTGAACTTGTTCGCGCATCTGGTCTATCGCAACTTTCATATCCAATCCAATCGCAGTCAGCGTCTTATGATTTGATTTTGAACACAATGTATTCACCTCACGATTGAATTCCTGCATCATGAAATCAAGTCGCCGACCAACTGGCCCGTCGTGTTTCAAAAGATCTGACGCGGCAACGATATGGCTTTTCAATCGATCAATTTCTTCTGTGACATCTGACTTTACGATAATCAAAGCGATTTCTTGCGCCAACCGATCGGGGTCAATTTCTTGACTTATCTGTTTTGCAATCGCTTTTTTTAATTCACTTTCGTGATCGGATATTCGTTGTTTTGAAATTTCTTCTGCGTTTTTCGTTAGATCTGATATCATCTGCAAATGCGCACTCATGATATTTTGAAGGTTAATCCCTTCCCGGTTTCGCATTTCGATTAATGCTTCGATCAAAGGTTCGAGCTGCAACAAAAGAGATGATTTTAGTTTCAATACGTTTTCTTCGTTAAGATTTTGATCGGCCGAACCGCATTTTGAAATGATTTCGCCTGCTGTCATTGGCGCCAATCCAACTTGATGAGTTTGTGCCTCTGCCTCAACCAATTTTATAAGGCTCAAGTACATTTGCAGTTTTTGATCATCCAAATGGTGTTCATCGCCACACGCCACCTTAGACAGGCGCAAATTCAACTGAAGTGACCCTCGTGATATTTTTGATTTCAGTATACTACGAATGTCGTTTTCCAAGCCAGTGATCCAGTCGGGCACGCGTAGTCTAATATCCAAGCCTTTGTTGTTGACACTTTTCAATTCCCAAGACCATTCAAAATCGCCATGTGTTCCATTTAAAGTGGCAAAACCTGTCATCGATTTAATCATTGAATGGCCTTTAAAAATCTCTTTGCTTGCGTTGGTTTTATAGTGCCCAATTTGCGAAGCAAGCCTGATATTCCATCTCAGAAATTAACGGATTGTTTACCATTGTTTGAGAAACGAAATCGTTAGCACGAGTTAACGAGTATTAAACATGTGTTGGTTCGCATAAGAAAGCTGCTGTGATGTTCAATTGGCACGACGGTTTGAAGCCGTACGAGACTGAAAAATTCGAACGCGTATTCAAGGTATGGCAATCTCAAATTGAAAATGGTGATGTGCCCCGACGAAAGGCATTGCGGCCTGTTGAGTTGGGTCAAGACTTACCCGATTGTTTCATAATACAAAAAGATAAATGGCTCGGCGGGCGATTTCGTTTTGCTGGGAACACTCTTAATGATGCGTTTGGTATGGACATGAGGGCCATTCCCCTGCCTTCGTTGGTTTCGTTTCCACTTCGAACCACCATGCAAACTTTGCTGGATAAAATGTTCGGGCAAAAACAAAAGCTCTTTTTGCAATATTCACGCGATGCTGTGGAAACAGGATCTCCACTCAGCCTATGCATGTTTCCCCTCAAGGATGGGGCCGACATCACTGGCCTTGCTTTGGGTGTCGTTTCTGGATTGCCAAAAAACGCGACCTTGGGGTGTTATAACTCTCAACTCACAGGCATGTCAGAAAATGCTCTGGAACAGAGGAACGCGTTTGAATTCCCAAAAGTTAAAAAAATGAACTTGCGAGAGCCCGGTGCAAATTGGGGGGCGCCTACAATCGAAAAGGGCGCCCGAAAACCGGAACGCCCCTATCTTCGTGTTGTAAAATAGAATTAATCAACCCGCTTTACGCTTGGTATTTAACCCAGTTCGGCCCAATTCCTCTGAAATCAAGAAAGCCAATTCCAAAGATTGTGACGCATTAAGACGTGGATCGCACGCGGTGTGATAACGATCTGACAAATCTTCATCAGTGACAGCACGGACGCCGCCCGTGCATTCAGTCACATCTGCGCCAGTCATTTCAAAATGAACACCACCGGGTATCGTACCTTCTGCGCGATGAATTTCAAAGAACTCTTGAACTTCGCGTCGTACACTTTCGAAAGGCCGCGTTTTATACCCTGAGGAAGACTTGATCGTGTTGCCATGCATCGCATCACACGACCAAACAACATTTGCACCTTCTTCCTGAACACATTTTATCAATCCAGGTAAATGATCACCAACAGACCCTGCCCCGAACCTCGCGATCAGTGTCAAACGTCCTGCTTCATTTTCAGGGTTCAGCTTTTGCATTAAAACTTTCAAATCGTCAGCCGTGGTCGTTGGTCCACATTTCAGACCGATCGGATTTTGAACACCACTACAAAATTCAACATGGGCGCCGTCGGGTTGGCGTGTGCGATCGCCAATCCAAATGAAGTGCCCGGACCCGGCCAATTGTTGACCAGTCGTCGAATCCACCCGCGTCAGCGCTTCTTCGTATTCCAACAACAAAGCTTCATGGCTGGTGTAGAAATCAACCGATCCAAGCTCTGCATTGTTTTCAGCGGTCAACCCAGCGGCCTTCATAAAATCAAGCGTATCAGCAATGCGGTTGGCGAGGTCACGATAAGCAGCGGCGGCATCTGATTCTGTAAAACCAAGTGTCCAAGAATGCACCTGATGCACATCAGCGAAGCCACCTTTGGAAAATGCGCGCAGCAAGTTCAAGGTAGCCGCAGCTTGAGTATAAGCTTGCAACATTTTTTTCGGGTCTGGAATGCGCGCCTCGGGTGTGAAGGCAAGTTCGTTGATGATATCACCACGATAGCTTGGTAATTCCACGCCGTCTTTCAATTCAGTCGGCGCTGAACGCGGCTTTGCGAATTGACCGGCCATTCGCCCAACTTTGATCACTGGCACTTTGGCCCCATAGGTTAAGACCATCGCCATCTGCAGCATCACCTTAAAGGTGTCGCGAATCCCGTCGGCGGAAAACTGTTCAAAGCTTTCGGCACAATCACCACCCTGAAGAAGGAAAGCTTCCCCCCTACTGGCCGCTGCAAGTTGCTTTTTCAAAGATCGCGCTTCGCCAGCAAAAACCAATGGCGGATATTTGGACAATTGAGCTTCAACTGCATTCAAAGCGGCGGCATCGGTATATTCAGGCATCTGAATCCGAGGTTTTTGGCGCCAACTTGATTTTGTCCACGTGCTCATCGCATTTCTCCAACACAGGAAATTATTCTTGAAGTTCCTATGTAACGCCTAATTTTAAGAGGTAAACCACCTAAAGCAAATGTAAATTTAAGTTGACGCTTGACGTTGGCTTCAACCATTGTCACAGGGCCGAAGTCTTGTGGCGTTACAAGCATCTAAGCGGAGATGTGGCATGGATATCAATGAACACCTAATCGAAGTGGCCGATCCGCCGTCGAAGCCGAGGCACTTTGTTTTTGTTCTAATGCAAAATTTTACGATGCTGTGCTTTTCTGCGGCGGTCGAATCTTTGCGCATCGCAAATCGCATGTCGGGTCGTGAACTTTATACTTGGTCACTAATGGGTGATGGCGGGGATCCTGTTGCGTGCTCAGCTGGGATCGAATTTGTGGTATCTTCTGATCTTATCGAAACCAATCGGGACGACACTTTGATGTTGTGCGGTGGCATTGAGATCCAGAATTCAACCTCCAAACGCGTTTTGTCATGGCTTCGTCGCGAGGCAAGGCGCGGTCCAGTTATTGGGGGTCTCTGCACAGCGGGTTATACGATGGCCCGGGCTGGTTTGTTGGATGGCAAGAAAGCCACCATTCATTGGGAAAACCAAGACAGTTTTGCCGAGGAATTTGATGAAGTGGAACTTACCAAATCTGTTTTTGTTGTGGATGGGAATCGCATAACAACCGCGGGCGGTACGTCTTCCATTGATTTGATGCTCAAATTGATCGCACAAGATCATGGTGAAGAATTGGCCAATGCGGTGGCAGATCAGTTGATTTATTCATCCATTCGCACCGACCAAGACACGCAACGCTTGTCCATTCCGACACGCATTGGTGTGCGCCATCCAAAGCTTTCGATGGTGATCCAAAATATGGAACAAAATATCGAAGAACCGATCAGCCCTTCGATTTTGGCAAAAGAAGTGGGTATGTCGACGCGTCAGCTTGAACGTTTGTTCCGAAGATATCTCAACAGAAGCCCGAAGAGATACTACATGGAACTGCGGTTGCAAAAGGCCAGAAACCTTTTAATGCAAACAGACATGAGCGTGATCAACGTTGCATTGGCGTGTGGCTTTGCATCTCCTTCGCATTTCTCCAAATGCTATCGCGCGCATTACGACACAACCCCATACAGGGAACGCGGTGCGCAAGCTTCCCGTTCAAATTAGTGTGGGGTGATCCGGACAAGCTTGCCATTTGGTTGGCTTAAAAACCAGATTGATCCGTCATCTGCTTCTGCAATATCCCTGACGCGAAGTGTCTCTTGGTTTTGCAGTATTGCGATTACCCCTTCTGATTTTTTCGATGAAACAACTTGTATCTGGTCGAACTTCAGACTTCCCGTCATGATCTGCCCTGTCCAATTTGGCCAAAGTTTGCCGGAGTAAACCAATGCGCCGGACGGGGCAATTGAGGGATCCCAATAATGAAAAGGCTGTTCCATCCCAGCCTTCGCATTTCCCACACCAACCTTCGCGCCGGAGTAATGTCGACCATATGAAATCACGGGCCAGCCATAATTCTTGCCTTTTTCAACAAAATTCACCTCATCCCCGCCCTTTGGGCCATGTTCAATGGCAATGAGTTTGCCATCCGGCGCGAACGTCAGACCTTGTGGATTTCGATGGCCAGAACTCCAAATGGCTGAGTTTTCAAACGGATTATCTTTTGGCACAGTTCCATCCCGGTTTAACCGAAGAATGGATCCATTTTCACGGGACAAATCCTGCGCGGAAGGCCGATCGCCGCGATCCCCGATAGAAACATAGATTTTTCCATCTTCCCCTTCGGCTATTCTACTTCCGAAGTGGCGTCCTCCTTTTGATCCGTTCGCAATTTCAAACAGCGTTTTGTGATTGCCCAAACGGGTCATATTTTTGTTAAACGTGGCTTGTCCCAAAGCCGTTCCCGATCCTTTGCCCTGTTTTTTTGAATATGTGTACAAAACTTGACGGCTGGTCTGAAAATCGCTTGGGATCAAAACGTCCAACAGCCCACCCTGCCCTTCGAAAATTACGTCCTGTGGGCCTTTAAAAGTTCGGCGTTTTGTTCCGGATACCAACACAAAATCACCTTCTTGTTGGCTGATCAAAACATCTCCGTTTGGCAGGAAATCGAAACCCCAGGGATCCTCCAATCCGTCGACCATCACTTGCGATTGAATCGCTGATGGATTTGCCGGCGCGATTTGCCCAAACGACAACAGTGCGGCAGCGAAGATCATTGTTGGCAGGATGGGTCTCATCAGGCATTTCCTTTCGATTCTCGAAATTAACGTAGGGTCCGCTCGGAAAATATTCCAATTCTTTTGACGAGTTTTTGATGGAAAGCTTTCCCTTTCAAAAATACCGCGCTATTCATTGTGCCAGAATTTTGTCCAACTGGGAGAAATCGGATGAAAAAACTGCTTACTGCAACTGCTGCAACAGCTTTGTTGGCTGGTTCAGCCATGGCCGACGGCCATAGCGAAATCAAAATTGGTGTGATCTTGGGCTTCACTGGTCCAATTGAATCTTTGACGCCTTCGATGGCTGATGCTGCTGAACTGGCGATGAAAGAAGTTTCTGACAGCGGAAAACTGTTGGGCGGTGCAAAAGTGACATCAGTTCGTGGTGATTCAACATGTATCGATGCTGGTGCTGCGACTGCGGCTGCTGAGCGTTTGATCGCCGCTGAAGGTGTTGTCGGCATCATGGGTGCGGATTGTTCTGGTGTAACCGGTGCAATCTTGTCCAACGTTGCTTTGGCAAACGGCACAGTGATGATTTCGCCTTCGGCAACAAGCCCAGGCTTGAGCCACATGAACAACGAAGACAACGGCCTGTTCTTCCGCACAGCACCATCTGACGCGCGTCAAGGTGTTGTTATGACAGAAGCTTTGATGGATCTTGGCATCAAAGAAGTTGCCGTGACTTACACAAACAACGACTACGGCAAAGGTTTGGCTGACAGCTTCCAAGCGGCTTTTGAAGCTGCTGGTGGTACAATCACAATCAACGCTGCACACGAAGATGGCAAAGCCGATTACTCTGCTGAAGTTGGTGCTTTGGCTGCTGCTGGTGGTGATCGTCTGGTTGTTGCTGGTTACGTTGACCAAGGCGGTTCAGGCATCGTTCGCGCGGCCTTGGATTCTGGCGCATTTGACAGCTTCCATTTCCCTGACGGCATGATTTCAGCCAAATTGGTTGAAAACTTCGGTTCTGAAATCGATGGTTCTTCAGGTCAGCACCCTGCCCCATCTGATGAACTGGCGGCTGCGTTCACATCGCTTGTTGGCGGTGCATTTGAAGCAACTTCACCGTTCACACCTGAATCATATGATGCAGCTGCGTTGATGATGTTGGCGATGCAAGCGGCGGGATCTTCTGATCCAGCAGCTTACAAAGAAAAGGTCATGATGGTTGCAAACGCACCAGGTGAACCAATTCAAGCGGGTGAACTTGCGAAAGCATTGGAAATTCTGGCCGGCGGCGGCGACATTGACTATGTCGGTGCAACAGGCGTTGAATTGGTTGGTCCAGGCGAAGCTGCAGGCAGCTACCGTTTGGTGGGTTACGAAGGTGGTCAGGAAGTTACCGCCGGACGCAAGTAATCCGATCCCAAAAATGTTCAGAACAGCCCCGGTTTTTCCGGGGCTGTTTTTTACACTGATCATGTGACCGGGGGGACCATGATAAAAGTTGAAAACCTGCATAAACACTTTGGTGGATTTCACGCCGTGGACGGCGCAACACTTGAAATCGCCGAAGGGTCCATCACAGGATTAATTGGACCAAATGGCGCAGGAAAAACCACACTTTTCAATGCAATAGCAGGCGTTCTTGAACCCACCTCGGGTCGTGTCACCATGGCAGGTGAAGACATCACCGGCCTGCCGCCGCATGCATTGTTCCACAAGGGCCTGTTGCGCACATTCCAGATCGCCCATGAATTTTCATCCATGACGGTGCGTGAAAACCTGATGATGGTGCCGGGTACACAATCGGGTGAAACGCTTTGGAACGCGTGGTTCGGCCGCCGTCGCATTGCAGATGAAGAACGTGCCTTAAAAGCCAAAGCGGACGAAGTGATCGAATTCTTAACGATCGAGCATCTGAAAGAAGAAAAAGCGGGTAACCTGTCCGGCGGACAAAAGAAGTTGTTGGAACTGGGTCGCACCATGATGGTAGACGCCAAAATCGTGTTCCTGGACGAAGTGGGCGCAGGGGTGAACCGCACCCTTTTGAACACCATCGCAGACGCCATTATTCAGCTGAATAAAGAACGGAACTATACCTTCTGTGTGATCGAACACGACATGGATTTCATTGGCCGCCTATGTGATCCCGTGATCTGTATGGCCGAGGGCAAAGT
>JAHDCF010000016.1 GCA_020630015.1 Planktomarina sp. | reverse complement strand
CAATCGGGCAAAATGCCCCCACATCACAAAAGACGCTATCGGACAAAAGAAGCCTCAATCCACTTATAAACAAGGCGTTTACGGATGTCATTGGATGAATCTGGATCCCACACGGACTCATATTTAGTACATAAGTATTTGTTTTATATAACTTTTATAAATGTGGTTATTTCCGATACCCCCAATGATACCCCCAACAACGAATTTTAGGCCGCAGAAATTGCGGACTCAATAATCCTTTTTATAGCCATACTTTCCAGCTGTGTTTCGAAACGAATATCTAAGCCCGCCCCTTTTCGATTAAAATACTCTTCTGCATGTCGGATTTTTTGCACTTCCAGCTCTGCCAAGTTAATTTCACATTTACCCTTGGTTTCGACAACTAAGCTTAATTGGGAACGTCCATCTTTTGATTTAACAACGTATGCAAAATCCGGCGAGTAAGAACCGCCTCCGACTAGTGGGATACGGATCGAATTTTTAGGGATTTTGGAGAATACGATAACTTCCTGAACATCATTTTGGATATTCTCTAGTTCAAGCTGACCATCATAATATAGTTCATCAAATAGATAGTTATCAGGTGTTGAACCCGTTTGATATAAAACACCCACATTTCCACTGTCAATTTCACTTCTAGGCTTTCCGTTTGCGGTTGTTAGCGGCGTCGGATGCACTTTGTTACTTGTTTCACGATATCCCACTTTAAATTCACCAAATACTTTTTGAAGAAGGAAATCATTAAACCCTTTTTGAATTTTTCTGATTGTAGTTTGGCTTAAGTAAGAATTGATATCAAAATTTGTTTTCAAATCAGTGAAAGCATTGTGCAGGCTCGCAGTTGTCAATGCGACCTTATCAGACAACGCTTCGATAAAAGTCTTATAACTCATCATGTTTAAAGCGGTGAATTGAGTGTCAGATATCACACCTTGCGCCCCGACTTGGGCCCCCATCTTTTTGATAGTTACAGTTTCAGTTCTCGCACCCGTTTGCGTATAGTCATCAATATGGCTTTGAAGATATTCTCGGAAAAGAGTTCCCAACAATTCATCCGTGTCGAATTGATATTCCAGAACAACCTTTCGATTTAGCTTTTCCCACAATTCTTTCAAATCAGCATATTTGCCAGCGCGTATTGTGGTTTTCGATTTTTCTTTGTCTTTTTTAACTTTCCCACTTTTAAGCCCAGCACCAAACGCATTTGGATATTCAGATTTAAGCTTTTCAAACCCGCCATCTTTGAATTTTTGGGAAATTGTTATCATCCCTGCATCAACAAGCGTTTCTAACAACTCATCTTCATTGTTTTCAAATTGGCTGTATTCCTTAAGCAACTTAACCTTAAGGGCTTCATCAAGTTTGACCGTATCAAACATGACACTCGATTTGCTGTTAATTTCACCAACCAAACGCTCAACAAAATCACCTTCGGTAAAATCAACAAAATAATTCAAATAATATGTCTTACTTTTATCGCGGGTCATAAATTCATTTACGGGAAGCCGTAGACCACGACCTACCTCTTGCAACTTGGATGTTTCGGACCCACTGGACCGCAGCTTGCAAATTGTGAAAACATTCGGGTTGTCCCAGCCTTCGCGCAGGGTCCACTTTGAAAAAATAAATCGTCGTGGGTTAGAGAATTCTAAAAGACGTTCTTTTTCGTGTAAAATTTCCAACGTTTCTTTTTCGATGGCTTCGTCTTTGTCGGAATTGTCTTTCGAAAAGTAACCGCCATGTAGGGCGCTAATATTCGCAAGTGCGGCGCTTAAGTGGGCGCGATAGGCGTCATCGGCCTCTTCTTGCAACAACCCTTCGATATGCGCTTTGACCATCGCTTCAAATTGAACACGCATCGCACCGGCCTTGTCACGATAGCTGTCGATGTTATCGATGAAAAACAAGGTAAGGGGTTTTATCCTAGGAATTGTCAAAAACAATTCGCGTTCGTTTTCAAAATGCACGCGTATCGCGTTTTGCATCATCTTATCGCTAAGGCTTTCGGCATAGCTGAACGGGTTAATCTTTGACCCCTTTGCAAGTTCCAAACCGTTTGAAAGAACCAGCTTCGACTTATTCAGCTTTTCAACAGTCAACCCATACATTTCAGGATGAACGGTTTCAAAGCTTTGTCCTTTGCCCAGCGCGTGCTTTGTTTTCTGACCCGCGTCATTCAGTTCAAACTTGGCTTCGGTGCCAGTCAAATCGGTTAGCTTTAGGGTGACGTTATTGCCTTCATCAAACCGTTCCACATGCGCAACAATGCCTTTGACCAGATCGTCGTTAAAGGCTTCGACAGCGGTTAGTTCATTGACCATGTTGATCAAGTCACCATCAAACGTGGCCCCATATCGCAAGGTGAACTGCGGCTTGAACCGCATCATTTCTTTGAAGGTTTTATTCCCACGGCGAAACATATGGGGTTCGTCCACAATCAAAACGGGGTTGGTATGGGCAACACCGGCAAAGGGTTGGTCAAATTCATCCCACAAGGCCACGTCGAAAATCTTGCTCATTGTTTTGGATGTGATCATTCCTGCATTGATCACCAGAACATGAATAGCCCCCTTGTTCATCGCGATATCGGCACGGCAAAAATCGGCAATTGCTTGGGGCATATGGTCTTTCTTGGCCTTGCTGCCCTTTTGGCTTTGAACCTCGTAAACCTTAATGTTGCGTTCAAATTCATCGCGAAAATGTTCGCGAACAGCGTCGGACTTTAAGAAACCCACTGTGCCAGCCTTAACAGCCACACGGGGTACCGCGACAATGAATTTTGCAATTCCCGTTTGACGGTTCAGCTCAAGCATCGTTTTGGTATACGCATAGGTTTTGCCCGTACCTGTTTCCATCGCGATATCAAACACACGTTCTGTCGTATCAATTGTGTAAGCCTGGCTAAACCCGCGTTCTTTGCGCAACCTTTCAAGGTTGGATTGCAGCAAGGCGTCCTGCCCGTCTAGAACCAATACAGGGTTTTGTGAGCCGCGTCGGGCCTTTGTAACCGCCACACTTTCAAAGGCGCTTAAAACACCCTGTACGGCGCGGGTTTGGTGGGGCAGGTCGTTTTCAAATACAAATCCCATGCCTTAGAACCGCTGAATGAATTCAAGTTGCAGGTGCTTGCGGTTTGGGGCGTTCACGGCCTCTGAAAATTCGCGCAATTGCTTGTCGTTGAAACGATGGTGAAACACCACAATCTTGCGCGGGGTGAATGTGGGGTCTTCGTCAATGCGGGTTAGCATGGTTACAATGTGTTTGATATTCAGACCGCTGTTCACAAAATACAGCTTATCCCCGCCCGCAAAGGCGGTATAGCCATCCAGATCGACCGCGTCCAAGGATTGATTCAGGGGCAGACCGTCATAGGCGGCCCATGTGGTCAATAATGCCTGAATACCATCATCATCCAAGGCCATACCGTTAAAAGGGGTGTAGTCTTCCATCGTTTCGGCGTCATCCATGTATCCCGCAAATTGGCCTTCGTTGGCCGGAATGGTTTTGAATTCTTTGAACCCAAAATCACAGGTGGCATCGGGGTGATCTGTCCTTATCTTGGCTGCCGCGCGTTTGATCCGTTCGCGGGTGATTTCAAAGATGGTTTTGTAACCTGCCTTGCGCGCCTCTGACTTTGGGTCGGTGGGTTCATCAAGTTGCACAGAGATATGCTTGCGATTGCCGCCATCTTGTGCGTTAAGCGCCATCACTGCGTGGGCGGTGGTGCCGGAGCCGGAGAAAAAGTCGAGTGCAACTAGTTCTTTATCACCACCGATTGACAAAAGCCGCGAAAGTAATGAAGTGCTTTTCGGGTTTTCAAAAATTGGATCGCCATCAAAAATCTTTGTGGTTTCTTTCGTTCCACTTCCACAACTAATAATATTTTTTGGCGCATTGAATCCACTTTGAAAAAATTTTAAGGTCATTCCGTTTTTAGTTTCGACCACTGATACGTCGTGAGCTCTTGACTTAAATGTTTCTAATCCCCAGCGCCAACGATGTAGTTTTTTACCCCTGAAACCTGGCCTTATGGGGATAAATCCCTTCGAAAGTAGGCCTGCGTCGTCTGTGTAAACTTGCGCTGGATCATTTGTTGGAATTTTTGTTTTGTCATAGTCGTATACCGGAACAAGCTCACCTGTTTTGTTATTCCAATATACCGTATAGCCCATATCCTCTCTTGTTTCTAACGGTGTTGGGGCATCATTGATGATTTCTTAGGGTTTCATCTACTTTGTCAATCCGTTCTACCTGAACAAGCTGATCGCTTTTAGCGAAGGCAAAACAGTATTCAGTGTTTGTTTGAATTTTGACGCCTTTTCCAGATTTGTTTGCTCCCGTTGAGATGATGAGCTTGGCTAAAAAATTCTCCTCCCCAAACACGTCGTCACATAATAACTTCAATTGCGCCTGTTCGTGGTCATCTATGGAAATAAAAATAACCCCATCTTCGCGCAGTAATTCGCGGGCCACATACAGACGGGGGTACATAAAGGTCAGCCAGGCGGAATGGGAATTGCTGGCCGAATTGGTGAAATCCAGAATGCGTTTGGCCTCGTCCTCTTCCACACCCGCCAGTCGCTGCAATTCTTCCACTGTGAATTTGCGCGTGTCATTATAGACAAACCCATCTGACCCTGTGTTATAAGGCGGGTCGATATAGATCATTTTCACCTTTTCGGAATAGGCATTCACAAGGTGTTTCAGCACATCCAGGTTATCCCCTTGGATCAACAGGTTTTCGGATTTCGCGTTTTCGGGCAATGCGTTATGTTCCGCATTGGGGGCCAGCAGTGTTTCGGTTTTCAGGTTCGCCAAAAGCCGCGCATAAGATTTACCCAGCCAGTCCAGCTTATACCCTTCGCGGGTGATATCCGCGCGACTGGCCCGCACGATATCTTCCAACTTGTCGGGGCGAAACTTGCCGTCTTTATCAAAACACTGGGGAAAATGAGTTTTCAACGTGGCCAGTTGTTCGGAATTGGCGGTGATATCGGCATTCTTTTTGATTTCTTGTTGCACGACTGAACCCCATCTTATTTGGGGGGAAGCTATGCCAATCATATTCAAACATCCAGCCTTTACCCCTGCTATGTCGTGCGAAAATCACCGCTTAAGCCTAGCGGCACCCAACTATCAGCCGCTTTTGTTCTTCCGGCCCTACAGGGCAGTAACTATCTAATGTCGTCGCAACACTATCGTGCCCCAAATTTTGGCTAAACGCCTTAAGTGCGGCGGGGGATGTGTAGTACCCCTGCCCCCATTTTGTAATGGTCTTGCGGAATGTATGTGGCGGGTATTTGGGCAGGCCTGCGTTGGTGAATGCATCATGGATAGTTAGGCGCAGGGCATTGGCGCTGGCGTACATATCCCGCGACAGACCTTGAACCTCAAAACCACCCATATCCGACAGCCCCATCAAGGGACGTGGAAACAGCGGATCATCTGGGGCAAACAGTTTTTCATCACGCAAGTATTGCACCCATGCATAGAAACAGTCGGTATATTCCGTGCCAACTGGCATAAACCATGTTGTGAACGTCTTGGAAAACTTGGTCTTAACGTCCCGCGCATCTTGGTAAACGCAACCTTCCACCAAATCGATGTGTTTTAGACGCAGCGATGCAATGGCCCCATCCCGTGCCGTTGCAATCATCAAAAAAGCAAACAAAGCACGGTTCCGCTTATCCATATCTGTTGCGCTGGGCATTTGCGCAAAGGCGTGGGCACATTGCTGCAAAGACGGGAACGGTATTTCGCGCCGCGCTGACGCCACCCGCGCATCTTTGGCGTTTTGGTTAAAATAATCCGCATCCGAATGGGCAATGCGTTTTTTATAGCCTTGCTGACCTGCCAGCCAGAAGAAGAACTTTTTCAAAGCCGTCAATGTTGCCGCTATGGTCTCTTTTGCCAATGGCTTACCCGTGGTTTTGCTGATCTCATTTTCAAACTTGGCTTTAAACGCGACTGCCTGTTCGATGTGAAACAGCTTGAACGATTTAAATCCAGTGCTCGCCTCAAACTTCAAAATCGCATCTTCAGCCTTTTGAACCGTTTTATGGTCCATCCGTTTTGCTTCGCGCAGATATTGGCTGTATTTGCGTTTTATCCGCTCATTTTCTTCGTTAAACTTTCTCATATTGGTTTGGTCCTGTTTGAATGTAAATTTAAGTGGGGGAATGGGTTATCGAATAGGCTTGATTCACCCCACCCAACTGCAACCCCAATTTTTCAGCATGCCCCCGAAGATCGCCTTGTGCGACGATCCGCGAACACATTGCGCCACACGGGCACAACGCGGCCAATCGCCAGCCATTTGGACCATTGGGCAGGAGTTCGGCCAAATCACCTTTGGGGACATGACGCTGTTTGCATTTGAAACAACACACTTCGCCCAGCGCCATTTTCGGTTTTTTCGGGCGCAATTGGGCGGTCAAGAAATCACGGGCGTCCGACCCAATGATCAAATGCGGGATAGACCCATCTAAAACACGCATCCCACGCTTAACCCAGCCGCGAACCGTTGCTTCGCACCGGCCTGTGGCGATTGCCAATTCAGCATAGCTATACGTTTTCGAGCGTCTGATCTTACGAATGGTGCCCGCCCTAACCATTGTCGTCACCGTCAAACAGCGCGCGAATATCTTCCACCTTCCAGACTGTTGTGCGTGGGCCTAGCTTTTGGGGTTTCGGGAAACGGCCTTCCTTGACGCCTTGCCACCATGTGGACCTGGCAACAGGAATAGGGCCTGCGGGTGCAAGAATTTGGGAAAGGCGCACCAAGCCTGTTTGTGGGAAATTGGGGTAGTCCATTTGGGTTCACCTACGAGTTGTTACGTTCGAGGTGAGCTTGCATTGTCCAAGATCGAATTTGCCGGATTGAGACGTTCCGATAAGGATTCCGTTAGTCCTCGACTTCAGGTACCAACTTAACAGCATGTCGGAGCCACTTAAGAATGGTCTTTTGATCAAGGCTTAGGCCGATCAAATTCGCATCTGATTGAATTTCAACAGCGGTGTTACTTCTAGTGGCATCTGGATCAAATCCATAGCCTTTTAAACCCATCGTCGCGACAAGTTTCAAAAGCGAGTTTTTTTCGCTCGGACTCAGCACGATTTCTTTTTCATCAGGTATATTTTTTAGACGGGCTAATTCTTCGGGAGCATGAATTTCCAAGATTGCGTGTCGCAATTCGTCTGGCACTTCATACTTCACTTTATCAAACCAACGCAAATACTCTAAAGGGCGTCCAGGACTGGAAATTTCGCCAACATCAATGGCAGATTGCATGGTTTCTTTGACAGTATGAAACGCCGTTGCAAATGGAGAATCTTCGATTTGATGCGCGCGTAGATTTTCTAGCTCGACCACCACCGCTTCGCTCGGCTCCCGATATCCTAAGATCAATACCGCTTCACTCGGCAACCATGCACTTTTTCGAACCCAAACCTCTAATCGATGCAGTCGATTTTCGGGTCGATTATAAATTGGCCCTTCTTCTCGTCGATCTTTGTTTTTTTGAATGAGCGTGGCAACTTCCTGCTTCAATTCATCTACAGTCGATCCTTCAAGCCGCCTTTGTTCCACTTTGATTGCGTCAATTGTTTCAGGATCAAATTCTCGCGGGGCATCCAAAATTTTGTTAAACGCTCTACGATAGTTTAAACTTGAAACATGCGCAGTCTTGTTGAGTTCCTGCTGACGTCGATTGGAAAGAAATTGACTAAACCGTCGCGCCTCGATGACTTCTTTAGCAAACAAACCGGTTGCTTCGTGTAAATATTCTACATCGGAGACAATCCAAAAAAGTGCGTCTTTTACCAGTTGTTGTTTTTCGGAATTACACAAAAATTATTATCCTATTTGCCTAAACCCATCCAACTCCATCGCCCACCAATTCGCAAGCCTTACGCGTTCATCCCAATGTTCACCACGTGCATATGCGCGACGCACTTCGTTCTTTTCGACATGCGCCAAAGCCCGCTCAATGGCGTCCGGATTCCATAGGCTGCTTTCATTGGCCAGTGTTGAAAAGCTGGCCCGAAACCCGTGCGCGGTCATTTCTTCGCCGGAATAACCCATGCGGCGCAATGCGGCGTTTAGGGTGTTTTCGGACATGGGACGTTTAACTGATCGCAGTGACGGGAACAGAAATTCACTATGTCCGGTAAACTTTCGCAATTCATGCAAAATCTGCCGCGCTTGTTCGGGCAATGGTATCGAATGATCGCGTCGCATTTTCATTTTTTCGGCTGGGATCGACCAGACATTTTCCTCTAAATCGAACTCTTGCCACTTCGCATGACGACTTTCGCCCGGGCGTTGGGCCAGTAGCGCCAAAAGCTGCAGTCCAATTCGGGTGGTCGTTTGCCCTTCAAATGCATCAATGGCGTTCAACAATTGGCCCAGCGCTTTTGGGTCTGTGATCGCCGCTCGGTGCACCCGTGTTGGGCGGATCAATGCATCGCGTAGCGCATATGTAGGATCAGTTTCCGCAACTCCGCTTGCCACGGCATAGCGAAAGATCGAACCAATTCGGGCACGTAATCGATGGGCGGTTTCGTAGTTGCCCTTCGCCTCAACCTTGCGCAAGGTTTTCAAAATCATTGGCGCGGTGATTTCTGTTATAGGTTTCTTGCCAAAATCTTTATTCGCCATTTTCAGGTGATATTCGGTTTTGTCCAAAGTCGCTTTCGACTTCCCCTCTTTTCTTTGCTTATCCAGAAACTCCAACCCGATCTTAGCAAACGTATGGCCTTGGGCCTCTCGCCGGATCAATTTTTCCTCTTGCTTGACTTCACTAGGGTCAATGCCTTGCGCAATCTGAACCCGTGCCGCGTCCCGCGCCTTGCGGGCTTGGGCCAAACTGACGGCAGGATAAACACCGATGGAATAGGTCTTTACCCTTCCATCAATCCGATATTTTAGCCGCCACAATTTTGATCCGTTTGGTTTAACTGCAATATACAGACCATCGAAGTCAGAAACTTTATACAGCTTTTCTTTGGGTTTTAAGTTCCGAATCTTGATATCGCTTAAAATCTTGCTGGGGGTATCACTTTTTTCGCGATTTGCAGATACCCCCACGGATACCCCCAATCTGGGGTTATCGTATCAAATCGCACAAAACCGTATCGGACAATATTTTCCATAAAAACCCTTATAAACTAGGGCTTTGCGAATGTCATTGGATACATCTGGATGTGAAAATGGTGCCCCCACACGGACTCGAACCGCGGACCTACTGATTACAAATCAGTTGCTCTACCAGCTGAGCTATAGGGGCACTGGGCGGTCGTTTAGGGAAAAGTTTTGAGGGTTGCAAGCCCTAGCGATTGGTTCTGGCCAAAAAGATTACGGCCGCCACCGAAAGGGCCACGATCATCAGGGCTGGAACGGCGGCTTCGGCAAGGTTTTCCAAGGTGGCTTGGGCATAGGTATAGGTTGCCAAGGTTTCAAACCCAAACGGGCGCAACAGCAATGTTGCGGGCAATTCTTTCACCGTGTCCACAAATACCAACAACAGGGCGGACAGCACAGATGTTTTCATCATCGGGCCAGTGACTTGCCCCAGGGTGCGCAATTGCGAAGCGCCAAGGGTGCGCGCGGCAAGTGTGACGGATGTGGGCAAGCTTGCAAAACCGGTTTCCGCGGCCCCGATGGCAATCGCAAAAAAGCGCACCACGTAGGCAAAGATCAAGGCCACGATACCGCCCGTGAATAAAAGGCCGATATTACGCCCGGTTACGGCTTCTATGCCATTGGCGATCAGGTGATCCAATCCGGCTAACGGGCTGAGAAGGCCAATGCCCAAAACAGCCCCGGGGATCGCATAGCCCAATGTCGATATCCGGCTGAGGATGGCCAAAAGATGCCCTCCCCGCTGCACCACGCCATAGACCACCGCAAAACCTGCAATCACGGTCAATCCAGCGGTGACCGATCCCAAAACCACACTGTTGGCAAGGGCGCCCAAAACCCCCTGTGACATTGCAAACCCGATGGCCAAGGCATGGGTGATCAACAACCCCATCGGAAGACCAAAGCCCAGCGCGAAAACGATCAAACAGGCCACCAAGGCAGCGGCCCGTCCGACAGGTGACACCCGCCGAGGCGGGACAAGCTGAGTTTGACGCCCGGTTTTGTTGAATTGGGCGCTTTGCCTTTGGATCCTTTCCAGGCTGACCAATACAATCACAAGGATCAACAAACACAACGACAGCTGCGCCGCGCCACCTGCGTTGTAACTTTCCAACCAAACCGAAAAGATGCCCGTTGTCAGGGTTTGCACGGCAAAAAATTCCACCGTTCCAAAATCGCTGATGGTTTCCATCATTACGATCGCGACACCCGCCACAATCCCCGGCCGCGCCAATGGCAGGGATACCCGCCACGCGGTGGCAAGCGGCCCCAACCCAAGCGATCTTGCCGTATCACGGACACCGGCAGCTTGGCTGCGAAAAGAACTGCGGGCCAAAAGATACACATAAGGGTATAATGTCAGGGTAAAGACGGACGCCGCGCCGCCGAAACTTCGAATTTCAAAGAACCAATAATCCCCCGGTCGCGACCATCCGAACACAGACCGCAACCAAACCTGCAACGGACCGGCAAATTCAAAGAAATCCACCACAGCGAAGGCCGCGATATAGGCTGGAACTGCCAAGGGAAAAAACAAGGCGTATTGCAGCCACCACCGTCCGGGAAAGGCGATGTGGGTCACCAAATAGGCCAATCCCGTGCCCAAAATCACGGTTCCGGCCCCCACGGTGATCATCAAACAAATGGTGTTGGTCACGTATCGCGCCAAACTTGTGGTCACCAAATGCGCCCAAATAGGTTCTGAAGGGGTGGCGGCAATCCAAACCAGTGCCACTAACGGCAGAACCACCAACCCTGCACAAACTGCAGCCAGCAAAACCCAAATGGTTGGGCGATGCCTGCGGGCTTTTTCGCGCGGTTGCGCCACATCTGCAGAGTTCTTTGCCATCAGGGCTGGTCCTTGCCGTGTGAGTGCGCCTATAGTCAAGCCATTGAGTGACGTACGAGGGCAGATCACATGCAAATCGCCTTTCATATCGGTGCACATTGCAGCGATGATGACGCATTGTTGAAATCTTTGGTTAAGAACAGGCAAATACTGTCAGACCATGGTATCGCCCTGCCCGGCCCCCAAAAATATCGCCGCATCCTAAGCGAGGCGGTGGGGGATGTGATCCGTGGCAAAGAAATGCGGCACTCTCGCGAAAGCCTGCTTGAGGCTATTTTGCCAATGCCTGATGCCAAACGCGTGGCCATGAGCAACCGAAATTTCTTTTGTGTGCCCAATCGCATCTTTGAAAACGGTCAATTTTATGGGCTGGCGGATGCGAAGTTGACCGCATTGGGTGAAATTTTTGCTGAGGATGAGATCGAAATCAAACTGGCGATCCGTGATCCGGCCGCCTTTGTGCCATCAGCCTTTGCCCAATCCAGCGGGCGGTCATTTGAAAGCTTTATGTCTGGCATCAACCCTGATGACATTTCTTGGGTTTATCTTATCGATCGGATTTTGGAGGCCATACCAGACGTCGAATTGACCGTTTGGTGTGATGAAGACAGCCCCTTTATCTGGCCCCATGTTTTGCGGTCAATGGCGGGTGTGGAACCCGGAACCCGCATTGTAGGCGGGTATGATTTGATCGGTGAAATCCTCAGCCCAGAGGGGATTGAAAAATTAAAGCTGTATTTCCGCAAAAACCCCCCGAAATCTGAGGCACAGCGCATCAAAGTCCTTGGGGCCTTCATCGAAAGGTTCGCCCGGCCCGAGGCGATGGTCGAAGAATTTGACAACCCGGGCCTTAGCGATGCTGTTTTGGATGAATTTTCAGAAATGTATCAAGACGAAATCGCCGAAATCGCCGGGCGTGATGATGTGACATTTCTGATGCCTGAAATCGGCTAAGCGGTTACATCCCCAACGCTTCTTTATACATATCAAGAACGGCTTCTTCTTCGGCCAAATCATTGGCATCACGTTTGCGAAGGGCCACAATTTTACGCATGACACGCGTGTCATATCCACGCCCCTTTGCTTCGGCCATCACTTCTTTTTGCTGATCCGCAATGTCTTTCTTTTCGGCCTCCAGCCGTTCAAACCGTTCAATAAACTGGCGCAATTCTTGCGCGGCGACACGGGAACTTTCAGAAACGTCTGACATGAGACCTCCTTCACTTGATAAATTTGTGCAATACGCGGCTCTTTGCGCTTGCACAACCGCAATGATTTTCTAACGTGCCGATGATTGGAAAAAGGGGTGTGTCATGGGCTGGTTAATTTTCCCGGGCATTGTTTTGTCATTGGTTGGAATTGCGTTGTTGATTTGGTGCATCGCGCGGGTTTGGAAGGCCAAAAAATCCGGCGCGGATGATGATGCCTTACGCGCAACGTTACAGGCCGTCTTGCCTTGGAACCTTGCCGCGATGGGGTTGTCGGGCATTGGTTTGATGCTTGTTGTGATCGGTGTCTTGTTGTGAGTTGGGATATCGCAGCGCTTAAACAAACGGCGTTCAACCATTTGCAGGCAGTCACAAAAGGCGCACCTGTGTCAGATTATTTTGATGCACATGTCCAGGTATTGGCCAGTCAACCGGTGAACGCCATTTCCGGTCACAAGGCCGTGCAAGGCTTGTTTGACGCGTTGCGCACTGCATTGCCGGATGTTGAACGCCGTGATCAGATTTTTGTGGCGGGTGATAACCTGCCCGATGATCGGGTTGATACAGCGCGCCCTGCCCAATTGGTGGCCACAATGGGTGTTTATCAAGGAACGTTTCAAGCCCCTTTGTTTGATATTCCACCTTCCCATGGCACCGTGACGTTGCGGTTTTGTGAGGTTCATGAATTGGACCCCCAAACCGGGAAAATTTGCCAAAGTTGGATGTTGTGGGATTATCTTGATCTGATGCATCAGGTGGGCCTGTGGCCCCTGCCCCCATCCTTGGGAAGTGAAGGTGCCTGGCAACCCCCCGCCACCTTGGATGGTGTGCATCTGTCCACTTGCGACGGCGATGCGGGAAAACAGGCGATGGATCAAGTTTTGAAAATGCATGCTGCCCTTGGTCAATTTGATGGGAAAACATTAGACAGTATGCCTCATGCAGATTACTGGACCCGCGATTTCATGTGGTATGGCCCATCGGGCATCGGCAGCAGCCGAGGGTTGCCGGGTTTTCGCGCCCATCATCAGATTCCATTTTTGAAGGCCTTTCCAGATCGCGCAGGTGCTGGTCACTACATTCGCATTGGGGATGGCAACTTTGCCGTGACCGGCGGTTGGCCTTCGGTGACGGCCACCCATGATGGGGAATGGTTGGGCATTGGTCCAACAGGTCGCATAATCAATATGAGGGTTATGGATTTTTATCGCATCGATGGCGATGGTATGATCGCTGAAAATTGGGTGCCCATAGATATTATCGACATCGCCCTTCAAATGGGTGTCGATGTGTTTGCGCGTTTGCGCCATATGACAGGTACCCTGCCCAAAGACATATAGGAGGCCCCTTTGGATATTCGGCAACTATCGGACTCATATTCTGTTTCACCGCAAATCACCTGTGATCAAGTGTCTGATATCGCGGCTGCGGGGTTTAAAACGGTTATTTGCAATCGCCCCGACACCGAAAATCCCGGCGATCTGCATATGTGTGAAATTGAAGAAGCGGTTAAAAAGGCCGGCATGGCCTTTTATGACAACCCTTTCGATGCACGCACTTTTGGCCCCGACGCAATCGCCACACAGCGTAAATTGTTAGACACGGTGGAAGGCCCCGTTTTGGCCTATTGTGCGTCGGGAAATCGGTGCAGCATTGTTTGGGCCTTCACCCAAGCGGGGCATCTGCCGACAGACCAAATCGTCGAAGCGGTTGAAAATGCCGGATATCCAATGGCCCATATGCGCCTGCAACTGGATGGATTTGCCCAGTCGTAAATCCCGTCATACGGTTGGTTGATGCGGCAACCTCAGGCGGAAGGCCGCTCCTTTTTGCCCAGGCAAATATTCAATACTGCCGCCAAGGTTGGTCATAATTTCGCGACAGATTGCGAGGCCCAACCCGGCACTTCCGGCCTTGGCCTCGTCCGAGATACGCGCAAATTTTTCAAAAATCAGATCTCGCTTGCCACGTGGGACACCACTTCCGTTGTCGATAAAATCAACTTCAATGCCAGTGTCAGTTTCGCGCGCCAAAATTTTCAATTGGGGCTTAACAGCATCGCAATATTTGGCCGCATTGGTGATCAGATTGATAACCACCTGCGCAAGACGATCAAGATCAGTTGTGATTGAGAGGGACTCTCGCGATTTGGGGCGCAGCACTGTCACCTGCCCCTTGATGTCCGTGGCCGCCAAGGCCTGATCCAACACTTGCCCCAATGTACCGGTTTCAATGTTCAGCGTGACCTGACCGTTTTCCAAAACGCTGAGGTCAAGCAAATCATCAAGAAGCCGTGTCAGGCGTTGGGTTTCATCTGAAATGATGGTGGCGTATTTCACGCGATCGGCGGCCTTCAGACCTTTGTCTTGCAAAATCTCTGAAAAAGATCGGATCGATGTCATTGGCGTGCGCAATTCATGACTGATCTGGCTGAGGAACGCATCTTTTTGCACTGAAAGCTGCATCAGTTTTTCATTCGCGTCACGCAACTGGGTTGCCGTGGATGTCAGTTCCGCGGATTTCGTTTCCAACTGATGCGAATATTCCATGATCTGAGCGGTTTCATCTGCCACCGCCATCAAATCCTCCACTGTGACGGCCGATCCCGCCACCATTTGCCCCACCATGGCGTGCGCGGTGGCCGATCCAACCGATCCCGCCAAAGCGCGTTCCAAATCATCCAAGAATGCAGGTGTCGGGCTGGGCAGATATCCTTCAATCCCTTGATCTTGGGCAAATCGTCGAAACAATTTTTGCGCCTCAGTTGCCCCCAAAATGCGCTGGGCCATCAACAACAAATCCTCTGATTCCGCGGCACCACTGCGCCAACTGCGAGGGGATGCCCCACTGTCAAAGGCCGTAATAAACTGAAAGGCCTGCATGCGTTCCAACGGGGTGGGGTTGGTTAACAATGATCCAATCACAAAGACCAATGTGTTGATTAACAAAGACCAGAAGACCGCGTGCAAAACCGGATCAAGATCAGAAATTCCAAACAAAGCACGGGGTTTCAACCAATGCAGACCAAACAGTCCGTTGTTCAAGATGCTGTCGGATAGGAACATTCCCGTGCCAACCGATGGCAAGAACATCGTGTAAGCCCACACCAAAAACCCGGCGATCAATCCAGCAGCTGCCCCAATGCGCGTGGCCCCGCGCCAGAAAATGCCACCCAGCATCACCGGCAAAACCTGCGCCACACCCGCAAAAGAGATCAAACCGATGGCCGCCAAGGCCGCCCCACCCCCCGACAGGCGGTAATACACATACCCCAGCCCCAAAATCGCGGCGATGGATAAACGGCGCGATAAAATCACAACACTTCTGATATCGCCCGATACGGTTGCCCCTTCACCCGCGGCCCGCAGCCAAATCGGGGTGACGATGTGGTTTGACACCATCGTGGAAAGCGCAATTGCAGCCACAATCACCATGGACGTGGCGGATGAAAATCCACCCAAAAAGGCAAATACCGCCAATTCGTTTTGCCCTGCAGACAAAGGTAGCGTCAAAACAAACAAGTCAGGATTGGCGCCTGCGGGCATCATCTTTAACCCCACAACGGCAATGGGCACCACAAAAAGAGACATCAACAAAAGATAAAATGGGAACGCCCAACCCGCCGTGGCCAGATGCCGTTCGTCAGAATTTTCCACCACCAAAACCTGATACATCCGGGGCAGACACAAAAAGGCCGCCGCAGACAAAAATGTTAATCCGATCCAACGGCCAGTGGGAACAGACCAATCCGCAATTGGGGAGGTATCGATCAGATTCAGCGTTGGCCCAATGCCCCCGGCCAACCCCCAAACCACAAACACCCCCACCGCCAACAGCGCCAAAAGTTTCACCACCGCCTCAACCGCAATGGCCATCACAACACCACTGTGACGTTCATTCACGTCCAAATTCCGGGTGCCGAACACAATGGTAAAAACGGCCAAACCGGCCGCCACCCACAGGGCTGTTGCATCTGCGTTCACATTTACCGCCCCGTCGCCCTGACCAAATACCGCCAACGAAAGGGTCACCGATTGCAGTTGCAGTGCAATATAAGGCGTCGTCCCGATCACGGCCAATACCGTCACGATCCAACCCAGCGACGTCGATTTCCCAAACCGCGATGAAATCAAATCAGCAATGGATGTAATTCGTTCGGCCCGACCGATCCGCACAAGGCGGCGCAACACCCACCACCAACCGATCAAGACACCCGTTGGCCCAAGGTAAATCGTCAGAAATTCCAACCCAGAACGGGCGGCAAATCCCACGGCACCGTAAAATGTCCAAGCGGTGCAATAAACCGACAGGGACAAAGTATATGTTAAGGGGGATCGCAACCATTTCGCCCGGCCGCGTTGATTTGCGCGTTCGGCCAAAAAAGCCACGGCGAACAAGAAGGCCACGTAAATCAGGGAAACCCCGATCAGAATATCCGTGGAAAACATCGTTAGTCGTCAGCCTGATATCTGCGCAAACGCCATGACAGCCATGATGCCAAAACAATCATCACAAACCATGCAGAAAACAGATAAATCATCGCCGATGATGTGCTGACACCTCGGTCTGATGCCCCACCTGCAGCGGGCCACAGCAAAGGCAGCCCCACCAAGATTGCCCCACCAAAGGGAAGGATCATGGCAAATTCGATCAGCTTTCGCCGCCCTTGGCCTTGCGCCTTTTGTGGGGTGTTTTCCATCAAGCACCCTCCAACAAAGCTGTGATGGCCTCAATCACATCTGAATTGGAAAATGGTTTGGTCATATAGGCCGTGGCCCCCAATTCCATCGCCCTTTCGCGATCTTTGGTTTGCCCTCGTGCCGTCAACATCATCACTGGAATCTCTGCAAAATCAGTATCTTCGCGGATGTCTTGTAAGATATCAAACCCAGATCGATTGGGCAGCATCACATCCAATATCACCGCATCTGGATTTGTGGATTTCACAGTTTCAAGCGCAGATGCGCCATTTGAATGGGCATCCACCTTAATCCCTTTTCGCAACAAAATAAATGTGATCGCTTCGATGATGTTGGGTTCATCTTCGATCAACAAAATATGTTTTGTCACCACCCCACCCCTTTAGATGCATGATCATTCTGCCTTGGGCGCACTAAACCCTATTGAGGGGGTCAGAGTCAAAACCCATCGCCAAAACGGATCTTTCCCGGCGAGCGGCGCAATCTGTAACCGGGCATAATCGGCATGCGGGACCCACATTCAACACATCCGACACCCCCCGCCCGTCAGTGCGGCGCACCAACAGCATGGTTGCCTCATATGTTGGGGTTTCGTTGAACTTTGGTTGCCCGATGGGTTCACAAATTGTGTAGGCATCAAACAGGTTTGCCGTGCCATCGGCCCCTGATCCCCCTGCCCGTAAGCTGGCCCCCAGCACACGATGCAATGGCACCAAAGGTTGCAACAAGGCCCCAAACAAAGGCCAAAGGGAACAAGCCGCCCCCACCCGGGGCACGGAAAATCCTTCTGGTGGCAATTTATGCAACAAAGTTCCGGTGCCATCACAGGTGATCACACCCACATGCCCGCCCGTGATATCCGCCGGCAATGACGCCAACCTGCGCAACACGATGGGCAATGACACACCCGTTTCTTCCCCAATCCGGGCGGGATTACATCCAACCCGTTGATACAAAGGCACCAAAACATCCATCGGCAAGGCTTGGGCATCCTTCCGATATCGGTCCAAATACGTTAAACCCAGCGCCAATGCGGATGGCGACACGGATTGCAACACAGATTTGGCCACCCCTTCTGGACCGAACCTGCCTGTTTCAAGCTCTTCAAAATGGCCACCGACCGATTGAATGGCACGGTCCAGTTCATCATGTGGGGAAAAGGCCTCAAAGTCAGAGGCTTTGTCACTGTCCAAATATTTTGCCAAAGCTTTGCCCGCGCTGGCCAAGCGTTCACTGTCGCTAAACAGGTTGTCGGAAAACCTTTTGCGCCACGTGGCATTCATCTGTTCAGGATCGACCAAGATTGAGGCCGTGGAATGAATAGCCGTCACGGTGGACAAGATTTCATGTAAGGATTCTGACAAAAACGGATCGTGGGACACCCTGTCAGATAACGCCGCGACCCGTTGTTCCAATTCGGCAATCCGCGCCTTTTGCGAAACGATCACCTTTGCCCATCTGGGAAATCGACCCGCCAGTTCCTCTGCCCGGTCTGCATTCGCGGGTTGATCTTCAACCGCATCGCGCAAATCCGCGATCAAGCCCGCCTCGACCCCATCAGACAGCAGGGATTGTTCCACCTCAAGCGTGCGTGCCAGATCGGCCAGCAGTTTACCCCCGATTCGGCGGCGATTGTGTTCGATCAGGTTCAGATATGATCCAGAAATTCCAACCAAGTTGGCCAATTCCGCTTGCTTTAACCCCTTCAACAAGCGTCTCTCGCGAACGCGGGTGCCGATCAAAATCTTCCGAGACATTAAAAAACCTGTTTATTTGCAAGCAGTTTCTGCAGGTGCGAGAGAATTAATTTACAAAGTACACCGTGGGATGGTGTAAATCTTTACAAAATAATTCAATGTTTCAAGGGTTTTGTTGATTTCTTTTCAGCGTCCCAGCGATATTGCACACACACTGTTAAGTGTATTTGGGGGGAAATCGTTAGCATACATGGCCCCCCTCGTAATCAACGGGAGGACACTTCATGTCTAAATCTAATGTGACCCGTCGTGGTGTATTGAAAACTGGTGCCGCCGCAGGCGCCGGTTTGGCTCTGCCCACGATCCTCACAGCTGGAAGCCACTCTGGTTTCACCAACGCGCCAACCGGCAGCACGGTAACCTTGGGCTTCAACGTTCCACAATCAGGCCCATACGCGGACGAAGGTGCAGACGAACTGCGCGCCTATGAGTTGGCGGTAGAGCACCTGAACGGTGGCGGCGACGGCGGGATGATCAACACGTTCTCTTCCAAAACTTTGGAAGGCAACGGCATCCTGGGCAAAAAGGTAGAGTACGTCACAGGTGACACTCAGACCAAATCAGATGCTGCACGTGCGTCTGCGAAATCCATGATCGAAAAAGACGGTGCTGTGATGATCACAGGTGGTTCGTCTTCTGGTGTTGCTGTTGCGGTTCAGGCCTTGTGCCAAGAAGCCGGCATCATCTTCATGGCTGGTTTGACACACTCAAACGACACAACCGGTAAAGACCGTAAAGCAAACGGTTTCCGCCACTTCTTTAACTCCTATATGTCAGGTGCTGCTTTGGCGCCGGTGTTGGCGAATGCCTACGGTAAAGATCGTAAAGCATATCACCTGACCGCTGACTATAACTGGGGTTACACAACTGAAGAAGCTGTTGTTCAAGCGACAGAAGGCATGGGTTGGGAAACTGTGAACGCGGTTAAGACACCACTGACACAAACTGACTTCTCTTCTTACATCGCGCCTGTTCTTCAAACAGATGCTGACGTTTTGGTTCTGAACCACTATGGCGGTAACATGATCAACTCTTTGACCTCTGCGGTTCAGTTTGGTCTGCGCGACAAAGTCGTGAACAACAAAGACTTCCAGATCGTTGTTCCTTTGTACTCTCGTTTGATGGCACGTGGTGCTGGTGCAAACGTTAAAGGCATCTTCGGTTCAACAAACTGGCACTGGTCACTGACTGACGAAGGTTCAAAAGCCTTCACAAAATCATTCGGCACCAAGTACGGCTTCCCGCCATCACAGGCGGCGCACACAGTTTACTGTCAGACACTTTTGTATGCTGATGCTGTAAACCGTGCGAAGTCCTTCAACCCATGTGCGGTTGCAGAAGCTTTGGAAGACTTTGAATTCGACGGATTGGGCAACGGTAAGACATTGTACCGTGGCGCCGATCACCAGTGTTTCAAAGACGTTCTGGTTGTGAAGGGTAAAGAAAACCCAACATCAGAATTCGACCTTCTGGAAGTTGTCGAAGTCACACCTGTCGCTCAGGTGATGTACGAGCCAGATCACCCACAAATGGGTGGTGCTGAAGCAACTTTGGGGTCTTGTAACCCTGGCGCATAAGCGATCTTTGTTGGGCAGGTCCGATGTGACCTGCCCTTCTTTTCATACTAACTTGCTGACCGTTCAAACGGGCACAAAGATCCAGGTGGGGACATGGAAGCCTTAATCTTGCAGATTCTTAATGGGTTGGACAAAGGCAGCGCGTATGCGCTGATTGCTTTGGGATTGACCTTGATTTTCGGAACCTTGGGCGTTGTGAACTTTGCCCATGGTGCGCTGTTTATGATCGGCGCATTTTGTGCTGTGACACTTCAGCGTATTTTAAGCATAAGCCGCGAAACCATTGATGAAACGCGGACAGATTTTCTGGGCAATCCGCTGAAAGTGGATATTCCGTATGTCTACGATTGGTTCGGTGCGGATGCGGGGCAAATGATCATAAACTGGTCAGTGCCATTGGCCATTTTGTTTTCGATCCCCATCATGATGTTGGTTGGCGTGATCATGGAACGCGGCCTGATCAAACATTTCTATAAGCGCCCCCATGCCGACCAAATCCTTGTGACATTTGGTTTGGCGATTGTTTTGCAAGAAATCATCAAAGCAATCTATGGCGCAAACCCGATCCCGACCCCTGCTCCGGCGGCGTTGGACGGATCGTTTGACTTTGGCGTTTTGATTGGGATGGAAAACATAATCTATCCATATTGGCGCCTGATTTATTTTGCCTTTGCGATGATCACCATTGCTGCGGTCTTTGCCTTTTTGCAGTTCACCACCTTTGGGATGGTTGTGCGTGCGGGTATGGCAGATCGCGAAACAGTGGGGCTTTTGGGGATCAACATTGACCGGCGCTTTACCATCATGTTCGCCATCGCGGCCTGTGTGGCGGGTCTGGCTGGTGTGATGTACACGCCCATCAATTCACCCAACTATCATATGGGAATGGATTTCTTGGTTCTCAGCTTTGTGGTGGTTGTTGTGGGTGGCATGGGATCGCTTCCCGGCGCCGTCTTAGCAGGGTTTCTGCTGGGCATTCTTGAAAGTTTCGCATCGATGGCACAGGTCATCGCGATCATTCCAGGCATCAACCAGGTTATCATCTATCTGGTCGCCATCATCGTTTTGCTGACGCGTCCACGTGGCCTTATGGGTCGCAAAGGCGTGATGGAGGAATAATCCATGCTAGGTCTCAATAACAAAGACTTGCGGTTGTTTATCATTGTCATCTGTTTGACCGTATTTGCACCGTTCATCCTGAACCCATTCCCTGAAACATCAGAGCTGGCTCAGTTCAATGCAGGCTATCCTGACTTGATGCAGCGGTTCATCATTTTTGGTATCTTTGCCATTGGTTTTAACATCCTGTTCGGCCTGACCGGATACCTGTCGTTTGGTCACGCCGCTTTCTTGGGTGTGGGGTCTTACGCAGCGATCTGGATGATGAAGCTTCTGACCCTGAACGTTATTCCGGCAATCTTGATGTCGATTGTGTTCGCCGGTTTGTTTGCCGTGGTTGTTGGATATATCTCTTTGCGCCGGTCTGGGATTTACTTTTCGATCCTCACGCTTGCGTTTGCGCAGATGTCTTATGCCCTTGCCTACTCTGTTTTGACACCAATCACTGGTGGTGAAACCGGGCTTCAAATCAAAGCAACCGACACACCATTGCTGTCAAATCTGGCTGAAGGTGAAATTGGACGTGCCAACCTGTTTGGCCTTGATATGCGGTCCAGCTTTGAACTTGAATTGGGTAATTGGTTGTTCACTTTCAATGCGGGATATTACATCGCCGTGGTGTTCATGTTGATCGCATTCTATCTGTCGATCCGCCTGTTCAGATCACCATTCGGCATGATGTTGCGAGCCGTGAAATCCAACCAACAGCGCATGAATTACACCGGTCTGAACTCTAAGCCCTATACACTTGCGGCCTTTGTCATCTCTGGCATGTATGCGGGTCTGGCTGGTGGGCTTATGGTTGCCATGGACACACAAGTTGGCCCGGAACGCATGTTCTGGACCGCCTCTGGCGAGGTTGTGTTGATGTCCATCTTGGGCGGTGCTGGCACGTTGATTGGCCCCGTTTTGGGCGCAGGTATGATCAAATACATGGAAAACATCATTTCCAAGATCAACGACAACATCTTGCACAAGTGGTTTGAATTTATGCCTGACGGGATCGAGGATTTCCTCGTTACCATCATCCACCCCTTCATCGGGAAAGGCTGGCATTTGACACTTGGCCTGTTGTTTATGGCCGTGATCATCTTCCTGCCCGGTGGTTTGGTTGAACTGGGGCAACGCATTGGCCGTTTGTTCCGCCGTGGTGGTTCCAAAGACACCGCCGCACAATCCACACCCGCAGAATAAGGAAGCAGAATTATGGGTATCCTTGAAGTTAAAGGTGTGAACAAACGCTTCGGCGGTCTGCAGGCGCTGGGGGATGTAAACCTCAGCGTGTCAGAAAACTCTGTCCATGCCATTATCGGCCCCAATGGGGCTGGCAAATCCACCCTTCTGAACTGTTTGGTGGGCAAACTGATCCCCGACACGGGATCTGTCATGTTCGACGGACAATCTGTGTTGGGCCAAACGCCTTATCAGATTAACCAGATGGGTATTTCGCGGGTGTTTCAAACCCCTGAAATCTTTGGCGACCTCAGCGTTATGGAAAACATGATGATCCCATGCCTTGCCAAACGCGATGGGTCTTTCGAATTAAACGCGTGGCCCAGCGTGAACAGCCAAAAGGACATCATCGAACACGCCGAACAGGTGCTGGAAGATATGAACATGGCTGAAAAGCGCGACATGCATGCTTCAAGCCTGTCTCGGGGGGATAAACGCCGCCTTGAGATTGGCATGTGTTTGGCGCAAGAGCCTCGGTTGCTTTTGTTGGATGAACCCACCGCCGGGATGGCGCGGGCCGATACCAACAACACCATTGATCTGTTGAAAGAGATCAAGGACCAGCGCGACATCACCATCGCAATCATTGAACACGACATGCACGTGGTGTTCAGCCTTGCCGAACGGATCACCGTTTTGGCCCAAGGGACACCGTTGGTGGAAGACACGCCCGACAACATTAAAGGCCACCCCAAAGTGCGCGAAGCGTATTTGGGCGAAGCACAGGTATAAGGATCAGTATGATGAACCAACCTTTTGATCCAAATGCGAACCATGCCTCTACGGCCCCGGCCTTTCTCAGCGTACATGATATTCATGCCTATTACGGGGAAAGCTATATCGTTCAAGGCGTCAGCTTTAATATCCACGAGGGTGAGATCCTTGCCCTTTTGGGCCGCAACGGCGCAGGGAAAACATCCACCCTGCGCACCATTGCGCGGATGGGCGACCCAGAATTGACCAAAGGGGAAATCTGGCTTGATCACCAACCGTTGCACGAAATGGCCAGCCACGAAGCATCGCAAGCGGGGCTTGGCCTTGTGCCCGAGGATCGGCGGATCATTCCCGGCCTAACGGTGGAAGAAAACCTCCAACTGGCCCAGATCGCCCCACCCAAAGGATGGGGAATTGATCGGATTTTTGATCTGTTTCCACGCTTGGGGGAACGTCGCAAGCAAGATGGGGTAACATTGTCTGGTGGTGAACAACAAATGTTGGCCATTGGTCGTGCCTTGTGTCGCGACATTAAGGTTCTGTTGCTGGATGAACCGTACGAAGGTTTGGCCCCGGTGATTGTGCAAGAAATTGCAAAGACCCTGAATCACATCCGCGAACAAGGCATCACAACCGTGATTGTGGAACAAAACGCCGTGGCCGCCCTTAAACTGGCCGATCGCGCCGTGATTTTGGACACAGGCACCGTTGTTTATGATGGTTCGGCAAAAGAAGTGCTGGACGATCAAAAACTGCGCGAAAAATATTTGGCGATCTAATCGCCCTTTTGTGCCTCGGGCTTTGCCCGGGGCAACTTTCAAAGACCACATAACCATGAGGTTCCGGATTAAATCCGGAACAGGACCCGACGAAAGGACCAGCCATGGCTGACAAGACGTACCCCCCATCATCTGATTTTTCTGCAAAATCCCATGTGGATGCTGCCAAATACAAAGATATGTATGCCGCATCGATTAAAGATCCGGATGCCTTTTGGGCCGAACAAAGCAACCGCGTGGATTGGATCAAGGCCCCCACAAAAATCAAAAATGTCAGCTATGCCCATCCGGATGTATCCATCAAATGGTACGAAGATGGTGTCCTGAACGTTTCCGCCAACTGCATTGATCGCCACCTTGCCACCCGCGGGGATCAAACCGCAATCATCTGGGAAGGCGATAATCCAGACGACAGCAAACACATCACCTATGCCCAATTGCACGAACAGGTGTGCAAATTGGCCAATGTTTATAAATCCTTGGGCGTGGGCAAAGGGGATCGTGTTGTCCTTTATATGCCCATGATCCCAGAGGCCGCCTATGCCATGCTGGCGTGTAACCGTGTTGGTGCCATTCATTCCATCGTATTTGGCGGCTTCTCGCCCGAGGCGCTGGCCGCCCGTGTTTCAGCTTGCGATGCCAAACTGATTGTCACCGCAGACGAGGCCCCGCGCGGTGGCAAAGCCACCCCTCTAAAGGCCAACGTTGATAAGGCGCTTGAGATTTCAGGGGATGTAACAACCTTGGTTGTGGAACGCACCAACGGCGGGCCCGGCAACAAAGACGGCCGTGATCACAGCTATAATGCGATGATGGCTGATGCCTCTGCCGATTGTGCGCCAGAACCGATGAACGCCGAAGACCCGTTGTTCATTCTGTATACCTCCGGTTCCACCGGTGCGCCCAAGGGTGTTGTGCACACCACGGGTGGGTATCTTGTCTACGCAGCCATGACCCATAAAATTAGCTTCGATTATCACGATGGGGATATCTATTGGTGCACCGCAGATGTGGGTTGGGTGACTGGGCACAGCTATATCGTTTATGGCCCCTTGGCCAACGGTGCGACAACGCTAATGTTTGAAGGCGTGCCAACATACCCCGACGCTGGTCGGTTCTGGGCCGTGTGCGAAAAGCACAAAGTCAACCAATTCTATACCGCCCCAACCGCCATTCGCGCGCTGATGGGGCAAGGCAACAGCTTTGTTGAAAAATACGATCTGTCGTCCATCAAAGTTTTGGGCACCGTGGGTGAACCCATCAATCCCGAGGCATGGAATTGGTACAACGATGTTGTGGGCAAAGGCAAAGCGCCCATCGTCGACACCTGGTGGCAAACCGAAACAGGCGGTCACCTCATGACACCCCTGCCCGGGGCAACAGCCACAAAACCCGGTTCTTGCCAACAACCTTTCTTTGGCATCGAACCGATTGTTTTGGATGCTCAAACTGGAAAAGAAATCACCGGAAATCCAGCCGAGGGTGTTTTGTGCATCAAAGACAGCTGGCCGGGGCAGATGCGCACCGTTTGGGGGGATCACGAAAGGTTCGTGAAAACCTATTTCAGCGATTACAAAGGGTACTATTTCACGGGCGATGGCTGTCGCCGGGATGAAGATGGTGATTATTGGATCACCGGCCGCGTGGATGATGTGATCAATGTATCCGGTCACCGCATGGGAACGGCCGAGGTTGAGAGCGCGTTGGTGGCCCATGACAAAGTGTCAGAAGCCGCTGTGGTTGGTTACCCGCACGAGATCAAAGGCCAAGGCATCTATTGCTATGTTACTTTGATGGTCGGCGAAGAACCGACTGAGGATCTGCGCACAGAACTGCGCAACTGGGTGCGCAAAGAAATCGGCCCCATTGCATCACCCGATTTGATCCAATGGGCACCGGGTTTGCCAAAAACCAGATCCGGCAAAATCATGCGCCGCATCCTGCGCAAAGTGGCCGAAGATGATTTCGGCGCCTTGGGGGATACATCCACCCTTGCCGATCCTTCGGTGGTGGATGATCTGATCGAAAATCGGATGAACCGCAGCTAAAACGAAAGATACGCGCGCTTTGAGTGAATCAGGGCGCGCGCCATCAATGGGTTACCGCAAACATCAGGTGGCCCATCTGCAGGGATAGGAGACAAAAATCTCCAGAGTTCCTGTGCGAAATCACCAATTTTGAGCGATGAAGGGACTGTTTTCTTAACGTCACGTCACCTGACCGCTTTCCCTTGCTTAAACCTTCGCCTATACCCAAACAAAATTTGAGACGCAGGCCATCAGCCGCGAGAGGGAAAATATGGCGAAGAAACCGCACGACTCCGACGTCGCCTTTATTAAGGCACTGGCAGAATTGCTGAATGATCAAGATTTGACCGAAATCGAAGTTGACCGCGAATACGGTGAAGCCGACAGCCTGACAGTGCGCGTCAGCAAGGCCCAACAAGTGGTTGCAACTGCCGCCCCAGCCGCACTGGCAGCCGCCCCGGCCCCCGCTCCGGCCGCCGCCCCAGTGGCAGCAGCGCCCGCCGCAGCGGCAGAGGCCCCTGCACCCGCAGCCGACGATCCATCATCCCACCCAGGTGCGGTTCCATCCCCGATGGTTGGCACCATCTATATGCAGGCGGAACCCGGCGCACCGTCCTTTATCAGCGTTGGGCAAAAGGTGAACGAAGGCGACACATTGCTGATCATCGAAGCCATGAAAACAATGAACCAAATTCCTGCACCGCGCAGTGGAACGGTTAAACGCATTCTGGTGGAAGATGGTTCACCTGTCGAATTCGGGGCGCCTTTGGTGATTTTGGAATAATGATTCAGAAAATTCTTGTCGCCAACCGGGGCGAAATCGCCCTGCGTGTCATTCGCGCCGCGCGCGAAATGGGAATTGCCACTGTCGCGGTGCATTCGACGGCTGATGTGGATGCCATGCATGTTCGAATGGCGGATGAAGCGGTTTGCATTGGCCCACCATCCAGCACCGACAGTTATCTTTGCATTCCCGCGATCATCGCGGCCGCCGAAATAACAGGCGCGGATGCCATTCATCCCGGGTACGGCTTTCTCAGCGAAAACGCCGCATTTGTGCAGGCGCTTGAAGATCACGACATCACATTTATTGGCCCAACTGCAGAACACATCCGTATCATGGGCGATAAAATCAGCGCCAAAGACACGATGAAAGCACTGGGAGTTCCTTGTGTTCCCGGATCTGATGGCGGGGTTCCCGATCTGGAGACCGCTTTGAAAATCGGTGAAGATTTCGGGTATCCAGTAATCATCAAAGCGACCGCAGGCGGCGGTGGCCGTGGTATGAAGGTGGCAAATTCCGCTGAAGAAATGCCAACGGCATTTGGCGCGGCCCGGGCCGAAGGCAAAGCCGCCTTTGGCAATGATGAAGTTTACATCGAAAAATATCTGACCACGCCGCGCCACATCGAAATTCAGGTCTTTGGAGATGGCAAAGGCAACGCCGTGCATTTGGGGGAACGCGATTGTTCCCTGCAACGTCGCCATCAAAAAGTATTTGAGGAGGCCCCCGGCCCCTGCATCAGCCCCGAAGAACGCGCAAAAATCGGGAATACTTGTGCCGATGCCGTCGCCCGGATTAATTACATCGGTGCCGGTACAATCGAATTCTTGTATGAAAAAGGCGAGTTCTATTTCATCGAAATGAACACCCGCCTTCAGGTGGAACACCCAGTAACCGAGGCGATTTTTGGCGTTGATCTGGTCCGTGAACAAATCTTGGTGGCCCAAGGTGATCCCTTAAGCTTTGCACAAGAAGATCTGGAAATCTCTGGCCATGCCATCGAGGTGCGGATCAACGCGGAAACATTTCCCGGTTTTGCGCCCCGCCCCGGTAAGGTTTCGGCGTATCATGCGCCGGGTGGTCTTGGTGTTCGCATGGATTCTGCCTTGTACGACGGATATTCAATCCCGCCATATTATGACAGCTTGATCGGAAAATTGATTGTTCATGGCCGTGACCGGCAATCTGCCTTGGCACGGCTGCATCGTGCACTGGGCGAATTGATCGTCGATGGCGTTGAAACCACGGTTCCGCTTTTTCATGCTTTGTTGCAGGAAGAGGCCGTGCACAGCGGGGATTACACCATTCATTGGTTGGAAACATGGTTGGAAAAGGAATTTGGCCAAGTTTGACGCCAGATTCCGGGATCAGGCCGGGTTGTGACGGATTTTGATCTAACACCTGAATTAATGTTGCACGCCTATGCCATGGGCGTGTTTCCCATGGCCGAAGACAGCGACAGTGAAGAGGTGTTTTGGCTGGATCCACAGGAACGGGGTGTTTTTCCGCTGGATGGATTTCACATGTCACGCAGTCTGCGCAAATTCATCCGCACCCATCCCGTCACTGCTGAACTGAACCGAGATTTTGCAGCGACGGTGGCCGCCTGTTCTGATCGGGAACGGACTTGGATCAACGATGATCTTTTGGAAGTTTACCTGTCATTACATCGGCTTGGGCATGCCCATGCCATCGAAGTTTCGAATGAACATGGCGTGATGGGAGGTGTTTTTGGCCTGACCATTGGTGGTGCGTTTTTTGGGGAAAGCATGTATTCGGCCCAAACCAATGGATCAAAAATCGCATTGGCCTTTTTGATCCAACATTTACGCGCCTGTGGTTTCACACTGTTTGACACGCAATTTGTCACCGATCATTTGATCAGCTTAGGCGCCATCGAAATATCGCGCGCGTCGTATCACGCACAATTGGCCGAGGCGATCACCAATCACGCTGACATCACCCGTTTTGAATTGCCGAATAAAGATCAGTTTTTGCAGCGCAGCACCCACACGTCATAACGTGTGTGTTCCATAGAATTCAAAGCAGGCGATGAAGCAATCATCCAACCGGAAAATACCTCAACCCCACCCAAGTTTTCGTCAACAACAGTGATATAGGCATAGGCGTTGGAATTGATGGCACGGCGCGGATACCGACATTCACGCAATGTCACGATCAGGGATCCCATGCGTGCGGCACTTTCGCGTTGCAGGGTGATATCTTCCAATTCACCGGTTGTTCGATCCAAAACACGCAGTGATGCACCAGCGGCAGAGGTTGCCTGCTGCGCAGAGGCCACAACCGGAGTTAACAATACCGAACAAAAAAGAGCCAAAATACGCAACATTTACCCGTCACCACCTACAAATTTCAACAAAAGGTTGATCAGGCTGACGGCGCCTTGAGTATCCGTAAACTCATCCCCTTCTTCCAGATTAAAGGGGGATCCACCGGGCTGAATTTCAACAAATGATCCACCCAGCAACCCTTCTGAGGATACCAAAATGGCACTGTCATCGGGCAGTTGGATGTCTTTGCTTAAACCAATCGTTGCATCCGCGCGAAAGGTTTCAGGGTTTAGGGTCAATGCTTCCACCGTGCCAACTTTGACACCGGCCAATCGTACATCCGTTCCGATGGAAATACCTTCCGCGGATCGAAAGCTGGCCACAAGGGTGTAATCGGATGCGCCCCCACCCAAACCGGTGCGTTGAAATCCAAAAACCAAAAAACCAATCGCAAGCAATAAAACACATGCGCCGGCAACAAATTCGGCCCATTGTCCTCGCATTTATTCCGGGCTCCAGGCCTCATAGTCGCTGCGCGACACGGCCTCTTTCCGGCGTATTGATCCCGCGGGGGCATATGCCATGGCGGTTCCGGTCAGATTTTCATGGTGGGGCTTTTCCCAATCCTTGTGCACCAAGGGCGCATCTGTGGGTGGCTGTTCCCAAGTATGATGCAACCAGCCATGCCATTCTGGGCTGACGCGGCTTGCCTCGGCCTCGCCATTGTAAATCACCCAACGGCGCTTTCCATCACGGGTTTCGAAAAAGCGATTGCCTTGGTCATCTTCACCAACCTTCACACCTTTGCGCCACGTGAACAATTGCGTGCCCAAGGTTTGACCATCCCACCAAGTGACCAGTCGTTTAACGAAAGAAAGAATGCCCATTTTGGCCTCCACCAAACTTACGAAACTTATATGGCGCAGGTCGGCAGAAAGGTCTAGGGGGCCAGTGCCGTCACTTCGATTTCAATGCGAAATTTTGGATCGATCAAACCGCATTCGATCATCGTTGCAGCCGGGGGATTGTCGCCAAACGCCGCGGACAAAACCGGAAAGCAAGCTTCAAATTCAGTGCGATCTGGAAGGTAATAATTCACCCGCACCACATCAGACAGATTTGCCCCCGCTTCGCCCAAGGCCTTTTCAATGATGTTCAAAATGCCGCGGCATTGCTTGGCAACATCCAAAGTATCTTCACCGGTGTCTGGGTCCGTGGCACAGCACGACCCGGCCACATGCACAAAACCGCCTGCCACAACGGCGCGACAATACCCGATCTTTTTCTCAAACTCGCTGCCCGAAAAAATGCGTTTCATCAGCTTCTTATCCTGCTGTTGCTGGTTCTTTTTGGGCTTCGCCATGGATCATCAACGGCTGCGCATCTGATGTGACGGCCTCTTCATTGACCACCACTTCTGTCACACTGTCCATTCCGGGCAGATCAAACATGGTGTCCAACAAGATATCTTCCAAAATAGATCGCAATCCACGGGCACCGGTTTTGCGTTCAATGGCCCGTTTGGCGATCGCAGACAACGCATCATCGGTAAAGGTCAGCGCCGTATCTTCCAGTTCGAACAGACGCTGGTATTGTTTTACCAATGCGTTTTTCGGTTTGGTCAGGATGGTCACAAGCGCATCCTCATCCAGATCTTCCAAAGTGGCGATAACCGGCAAACGGCCCACAAATTCAGGGATCAAACCAAATTTCAACAAATCTTCCGGCTCAAGATCAGTGAAAATTTCACCAACACCACGATCATCATTGTTACGCACTTCAGCGCCGAACCCGATCGAACTGCCTTTGCCACGTTGGGCGATGATTTTATCTAAGCCCGCAAATGCGCCGCCGCAGATGAACAGGATATTTGTCGTATCCACCTGCAAAAATTCTTGTTGCGGATGCTTGCGCCCACCTTGTGGGGGCACACTGGCCACGGTGCCTTCCATGATTTTCAAAAGCGCTTGTTGCACCCCTTCGCCCGATACATCGCGGGTAATCGATGGGTTGTCAGACTTGCGGGTGATTTTGTCGACCTCGTCAATATACACGATGCCACGTTGCGCACGTTCGACGTTATATTCGCTGGCCTGCAAAAGCTTCAGAATGATATTTTCCACGTCTTCGCCCACATACCCAGCCTCGGTCAGGGTCGTGGCGTCAGCCATGGTGAACGGCACATCCAAAATGCGTGCAAGTGTTTGTGCCAAAAGGGTTTTACCGCAACCTGTTGGGCCAATCAGCATGATATTTGATTTGGCCAACTCAATGTCAGATGTTTTGGCGGCATGGTTCAGGCGCTTGTAATGGTTATGCACCGCAACAGACAACACGCGCTTTGCAACGCCCTGCCCAATTACGTAATCGTCCAACACCTCACAAATTTCGAGAGGTGTCGGCACCCCGTCAGAGGCCTTAAGGCCCGTGGCCTTTGTTTCCTCGCGGATGATATCCATACACAATTCGACACATTCATCACAGATGAACACTGTCGGTCCCGCAATCAGCTTGCGCACCTCATGCTGTGATTTACCGCAAAAACTGCAGTACAAAGTGTTTTTGCTATCGCCGCCTGAATTATTCGCCATGATCCACCTCTGCGCCCGCGCGCCCGGTCTGCCAATTATTTACCCGTTTTGGGGTCTTTTGCGACAGCTTAGGCCAGCCAGCACATACCCACAACACAATTCTGTCTTATGCCGCGTCGTCAGCGCCTTTTGGGCGGTTTTCAACGATTTCATCCAAAAGACCCCAATCTTTGGCTTCTTCTGGTGACATAAAGTTATCCCGTTCAAGCGCCGCTTCGATCGATGCGATATCTTGTCCGGTATGACGTTCATAAATCTGGTTCAAACGCGTTTTCAGTTTCTGCGTTTCTTCGGCGTGGATCAGAATATCTGTCGCCGTGCCGCGATATCCGCCAGATGGTTGATGCACCATAATCCGGCTGTTGGGCAATGAAAAGCGCATGCCCTTTTCCCCAGCCGTCAACAGCAAAGACCCCATCGAAGCCGCCTGTCCAATCACCAAAGTGGATACCTTTGGCTTGATGTATTGCATTGTATCGTAAATCGACAGGCCGCTGGTCACAACGCCACCGGGGCTGTTGATATACATGCTGATTTCTTTGGATGGGTTTTCCGCTTCCAGATGCAAAAGCTGTGCCACCACAAGATGGGCCATGCCATCGTGGACTGGTCCATTCAAAAAGATAATCCGTTCCTTCAACAATCGGGAAAAGATGTCATACGCCCGTTCACCGCGGCTGGTTTGTTCAACCACCATGGGGACAAGGTTCATATAGGTTTCAACGGGATCGTGCATATAATTTCCGCCTGCTGCTCTGACCAAGGTCTTTATCAATGAGGTGCTAACGGAGTCTTAGTATCGCGATCATGGATGAACAAGGGCAGCCCTTAAATTTCATCGTTGATTTTCGCGCCCCCTCTTGCCGATTGGGGCCATCCTTCTAGGTGCCGGGTGGAGGAAAGGTGCCTGATGTTTGAACCCACCCATACCGCCGCCCTGGAAACTTTGGCAAAGTTTGCCCCAAATGCTGGGGCGGCATATGCACGAAACAGAAACTATGATCTGGGGGCTGGCAATCATACAGGTGTTTCATGCCTGTCGCCCTATATCCGGCATCGCATCATATCTGAACTGGATGTTTTGGGGGCTGTTCTCAAACGTAATTCATTGAATTCATGTGATAAATTCGTGCAAGAGGTATTTTGGCGCACCTATTGGAAGGGGTGGCTGCAACAACGGCCCGGTGTTTGGCGGGATTATCAAATCAGCTTGAAATCACAAATAAACCGCCTGCAATCGGAGGCCGGTTTGCAAGACCGTTGGCAAGATGCTTGCCTTGGCCGCACGGGGATTGCCCCCTTTGATGCCTGGACGGCAGAGCTGACCGAAACGGGATATTTACATAATCACGCACGGATGTGGTTTGCCTCCGTCTGGGTGTTCACCTTGCAGTTACCGTGGCAATTGGGGGCAGATTTTTTTATGCGCCACCTTTTGGATGGCGATCCCGCGTCAAACACGTTGAGCTGGCGATGGGTTTCTGGGCAACAAACGCTTGGCAAAACATATGCGGCAACCACGTCCAACATTGCGAAATTTACCAATGGCCGGTTTCCAAATACGCCCGGGCTGTCGTCTGTGGCCCATCCGATTGCCACCGCACCACATCCGGCCCCGATTCCATTGACCGATCCGGATGCATTTGACGCCCAAACCCCAACATTGATCCTGTTACATTGTGATGATCTTGACCCATGGCCAATCTTAAAACACCTGCTGGGCAAGGCAAAATGCGCCATCATGCTGAATACCCATCGGCGATCACCTTTGGAAATTTCGCCGCAACTTTCGAAATTTGTGACAGGGTTGGCGGGGGATGTGGCCGGCCGATGGTCTGATCGGTTGGGCAACATTCCGGTGATTTCCCCTGATATGATTGAAAACCACGCACAGCGCCTAGAATGCCAACAAATCGTTTCGCCCTTTGCCCCCGTCGGACCAAATGCAGACAGTTTGCGTGATTTGGCGCAGGGATCTGGCTTGACAATACGTCAACACCGGCGGGAATACGACAGCCTCTGTTGGCCACATGCCACCCGTGGTTTTTTTAAGTTCAAAGAGAATATTCCAAGCCTTCTCAAGACCTTAGGCTTGATCTGATATCATCCGCTGGGCCACATCAAACATCCGTGCAGAAAATCCCCATTCATTGTCATACCAACCAAAGACGCGTGTTAATCCGCCCGCCATCACCGACGTTTGCGGTTCCGCAATCACCAGACTTTCGGATCGGGCCTTCAAATCGGATGACACCAAGGGCCGATCTGTCCAACCAATGATTTGGGGGGCATAATCGCGCAGATGGCCGTGCACATCTTCAACTTTGGGTCTTTTTTCCAAAACACATGTCAGATCCACAGCTGAAACACTGGCCGTGGGCACACGGACGGCACATCCGGTAACCCGGCCTTTCATATCTGGCAAAATCTGATCCATCAGTTGGGTGGCCGATGTGGTGGTTGGCACCATCGAAAGTGCCGCCGCGCGGTTGCGTTCAAGGGCCGGACCACGCGGGGCATCAATTGTGGGTTGGCTGCCTGTATAGCAATGGATGGTGGTCATATGGCCCGATTGCACCCCAAAGGCCTGATCCAACGCTTTAATCAACGGGGCCAAGGCGTTGGTGGTGCATGACGCATTCGACACAATCTTTTGATTGGCCAATAAATTGGCGTTTGCCCCTTCCACCACGGTGATATCCGCCACCGCCGATGGCCCCGATATCAGAACCTTTTGCGCCCCAGCCCGCAGTCCAGCGGCGGCAAAATCGCGATCAATGGCCTTACCTGTGGATTCAAATACAACATCCACATCCCTTAAATCCACTCTATCTAGAGTTGTTTCTTGTGAAAAACGAACCTGTTCACCACTTATCCACAGATTTGTCCCCATTTGGGAAATATCACCTTGGGCCGGGCCATAGACGCTGTCGAATTCCAAAAGATAGGCGCAGGTTTCAATGGGGGCGATGTCATTTACGGCAACCAATTCAAATTGGCGCGGCTTGGGCATCGCCATCCATTGACGCGCAATCGCACGTCCAATACGCCCAAATCCATTGATGGCAAATCTGATTGGCCTGGTCATGACGCACCTCCTTATGCTTGACACAACGCGGGGTTTTGGCGGCAATTGTCCAGTGCAAAAATAGGAACGTTACACCATGCATCCGCTTGCCGGTTTAAAAGTGATCGAAATCGCGCGCGTTTTGGCGGGCCCTTGGGTTGGGCAAACTCTGGCTGATTTGGGCGCGGATGTTATCAAGGTGGAAAGCCCCAACGGCGATGACACCCGCGGGTGGGGCCCGCCGCATATCACCAAAGATGGGGAAACAACCTCAGCTTATTTTCACAGCGCAAATCGGGGAAAACGCGGCATCACCATTGATTTCAACAATGAACATCAATTGGCAAGCCTGAAGCAGATGATAGAAACCGCCGATGTTGTGATCGAAAACTTCAAAGTGGGCGGATTGCACAAATACGGGCTTGATTACGAAGCTGTCAAAGCGCGCAATCCCGGATTGGTTTACTGTTCAATCACTGGATTTGGGCAAACTGGGCCTTATGCCCACCGCGCGGGGTATGATTTCATGATCCAAGGCATGAGCGGGATCATGGATTTGACCGGTGAACCCGATGGTATGCCACAAAAGATCGGCGTGGCCTTTGCCGATGTCTTTACCGGGCTTTATGCGGTGATTGGTATTCAGGCAGCGTTGGCACAACGTGCCGTTACGGGCCTAGGGCAACAGGTTGATATGGCCCTGTTTGATTGTTTGGTTGCGGCCCAAGCCAATCAAAACATGAATTATCTTGCCACGGGCAACACCCCTAAACGCATGGGCAACGCCCATCCCAACATTGTGCCGTATCAAGTTTTCCCCGTATCAGATGGTCATATCATCGTGGCCTGCGGCAACGATCGCCAATTCCGCGCCCTGTGTGATGTATTGGAACTGCGTGATCTTGCGACTGATCCGAAGTTTGAAACAAACACTGCGCGCTTGGAAAATCGCGCAGAGCTTGCTGATGTGATCACAAATGCGTTGAGCCTTTGGAAGAAAGACACAATCCTGGAAAGAATGGAAGAAAACGCAATTCCAGGCGGGCCGATTAACACGGTTGCTGAGGCCCTGAATGACCCCCAAATTCAGCACCGCGGCTTGGTTCAAACTTTGCAAGGTGTTCCAACTGTGGTCAGCCCTTTTCAGTTTTCTGACAGCACGCTAAAGCTGGACCGCGCCGCCCCCAATCTGGGCGAACATTCCAACGACGATCCGACAACATGACGACCATCGCCTCTGCAAGCTCTGTCATTGATCCAATCCGGGCTTTGCAACAGACCCCCGGCACATTGGCCGTGATCACCAACACCCAGGGGCCCTCCTATCGCCCGAAGGGTGCAATGATGGCGATTTTGGCGGATGGAACTTGTGTTGGGAACCTGTCTTCAGGATGCATAGAGGCCGATCTTGCCCTTCATGCAAAAGATCTGATCGGTCCAAAAACCCTGCGATATGGGGATGGATCCCCGTTCCAAGATATCGAATTGCCATGTGGTGGGCAGCTCGACATCTTGTTGATCCCCAGCCCGGATTCATCCATCCTTTCAATGGCTTGCCAACATTTTGATGCGCGTATCCCGTTTGATATTGGGTTCGAATTCGGTTCAGGTCATGTCCATCTTAACCCTGACCAAACGTTTCAAGGCTTTCGCACCCGTATTGAGCCAGAGGTGTTCTTTTACATTTTCGGCAAAGGGCCCGAGGTCGAAACTTTTTCCAATTTAATTGATGCCTGTGGGTATCCTCAGGTCTTGATCACACCTGATGCCGGGGTGTGTGACACGGCCTGCGCCATGGGCAGGACAGCGCACCACCTGACGTCCCCCACCCTTCCGATGGGCGTGGCGCCAGATGCACGCAGTGCCGCTGTTTTATTTTTCCATGACCACTCATGGGAACCACAAATCCTGCAAAAGATTGTGAAAAGTGATGCCTTTTATATCGGCTGCCAAGGCAGTGTTCGGGCGGCCCAAACCCGGCAAAACGAACTTTTGGTGCTGGGCTTATCGGGGCCAGAGATTGATCGCATCAAAGGCCCCATTGGCCTTGTGCCATCGGCCAAGGATCCGCGCAAATTGGCGGTTGGGGTTTTGGCTGAAATACTGGCTTGTGCCGGATGATATCCCGTTCAGGTACGGGATCTTAGGGCCAAAACCACATTCGTGATCACAAAAATGGCAAGGGCCACACAAACAATGGTTGGCCCGGCTGGTGTGTCAAATTGCAAAGATATCAATGGGCCTGCAATGGCGGACAAGACCCCAAACACAGCGGCCCAAATCGCCATCCCCTCAGGCGTGCGGGCCAAAGGCCGTGCTGCGGCGGCGGGGATAATTAACAATGCGGCCACCAACAACACCCCGACCACCTTAACGGCCAAGGCAACCGTGACAGCAATGATTAATGCCAGCCAAAGTTCCTCTCTTTTTGGGTTTTGCCCGGATGCAAAGGCCAATTCAGGGCTGAAAGTGGCCGTCACCAATCGCGACCAGCGCAACATCATTAATCCCAAAATCACAAAGGCCCCTAAGGCGAAGCCTAAAACATCGATTTTTCGGACGGCCAAGATATCCCCGAACAGATAGGTTTCAAGCGATATGTTCTGGCTAGGTAAGGTTGCGACGGCGACCAAACCAATGGCCAAACCACCGTGTGAAATAACACCCAGTATCGTGTCGCTGGAATGCGTGCGCCCCGCCAAAAGGGTGACACAAAGCGCTGCAAAGATGGTGACAGCCAATATGCCACCCACAATCGGAACGTTCAGCAACAATGCAAGTGCAACACCCAAGATCGCCGAATGTGCCGTTGCATCCCCAAAATAGGCCATCCGCCGCCACAGCAAAAAACACCCCAAAGGCGCCGCCACCAAAGAGGTCAGAACCGCCGCAACAATCGCCCTGACAAGGAAGTCATCAAACATTCAAAAATCCCTTTAATGGGTGTGATCGCAAGTTGCGTCGTGGGTGTGGTTGTGTTCATGGCGATACAGGGCCAATGCCCCCTTCGTGCCACGCCCAAACAAGGCACGATATTCTGGGGCGGATGCCACAATTTCAGGCGTGCCGTGGCAACATACATGGCCATTGAGACAAATCACCCTGTCTGAGGCGGCCATCACAACATGCAATTCGTGGCTAACCATCAAAACCGCGCATCCCGTATCTGCACGGATATCATCCAAAAGGGCGTAAAACACCGCTGAACCTTGCTGATCCAGACCTTGGGTTGCTTCGTCCAAAATCAACAGATCTGGGTTTTCCAACAAGGCGCGGGCCAACAAAACCCGCTGCAACTGTCCACCCGATAAATCCGACAATTGTTGTTGCGCGATTTCACCGGCACCCACCCGTTCCAACATTTGCGCGGCACGCGCACCCCCGACAGGTCTGGGCATATCCAAAAAGCGCCGCACGGTCACAGGCAACGTGTCATCAATACGCAGCTTTTGGGGAACATAGCCCACTTTCAGTCCTGGCCTGCGGGTAACCTTCCCTCCATTCGGTGGGGTGACGCCAATGATGGTGCGCAACAATGTGGATTTGCCCGATCCGTTTGGCCCCACAATCGTAATAATCTCGCCCGGATCTACGCGCAAAGACACATCATCCAGAATGATCTTGCCATCCACACGCACGTCTAAGTGATCCACCGACAACAGGTGTTCTGTCATTGGGCAGGCTCCGACTTACATGTGGGGCACAGGCCCTTAACTTCGACCATGACAGAGGCGACTTCAAATCCCCCATCGGCAATCTGGGACAGATCGACTTGCGGCGTCGCTTCGGCCACCACATCGCAGCTTTCACAGATCAAAAAGGCCGGGGCATGGGCGGTATCAGGATGAGCGCAGGCCACAAAGGCGTTTTTATGTTCGATCTTATGGGCAAACCCGTGGCTGACCAAAAAATCCAAGGCGCGATAGGCAACAGGTGGCTGTGCCGCCCGGCCCTTGGCCTTCAAACCTCCCAAAATCTCATAGGCCCCTAAGGCCCTGTGATCGCGCAACAAAATCTCTAAGACATTGCGGCGTGCTGGTGTCAGCTTCAGCCCCTTTTGTTTGCACACGTCATCGACCCGCGAAATGCGATCTTCCACGCAATGGTCGTGATCATGGGGATGGAATTCAACCTGTGTCATCATGCACCGCCTTAGACTTGGCCACCAGAGGTGCGTTATATTATAACACTGACTGAAATGTCCAGCCTATCCCCCGCGATGTTTGAAACTGTCGCGTCGGAAGGAATACAGCGCATTGGGATCAACGGCCACATCCACCACCGCGGGTTTGCCGCAGGCCAAGGCGGCCTCGATCGCGGGGGCAACATCTGACAATTTTTCCGCCCGGAACCCCGCCGCGCCATAGGTTTCTGCAACCACATCAAATGGGGGGCTGCCGATATCCGCACCGATGTAACGCGCGTTAAAGAAATCCCGTTGATACGCTTTTTCGGCCCCCCAACAGCCGTTGTTCATCACAACAGTTACGGTGTTGATGCCATGATCCACGGCTGTGCTCAGCTCGCTCAACGTCATGCCGAACCCACCGTCCCCCATCAAACTGATGACAGGCCTGTTGGGTTGGGCGCATTTCACCCCCAGACCGGCCGCAAAGGAAAACCCAACCAAACCGAAATCCAGTGGTGTGAACAAGCTGCGCGGCGTGTGATAATTCAAAGCATCCGTGGCCTGCAGGCACAGGGTACCCGCATCCATCGTTACAGCCGCATCATGGGGGATCACTTGACGCAGGGCTTTGAACAATCCTGATGGTTGCGTCGGATGCGTTTCAATGGCCTCAGCATCACGGGTGTCCAGAAATTTCTGACGCTCTGCCTGAAATCCGATTGCCCACATGTCCATCGCGGAACGCGACATGGTTTGGTTCAACGCTGCTTGAATTTGCGCCGCGATCTGCGGTGCATCCCCCCAGATTCCAATTTCAACGGGAAAGAACCGACCAATGGCCGTGGGTTCAAGTTCAACATGGATGATTTTCGCATCCTTGTTGATGTTGTCATAACTGTAAAATGTGGAATTAAACCCAAGACGTGTTCCCAAGGCCAAGATCACATCAGCCTCTTTCACCAAACGGCTGGCCACCGCATTTCCGCGCGGCCCCATCTGACCCGCGTTTAACGGGTGCGCAAAGGGGATCGCATCACCATGGCCGGGGCTGGTGACGATGGGGCAATTTAGGGCCTCTGCCAAAGCAAGCGCCTGTGCATGGCCCAAAGTATTCTTGATCCCACCACCGGCGATGATGACAGGGCGATCTGCATTGGCAAGCAAAGCGGCGGCGGCGGCGATATCTTCTGGATGGCCAGCCGGCGCGCGGTGCACACGATACCCATCTGGGCTTTGCATCTGTTCAAATTCGGCTTGGGCCGCCAACACATCCCGTGGCAGGTTCAAATGAACCGGCCCACGGCGCGGCGACAGGGCGGTGCGAAATGCCTCTCGCATCAGTTCGGGCACCCGATCGGCACTGGGGGCTGTCCATGTTTTCTTGGTGACCGGCGTAAACAGGGATTGCTGATCCACCTCTTGAAAGGCATCGCGGTAGATATGACCTTGCGCCAACATCCCCGCGATCGACACCACCGGTGAAAAGGCCGCCTTGGCCTGTGAAAGACCTGTCACCAAATTGGTGGCCCCCGGCCCGTTCTGACCGGCCAAAACCACCCCAGCCTGACCCGACGCGCGCGCAAATCCATCCGCCATGTGGGTGCCCGTGCGTTCATCATGCACACCGATAAAGTTTATGTCCTTGGCATCATACAACGCATCGAACATCTCCATCGTGGCTGATCCAATAAGGCCGAAAACATGGCTTACTTTTTCTGCCTTCAGGGCCTCTACGGCCGCTTGGCCACCGCTCATCAATGTCATGGGTTAGGTCCTTTTGAGGAAATCAACAATGGGGGACGTGAAGGCATCTGGATCTTCCATCAAACCCAGATGCTGCAATGTGGGGATGATCTTACAAAGACTGCCGTCGATTTCGGCGGCGATATCTTGGCTGTGTTTTGGGGTGCTGCCACTGTCGTTTTCGCAGGTCATCACAAGGGTTGGTGCGGTGATTGGGGGCTTGGGCGCGATTAATTCACGCACGCCATTGGCCAATACCCACGCCGCCTGAGCATAGCTTTCAGCATCCACCTGTTCACGCCAAGCCCTGACCAGGTTTGATCCATCACCCAGGGCCAGAAATTGCGGTGTGAACCAGCGTTTCAAGGCCGCATCAAAGGTGGAAAACGCCCCTTGATCTCGTACAGAACGGGCCCGGTCTTCGACCAATTGCTGTGCCTCTTCCCCGCGGTCATGCGGGGAATTCAAAATAACCAGACGATCCAAATTCCCAGGATGATCCAACGCAAATCGCCGATTTATCATCCCGCCAATGGAAAACCCAACCACATGGGCGCGCTGCGCGCCGATGTGATCCAACAACCCGGCCAATTGATTTGAAAACACGGTCAAACTTGCCGTTTCAGGGGTGGGCGCACTGTCACCGTGGCCATAAAGATCATAGGCCAGAACGCGAAAATCGCGAAATGCAGGCAGGTGGGGATCCCACAGGTGGCGTGTCAGGCCCAACCCATGGATCAGCACCACCAAAGGCCCATCGCGTGGTCCCGTCAGGGCAAAGGCTGTGCCATCTGGTGCACGTTCAAACACCGGCGGGATTGTCCACGTCACGCCCCATTTCGGCCAGATCTTGATATCTGTCACCGATGCGGTGGTTTGGATGCCCGCCGATAGAGGCCCCCAAAGCGATAATGATTTCATCATCGGCCGGGGCATCCTGCACAGACACATGGATGGTTTGATAATGGGACCGACGGCCCCCATCATCTTTGTCCATCAAGGGGATCATCAAAGATGTGCCCGCCGCCCCACGGGTGTTCGAAAACACCAGATATGACTGGGCATTCACGGCCTCACGATATTTGTTGCCGAACCACAACGTGTGGGTCAGGGCCTGCGCATGTTCCAGTTCGCCCCCCATCCCAACGACGGATGCTTTTCCGTATCCTTCCAGCTTGTCCCCCGTGACGTCCAAAATCATCTTGGTCAACAGGCCGCCAATTTCTGGGCCAATATCCTGAATTTCCGGTCGCAAATTTTCAACATGGCCGCGCCCATACCAAGGGTTTTTGATAATCGCCATGGCGGTCACCAAACGGGTGGGTGTATCCACTTTTTTCCACCCTTCAATGTGGGTATCTTGAATGTTTAAGATTGTGCGGCGTATTTCGGCTGGCATTATGCAAACTCCGGCATGACTTCGTCGATGAACAATTTCAACGACCGTTTCTGGACATCCATGTCTAATCCCATGGACGCGTAATAGATGAAGGCGTCAACACCTAAATCTTCGTATTTCTTCAGCTTTTGTGTCACCGCATCGGGCGATCCAAACATCAGGTTTTCTTCCAACATCTTGGGTTCAACCCGCACGTTCCCTTCCAGTTCTTCAAAGGGAACATTGTCTGGAAATCCGTTCCGCACCTCACCCTTTTTCATCATCAGATTGCCGAATTTACCCAATACATTGCGGATCGCGGTCATGGATGCCTGCCGATCATCTTCGTTGTCATAAACGGCTGAATGGCGCATCATCGCAAAGGTTCCATCCCACCCCTGCGCCCGTTTGATGGCATCATCCAGCTGGGCTTTATATTTTTCCGCCTCAGACATGGGCATGGTCAGGGGCCATGACATCACATTGCATTTGTTTTCAACGGCATAATCAAACGTCACCGGGGATCGCGCCGCCACCCACATGGGCACATCCGATTGCACGGGTTTGGGACATGATGTGGCTGTTGGGAACTGCCAATGTTCGCCATTGTGTTCCACATCCCCTTTCCACAACTCGCGCACCAAAGGCAGCATTTCTTGCAGATATTTATATCCATCTTTTTGATCCAATCCCGGACGCATGCGATCAAATTCACGTTGATAGGCACCCGAGCCAAGCCCCATTTCCAAACGACCACCAGAGATCAGATCAACCATCGCCGCCTCTCCGGCGATGTTGATGGGGTGCCAATAGCTGGCATTGGCCACACCACATCCAAGGCGAATGTTTTCAGTGTGATCCGCCCACCATGTCATGATTTGAAACGGATTGGGCGCAATGGTCATTTCAAGCGCGTGATGTTCCGCGGCCCAAGCAATTTCAAACCCGGCTTGATCCGCCATTTTCACCATATCCAAGGTATGATCCCGCACGGCTTTCATATCAGTGGCATTGTCCATGCGTTCTAGATTGACTGCGATGTGAAATTTCATTGCACTTACCTCGGCTTAAAAGGGTTTGCGATGGGATCGTCGGACATGTTCATCCAAACTGTTTTTGGGCGGGTATAGGAATACACGGCCTGAAGCCCCGCTTCGCGGCCATATCCGCTGTTCTTTAGGCCGCCAAATTCGGCAACCGGGCTGATCGCGCGATAGGTATTCACCCACACAATGCCGGCCTGAACATTTTGCGTCATACGCAAGGCGCGCGCACTGTCGCGGGTGAAAACCCCCGCCGCCAACCCGTGTTTGGTGTCATTGGCAAGCGCGGTCACCTCGGCCTCTGTTTTGAATCTTTGAACGGCCAAAACAGGCCCAAACAATTCTGTATCCACAATCGTCAGATCTTGGCGGGGGCAATCGATGATCGTTGGTTGAAAATATTGCCCGGGCATATCCGGTTGCGCCCCACCGGTAAGTACCGTTCCACCTTCTTTTACTGCCAAATCCACCTGAGCCTTGATGTGGTTCAACTGGCCCGTTGTGCACAACGGCCCCATTTCTGTGTCGCTGTCTTGTGGATCACCGATGCGAATATTTTGCGCAATCGCGACCATTTTTTCCAAAAAGGCATCTGCGATATCTTCGTGCAGATACAATCGCGATCCCGCCACGCAGCTTTGCCCGGTGGCGCCAAAAATACCTGCAACCGATCCGTTCACGGCGCTTTCGATATCGGCGTCTTCAAAAACGATGAAAGGTGACTTCCCACCCAGTTCCAACGAAACCTCTGCAAAGTTTTCCGCCGAATTGCGCACGATGTGGCGCGCGGCCTCTGGCCCGCCGGTGAACGCAACTTTGGCCACCAAGGGATGTGACGTCAGGACGCGACCACAGGGTTCTGCGTGGCCCGTAATGATATTGACAACACCATCTGGAATCCCGGCCTCAGCCATCAGCTTACCAAATTCCAACAAAGGGGCCGAGGCATGTTCAGACGCCTTCAAAACAATCGTGTTGCCCGCGGCCAATGCCGGACCGATCTTCACCGCGCTGAGGAAAAATTGACTGTTCCATGGGATAACAGCGGCAATCACCCCCAAAGGTTCGCGCCGGGTGAAGACGAACATATCCGGCTTATCAATCGGCAGGGTTTCCCCATGAATCTTATCCGCTGCCCCGGCAAAGAAATGCAGATATTCTGCAATATATGTCGCCTGCCATGCCGTTTCGCTGAACATCTTGCCTGTGTCGCGGGTTTCGATGCGGCCCAAATCCTCGGTCTTTTGGGCCATCAGATCCGCCAGCTTGCGCAGGCATTTGCCCCTTTGCGTTGGTGTCATCTGCCCCCATGGGCCGGTCAGCGCCGCATGGGCAGCTTGCACCGCCTGTTCCACATCGTCGACGGTGGCTTCTGGCACGGTGGACCACACATCGCCCGTGGCCGGATCGACACTTTCAAACGATCCCCCGTCAGAGGCCGCAACCCATGCGCCATTGATCAACATCTGGTAATTTTGAATCTGCGACATTGGTCGCCCCCCGTACAATCTTTGGACGAGGTTAGTGTAGTTTTTTAAATTTGAATAACGAATAATATTGCACACTTAATTCGAATATTTCAAATTACTGAAATGACCCTGACAGAGCTTCGCACCTTCCTAACGATCCTTGAAACCGGTAGTTTGATCGCTGCGGCGGATCGGCTGAACGTGACGCAATCCACTGTGACTGCCCGACTGAAATCTTTGGAACAACAATTGGGGCAGGATCTGATCATACGTCGTAAATCCGGCGCGGTGGCCAGCCCCGCCGGGCAACGGCTGAAACGATATGCCGGCACAATCTCTGATCTTTGGCGGCAGGCCCAACAAGAAACAGCCCTGCCCAAGGGGATGGGCGCCATTTGTAATATGTCGATTGAAACCGATCTGTGGGTGGGCCTTGGGGAACACTTGCATCAGCTTGTTTTGACACTTGATCCCCCGGTGGCCATGTCCGTTTGGGAAGGGGATGCCACCACAATTGCGGGTTGGCTGCAAAGCGAAAAATCTGATTTGGCCCTGACATACACCCCCCGCACCGGTGCAGATCAAACCCAATTTGAATTGCCCGCCGATGACCTGATCTTGGTGTCCACAAACCCAGACAGCCCCCTGCGATTTGATCCGGGATATGTGTTTGTTGAAGCCGGGTATGAATTTGGTCGCAACCACGCGGCGGCCTACGCCGATGCCAATGCCGCACGCATTGCATTTGGGTCCGCCCGGTTGGGATTGGATCATATCCTGACCCACGGTGGCAGTGCATATTTGCCCCGCCGCATCGCACAGCCGCATCTGAACACCGGGAAATTACATGCGGTGCCCGACGCACCCGTCTTTCACCGGCCCATCTATTTGGTCATCAACAGACGCGCGCAAAACGCATGGGCCTGGTTTGATCAAGTCTTGCAAAAACTTAAACCAAAGGCAGCTTAAGCCAAAAAAAAAGACGCGAAAGCAGGAATTGTGAGCATTCTTTTTTCAACTCTTCGAAAGATTTTCACGCTATAATTCAGCATATAACTACATTTTTCGAACCTTTTACCCCGATCAGCCCTATTTTGAGAGCGTCAAAAGATATCTGCTTGGTCATCATCAAAGGGGTTGATATGAATCCGCTCAGATCAGCCCTGCAGATTGTCCCGAAGCGTAAGAAAACCATTTGAATATCATGTCTGAACTTATTTCGAACATTCATGGCCCCTTGGGCATTATCACGTTAAATCGACCCGATGCGTTAAATGCGCTGACCTATGATATGTGTCTTGGTATCGAAAAGATTTTGGGCGAGTTTGAGGCAGATGACACCGTCAAAATCATCGCCATAGATGCCGTGGGGGATAAGGCATTCTGTGCAGGCGGGGATATCTCGCACATGTACGAAACCGCCAAAGATGGAAACTATGAATACGGGCGAAAATTTTGGACAGATGAATATCGCCTGAACGCAAAGTTGGCGACCTGTCCCAAACCGGTTGTTTCCTTTTTACAAGGCTTCACCATGGGGGGCGGTGTTGGGGTTGGATGCCACGTGGCGCATCGCATCGTTTGCGAAACCTCCAAGATTGCGATGCCCGAATGCGCCATTGGATTGGTGCCGGATGTGGGTGGGTCCTATTTATTGGCACTCGCGCCGGGCCGTGTTGGGGAATTCATGGGTGTTACGACATATCGCATGTCGGCCGCGGATGCGATTTGGGCTGGGTTTGCTGATCGGTTTGTCCCCTATGACCAATGGCCCGCATTAAAACAGGCATTGATCGACACGGGCGATATCGGCGTGATCGAAACCTTTGTGGGGGATGCGGGCCCTGCCCCACTTCTTGCGATGCAGGGCGATATTGATCGAAATTTTGCGGGTGAAACTTTTGGCGATATCCTCAGGGCGCTGCGATCTGATGAAACAAGCTTTGCCAAAGACACTTTGCAAAAACTGTCGACCCCATCGCCGATGGCCATGGCGGCGGCCGTGGAATTGATCCACCGCGCGCGGGCCGCAGACGATATCGTGAAATCGCTCGAGCTTGAATATCGATATACCTTTCGATCCGCCAGCGATGGTGAATTCATAGAAGGCATTCGTGCCATGATCATCGACAAAGACAAATCCCCCAAATGGCAACATGATCTGGATGGGCCTTTCGGGTTGGCGGCAACCAAGATGCTTTTGCCCCTTGGGGCCGATGCATTGGACCTGCGCGAACCGGCATAACCGCCCAAGGGACGCCCGCGATATGACCCCATAAGTGGCAAATTCCTGTTCAATCCTCGCTGTTTATCAAAAATTGTTTTACCTATGGCAACAATCGGTGCAGGTTCAGCGCGTGTAAGTCTGTGTTTTCGACCCTGAGGGAGCTTTTGGTTTGCGATATTCCGATTGGATTCAAAAGCTTCATGTCAGGTCATGGTCTGAAGGTCGTTTTGAACGCCATTTGAACAACACCATGGTTCACTTCAAAGGCAATCGAAATGATTTGCTGGTGGGGTTCAATTCACAATTTGATTTGAAAAAGCCCGATGCGGTTTTTACCCCTTGGGGCAGTGCCTATGCCATGGATCGCGACATCAGCTTTCTGGGCTTTGCCACCCATATGCCCAATTGGTATCGCGATGGATGGCCCGAACAAAAGATCCTGTCCTTGAAAAAGGAAGGCTTTTTCAAACCGTTTAATCGCATCTTGGTGGCCGGGCATTCCATGGGGGGATATGGCGCCTTGATCGCCGCGCGCCACATTCCAAATGCAACCGTGGTGGCGTTTTCGCCGCAATCCACCCTTAACCGTGATGTGATTGATTTTGACGCCCGGTTTGGCAGGGCCAATCGGTTGGATTGGTCAGACCCCCAATCAGACGCAGCAACCGCCGTGGCAAAACTAAAGAAGGCATGGGTGTTTTATGACCCCCGCCAAGAAGATGATCGCAGGCATGCCGCGCGCTTGATGGGCAAAACTGTGACCGCGATCCCCTGCCATCTGGCCAGCCATGCCAGTTTCTTGTTTTTAAACAGGATGGGCATCGCCCAATCCCTGATCGATGATATTTTTGAGGACAGCTTATCGGTGCCTGCGTTTTACAAGGCCTATCGCGCGCGGCGGCATTTGGATTGGTATCGCAATTCACTGGTGAAATACCTTGAAAAGACAGATCGCACAGATCGCATCCCCACCATCGAAAAAACCCATGCAGATATGGTCGCCAATGCAACCGATCTGAAAATCAATCGCGCGGCGCCGGATTACCTGTGATGGCAGAGGTTGCGCAAAAATCCTGTGTTCTGGTCGGTACAGTCAAAGACGAAGGGCCATATTTGTTAGAATGGTTGGCCTATTACAAGGTGATCGGCTTTTCCAAGGCGATGATCTTTCACAATGATTGCACGGATTACACCGATGACATGTTGCGCGCATTACAGCGCCGCACAGATTTTGTTCTGACCGCGAATAATGACAAAAAGGTTTCAGGCACGCATCACGATCCACAGCGGCGTGCCTATATCCTGGCGCGGGATGTGCCGCAGGTGGCCGAGGCCAGTTATGTTTTTGTGGCGGATGCTGATGAATTTTTGAACATCAAGGCGGGAAATGGCCATCTGAATGATCTGTTTCAATCCATGGGGCCGTTTCACGCGATCAGCTTTACATGGCGTTTGTTTGGCACCAACGGGCAAGAGGCCATCACAGGCAACCCGGTGTTGCAGGATTTCACGTCAGCGCGCGCCGAAATTCCGCCCAAAATGGTGCGGCTGTGGGGGGTCAAAACGATGTTCAGCCCCACGAACGTGGTAAAATTTGGCATCCATCGCCCGTATCACACGCGCGACATCCGCGATGGTAAGACGCCCGTGATATGGCTTAATGGGTCTGGTCAACGGATGCCCGACAAATTTCGCGACACCGGGTGGCGTGTTAATCGCGACAGCCACGGAAACGCAGTGGCCGAACTCAATCATTACGCCACGCGATCTGTGGATGGGTTTTTGTTCAAACAATTGCGCGGTGCCGCCAACGCGGGCGGGTATGATCGGTTAAATCTGGAATATTATCACGCCTTTAACACCAATGATGTCGAAGAAACGTTGATCACCCGGCATATTCCCGCCGTGCAAGATCAAATTCGCAGATGGAAAAACACAATTCCCGGCTTGGCCCAGATGCACGACGAAAGTCTTGCCCTGCATCGTGAAAGCGTACAGTTGCGCAAACAGGCCATGCGCGAATTTGATCAAGCCGCCTTGGCCGAATTGGGATCAAGTTGATGTCAGGGATCAGGATTGAAAGCGTCGGTTTGTCCGGAAGTGGCAAAAGCACCCTTGTAAAGGCCTGCCATGACGGTCTGAAATCAAAGGGGGGGCGCAGCTTGCAAGCCGCGTCCCTTGATGCGCTGGATAAAAAAGACAGCCCCGGCATGCCGGTGATTTGGAAAAGCGAACGTTTAAGGCAGGCGTTTCACACTGCCGAATTTTGCAGAACCCAGCCGCAAATCTTGGATTATTTCAACACCCTTTACGCCGACAACCGGCGCAACATGGCCTTTATTCACGCCGTTGGGGGGGATCTTTCGAAATTTGCCAAATCTGAATCGGAGATCGATGCCTTTTGGGTGGACGAAGGATTTTTGCATTACGGCATTCACGCCGCCCTTGCGTCTGATCACGGGGATGCCAGCGATTGGGTGGATCACCTGATTTCCGCCATGCCCCTGCCCGATGCGGTGCTTTATACAGTGGCGGATCCCGATCTGGCCCTATCTGGCCTGCGCCACCGCATGGCACAAAATGGCCGAACAGAGCCAGAGGCCGAAGCCCGGATCGAAAAGGTGTTCGGCGGTGCTGCAGGCCTGAAGGCACGCGCGCATCAAATTAATCGCGCTGTCGCGCAGTTGGCAGATAAGGGCGTGAATATTGTCAAAATCCCGGCCCACGGCAATATCAAGGATATGGCAAACAGCGCACTTGGGGCTTTGGGCCTTTGATCAAACACCCATCAAATTGAATCGGGGGTCTTGGGCAATCTGTTGAATGTCTTGGGTATAAAGACGTTGAAGATGGGCTGCATCCTGATCCGACCATGGTTCAAACGCCGATCCTTTGGTGGCACCGATCGTTTCTTTTAGTTGTTTCCATTCCATCAACCCGGCCTCCACCCCTTTGTTGGCCACAACCTGCAAAAAGGCGTCATGAACCTCTTTCGAGGGGGAGGCACGAGATCGCCCCTCTTCATCCGGTTTTTCCAAACGATCCGCCGGCACGCCAACGGTGCTGTGCAACAGATCGGGCATGGTTTTGCGTAAATCTTCATACAGCCACACATTTATGCGGGCGGTGCCAAACACTTGCGCCATTAGTTGCAACACATCCCACCAGCTGGGCGTGTTGATCATGACTTTTTCCATCATCTCGGCCACGGGGATGTATCGATGCGCGCCCGTAGAGCTGATGTATTCCAAATAACAAGACGCAAAGAACGTGTCATACCGGCGGATCACCACATCAATCTGTGTCGGATTGCGGGGTAAGGCTTGGGCGAAATATTGCATGTAATGTTTGGGAAACCGGTACAATAATCCAGGAAACACACATTGCCCCACATGGCCCGCAACGTTTTCTTCGCTTAAAACCAAACGTTCAAATTTTTGATGGGGGATGCTGTCCCAGAAATGCTGCGTCATCTGGGCGAATTCAGCATCCGACATGGGTTCGCCAAAATCCATGCCGATCTGCTGGTTCGCATATGTTTCGGTGACTCGGGTATATCTGTTGCGCAGCTTTTTGTGCGGAACGATATAGATTCCATCTTTGCGAAACCGTTGGTGATTGTGATCCAACAAACGCTGAATATGGGTGGATGCGGTTTTGTGGAACCCAAGATGCAAATGGAATTTCAAACCATCATCGGCGCGGTTATCAGCGGCATCCAATGTCATGACACCCCAACAATCTGGGCGAACTTTTCGTTAAAAGCTTCGATCGCCGGGCGATATCCGCCCCAATTGTCCAATATGGCATTCATGGCGGCCAAGGCATCTTCATCGGCTTCGAACAGTTTTTGTTTTTTGTAAAAGGTTTCGGTGCGATGCATCGCTTCAAACGCCAACCCCTGCCCGCCAAGTTTGAGAAGCTCTGCACATTCGCGGCTGGCAAAGACTTCGCGAAAGACATCATTGGATTCCGCATCCACGGACAAATGCGGAAAACATAATTTCGTTCCCGGCAACGCGGAACTGTTGGTCATGATAACGCGGTGCATCAATCCCCAGATAAACAACCGGATCGCGCGTTCCTCTTGGCGCAGATTATACTGAAAATTCCCCAATAAGGGGCCTTCATCGCCCGTGCCGTAATAATGGGTTTTGGGCTGATCGGTTGTGGTGTCAAAGACCAAGTCACACCCAAAAAAGCTGACGTATCGTGCATCACAATGGGTGGCGGCCCAATATCCTGCAATCATGGCCACAGATCCCGATGTGATAAACAAACCGCCCGCCTTGTTTAAAACATTTGCAAACACCTCTATCCCAACAGATGTCATGCCCCCTGCGGCATCTGGTCGATCTTTGGGTTTGAGGGATCGCAAAAAGACGTGGGTGTTAAAATCATCGCGCAATCGCCAAGATTTATTAATCGCAATCCGGTGGTAATTCGAAAGATCCGCATCGGACAAATCCGCAGATATCGGGGCCGACCCAACAATGATGGCTTTGCGTTTCACGAAAACCCTTCCCAACTACAAACATCGTCTTTGCGTATCGGTATCATAGGGACGCTAGGCAAAAAAGACGTGAGTCAGTTTCTCTGCCGCCGCATGCAAATCATCCACATGTTTGACGACATCTTCTAAACCCAATCGTTGCGACGGGCCATGGATCGCAAGGGACGCAAAATACCTGTTGTTTTGATCATAGACGGGCACCGCGACGGCAATCATGCCTTCCATAAACTCTTCATTATCGACGGCGTATTTGTTTTTGCGAACTGACTGAAGATCAGGCAGCAACGTATCAAAATTCACGTGGGTATTGGCCGTCATATACTTCAGGTCCAATGTTGACACAAATCGGGATCGATCGGCGGGCGACAATGTTGCCAGATACACCTTGCCGCTGGCCGTGCAATGAAATGGCACCTCAGACCCAACGGGCAAATTCACCCGAAAGGCCCAGTCGGTTTCAACACGGTCACGATATTGCATACCCGCGACGCCGGGTTGCACGAAATTCACCGTTTCGCGCGAAAGTTCCGCCAATTGTTTCAAGACCAAATGCCGGGCCGTATGAAATTGGCTGGCATGTAAGATGCCATTTGCAATCTCACGCAGGCGTAATGCCGGGCGCAAGCGATGCCCCGATCCTTCTCGCATCAAAAACCCTTCTTCAACCAAAGACGTACAAACCCGATGCACCGTTTGTTTTGGCAAACCCAACACCTTTGCAACACCGCTGGCAGTCATGGGTTCAGAGGCGGCTGAGATGGCTTCCAATATAAGAAGCGCGCGCATGTTGGTGGGAATTCTTGTGGTCATGTCAGTTTTTGTTTGTGTGCCGTTATAAAGATGTATAGCGTATAACCTTACAAAAATCGAGACGAAAAGTCTCAATATTTAAATTTCCTAGGGGGGAAACTTGGAATTTGACTTTGTCGTAGTGGGCGCCGGCTCTGCTGGATGTGCATTAGCCGCAAAACTTTCAGAAAATGGGCGCCACAGTGTTGCCCTTCTGGAGGCAGGTCCGCGTGACTGGAATCCTTGGATCCACATCCCCGTTGGATACTTCAAAACCATGGGCAATCCTGCCACCGATTGGTGTTACAAAACCCAAGCGGACCCCAATACCGCAAACCGCGAACACAAATGGCCGCGGGGGCGTGTGCTTGGGGGATCCAGTTCCATAAACGGGCTTTTGTATGTGCGCGGCCAAAAAGAAGATTACGACGCATGGCGCCAGATGGGGTGCACCGGTTGGGGCTGGGATGATGTCCTGCCAATTTTCAAGCGGTCTGAAACATGGCATGGGCCCGAACACGAAGATCGCGGCAACGACGGCCCATTGCTTGTTTCCAGCAAAAGCCTGTCTCGTGAAATAGTTGATCATTGGGTCAGCGCGGGTGTGGCCGCAGGATATCCCCTGAACGAAGATTACAACAGCGGCGATCAAGAGGGGGTGGGCTATTTCCAATTTACAGCCCACAAAGGCAAACGGTGCAGTTCCGCTGTTGCCTACCTCAAACCCGCCAGATCCCGCAAAAATCTTGAGGTGATCACAAACGCCCAAACAACAAAGCTTATCATCGAAAATGGCCGGGCGACGGGTGTGGAATTTGATCACAAAGGAAAACTCAAAACTGTTAAGGCACGCCATGAGGTAATCCTCAGCGCCGGGGCCATCGGCAGCCCGCAAATTTTGATGTTGTCGGGAATTGGTCCGGGACAGCATTTGTCGGACCACGGCATTGCAACCGTTGTTGACGCGCCCGAGGTGGGACAGAACCTGCAAGACCATTTGCAAGCCCGCCCCGTGTTCAAAACGGATTTGCCCACAATGAATGTGGAAACGAACAATATCCTGAAACAAGGGATGATCGCCCTGCAATATGCGCTGACGCGCAAGGGCCCCATGACAATGGCCGCCAGCTTGGGCACGGCTTTCTTGAAAACGGATGATCGTTTGGAAACGCCAGATATCCAATTTCACATCCAACCGTTCAGCGCCGATAACCCGGCCGACGGGCCACATAAGTTTTCAGGCTTTACCGCCAGTGTGTGCCAATTGCGCCCCGAAAGCATGGGACACATGGAATTGGCATCCGCGAATTGGCGTGACCATCCGCATTTCCATCCCAATTACCTTGCCACCCCCGGCGATCAGCAAACGATCGTGCGCGGAATTCAAATCGCCCGCCGGATCGCCGAATTTGAACCGCTGAAGCCCCACATCTTGGAAGAACATGCCCCGGGTGAAGGTGTGGCCAAGGATGATGAGGATAAAATTTTGGATTGGGCCCGTGAAACGGCCGTGACGATCTATCATCCATCGGGCACAGCCCGGATGGGGGTCGACGACGGTGCCGTTGTTGATCCACAACTTAAGGTCAAAGGCATTGATGGGTTGCGCATCGCAGATGCGTCCATCATGCCAAGACTTGTTTCAGGAAACACAAATGCCCCTTGCATCATGATTGGTGAAAAAGCGGCGGATATGATTTTGAAGGATGTTAACGCATGATGGAATGGCTTTCTTTGTATGGTGGCGACATTGGTGATTATGCCAAGATCATCATCGCAGACTTGATCTTGTCGGGTGATAACGCCTTGATCATCGGTATGGCGGCTGCGGGCCTTGCCCCGGAACGTCGTAAACAGGCGATCTTGTATGGGATGATCATTGCCGCCTTGTTGCGCATTGTTTTTGCGGTGGTTGCAACCAAACTTCTGGGCATTCCGGGCCTTTTGTTTGTGGGTGGCTTGCTTTTGTGCTGGGTTTGCTGGCGTCTTTACGTGGAAATCCGCGCAGGCATCGACGAACAGGCCGAACATGCGTTGGAAGACGCCGAAGATCCAGAAAAAGGATACACCGGCGCCCCACGTCGCACCTTGTTTTCCGCGCTGATCTCCATCACCATTGCTGATGTTTCTATGTCGCTGGATAACGTGTTGGCCGTGGCCGCGATTGCGGACCAAGACACCACCAAATTGGTCGTCGGTTTGGGCTTGGCGATCTTGATGATGGCCTTTGCCGCCACGTTGATCATGCACATTCTGACCAAATACCCTTGGATTTCATGGCTGGGCCTGATCGTTTTGATCTATGTGGCCGGTGAAATGCTCTATCGTGGGGTTGTAGACGTGAACACAGGTGTCGGCCCGATGTTGGGTCTGATGGAAGGTTGGCCAACCGGCAAAGGTGGCAGCCACTAAAGTTTCGGATTTGGCCCCACATCGGGGGCCAAGCCATTGGTCCCAGGCGGATGCCTTCGCGCCTGGGCCACTTCAACAGAAGGCATCATAGGGAGGAGAAAACAGAAATGTTTGATCTTAAAAAAGTAGCCGCTGGCGCCGTTGCACTTTCCGTGCTGGCCTCTGGCGCATTCGCGGAAAAAGTTCTGCGTATCCAATCTGTTCTTGCGAACACCGCTGACGAAGTCACCATGCTGAAAGCATTCGGTGATGACGTTGCTGCCCTGACAGGCGGTTCATTGACAATCGAAGTTCTGCCTGCGGGTGCCGTTGTTGGCCCACGCGACATCATGGACGCTGTTGACGCAGGTCTGGTTGAAGGTGGTTTCGCTTGGACACACTACTGGGGTGGTAAGCACGTTGCAGCCAACCTGTTCGGCG
>JAHDCF010000015.1 GCA_020630015.1 Planktomarina sp. | reverse complement strand
CCGTACACACCCCGTACACCGCACGGTCAACTGGGCAAATGTTAACGGATCAACGCGACCTTGGGCCAAAGATAAATACCCAAGTTAAGGAGGTCTTAATGTGACCAAAAAAGATGAGATTGATGAAAAGGTAAAAGCAGAAACCGCAGACCTGCAAGAATTTTTGCGTCACCGCTGGATCGATCGAAGTTTGCCAGACGATTGGAACGGGATGTTTCTGGATACCCCAATAGAGCCAAAGAAAACCCGGCTTACGATCCGGCTGGATGCGGATGTGGTGCGATGGTTTCGCAAGCTTGGCCCGGGGTATCAAAGGGCGATGAACAAGGTGTTGCGGATTTATTGGCTGTCTCTGCAAAGCGGGCGGATTATCAACCACCCATTGGATCGGACGATCACACCCCTGAACCACAGCGCGCAAAGATGGCAAAACGAAGCGATGCTGAAATCATTGTTAGAGCAGGGGATCGACCAAGACGACCAACCGCCGGAGTATGAGGTTTAAGGGAGGGGGCTTTGGGACCGGTGGCAACACCGGACCGCGCCCGACCCTCCCCCCGGGAGGGCGCTTCGCACCCACCCAGGGTCAGGCGCAGCCCTCCGTTATGCATCGGATGAATCGGCTTCAGTTGCGCCGTCATTGTCGCCGCCTCTTTTGAGTTTGATCAACTCGACAGCCGCCGATTTGAGCTGAGCGCCCCCGAACATCGCTGCGGGTACTCCAAAGGCGAAATTCGCCGGAATGCCCAGCGAGATTGCAAGGCTACCAAGACCCCCGACAAGACCCAATCTCCACAGATCACTTTTGAGACCCCTGCCTTGATGAAGCGTTTCGACCGCGCCATCCAAAATCGCCACTGCATCCAGTAACTTTTGCCGAATGGTCTTAATATCGTCCTCGGTCGGTAAATTGCTTTTCGGCTCCGGGATAACCATCGACAATTGGACTAAACTGGTAATAACAGTTTCGTAATAGCCAGTTTGTTTTTCATAGGCTGCCAAGCCTTCGTTCGTATTTGGCTTTGGCGTCCGTTTGTGGTCTGCAAGTTGATTTTGTGTTTGTTCAACCAAATACGCGATGATTTCGGTCGGCTGCATTTGTGCTTGGCTAAATTGCTGCGAACGATTTGTTGTATTCACTTCTTCGTTGGCACCGTTGAGCGTTTGTTCGACAGTCGTTTTGGCACCATTGGTTTTTTTAGATTGGGGTTCCTCATCCCAATGTTTCGGTCTTTCAACTCCTGTCGGAAGAATTGTAAGCCAATCACCCTTTGTATTTTCAAGTGACGCTTGAGAAAGTCCTACAGTACTTCTCAAATTCGTTGCTTTTGGCAAGCCATTGGCAGAGTGCGGCCCATGAAAAATACTTCGAAAGTCGGTGTTGAACAAACCTGCGCCGGTAAAATTGCATTCGGCTAGTTGGGTTCCTCTGAATTTGGCGCTTGCGAGATTGGCTTTTGAAAAATTGCAGTTTGAAAAATCCGAACCGTCAAACTTCCCATTATTCAGCTCAGAATTTCTAAAATCGCAACTTCGGAAGTTCGCACCAACAAAAGAGCAATTCATTATGAAACAGCTTGATAAATCCGCTCCAACAACTGTGTTGTTTCCAAAATCAACCCCATCAAAATCAACTATTACTTCGGAGTTTTGTTTTCGCCACGAATTCCAAAAATTTGCGCCCGAAAAAAGCAATCGAAGAAGGTCAATTCTGTCAGTCAATTACTGAACCTCACCCGCTGCTCGCCTCTCGCAGTTTTCGTGCCAAATCGCTGCTGTCTTTGACGTCCGTCACCTCTATGTCGCGGGTGCGGCTGTCGTCGTGGGCTTGGGTTGCCAAATCGCCGGGCAGGGCGGCTGATGTTCTGTCATCCACTAACATGGATTCCGCGGCGATGCCCTCGGCGTAAACGATGTAATGATTATTAAACAACAGCTGGTAATAATCCACAAAACCGCCTTCTTGGCGCACAACGGTATCGCCGTTCACCAAATGACGCGCCTTTATCATAACTTGTTTGCGACCAGCCCCCAATTTGTCCGTCCGTTGATAGACAAACAAGCGGTGATCGGGGCTGATTAACAAATCACGCGTGTTGTTCATGGCCCCTTGGCGGATCAGCACCGGGGCAAAGTCGCCAACGGCGCGAGTGGTGTCTTGCCCAACCCACTGCAATTCTTGCGGGCCATTGTTGCGCGTCAGGATCATATCGCCGGGCTTTAAATCCTCAATCGGGACTTGCTTGCCGTCGGCCTTGGTGATGTGGGTGCCTTTGGTGAATGATACGGACGCCGCTTGCGCCAAACGTTTCATAGACCCTTCGCGGGTCATCCCCACCAAACGGTAATCAGTTTTGGGATACACATCCGCCAACGGCAGCATGTAAATGCCAATCGCCATTTTGTCTTCGACTTCAACGAAGATCATCGCCTCAAACGTGGTGCCGTCTGGGGCCATAAGCGTGAGCGCGCAATCAAGATGCACGGTATTGCCGGGGGTTCCGATGTCCGTTTCGGCAGAGACTTTGAAACGTTCTGTACCGGTGATCAATGTCAACGACAGCAAGGTTGACTTTGAACCGGCGTCAATTTGATAGATGTCATCAAGGATCAGTTCATCGGCAAATGAAATCGCATCTCCAAAATTCGCGCCAGAGGTGACTACGACACATTCTGATGGGTACACCATCAAAGATCGCAAAGGCGTGGTTGGGGATGATGACATGAATACCTCTTTGCCGCGTTGACCAACAGCAGCCGACACCCATAAGGTATGAACTCAGGGGTGCCACGTCAACGACGCATGCAGCCATCCCGGAATATACGCAGATTTTAGCTTGAGCAGGGGGATATCATCCATGGATTTGGGAATTGCTGGAAAACGCGCGTTGGTATGTGCCTCGTCCAAAGGGTTGGGGCGCGGATGCGCAGAAGCCTTGGCCGCAGAAGGTGTACACGTCACTTTGAACGCCCGCGGGGCAGAGGCATTGGAGGCCACAGCAGAGGAATTGCGTGCCTATGGTGTGGATGTCACCGCCGTGGCCTGTGATGTGACCACGGCCGAAGGGCAAAAACAGGTGCTGCAGGCGGCGGGCCAGATCGACATTTTGGTGACAAACGCAGGCGGACCACCACCCGGCATGTGGCATGATTGGAATCGCGAAGATTTCATCGCCGCCTTGGATGCGAATATGTTGACGCCGATTGCCCTGATGAAAGCATCATTGCCGGGCATGATGGAACGGGGTTGGGGCCGGGTGGTGAACATCACCAGCCAATCGGTCAAAGCACCCATTCCTGTGTTGGGCCTTTCCAATGCGGCCCGCACGGGCCTGACAGGATATGTCGCGGGGACCGCGCGTCAGGTGGCCGAAAAGGGTGTTACCATCAACAACCTGTTGCCGGGCATTCATGCCACCGACCGGGCGGTATCGCTGGACACGGGCGTTATGAAGGCCCAAGGGATCACAATGGAAGAAGCCACCGCCCAACGCCAAGCGGGCATTCCCGCACGCCGTTATGGCACGGCGGCTGAATTTGGTGCGGCCTGCGCATTTTTGTGCAGTCAACATGCAGGGTTCATCGTCGGGCAAAACATCTTGCTGGACGGCGGCGGCACAAACGCGACCATCTGATGGCAGAAAAATTCAGCCTGAAAGACCATCTGTTTAACCCTGAAACACTGGGCCAATTGGCCACGGAATTTGCAAGTGGCGTGCCCGGGTTTAAGGCGAACACATTCCTTAAGACGGCGGTTCCCGGCCTGCAGGGGCGGGAACTGTTGGATCGATTGGAATGGATCGCCGATTGCATCGAACGGCAACTGGCAGACGATTTTCCCACCATGGCAGATCAGTTGCAAGCGGCGATGCCCGCCGGGCTGGACCCCAGTTTGCGGGACGATGATTTTGGCCATTTCATTCACGCCGTTCCGGGCATTTTGACCGTGCGTCATGGTATGAACCATGTAGAGCGCGCCTTGGATTTGCTGTATGCCGCAACACAGCGGTTTTCGATGGAATTTTACATCCGCCCCTTTTTGAACGCCCACCCGGATATCACTTTGGCGCGGTTGCACGATTGGGCAAGGGATGAAAATTATCACGTGCGCCGCTTGGTTAGTGAGGGAACCCGCCCGCGTTTGCCTTGGGCTAAAAAGATCGACATCGATCCCATGTTGCCGTTGCAATATCTGGATATCCTGCACGCGGATGAGGCCAGGTTTGTAACAAGATCGGTCGCCAACCATCTGAATGATATATCTAAATTTGCACCTGATGCGGTGATTGACCGGTTGGAAAATTGGCAAAGCGCCGCGCGCCAATCCGCCAAAGAACTGACTTGGATGCGCCGCCATGCCTTGCGCACTTTGATCAAGGCCGGTCACCCGCGCGCGCTTACACATCTGGGGTATAGATCAGACGCAGATGTTTCCGCGGACTTAAAGATCATAACGCCGTCCGTAAAAATTGGGGATGCCCTTGAATTCGAAGTCACATTGCACAGCCCCACCCAAGAACCCGTTATTTTGGATTACGCGCTTCACCTAAAGAAATCAGATGGAATATTGTCCCCTAAGGTGTTCAAAATGAAGGATATAATCGTCCAGCCTGGCAAACCTGTTACGCTGAAAAAGAAGCACAAGCTGAAGGCAGGTGCATCAACATTTACCCTGTATCCTGGCGTGCAATCCATCGCCATTCAGGTGAATGGAAATGTCTTGAAACAGGCCGATTTTGAGCTCATTTGATCAAGGCCTTCTTCACATGGATGTGACAGCGATCAGAATGTCTGGACCCGCATGGTTTCCGGCGCTAGTTGCGAAGAAACGGCAAAAGGATCCAAACCGATGAAACACGAAAACGTTCAAGATTATTACGGCAAAGTGTTGCAATCTTCGGCAGATCTGCAAACCAATGCTTGCTGCGAACCAGCAGAGATGCCCACTTGGCTGAAAAAGGTTCTGGCGCAGGTGCATGACGAAGTTTTGATGCGGTATTATGGATGCGGATTGATCGCACCCGAAGCCTTGAAAGGCATGCGCATTTTGGATTTGGGCTGTGGTGCCGGACGGGATGTTTATGCCTTGTCCAGTCTGGTTGGCGAAGATGGCTTTGTTGTTGGTGTGGATATGACCGATGAACAGCTGTCGGTGGCGCGTGAATATCAAGATTATCACCGCGATGTTTTTGGCCATGCCAAGTCAAATGTGGAATTTCACAAAGGCTTTATCGAAAATCTGCAGGATCTGCCGCTTGAACCGGGCAGTTTCGACATCATCGTTTCCAACTGCGTTGTGAATTTGGCCACGGATAAAGAGGCAGTCTTGCGCGGGGCATATCACCTGTTGAAGCCGGGCGGTGAGATGTATTTCAGCGATGTTTACGCCGATCGCCGCGTGCCAGAGGCGATGGCGAAAGACGAAGTGTTGTATGGTGAATGCCTGTCGGGGGCGCTCTATTGGAATGATTTCCTGACATTTGCCAAACGCGCGGGGTTTGATGACCCCCGTTTGGTCACGCATCGTCCGATCACCATCGAAAACCCAATCTTGGAAGAGGCCGTCGCCCCCCTAAAATTCACATCTGCCACATACCGTTTGTGGAAACTGGACGGGCTGGAAACCGATTGCGAAGATTATGGGCAAGCGGTGATTTACAAAGGCACGATTGAACATTGCCCCCATGCCTTGCCCTTGGATGGGCATCACAGCATCGAAACCGGCAAGGTGTTTGCCGTATGTGGGAACACATGGAAAATGCTGGCGGACACACGGTTTGCAAAGCATTTCGAGTTCATCGGTGATTTCAGCACCCATTACGGCATTTTCGAGGGATGTGGTGCGGGATCCCCGTTTGAGGCCGAGGCGGACGAGGCTTCCTGTTGCTAAGTAGGCCAATGCATCATAGGTAAGCCTGACTATTTTAGTTAGGCTTACCCCATGACCCCGCGCCTGGACATACAACACATCAATTGCACGTTTGGTGGTGCACCTGCGGTGCGCGATGTGTCTTTGTCATTGTTGCCCGGGCAGGTGACATGTTTGCTGGGCCCGTCGGGGTGCGGAAAATCCACCACCTTGCGCATCGTCGCAGGGGTAGAGGCGCAAGACAGCGGATCAATTTATGTGGATGGCCAATTGATGTGCGATGGGGTGAACACGACCCCACCCGAAGGGCGCAGCATCGGCTTGATGTTTCAAGATTTTGCCCTGTTCCCGCATCTGTGTGTTTGGCGCAACGTGGCCTTTGGGTTGACCGGCCCCAAACGCCAACAACGCGCCGAGGCAGAACGTTTGTTGGCCCGTGTCGATTTGGATGGGTATGCCGATAAGATGCCCCATGAATTGTCGGGTGGGGAACAACAACGGGTTGCCTTGGCCCGTGCCGTGGCCCCCAAACCCAAGATCATGTTGTTGGATGAACCCTTTTCTGGCCTTGATGACAGATTGCGCGACGAAGTGCGCGAAAGCACGTTAAACGTGCTGCGCGAAGAAGGCACCGCCGTATTAATGGTGACCCATGATCCAAGCGAGGCCATGAAAATGGCCGATGAAATTGCGTTGATGCGCAATGGGCGGATCGTGCAAAAAGGCACGCCATACACGATTTACAATACGCCAGTGGATTGTGAAGCAGCTGCGTTCTTTAGTGATATCAATGTGTTAAACGCAACACTTCAAGGATCGCTCGCGCAGACGCCTTTTGGCACATTCTTTGCGCCCGGCCACGCGGATGGCACCGAAGTTGAAATTGTTATCCGGCCCCAACATGTGAAGATCGAATTTGATCGGGCCGGCCATGGCCCACGCGAAACCGATGCGATGGGGGCCGCCGCGCATGCCTTTGTGACACGTGCCCGGTTTTTGGGGCATCAATCATTGGTCGATTTCCGGCTTGAAGATGGAAATACCCTGACGGCCAGTGTGCCTTCGGTGTTTTTGCCAAAGCCCGACACCCCATTTTGGTTGATGGCGCCGCGCAGATATTGTCACGTTTTCCCACGGTCTGCCAAATAATCCACAAGAGTCTTACCCGGTTCATCCACAAATCCGGCGGGCAGTGGTTTTGCATCGGACAATTGATCCACCCGTAATGTGTCGAATTGACCTTTGGTTTCGCACCAACACGCCAACGTCCAGACCCGCCCCCAGTAATCCAATCCCAAGGGGCGAATGGTTTGATCCCCATCTGGGCCTGATATGATCATCTTTTGTTGGGTGCGGATTGCCTGTCTCAGGGGCGGCATATGGCGAAACCCGCGCACCGCATCGGCAAAGGGATAGGTGGCGAAGTTCCAACCTGATGCGGCGGCCCGATCTTCGGGCAGAACGCCATCAATGCGCGCCGCCAAGGCCTGGGCCGCTTGGGCCAATTCTTCGTCTTGGGCTTCGCCAACAGCCGCCAACCCAAGGTGCAGGGCTTCGAGTTCCGTCCGCGTCAGGTTCAAGGCGGGCAGGGTGTAGGCGGCGGTGATTTGATATCCAACACCCCGTTCGCCCCGCACCGGCACGCCTGAGGCCTGCAAAGTTTCCATATCCCGATACAAGGTGCGCAACGACACCCCCACCGTTTTGGCCAGATCTTCAGCGAGGTGCAGCCCGCCATCTTTGAGTATCTGGATCAAGTCATACAGTCTGTCTTTTCGGGCCATTGCACCCCTCCTGACAGGATAATGGCAGGAGAGGGGCCCGAAGGCAAAGAAAACCTGTCTGCGCCGCTTTCCCTGCTGCGCTGCAGCGCTTATCTGAGCGTTGAGTTTAAGGAAAAGGACATCTGACATGACTCCTATGTTTATTCAAAATATCGGTGTGCCCGGCATGCTGTTGATCGCTGTTGTGGTGCTGGTGTTGTTTGGACGCGGCAAGATTTCAGCCATGATGGGCGAAGTTGGCAAAGGTATCACGGCCTTTAAGAAAGGCGTTGATGACGGCAAAAAAGAGCTGGAAGACGCCGCCGCCGAAGAGGCCAAAGACGTGACACCAGAAGAAGACAAAGACAAAGTCTGAGCCATTTGATCTGACCTTCTGAGAAAGGACCGCCGCCATGTTTGGTATGGGCTGGGCGGAGATGGCCATCGTTGCCATTGTCGCATTAATCGTCGTGGGGCCAAAAGAGCTTCCAGTTATGTTTCGCAAGCTGGGCACCTTTGTGGGCAAAGCAAGGGGCATGGCGCGCGAATTTTCAAGCGCCATGAACGACGCTGCCGATCAGGCGGGTATGAAAGATGCCGTCGACAGTGTGAATTCCATCGGGAATGTCGTGAAAGAGCCGACCAAAGCTTGGACAAGCTATAAACCCGGATCAGAGACCGAAAAACTGGCCGCGGATCGCAAAGCCGCCGCCGATAAGGTAAAGGCCGAGGCCGATGCCCGCCGCAAACAGGTGGAAGAGGCCAACGCCGCAGCCGAAGCACAGGGCAAAGCATTTTCGGAGGCGGCCAAGGCCAAGGCGGATACAAAACCCGCCCCCAAAAAACCTGCCGCAAAGAAGCCAGCGACGCAGAAGCCAGCGGCCAAGAAACCCACGGCAAAAACAGCTGCGGCCAAGAAACCCGCCGCGAAGAAACCAGCCGCCAAAACAGCCGCCGCAAAAAAGCCCGCGGCGCGCAAACCAGCGGCAAAGAAGGCCTAAGCCATGACGGACACATCGACCGAGCCTGAAGAAAATCTGGACGATAGTTCAGCCCCATTGATCGAACATTTGGCCGAATTGCGCACGCGGTTAATCCGAAGCGTTCTGGCCGTTGTTGTGGGGTTCTTGATTGCCTTTGCATTCTCGCGGCCGATTTTGAATTTCTTGGCCGAACCAATCGCGGATATTTTGAAAGAACGTGGTTCTGATCCTCGGTTGATTTTTACGGCCCCCGAAGAACAGTTTTTCACGCAAGTTCGCATCGCGTTTATCGCGGGGCTTGGCCTAGCGTTTCCCGTTGTGGCCCATCAGTTGTGGCGGTTTGTTGCGCCGGGCCTGTACCGCAATGAAAAGAACGCATTTTTGCCGTTCATTTTCGCCTCTCCCTTCTTGTTCTTTTTGGGCGCTGCGTTTGCCCATTATGTGGTGACACCTTTGGCGATGCGCTTTTTTATCGGATTTGGGGATATTGTTCCTTCGATTGCGGCGATGATTGGCGCGGCTGATGCCCCTGTGGATGCGATCGAAGATGCCAACAATGTGGCCGAAGGGGAACTGGCCACGGTGTTCCTTGGATCGGTCCGTGAAACGCTGAACATCTCTTTGAAGTTTATCTTTGCCTTTGGTCTGTGTTTTCAATTGCCGGTTCTGCTGACGCTGTTGGGCAAGGCCGGTTTGGTCAGTGCGCAGGGTTTGCGGGACGTGCGGAAATATGCGGTGATTTCGATTTTGATTTTGGCCGCATTGGTAACGCCCCCGGATGTTGTGACACAATTGATATTGTTTTCAGTGGTTTACGGCCTTTATGAAATGTCGATCTGGTTGGTTGTGTGGGTCGAAAAGAAACGTCGAGATGATCTAAAGGCCCAAGGCCTGTGGGATGAAGAAGATGATGAGGGCGATCTTGACTGACCCGCTTGATCGGATTGCAGACGCGCTGGAACGGATGTCGCCCGCCCCTATGGGCACCCCGGACTTTGACAGTGCCGATGCCTTTTTGTGGCAAACCGCACCTGACAGGTTGGATCCGGTATCCAAAATTAACCGGGTTGATCTGGATCTTTTGGTGGGCATTGATCGATCCCGCGATACATTGATGGCCAACACGGTGCAGTTTGCAAATGGTCTGCCTGCCAACAATGCATTGTTGTGGGGCGCGCGCGGAATGGGGAAATCATCCCTTGTAAAGGCGGCCCATGGCGCGGTTGTGCAATCCGGCAAATCTTTGAAGTTGGTGGAATTGCAACGTGAAGACCTGCCATCGGTGGGGCGGCTTCTGGATCATTTGCGCGATGCGCCCCATCGGTTTGTTTTGTTTTGTGATGATCTTTCTTTTTCCCATGATGATCAGCATTACAAATCCCTGAAGGCCGTTTTGGATGGCGGTATCGCGGGGCGCCCTGACAACGTGATCTTATACGCCACATCAAACCGGCGTCATTTGATGCCGCGCGATATGATTGAAAATGAACGATCTACGGCCATCACCCCGGGGGAGGCTGTGGAAGAAAAGGTCAGCCTTTCAGACAGGTTTGGTTTGTGGCTGGGATTTCATCCCTGCGATCAAGATCAATATTTGGCGATGATTGATGGGTATTGCCGTGCCCATGGGGTGTCCGTTGATGCGGATGAATTGCGGGCAGAGGCCATCGAATGGCAGGCGACCCGTGGGTCAAGATCGGGCCGTGTTGCGTGGCAATTCTTTGTGGATTTGGCGGGGCGTCACGGGGTGACCCTATAACGCCCCAACCGGCATTAGATATATTCGTTCGGATCAACCGAATTCAGGCCTTTGCGCACCTCAAAATGTACAAAGCTGGGGCTTCCGGCTTTGACTTTTGCGATGGTTTGCCCGCGTGAAACGCTGTCGCCTTTTTTCACCGAAAGATTGTCCACATTGGTGTAAACCGTCAGGATGTTTCCATCGTGGCGGATAACGATAATGGCAACGCCATTGGTGTCTTTCGTTACGGCGGCGACCACACCTGCATCAGCCGCTTTCACGGATGTTCCAGCGGATGCAGAGATATCGATCCCTTCGTTACGCCCCTTTTTGTAATCGCGGATGATGCTGCCTGACACCGGGCGCACAAATTTTGATGTGCTGGCCGATGCGGATGTGGCAGGTTTCAAATCCACCGCTGGTTCATTGGGGGCTTCCACCTCTGGGCCCGGGTTTTCGGCGGGCTCTGGCTGTGTGGAAGATGGGGGAAGGGGTGTTTGCGTTCCTTCACCAGGTGCTGTGACGGGGGCATCTTGTACCACGCCATCCCGTTTTTGTGGGATCAGCAAGACCTGACCTGTGCGAATGGTCATTTTGTTATCAAGGCCATTCCAATCCTTCAGCGCCGAAAGGGGCACATCATATCGGCGGGCGATGATGGTGGCCGTTTCCCCGGATTGAACGCGATGGCGACCCGGTTCTGCGGTGTTTGGGGTGCGCGCTGTTGGCTTGGTGGGTTCCAGTTCGGTGATATCGACGATTGTCGGGGTCACGGCCGTTCCAGATGAGGTTTGAACTGGGGCTGATGTCACGCCATTGGGCAGGGCGATCACCTCGCCGCTGCGCAGTTCGGTTGTCATATCCAAACCGTTGTATCGCGCCAGTACGCTGGGGCTGACACCGATGCGTTCTGCAACACTGGCCACTGTGTCGCCACGGCGGGCCACGGCCACTTCATAATTGGGGTATTTCAAAACACCGCGACTGTCGGGTTCTGGGCGCGTACCAACGGCGGCACGGGCCGCTGATGATGTGTCCAAATTCCCGGACCCAAGGTTATTTCGAAGATCTAAATCAAGAGGTGCATCACACCCCGCCACGGCCAAAAGGGCCGCAACAGGCACAATATGCCTGATTGCCTGTTTCATACCAACTCTCCTCACGGGCACCTCGTTTCGGGTGCTTTATGGGGCCAGTTTATACCAAACCTTCCAATAAGGGAACAAATCTTACGTCCCGGATTTCGCGGTAATCAAGCCCATTTGGCGTTTTTTCCACCCTTAACAGGGTTTGAACCGCGTCTGATTGCCCCACGGGCACCACCATCACGCCGCCATCTTTGAGCTGTGCCAGCAATGGCCCGGGCGGATCCTCGGCGGCAGCGGTCAGGATAATGCGGTCAAATGGGGCCTGTTCGGGCCACCCAAATGATCCATCCGCCGCGCTGGTGGTGATGTTGGTCAGGCCCAAGGTTTCAAAACGGCCTCGGGCGGTTTTTACAAGGCTGCGGTGGCGATCCATGGTATAGACACGCCGGGCCAGCCGCGCCAAAATCGCGGCTTGATATCCGGACCCTGTTCCAATTTCCAATACTTTGTCGCGTGGGCCTACATCCAAGGCTTCGGTCATCAACGCCACGATCAGGGGCTGTGAAATGGTTTGTCCGCATTCAATCGGAAGGGGGGTATCCTCATAGGCACGTCCGGCAAAGGTGCCTTGCACAAACTGCCCCCGATCAACCTGTTCCATCGCTTCCAGCACGCGTTTGTCGCGCACCCCTTGCGAGCGCAGCGCAAACAGAAATTGCATTTTCTGTTCTTCAGGTGTCATCGCTCAGGGCGTCTTTCAGGGTATCGACATAATCATGGGCCGTCAGATCCGCCCGCATTGGTGTGATCGAGACATACCCTTCGATATTGGCATGGGCATCTGTGCCCGGTGCGGTTGGGGTTTGTTGGGGACGTCCGTGCAAAAACAAAAACATCCGGCCTTGGGGCGATTCTGTGGGCGTTGCTGTGAAGGCCTGATCGCGGCGATACCCTTGCGCAACGGCCTTAAGGCCCAGAACTTCGTTCCCTGGGGTTGGGGGGAAGTTTACGTTGTAAAACATCGCGTAATCATTGCGCCGTTCAAACCCGGCCTTCAAACAGGCGCGCACCGCAGCCACCCCATGTTGGGCTGAGGCTTCGAATATGTTGTCCAAACCATGGGTGCGGGGCCCCATAAATTGCGAGAGCGCGATAGAGGGAATTCCGGCCAACGCCGCTTCGATTGCGGCACCAATGGTGCCAGAATACAGGGTGTTTTCAGCCGAATTGTTGCCCCGGTTCACACCAGACAAAACCAAATCGGGCTTTTCCGGCAAAATCTGATGCACCCCGGCCAGAACGCAATCCGCTGGGCTTCCCTCCACGGCGTAACGGCGGGGGCCATAGCTGTGTAACGAGACCGGTCTGGTATAGCTGATGCAATGCCCAACACCCGATTGTTCTGACAAAGGGGCGACGGTCCAAACTTCGCCATTTGGGCCTGCAAGTTCGGTTGCCAAATCTTCCATGATTTTCAGGCCGGGGGCCAAAATACCATCATCATTTGTGATCATAATACGCATGCCCGCATCTAGCGGGTTGCGTGCCTTGGCCACAAGATCGCATCTGACTTTATTGTTATTTTTTCCGGCTGGGACGGTGCCTTATATCACACCCGCGTTTGACAACAGGCGCTCTGCCTCGTGTTGGCAGGGGATCAAAGGTGCGCGATCTTCACCGGGATGAAACCGCGCCCGGGTGGCCGTTGGCATGGGTTTGGGTTCCAAAATGTGCACCATCGCACCATCTGAGGGGCGTTCAGATTGCCAGCTGCGTGCCAAAGCGATTTGCCCAGCTTTGGTGGCACCATAGCTGCCAAAGAATTTTTCCCCCGCCTGTGGATCATCAAAAAACAGGGCCTTTGATCCGGCCCCCAGCAGTGGATCAATACAGGCAATCAGATTTTGCGTTGCAGTGACATTCATTTCCACGGATTTCTGAAAATCCTTTGCCCCTGTTAAAGCCACGGGCGACAATGGCGCCGCGTGAATGGCCGTATGGCACCAAAGCGACAGCCCACCCCAACGATCATGAATGGATTGGCCCAATTGGCTGGTCAGTTCTGGTTTTGTCAGGTCCATCGGCACCAACGTTGCCGATCCACCGGCGGATTTGATCCGATCGTCCAATTCTTCTAATGCGCCAACGGTTCGGCCCACGGCAATAATATGAGCCTTGTGCACCAAAGCCAAAGCCAAAGCAGCGCCCAGCCCGCGTGAGGCACCAGTGATCAAAACAGGGTTTTCCATGGCGTTGCGGGTGCCGCGTCTGATCGGGATTGTCAACCTTGATGGCGTGCCACCCAAAACAACTGATCCGTTTCGGGTGGTACGCGCCTTTTGTGTTATCCGCGTGGAATTGTCATTGCCGGATCATAGGCCGGTTCGGTCATTTCGGTGATGGGGTGGGGGTGGCCAACAATATCAACCGTCAGGTCCCCATGATCAGGGTCCACAAAAGCCATCATGATATTCTTACCCGTCCGAAATCCCCAATCAGCCGAAGTGACCGTCCCAACCACTTTGCCATCACACCAAACACTGTCACCGCCATGGGGGCTGGCGTGCGCGGCATCGACGGTAAACATTTTAAGCATCCGGCGCGGTGATTTACGGGCCAACATTGCATCCTTGCCGATGAAATCTTTGTCCATTTTCACAAATCGCTTCAGCCCCGTTTCTAATGGGTCAAATTCGGTGATCAGGTCGGACTTCCAATGCAAGAAGCCTTTTTCCATGCGCATGGAATCAACAGCGCGGGCCCCAAAGATTGTTTTTGCGCCGGCGTCTTGTAACGCGGTGAATGCCGCAATGAGCGAGGCATTGGGCACGTGAATTTCATAGGCCAATTCCCCAGAAAAGCTGACCGACATCACAACGGCGGGGGCAAAGCCAATATCGGCGCGACGGACCGACAACCATGGAAATGCGGCCGCCGACCAATCGCCCGAAGCGGCCTTTGACAAAACCTTACGTGCATTTGGGCCAGCCAACACAAGGATCGTCCAATCATTGGTCAGGGATTTCAGCTGCACCGATCCATCGTCCGGCAAATGTTGGGTCAACCAATCCATATCATGCCATTCGGCGGCGGCGGCGGATCCATACCAGATGCGCCCATCGGGCAGATTGGCGATCGTGGCTTCGGCCTTGATGTTGCCGTGGTGGTTCAACAGATACCCCAAGCCAACTTTGCCCGGTTTGCGGGGGACACGACTGCACATCATGTGATCTAGCCAATCATGGGCGCCTTCACCGGTGATTTCGATGCGGTTGAACCCATTGACCTCGGCCATGGCCACATCGGTGTGCACGGCGTTCACTTCTGCCGCGATCACATTATGGGCATTGGAATAGGTATAGGCGTGGTCTTCTTTGAAATCCTGATCCGGCTTCATGAAATCCACCCGTTCCCAGCCGCTGACGGTGGTGAATTCTGCCCCCATCTGTTTCAGGATCGGATAAAGCGGTGTGGTTTTTGCAGGCCGACCTGCAGGTCGGGTTTCATGGGGGAAGGGGTGGCGGAATTCGTTTTGGTAATCCTGAATGGCAAACAAAGATGTCAGGCGTTCGGTGGCATGGCCCGTGAACCGTCGTGGATCCAAGGCCCAAGTGTCATATTCCGCCTCGCCGTGAACAATCTGTTGTGCAAGCAGCCAGCCATGGCCGCCGCCCTCACCAAGGCCCGCGCGCAGGCCGATGATGCAAAACGCATTGCGCTTGCCGGGGATTGGGCCAACCAAAGGCGTGCCGTCGATGGTGTAAGTGATCGGGCCGTTTACGATGGATTTAATACCCACCTCTGCCACGCAGGGCATGCGGGCAATCGCCCCTTCCAGCACGTCCATGACGCGATCCAAATCATCAGGACACAGATCCATCGTAAACTTGGGGTCAATGCCATCCAGCCCCCAAGTTTTGCAGCCCTGTTCGTAAAAGCCGATCAACAGGCCGTTCTTTTCTTGGCGTGAATAATAGTCGGAAATCGGACAGCGCAGCAGGGGAATACGCTGCCCTGCGTCGCGCACGCCGGGAATGTCATCGGTAATAAAATATTGATGTTCCATGGACGCCACAGGGTGTTCAACACCCATCATTCCGCCAACCTCGTTCACGCGGTATCCGCAGGCGTTTACAACGATTTCCGCGCGGATATCGCCTTTGTTGGTGTGTACCGTCCAGCTGTCATCGGGGTGTTGGGTCAGGTTGATCACCTCGGTTTGGCGATACACCTCTGCCCCTGCTTTGCGGGCATGAAACGCCAGCGCCTGACACAGTTGCGCCGGGTCAATGTGCCCGTCAGTGTGATCCCACAGGCCACCAAGCAGGTTTTCAGTGGTAATCAATGGATGGCGCCGGGCGCATTCTTCGGCGTCAATCACTTCGAAGTCGACGCCCATGCCTTTGGCCTGAGAGACAAAATGGTGATAGGCGTCAATCTCTTTGGGATTGTTCGTCAGGCGAATGCCCCCGTCGCCATAGTTGTACCCGACAGGATATTCAGGATCTGCGGCCAGTTTTTTATAAAGCGCGATGGAATGGGATTTCAGGCCCAGCATCACTTGGCTCATGCCAAAGTTGGTGACTTGGGCGGCGGAATGCCAAGTGGTGCCCGACGTCAATTCATCACGTTCGACCAACACAACATCGGACCATCCTTCTTGGGTCAAATGATAAAGGGTAGAGCAGCCAGCAATGCCGCCGCCAATTACAACCACACGGGTTTGAGTTTTCATGAGTTTTCTTTCTTCAGAAATTGGATCGCCAAGGGGCGAGCTTGCGCAGTTTTGACCTTCGCCGAAGGTCCCTTATTCGGTGATACGGATCAGGTTGCGTCAGGCGGCTTCTGAGAAAGTTTATAGGTGCCCCAAGCCTCTGTGATCCACAGCTGCACCAGCGCCAGGTCATGCCTGCATGAACCGGCAATGTGTTTTTGGGGATGCGCTGTGATTTGGATCATGAATCCGTCCTTGGGAAGTATGTATATGAGGGCCAATCGTGATGCTTGAGTCAATGGCTAAATTTCCTTGACGATTTTCAAATTCAAAGGCTTTGTATCATGACTGAATATGCGAAGGGCCACGATGGCAAGCCGATCCACAGGGGGCCGCAAGGCCCGGCACGCAAAACGCGCCGCACCGCCGCCGGTAAACCCGGCACCCCCGGGCGTGACCGGCGGACAGTATAAACCTTTGACCGAAAAAGAGGTGCGGGCGGTCTATGACACCGCCTGTCGGTTGTTGGAACAACTTGGGATCGGTGATGTGCCCGCACGTTTGGCCGATCTTTATGCCGCGCGTGGCGTTCCTTTGCAAAACGGGCGTATCAAAATCCCAAAGTCCCTTGTGGAAGAGGCAATCGCAGCCGCGCCATCGCAATTCCCCCTGCACGGGCGTGACCCCAACCGCACGATCGAAGTGGGCGGTTCAGCGGTGCATTTCGGCACGGGCGGGGCGGCGGTTCAGGTGTTGGACAGTGACACGCGCGCGTACCGCCCATCCACCTTGGCGGATTTATATGATTTCACCCGCCTGCAAGATCAGCTGAACAACGTCAGTTGGTTCACACGTTGTTGTATCGCCACCGACATGGTTGGCGAATACGCCTTGGATATCAACACGGCCTTTGCCCTTTTGAAGGGCACGACCAAACCTGTGGCCACGGCCTTTACCTTGGCCGAACATGTGGCCCCGATTGTGGCGATGATGGATATGGCCGAAGGCGCAGAGGGGGCGTTTGTGAAACGCCCTTGGATCAAAGCCCATATCAGCCCGATGATTTCGCCGATGCGTTACGGTGAAGACGCAGTTGCCGTTACCTTTGAATGCGTGCGCCATAACATCCCCGTTAGTTGTATCACCGCCGCGCAATCGGGGGCCACGGCCCCGGCAACTTTGGCAGGGATTTTGGCACAATCCTTGGCTGAGACTTTGGCCGCGCTTGTGATGGTGCATTTGATGCGGCCGGGATATCCGATGGTATTCTCCAATTGGCCATTTGTGATCGATTTGCGCACCGGAGCGTTTTCCAGCGGGGGCGGGGAAATGGCGGTTCTGAATGCGGCGTCGGCCCAAATCATCAATTGGCTGGGACTTGTGTCTGGTGTGTCCGCGGGCATGACAGACGCGAAAGCATTGGATGCGCAATATGGGGCGGAAAAGGGATTTACGGCCATGGCAGCCGCGCTGGGCGGTGGCAACCTGATCTATGAAAGTTCAGGCATGACAGCGGCCCTTTTGGGGGCCTCCCTTGAAGGGTTTGTTCTGGACGATGAAATGCATTCCCACATTTACCGAACCCTGCGCGGGATCGAGGTGACGGATGAAACCCTTGGGTTTGAGGCCATCTGCGACGCGGTTCTGGGCGAGGGGCATTTTCTTGGCCATGCGCATACCATGGCGTCGATGGAGCGGGATTACTTTTACCCAAAAATTGCCGATCGCGATGATCCGCGCACATGGGGTGATGCCGGCGGGGCCGATGCATGGGAACGGGCCCATGGCCGCGTCAAAGAAATGTTGTCAGTGGACGCTGATTACCTATCTGCGGCCGCAGAATCCCGGATCAGGGATGCGTTTGAAATATTTTTGCCGAAAAGTAATTCCGTATGAGCGGTATTTTGAATTGGCGCAAATGGAACAGCCTGATCACCCTTTCAGGTCAGCCCACTGAAGCGCAATTGGCCGATCTAAAGGCCCAAGGGGTGACACATGTGATTAATCTTGGCCCACATGAAAATGATGGCGCCTTGCAGGATGAAGCCGGCACCTTAGCAGAACTTGATGTGGAATATATCTATATCCCGGTGGATTTTGAGGCCCCAACGGACGAAGATTTTGACGCTTTTTGTGAAGCTTTGAGCAGGCTTGAGGGCAGGCGGATCCACGTCCATTGCATTTACAATGCGCGGGTGACGGCGTTTTTCTTTCGCTATGTCAAAGATGTGCAAGGCGGATCGGTTGAGGCCGCGTTTGAGCTTATGGATGGTATTTGGCGCCCGGGTGGCGTGTGGGCCGATTTTATCGGAGACGCAGCAAGTGCTGGTCGTAAAAATCAATACGCGGGTTATGAATATTGAGAAGATCAGGTGTTCCAGACTTGGGGCGTTGCCCCATACCCCAGAGTATTTTGGGACAAAGAAAGGCGTTTATTCCGCCGCCTTCATTACAAACCCTTCGGCAATTCGGTCTGAGGGGCGAACTGGGTATTCGCCGCTAAAGCAAGCGTCGCAATATTGTGGTTGGGATGGGTCGCGGTCGACACGGCCAACGGCACGATAAAGGCCGTTCAGGCTGATGAACTTCAAGCTGTCGACGGCCAGATGTTCCCGCATTTCCTCTTCCGACATGGTTGCCGCCAGAAGTTTTTCGCGCTGGGGCGTATCCACTCCATAAAAGCAGGGCCAGGCCGTGGGTGGGGATGCAATTCGAAAATGCACCTCAGCCGCGCCCGCATCGAGGATCATTTCCTTGATTTTGCGGCTTGTGGTGCCGCGTACCACGCTGTCGTCCACAAGGATGATCCGTTTGCCTTGGATCAAGGCCCGGTTCACATTCAGCTTCAGCCGCACACCCATGTTGCGAATTTGTTCGCTGGGCTCAATAAATGTGCGGCCCATGTATTGGTTGCGGATGATCCCCATGCCATATGGGATACCGCTTTCAAGGCTGAACCCGATGGCCGCTGGTGTGCCACTGTCGGGTACGGGGCAGACCAGATCGGCGTCGACGGGCGCTTCTTTGGCCAATTCCCGGCCAATCGCCTCACGGGTTTCATAGACGCTGCGCCCGCCGAGGATGCTGTCGGGGCGGCTGAAATAGACATGTTCAAAGATGCAAAAGCGTGGTTTTGCCTTGCGAAAGGGGTAACTGCTTTCGATGCCAGCATCGGTGATCACAACCATTTCGCCCGGTTCGATCTCTCGCAGGAATTCGGCCCCGATAATATCCAAAGCACATGTTTCAGATGCCAAGGCATAGCCATCGCCGATTTTACCCAACACCAAGGGGCGAACGCCAAGCGCATCTCGCACCCCAATCAGTTTTGTCCGGGTCATGGCAACGATTGAGAACGCCCCTTCCACACGGCGCAATGCATCTTCCATCCGTTCAGGGATGTTGCGTTGCAACGACCGCGCCATCAGATGGATGATACATTCGCTGTCGCTTGAGCTTTGAAAGATTGAACCGCGTTCGATCAGTTCTTTGCGCAAGGCGTCGGCGTTGGTGATGTTGCCATTGTGGGCAATGGCCGCGCCACCCATGGCAAATTCACCGAAAAATGGCTGAACGTCACGAATGGCCGTGGCGCCCTTGGACCCGGCTGTGGAATAGCGCACATGGCCAATGGCCAGATTGCCGGGCAGGGTGTCCATGACCTTTTGCGAGGTGAAGTTATCGCGCACATATCCAAAACGGCGGGCGGAGTTAAATCCGGTTTCGGGATGGTGGGCGACAATACCGCCTGCCTCTTGCCCGCGGTGTTGAAGGGCATGCAGACCAAGGGCGGTAAAACTGGCCGCGTCCATGGTTCCTATGACCCCGAATACACCGCATTCTTCACGTAACTTATCGTCATCGAACGGGTGGCGAGGCAGATTAGACACGGCGGGCGGCTCCGTTGTGTGGCAGACGACTCGTCATGTATCTGATTGCGCCGGGCCTGTCACTTTGTCCGAGAGATTTATTTGCCCTGAATTATTCTGGTGACCGGGTTAAAAGATCAGCGATTTCCGCCAAAAGCGCAGGATTGATTTTGGGATCGGGAAGAAGGCTTACGGTACGACCCAAACTTGCCGCATATAAGAATCGACTGCGCGCAACGGCACGGTCTTGATCGAAGCCCATATCTTTGAACGTTTCGATGATAAAACCGATCCGAAACTCGTCCACTTCTTTCACTTTTGGGGCGATTTTAGGATTATCTTTTGCCCAAGATCGAATTGCCGCTTCCAACGAAAGTTCATCAGAATTGCTGGTGGATATGAGAAGCGCCAAACGCTGTTTTGGATTTGAGATCGGACCAAGTGAATTTGCCACATCGACTGACGCGTTGGCCCAAGTGTTCAGGACTTCGGTGTGGAAATCGTTGAGGTTCTTAAAATGCCAATAAAAGGAACCGCGGGATACGTTCAACGCCCGTGCCAAAACATCCGCCTTCAGGGCAGAGGGGCCATCTTGGGCCAAGGTTTTTAACCCGAAGTTGATCCAGTCTGATTTTGAAAGTCGATCCGTCATTTCGAAACCATACACAACTGTATTGTATTCCTCAAGAGAATCAACCATACAGTACAGTACTGTATGGTATGAATTGGAGAATAAGATGACCCGACTTGCCCGAATTGGTTTCATTGCTGCCAGTGTTGCGAATGTTTTGATCGGAATTGTGCATAACACAGTGCAAGCTACAACGTTAAGCGCCCCTGAAATTCTGACCCATTTGGATGCTTACGGCGTGGTCCCGGAATTGGGCCCCTCTGCGACCTTATCAAATTTGTTCCAAGGGCTCAGCTATTTGATGGGGTTCTTTATGATCGCATTAGGGGCTGTCAGTTTGGCCGCGCTGTTTGATCGGCCAAAAACATCTAATCCACCGGTGTCAGTGGCAATGATCAACATGGTGATGTTGGCCATCGTGAGTTGGTCAGGCTTCGTATACCTGAGCATGTTTCAAGCGATCGGTGGAATCGTCGGGATAATGTGTTTTGGGCTGACGGTTTGGTCAGCCCTTAAATTCAAAGATTAAGACGTGCAGGCGCTGGTCAGCTGTACGTATTGTTTTTGGATCCAACCCATTGCTGCCTCTGGATCTTGGGCTTCAATATCATCGACATATTGGCCAAAAATCGCAGCTGACCGGGAACTGTCAATCATGCCCACGTTTTGGTTGGGCAAGACTGTTGCATAGACAAAGAACGCAACCGCCACCAGCAAAACACCACGTACAACCCCAAAGACAAAGCCCAACACTTGGTCAACGGGCCCCAAGATTGAATTCTGGATCAGGCTGGAAAACAAAGGTGTGAACAAAGAAACGATCACCAGTGCCAAGGCAAAAACAATGGCGAAAGATGCGATGATCAACAGTTCACAGTTGTTGCCCAGAAAATCCCCAACCACAGGGATTTGTTTCACCAAAGGGCGCGCCTGATCGGCAAAAACAAAGGCAAGGATAAATGCACCAACCCAGCCGGCGATGGCCATGAGTTCACGCACAAATCCGCGGGAGTAGGCCAAAAGCGCCGACAATACGATTACGACCGCGACAACGCCATCAACAATAGTAAAACCTTCCAACGGATCGATCCCCCTTTAATTTTGACCAAACACTTGTTCGACGAACTCCGCCAAACCTGAAAACCGCCTGACATTCAAGCCGCTTTCATGTGCAGTTGCCTTCCCCTGTGGCCCAATCGCAGCGGTAAAGCCAAGTTTTTGGGCCTCTTTTAATCTATTTTCTGCTTGTGCCACAGGACGGATCGCACCGGAGAGGGAAATTTCACCAAAGAGTACCCCATCTTGGGGCAATGACACATCCTCACGGGCCGACAAAAGTGCCGCCGCAACCGCCAGATCCGCGGCAGGTTCCGTCACGCGCATGCCACCGGCCACGTTCAAATAAACATCAAGCCCCGTAAAAGGCACGCCGCAGCGCGCTTCAAGCACCGCCAGGATCATGGCCAAGCGTGATCCATCCCATCCCACAACACTGCGCCGGGCCTGCGCATGGGGGGACGGGGCCACCAAGGCTTGGAATTCGCATAAGACGGGTCTGCTGCCTTCAATGCCTGCAAAAACCACCGACCCCGGAGCGGGATCACCACGTTCTGACAAAAACATGGCGGATGGGTTCTTTACCTCAACCAAACCTTTGCCTGTCATTTCAAACACACCAATTTCGTCGGCAGGCCCAAACCGGTTTTTCACGGCGCGCAAAAGGCGGAATTGATGGCCGCGTTCACCTTCGAAATACAAAACGGTGTCCACCATGTGTTCGACCACACGGGGGCCCGCGATCTGCCCCTCCTTGGTGACGTGGCCCACCATAACGATCGCCACGCCCTTGCGTTTGGCATAAGTGGTCAGTTCATGGGCGGTGGCGCGCACTTGGCTAACGGAACCGGGCGCGGCCTCCACGTGATCGGCCCACATGGTTTGAATGGAATCGATAACCACAAGATCCGGTTTTTCCTGATCCAAAGTCGTCAGGATATCGCGCAAATTGGTTTCTGAGGCCAATAAAACAGGGCTTTCTGTTAGGCCAAGTCGTTGGGCACGCAAGCGAACTTGGGCCGTGGCCTCTTCGCCTGAGATATAGATGACCTTCAACCCATTGCGGGCAAACCGGGCGGCCGCTTGTAACAACAGCGTTGATTTCCCAATTCCCGGATCGCCCCCAACCAACAGGGCACTGGCCGCAACCAAGCCGCCACCCAAAACACGGTCCAGCTCAGCAACACCCGACACCGTGCGCGATGGGGCATCCTCTTGCTTTGCCAAATCACCAAGGGCAATGGCCTTACCGCGTTTCCCACCAAGGGTTTTGCCGGGCCCCGCGGACAAGGGGCCTTCTTCCATCAAAGTATTCCAAGAATTGCAGCTGTCACATTGACCTGCCCATTTGGTATGGGACGCACCGCAGGAACTGCACACATATTGGGCCTTAGATTTCGCCATGGTTATGCCTTCTTCACACTGAATGCAGAGATCAAGATGGATGCCAAAATGCAGCCCGTGAACAGATACAGCCCCCAAGCGGTTTCAACCTTGCCGATCCCGATGCCTTTTACCAATACGATGTAAAGCGCGATCAAAAAGACATCCGCCATGGCCAATTTTCCGATCCATGCAAGGGCGGGCAGGGTTTTGCGTGTGGCATATCCAAAATGGACCATGGCCAATCCAATCGTCTTTAACATGGGCGCAAAGAGTGCGAACGCAGTGACCAGTAGCGCCAAGATAACATCTGTTTTCCACAATGCCTGCAGCCCCGAAATGACAGAGATTTCAGAAAGCCCAAAAAGGGGAAGAAGGCCCGCTTTGATCAGCGGCGCAAACCACGACAATGGAAATAATATCAACAGCGACAAGTTCAGATATTTGATCATACCCCGACCTAGCCGATCAAATGGGGCAACGCAAAAACAAACACCCCGCGCTGACCAGCACGGGGTGAGTTTTCAAGACGCCAAGTGTGTGAGAGCGCGTCTATTCTGCCGCTGTGGTTTCAGAACCTTTGCCCAAAGCCACAACATTTGTGCCGATTTCATCCATGGTACGTGTAACGGCTTGATCTTGTTGTGCCGCATCTTCGAAGGCATTTGAAGTTGCAGTTACCTCCATACCCAAAGGTGGCAACAATTCGCCGAGATCGGATTTCAAGATTGCCAATTGCTGACGTGCGATACCCGTTTCAGAGTCAAGTTGATCAGACCAACGTTGGATTTCATCCGACCGTTTGCGGGCCGTGAACAATTGTTCGTTGAAATCTTCCAATTCCCGCTGACGCTGACGCAAGACGGAACGTGCGCGGTCAACTTTGTCATCCGAATACACTTCTGCCAATTCGCGTGAAACTTGGCTCATTTGTGCGGCCACTTCCATGACGCTGGGTTCAAGACGCGACAAATCGGGGTGATTGCGCATGAAATTGATGCGTTCGCGAACACCATCAAACTCAGACGACATATTAAACAGACCTGCGCGATCATCCGCGTGGGCCATCACATATGCTTTGTGAACGTCTTCCATGCTGATCATGAAGTCTCGGTGTGATGTTTCTAACCGAAGGACACGCACGGCGGATGGCATGAAGAATAACAACATGACGGCAAAAATGGTTGCAGCCACCTGAATGGCAGGGCCAAGATCAACCGGGCCAGTGACCAAGTTCAATGGAACTGAAAACCAGTGCAGAAAGCCCAGAGCAGAGGCCGCCGTCAGGGCAACCGCACCCAATGCGAACGCCGCAAGGTAAATGATAGCGACCCAATTGAAAAAGGTCTGGATTGGTCTGCGTTTCTTTAGCGCATAAGACATAAGTCATCCCCCCAAAAGATGCTTTTCACCATTGAACATACTGTGAGGGTCCTAATTAACGGGAAAAGGAGAAGGCTCTTCCCCTTGGAATGAGAAGGGGACATGCCTGTGCCTTTTGGGACACATCCAAATTTCGTCTAGGCCTTTGTAAACGTTGGGTTAATTTTCTTTGTCGCCCATAGGGAAACAATGTGATTATTGGAATTCCCTAACGTAAGGTTTCGATGGGGCCCTCGGGACTGCCGGAAACGAACTGCCTGACGTATGCGTCATCCGAATCGAAAACCTGTGATCTGGGGCCCACCCATCGCACTTTGCCGCCATGCAACATTGCCACCTGATCGGCAATTGTATTCACCGATGTCATGTCATGGGTGATGGTCATTGTTGTGGCGCCCATATCCACCACAATTTCGCGGATCAAATCATTGATGACCCCAGCCATAATCGGATCAAGCCCCGTCGTGGGTTCGTCAAAGAAGATAATTTTGGGATTGGTGGCGATGGCACGGGCAAGGCCAACGCGTTTTTGCATGCCACCCGATAATTCCGCCGGCAAAAGATCGGCCACATTTGGCCCCAAGCCAACGCGGCGCAACTTCTCAATCGCGATTTCGCGTGCCTCTTGTTTGGATTTTTTCAATTGCCCCCGCAGCAAACGAAACGCCACATTTTGCCAGACGGGCAAACTGTCAAACAGGGCGCCGCCCTGAAACAACATTCCAAATTGGGCGAGAAATGCCTCTCTGGGGGTGGTGGTGACGTCGCTGCCATCCACGTAGATTTCACCTGTATCAGGTGTGATTAGGCCCAAGATGCATTTCAACAAAACTGATTTTCCGGTGCCAGATCCCCCAATGATCACCATGGATTGGCCTTGGGCCACCTCTAGGTTCACACCCGACAGAACATGGTTCGATCCAAAAGATTTATGTACATCCACCAATCGGATCATGATGAAAAGAACCCCGCCGTCAAAAGGAAGTTTGCCGCCAAGATCAAAACGGCCGCAGCCACAACCGATGCTTTGGTTGCGGCACCAACCCCTTGTGCCCCACGGCCCGCGTTCAGGCCGTAATAGCATCCCATAACAGTGGCGATCCCCCCAAAGACCACACCTTTGGCCAGCGAAGACACCACATCCGGAAACGTCAAAAAGTCAGCCGTGTTTTGCAAATATGTTGCCGCGTTAAACCCAAGGGCCTGTGTGGCCACCATTAAGCCGCCAAGAATACCCAGTATATCGGCCACGGCCACAAGGGCCGGGCCCGACAGCAAACCGGCCAAAAAGCGTGGCGCAACCAGATATCGCATGGGATCCGTCGAAAGGGTGACAAGCGCGTCAATCTGTTCGGTGACTTTCATCGTTGCCACCTCTGCCGCGATTGAGGATGTGACGCGCGCCGCGATCATCAGACCCACCAAAACCGGCCCCAATTCACGAACCATGCCGATGGCCACGATTTGGGGCACCACATCTTCGGCGTTAAACCGTGCACCACCGGCATAAATCTGCAAAGCCAAGGCCGCACCGGTGAACAGCGACGTCAAGCCAACCACAGGCAAGGACAAAAACCCAATATTCAAAAGGGCCGCCCCCATTTCGCGCACATAAAAAGGTGGGCGGAATAACGATAGGCATGACAGCCCCATAAACAGGGTGATCCGCCCCAAAGCGGCGATTGCACCAAGGCTGAGGCGACCGAGGGTGGTGATTGCCTTGATCATGTGCCCAAATAATTGCGGGCATATCGGTGCCCAAGTGAGGTTAAGATCTCATATCCAATGGTGCCTGCCGCATCCGCAACCACATCCACCCCTTGGTGTGGCCCCAATATATCCAACGCCTTTGGCACGCGATCAAGGTGGGTCACATCAACGCCGATCATATCCATCGAAACCCGCCCGACGATCGGGCAGGCGATATCATCAGCCCAAAGATGGCCCCGTCCAGATTGTGCCCGGATCAAACCATCCGCATACCCGGCAGAAACCGTCGCGATGCGCGATGGCACTTCTGCCGTCCAACCGGCGGCATATCCGACCGTTTCGCCAACAGCGACGCGCCGCGTTTGGATGACAGGCAGGGACAAACGCACCACTGGGGTGGCTTCTGTATAGGGAAATCCCCCATAAAGCCCCACGCCGGGGCGCGTCATGTCAAAGTGATATTCTGGCCCCAAAAGGGTGCCACCGGTCGCCGCCAAGGATTTTGGCACATCCAAACCTTCTGTCATCTCTGTAAAACAGGCGAGCTGTTGGGCGTTCATGGGATGATCGGGTTCATCTGCACAGGCAAGATGGCTCATGATCAGGACGGGATTTTTTGTCATGACTCCGTCGCGAACGGTGTCCCATTCATCAGGTTCCAAACCCAAGCGGTTCATCCCGCTGTCCAATTGTATCCCAAAAGGATGATCGGGCAGGGCGTCGAAATGCCGTTCGATTTGTTCGACCGAATTTAACATTGGGATAAGATCCAAATCATGGATCATGTCTGTGTCCCCGGCCATGTGGCCGGAAAACACACAGACTTTGGTATCGCGCGGGGTGGCCCCGCGCACGGCGGCCCCTTCTTCGGCAATCGCCACAAAAAACCATTTGGCCCCAGCCCGGGCCAAAGTTGCCGCCACACGATCCGCAGCAAGACCATATGCATCGGCCTTAACCACCGCAGCGGTTTCAACCGATTTATCCGATTTCGCATCCAAGGCGCGCCAGTTCTTGGCCACCGCGCCCAGATCAACTGTTAAATGTCCACCAGCCATGGGTTCTGTTTGTCCGTTTCTGAAAAAGGGTCAAGGGTTATTCGTCTGTCGCCGGGCACGCGGGAAGTTTTGCACAGATATTTTGACGTACGTCCGCCACAACAGTTTGAACCGTAGTGGTATATCCCGACCAATCCGTTTCAGAACAAATGGCGGTGCCGTGGGTTGCGAAGGCGGCGGTGAACGTGCCTTCCCATTCCGGATTGGCGTTCATCACTTCCTCTGCCGTATAAAGAAGATGTTCCAAATAGTGATCATATTTTACCGATGTGGCATCGTCAAAATCAGGGCAGGTGCCCGGATCAGCCAATTCTGGGTTGGCAATCGAAAGGGCCAAGAATTCCCGGTATATCTCACGGGCGGCTTGTTCACGGGATACTTTTTCCTGGGCGTCAATTTGAAATTTAACCCCCGCCAATGCCACAACCGCGATCAGTGCCGTTAAAATCGCGCCGATGCCTTGCAAGGCCTCTCCGTTATGACGCAACCAAGACATCATGCTGGCCACTGCTGCGTTGCGCAATGAATTCCGCCACCCAATTCCCCCAATGCATCGGTGTTAAGGGGAATAATCCGGCGCCCGGGGTAATGTTCTGCCAGTTTGCCTTGGGCCACATCATCAGCGCGGGCATCGCCGAACTGGGCACAGATCACCGCATCATTGCACACAAAGTAATTGGCATAAGACGACACAAAATCACGCGATCGCACCCGTGTGGTGACGGGATCTGGAATAATATCCAGTTCGATCCCCGCCTGTTCCAAGGCATCATGTGTTTCCCACATGGCACGCGACCAGCGATCATTGGCGCGTTCGGGCAATTGGATTAAGGCGCGACCGGGGCCCGTAAACCGGGCCAGACTGTCGATATGATAATCGGTGATGTCTTGTCCTTTGATGCCGGGTGACCAAACCATGCGATCGGCACCAAATGCGGACAGTAACTTTTGTTCAATCGTGTCGCGGCTGACGCCGGGGTTGCGGTTTTTGATGACCCAGCTGCTTTCATGTGCGATCAAAAGCCCGTGCCCGTCTTGATCCAATCCACCGGGTTCCCCCACAACGCCACTGTTAACAAAGGGAACATCCAATCTTTCTGCAACGCGTTGTGCAATTTGGCCATCATTATGGTGAACTTGTTTGTTGCCCCAACCATTGAAATTTAATCCCACAATGCGTTGATCGCCACCCGCGTTCACGGCAAACAAAGGCCCTGAATCCCGTGCCCAAAGATCCTCTGTCGGGATGTCCCAAAGTGTGACATCCGCGCTGACGCGTGCGCGAATATGCGCATGATGCTTTTTGTCGGCCAAAAGGATCAATTGTTCGAAATTGGAAACATTATTCGCGATATCCACTATGTTATCCTGCGTCATACGCAGGAATTCACTGTCGCGATAAACCGATTTATGGTTGGGCCATTGCATAAACGTGGCGCGATGCGGTTCTTCTTCGGCCGGAACGAAGAAGTCCGAGGATGCAAAACCCGGCGTGCCGATCATCGCGGCGGTCATGAAACCGAATTGACGTCGTGATATGCGCATGGTGGCACCTGAAAGCTGTTTTGACTGCGGTGGATCATAAAAACAATTGGGGCAAATTCAATTCTTGCGTTGCACTTAGAATTGATCGCCCTGGGCCTGTTGCCACGGTTTGACCAAGTTGCCAAAACGCGTGAAACGGCCCTCGAAGCTAAGCTCTACGGTGCCGATTGGGCCGTGACGTTGTTTCCCGACAACCACTTCGGCCTTGCCGTGAACACGTTCCATTTCGTCTTGCCATTGCGCCATTTTTTCCAGTTCGGCTTCACCGGGTTTTTCGCGTTCTTTGTAATATTCTTCGCGGTACACAAACATAACCACATCCGCGTCTTGTTCGATCGACCCCGATTCCCTGAGATCAGAAAGCTGTGGTCGCTTATCCTCGCGGTTTTCCACCTGTCGGGAAAGCTGTGACAGGGCCACAACGGGAATATCCAATTCCTTTGCGATGGCCTTCAGGCCTTGTGTAATCTCCGACACCTCGTTCACGCGGCTGTCTTTCGCGGTGGCGGGGCGGACCAGCTGAAGGTAATCCACGAATAAGGCGTCCAAGCCGTGTGTCCGTTTTAACCGACGGGCCCGCGCAGCCAATTGGCTGATGGGCAAGGCAGGTGTGTCATCGATATAAAGGGGCGCAGATTCCAAATCTTTTGCGGCTTCGACAATCCGTCGGAATTCGGCCTCTGTGAAATCGCCGCGACGGATCTGATCCGACGGGATTTCAGCAACCTCTGATAAAATACGTGCCGCCAATTGCTCGGCTGACATTTCAAGGCTGTAAAAGCCCACCACGCCGCCATCGATGGCCCCTTCTTGGCCATCTGAGGTGATGCCCTTTTTATACGCCTTCGCGATGTTAAACGCGATGTTGGTGGCCAACGCGGTTTTCCCCATGGAAGGACGACCCGCAAGGATCAACAAATCTGACTTATGCAAACCCCCCAGTTTCTTATCCATGTCGATCAGGCCGGTGGACACACCCGCAAGTCCGCCTTCGCGTTGATACGCGGCATTGGCAACTTTAACTGCGTCTGTTACCGCACTGAGAAAGCTTTGAAATCCGCTTTCAGTTTGGCCTTGTTCCGCCAAGGAATAGAGGCGTTGTTCTGCCTCTACGATTTGTTCTTTGGGTTCGCTGTCAACATCAACACGTGATGCTTTGGCCGCGATGTCATTGCCCACACCAATCAATTCGCGCCGGATCGCCAAGTCATAAATCATGGTGGCGTAATCTTTGATGGCAAAGGAAGATATTGCCGTTCCCGCAAGACGCACGAGGTAGGCCGGCCCGCCAAGTTCCGCCAATCCGGGATCATCCTCCAAAAAAGCCTTCAAGGTGACTGGGCTGGCCAAATTGTTTTTGGAAATTCGTGCCGCGATCGTATCAAATATGCGCGCATGCACCGGATCGTAAAAATGTTCAGAACGCACAATGGATGAAATGCGATCAAACAGATCATTGTTCGTTAGAATGGCCCCAAGAAGCTGTTGTTCCGCCTCGATCGAATGGGGCAAGCCAACCTGAACTTCACCGTCAACCTGTGCTGATTTCAAAGTTGAGATGTCGTTCATTTCAAGCCTCCCCTTGGTGCTTGGATCCTTAACAGGTTCTTAACGCCCACGCATCGTGGAACAAGTCTGTGGACAAGCTTGTGCATTGTTGGGGTTGATCGCGGTTAGCCCCCGTGCATCCACATCATATGGTATCTTACCACGTATTCACCCCAAAATCTAATTAGAATCGGGGGGAATAAGACGAACTTACCCACACATATTCACAGGGTTGTCCCCAGATTATTATCCCATGCGGGCATTTTGCCAGTCTTCCGGGGCGTTCAAAAAGGCTTCAACTTCGTTCAAAGTTTCTGTATCAAAGCTGCCTTGGGCTTTGGCCTCTGCCAATACATCCCACCATGTGCACAGGTAATGGAGGGCAACCCCATGATCCCCAAGGGTTTTTTCAGTTTTTGGGAAAATCCCATAATAGAAGATCACGGCGGTATGACCGCAGCTTGCCCCGGTTTCGCGGATGGCATCTACAAAAGACAGCTTACTGCCACCATCGGTGGTCAAATCTTCCACCAACAGAACACGTTCCCCTTCGGACATGGCGCCTTCGATACGTGCGTTGCGCCCGTATCCTTTGGGCTTCTTGCGGACATATGTCATGGGCAGGGCCATGCGTTCGGCCACCAGGGCGGCAAAGGGGATCCCGGCGGTTTCCCCACCCGCAATGTTATCAAATGCTTCGAAACCCGCGTTGCGCATCACAGTGACAGTCAAAAAATCCATCAAGGTTGACCGGATGCGCGGATATGAAATCAACTTGCGACAATCGATATAGGTGGGCGATGGTTTGCCGGATGCCAGAATAAACGGGTCCTTGGCGTTGAAATGCACGGCTTTGATTTCAAGCAACATACGCGCGGTGAGGCGGGCCATTTCTTCTTGCGTTGGAAAGCTGGTCGGGATCATTGGAAACCTCTTTGTGCAAATCAGGGGCGGTCTAAGGCAGCGCAGGGGCGACCGCAAGCAGCACTTATTGGGAAATATGCCAATGGATGGGAAAGCCCGGATCAAACACCGTGACAGGCCCATCGCCGGTTTCGATCTTTTCGGGGAAGGTGACGACATCCCCTTTTGTTAAGGTGATCTTGTCAGAATTGGGGGGTAACCCATAAAACGACGGGCCATTCAGGCTGGCGAAGCCCTCCAACTGGGGCAGGGCATCTTCCTTTTCAAACACAGCGGCCAGACAGGCCATGGTGTTAGTGGCAGAAAACACCCCGGCACATCCGCATGCATTTTCTTTCAGCGCATCCGTATGGGGGGCGCTGTCGGTGCCCAGAAAATAGGCGGGATTGCCCGATGTGGCTGCCTTCACCAATGCCAAACGGTGTTCTTCGCGCTTGGCCACCGGTAAGCAATAGTAGTGCGGTTTTATTCCCCCAACCAGAATGTGGTTGCGGTTAATGATCAGGTGATGGGTTGTAATGGTGGCCGCAAGCTTGCCCGGTGCGGATCTGGCATAATCTGCGCCATCTTTGGTGGTAATATGTTCCATCACAACCTTCAGGTCGGGAACGCGTTGCCGCAATGGATCAAGAACCTGATCAATAAACACGGCTTCGCGATCAAAAATATCAATGTCTGAATCCGTGACTTCACCGTGCACACACATTGGCATGCCAATTTCAGCCATGGTTTCCAACACCGGCTGGATTTTATCAAAATCGCGAACGCCACTGGCGGAATTCGTGGTGGCCCCGGCAGGATAAAGCTTTGCTGCGGTAACCAACCCACTGGTGTGGGCTGCGCGCACGTCTTTGGGGTCGGTATCTTCGGTCAGATACAGCGTCATCAAAGGCGCAAAGTCGCACCCTTCCGGACGCGCGGCCAAAATACGATCGCGATATGCCCGTGCATCCGCCCCGGTCACCACAGGCGGCACAAGATTGGGCATGATGATTGCCCGGCCAAAATGGCGCGTGGTTTCCGGCAAAATGCCTTGCATCATTGCGCCATCGCGCAAGTGAAGATGCCAATCATCTGGGCGGGTAATTTGCAGTTGTGTGCTCATACCGGGTGCATAACGTGCCAAAACTGCATCATCCAGTCCAAAACCCATTCAACGCAGGGTTTACGGGGAACTACGCCGTTTTTGCCCCCTTGCACCCAAGCCACGCCGCACGCAAATAGGCCGGGAGTTTTGGCCAAACGTGCCAAATGGCCTGCGGGTGTAGGCCTCGTAAAATATAGGGGAAGAACTCATGAGCTTTATTCTTGCTGTCATCGCTGGTTTTGTAACGCCAATGGTTGAAGGAACGATTTCGGGCGTTTTGCAAAAGGCACAAACAGACGACATTCAAATCGAAGACGGTGAATACCGCGCTTTGACATTTGCGATCCTTTTGTTGGGCGTTGCCATTTTGGCAAATATCACAGGCGCTACAACAAATGCAGTGACCTTGTTGGTGGGCGGTATTTTGGGTCTGTTCGCAATGCGCATTATTGCAGCTGTGAAAAATATGGCGTCCAAAAAGAAAGAAACGTCTTCAGACGACGCAGAATAATCTAACGTTACAACTTAGATTTCCGAAACCCCGGTGTGATAAACGTCGGGGTTTTTTGCTGCTTTGCGGAAAATGCATAGCCGCATTGCAGCAATATGACCTACTCGCATGACTTGGGCGGTCTTATATCACTGTCATCAGATACAGGAGGCCATCATGGCAGTTATCCACAACAATGCACAGTCATCCTTCCAACCTCTGGCCGTTTGGGACCGTTTTGTAAGCTGGCTTGGCGATTTTCTGGTCAATATCGCGAACGCTAATGCGCGTGTTGCGGAATTCGAAGCCTTGAATTCAAAATCCGATGAGGATTTGGAAAAAATGGGCTTAAAACGCGAAGATATCGTGCGCCACGTGTTCCGCGATTATTACTACGTTTAAAAGAACGCCTGCAAACCTGTCTGTGCCCGCCCAAGGATAAGGGCGTGCACATCGTGGGTGCCTTCATAGGTATTTACAGTTTCCAAATTCGCCGCATGTCGCATGATTTGGAAATCCTCTTGGATACCATTTCCGCCATGCATGTCACGTGATGTGCGGGCAATGTCCAAGGCTTTGCCGCAGTTGTTTCGTTTCATCAGGCTGATCAATTCAGGCGCGGCGGTGCCGTTGTCCATCATTTGTCCCAACCGAAATGCCCCTTGCAGGCCCAAAGAAATTTCAGTTTGCATGTCGGCCAGTTTTTTCTGGAACAATTGGGTCTGCGCCAAAGGTTTACCGAATTGCTTGCGATCCAACCCATAGGTGAGGGCAGCATGCCAACAAAATTCGGCCGCGCCCATTACCCCCCAAGAAATGCCATATCGCGCACGGTTCAAGCACCCAAACGGCCCTTTTAGGCCTGACACATTGGGCAGCAGCGCATCTTCGCCCACTTCAACACCGTCCATCACAATTTCACCAGTCACAGAGGCGCGCAACGAAAGTTTACCACCAATTTTTGGGGCGGATAGGCCCTTCGTCCCTTTTTCAAGGATGAAGCCTTTAATCTTGCCATCATGGGCTTCGGATTTGGCCCAGACCACAAAGACGTCTGCAATGGGCGCATTGGAAATCCACATCTTGGAACCGGTCAACTTGTAACCGTTTGCGGTTTTTTCCGCCCTTGTTTTCATGCCCGCCGGATCGGACCCTGCATCCGGTTCTGTAAGGCCAAAACACCCAATCAGATCACCTGAACACAGACCGGGCAAATATTTCTGGTGTTGTTCGGGCGTGCCGTAGGCATGGATGGGGTAAATCACCAATGAAGATTGAACCGACATCATCGAACGATATCCGCTGTCCACGCGCTCCACCTCTCGGGCGATAAGGCCATAAGCAGTGTAAGATGCGCCTAAACCACCCAATTCCTCGGGGATGGTGGCGCCCAGAAGGCCTGCTTGCCCCATTAAAGAGAACAGCTCTGGCGCCACTGTTTCTTCGCGATAGGCATCGATGACGCGCGGTTGCAATTCCGTCTGGGCAAAGCTGTGGGCGGCATCGCGCAGCATGCGATCATCCTCACCCAATTGGGCGTCCAACAGAAACGGATCTTCCCAAGAAAAGGAGGCAAGGCTGGGTCCAGATGTGGAAGAGGCTGCAGACATCACACGTCATCCTTTTGATATTTTGTCAGTGGTATCGTGCTTCGCAAATCCTGTGCAAGGGGCGATAACGACGCGGGGCAGGCGGTGCCCGCCTGCGCATGACTTTTTTGCGTTCCGGCCACGCGGGCCCCGGGGGCTTTGCCCCCGATCCCCCAAAGTATTTTCGGACAAAGAAAGGGTTAGGCTGGCACAACCTGAAATCCGGTGGCGCGATCCCAATGGGGGGCTTTGCCAAAGGCGATGGTGATCAAGGGAAAGAGGGTGAAAAAGAGGATCAAAAGCCAAAGAGCACTCGAAACTTCATTTAGGAAAGAAAAGATCCGCATAAACTCCGTTGGGATTAACAAATGAAGGGTGAATGTGTTGCTTTCAAAAAGGACCAAGACGAGTAAAACAAACAAAATGGCGCATTTTCGCAATTCCCGGCAAAGGATGCATCCTTGACCAGTAATCCTTAACTTGCAAAGTTTTTTGCCCGGTGTTTGGGATCTGAACAGGTGAAAGCCTGCAAAGAAGAAAATGGCCAACACGGGAAAGAAAGCGATGTAAATCACGGCCGCAGGTGCATAGTATAGGGATAAGATGCTGCCGGGCAGTGCTAACAGAGCCATATCAAACAGCCCCGCACCAACCCGGCGTAACGCCATCAAAAGTTATCAGGCTGCGGCATTCCGATGATGTGAAGACCACCATCTACCATGATCGTTTCGCCGGTGGTTGAACCGGAATAATCAGAGGCAAGATATACAGCCGTTCCCCCCACTGTCGCCAAAGTGGCGTTGGAACGTAGCGGGGAATTCGCTTCGGTCCAGCGGAAGGTTTTGCGCGCACCGCCAATGGCCGCCCCAGATAGGGTTTTCATCGGACCGGGGGAAATCGCATTCACGCGGATCCCATCTGGGCCAAGATCATTCGCCAAATACAGAACAGAGCTTTCCAATGCGGCTTTGGCAACGCCCATCACGTTATACCAAGGGGTTGCTTTGTGGCTTCCTTGGAAGGTCAGGGTCATCAAGCTGCCGCCGTTTGTCATCAAGGGGGCGGCTTTTTTGGCCATATCGATGAAGGAATACACCGAAATATCCATCGAATTTTTGAAATTATCGCGTGTGGTGTTGGTGAACCGCCCTGTCAGTTCCGATTTGTCGGAATAAGCAATGGCGTGCAGGGCGAAATCCAGTGTTCCCCATTTATCTTGCAGGGCTTCAAAGGCGGCTGTGGTACTGTCGTCATCCAATACGTTGTAGTCCACGACCGTATCAACACCCATGGTGTCGGCCAAAGGTTTGACCTTGTCCCCAAAAATGTCCATCTGACACCCAAACGCCAGTTCGGCCCCCTCGGCCAAGCACGCCTCAGCGATGCCATAGGCCAAAGATCTGTTGTTTGCGATTCCGGTGATAAAGCCGCGTTTGCCTTTTAAAAGGTCTGCCATCGTTCTTACCCGTGAAATTTGCTCATGATCAGTGTTGCGTTTGTACCGCCAAAGCCAAAGCTGTTGGACAGGATTGTATCCAGATCAACGTTATCGCGGCGTTTGGTCACGATTTCATCTGGTGATAAGGCTGGGTCCAATTCAGTGACATTGGCGGAGGCTGAGATGAAGTCGTTTTGCATCATCAACAGGGAATAAATCGCCTCATGCACCGATGTTGCCCCCAATGAATGCCCGGTGAGGGATTTGGTGGAGCTTATGGGCGGGGTGTTGCCCGTTCCAAAAATGTTGCGGACCGCCTCAACCTCAACCACGTCACCGGCTGGCGTCGACGTGCCATGTGCGTTGATATAGCTGACTTTGCGATCGTCAGACAGCATCGCCAAAGCTTGGCGCATCGATCTTTCGCCGCCTTCCCCAGAAGGGGCCACCATATCAGCGCCATCGGACGTTGCGCCATAGCCTGTTAATTCAGCGATGATTTTTGCGCCCCGCGCTTTGGCATGTTCCAGTTCCTCAAGAACCAGCACACCGCCACCGCCGGCAATCACAAATCCATCGCGTGTCGCATCATAGGGGCGCGAAGCCGTTGCAGGCGTGTCGTTGTATTTGGATGACATCGCATTCATCGCATCAAACAGACAGGACAGGGTCCAATCCACTTCTTCGCCACCACCCGCAAAAACAATATCTTGCTTGCCCAACATAATTTGTTCCATGCCGTTGCCAATGCAATGGGCAGACGTCGCACAAGCAGAGGTGATTGAATAATTCACACCTTTGATCTGAAATGGCGTTGCCAAAGTGGCAGAATGGGATGAACTCATGCAGCGGGTCACCATAAAGGGGCCCATGCGTTTGGGGCCGCCTTTGTTTTTGACCACGTTGTGGGCTGTAAAAAAGTTGCTTGTGGATGGGCCGCCAGAGCCCATGATCAGCCCGGTCCGCTCATTTGAAACATCAGAAGGGTCCAGACCTGCATCCGCAATCGCCTGTTCCATAGCGATATAGTTATATGCCGCCCCGGGGCCCATAAACCGCATGTGGCGTTTGTCGATATGTTCCGCAGGATTTATCTGCGGAATGCCCGCGACCTGACTGCGAAATCCATTTTCGGCATATGTTTCTTCCGCGATGATCCCCGAACGCCCCTCACGCAGGCTTTCGGTCACCTCTGCGGTGTTATTTCCAATCGGGGACACAATCCCCATTCCAGTGATAACGACACGGCGCATGGCCAGCCTCCTCAACATCAGTCGACGGTTGAAAGTCCAACTTTCATATCTTTGACGACATAAATTTCATCGCCGTCAGCAAAAACCCGGCCATCCGCCACACCCATCTTCAAGCGTCGGTCAATTACACGTGTAAAGTCAACGTGATATGTCAACATCTTGCGATCTGGGCGTACCATTCCAGTCAACTTTACTTCGCCAACGCCCAAGGCCATGCCGCGACCTTGCCACCCGCGCCACCCTAAATTAAACCCGGTCAGCTGCCACAAACCATCCAGCCCCAAACACCCCGGCATAATTGGATTGCCAGGGAAATGGCAGTCAAAGAACCAAAGATCAGGGGTAATATCAAATTCAGCGACAACGTGGCCTTTGCCATTTTCCCCGCCATCGTCACTAATGTCTGTGATGCGATCCATCATCAACATCGGTGGCGCAGGCAATTGGGCATTTCCTTCACCAAACAGTTCCCCGCGGGCGCATTTCAGCAGGTCGTCTTTATCAAAACTGGAAGGGTATTGGGATGCCATGTCACGCTTCTTTCGTTAGGTCGTACAGGTGTGCACGCTTTTGTTTCACGCTCTATACCCCGGCTGCGCTTGAACACAACCCCGCCGCGTTGGTGCGGCTTTTCGCCTGAACGCGCTTTTTGCATTGAAAATCCAAGAAAGTAGGGCATATTTGGGGGCAATGAAAATGAGTAACGTTGATAAACCCAAATCGCTTTGCCAAGATTGGCTTGCAGAGGGGGGCTTACGCCCGACACGCCAGCGCATGGTGTTGGCGGATCTTTTGGTGGGCGACGGCCAAAATAGACATGTCACCGCTGAAAGCTTGTTTGATGCTGTCAGTGCAACGGAGGAACGCGTTTCATTGGCAACTGTTTATAACACTTTGCGTGCGTTCTGCGATGCAGGCTTGATGCGTGAAATTACCGTGGACGGTTCAAAAAGCTATTTTGACACGAACATGTCCGACCACCCACATTTTTACTGGGAAGACACAGCAACTCTTTCAGATGCGCCTGCGGATCAATTGCAGATTAGCTGTTTGCCGGACGTGCCAGAAGGGGCTGAAATCGCAAAAGTCGATGTGGTGATCCGTTTGCGGCGGACATAATCCCGGTTTCAGAACCACTGACCGGGTTCCATAAGGCCCGCTTCCATTAACTGTTGCGCGTTCCATTTGAATTCTTCTGAACCGTGCCAATAAAAGCTTTCTATTTCAAACGTACTGCTTGGGTTACGCTTAAGTGCCTTTGCGGTTCTGAACGATGCGATGCTTGCGGTTGGGCTGTTGTGCCAAGGGCAGGCGAAGGTATTCATCTCTTCATCGTTAAAGGTGTGGTCGGCGCCAATTTTCAAACCTTGTTTTGCCTTGAATATTGAAACCCGATCGATTTTTCGGCGCGTCGCGGGAACAAACTCCTCAAACCGGGATCGCAGGCCCCCAAAGAAATCCAATTGGCGATCCAAATTGTTTCCCCATTGGTCTTGGCGGCTGGTCGCGAAGTAACCAGAGCGATCAAAATAGGCTTGTTCACGATTTGTGGCGTTTTTATCATCCCACAGATAGCGGGCATAAAGATCGACTGTGAAGGTCAAAACACTTTCACGGCGTTCTTCGGTGCAAAAGGTCAGCAATTCCCCGATGGTGCGCGATTCCGAAAACGGAAAGAAAAGATATTCTGCATTAAAACAATAGTGTAGCCATTGCCCCGGCACCAATGGGATGATTTTATTTATCAATTTGCTGACATCCCGTTGGCCCGTAAACGCACAATTGACGGACATAACCTTTTCGTTGCTGAGGTCGGGTAAGAATTCACCAAAGACCAATGCCGTTTTGAAGCCCAGACCCAAAACGTGATCCACGGTGGATTGAATCTCAACATCATCTTCACAAAAAATCAGGGCATGCGGCCCCTTTTTCAGCTTGGGCGCCGCCCGTTCCAGAAAATCTTCAAATGTCTTAAACTGCACAACAGGCCCCGAAGTTTGCCATTTGTAGAGATCGTAACGGTAAGCGGATTGCAAGTGAAGGCATCATTGGGTATCAGCCAGCATCTTTCATGCGCGGGTGTTGCGGTTTGGCTGACCAGAAGAAACTTTTCGTAAAGACATATGGCTGTCAAATGAACGTTTATGACAGTGAACGCATGGCAGAGGCGCTGGGCGGGCAGGGGTATGTGTCCACAAACACGCCTGATGATGCGGATATGATTCTGTTGAACACCTGTCACATTCGCGAAAAAGCGGCTGAAAAGATTTATTCTGAACTGGGCCGCTATAAAGGATTAAAAGCCGAAAAACCGGATTTGAAAATTGGTGTGGCCGGATGTGTGGCCCAAGCAGAGGGCGCCGAAATCGTGCGTCGCCAGCCAATGGTCGATCTGGTTGTGGGGCCACAATCTTATCACAAGTTGCCCCAGATGGAGGCGCGTGTTCAAACCGGACGACGTGCCATCGACACGGATTTCCCCGAAGAAGATAAGTTCGAACATCTTACCAAACGCCCAAAGGCGCGACGTGGGCCCACCGCCTTTTTGACAGTACAAGAAGGGTGCGACAAATTCTGTGCCTTTTGTGTTGTCCCCTACACACGTGGGGCAGAGGTGAGCCGACCTGCCGAACAAATCTTGGTTGAGGCCGCCGAACTGGTGGATCGCGGGGTGCGTGAACTTACCTTGCTTGGCCAAAATGTGAATGCCTATCATGGACACGCCGATGGTTTGGCGGGTTTGATTTGGAAACTATCGGACATCGATGGATTGGAACGCATCCGGTTCACCACCTCGCACCCCAATGACATGGATGATGCGCTGATTAATGCCCATCGCGATTGCCCAAAGCTGATGCCTTATTTGCATTTACCTGTACAATCCGGATCTGACCGGATTTTGAAGGCAATGAACCGCAAGCACACGGCGGCCGAATACATCGATCTGATCAACCGCATAAGGGACGCAAAACCAGATTTGCTTTTGTCTGGTGATTTCATTGTGGGTTTCCCCGGCGAAACGGACGCTGATTTCGAGGACACGATGACTTTGGTGCGCGAAGTTGGCTATGGGCAAGCCTATTCGTTCAAGTATTCCGCAAGGCCGGGAACACCCGCTGCAGAACGCGAAGATGTACCCGCTGATGTGGCCGATGAAAGGCTGCAACGCTTGCAGGCTTTGCTCAGCGATCAGCAAAAAGCAGCTCAAAATGCCATGGTGGGACGCAACACCACTGTTCTTTTTGAAAAAACTGGTAGAGAGGCCGGGCAACTTGTGGGTAAGTCGGAGCATTTGCAGGCCGTGCATGTCGTTGGTAACATTGATCTAATTGGAACAGTGCAGTCTGTGAGAATCACCACTGCCATGACCAATTCACTGGAAGGGGAACTTCTCTGATCGGTGTTGGATTGGACACGCATTTGGTACGAACCAAGCCTGTGTGCCGGATTGTCCACAAAATCGCCCCCAAATACGGGGAAAATTAAAGAGTTTAGCGCACATATTGGTGTTTTTATTTTGAAATCCAATAAAGTTTGCTATGCTACGCAAGATGAGGTGGGCTGTGGCAGTCGGCCTACAAGTACGTGTATACATAAACGCTAGGGGGTTTTCGTGGCACACAAAAACAAAAAACTTACGGCAATGGCAGCGGTTCTTGGCGCTGTGGTTGCGTTGGCTGGTGCAACGTCATCTGTTGCGCACCAAACAACAGGTGAATCGTTTCCACACGTTCACGGTGAAAAGCGTCAGATCGTTGGTCAGCGCTTTGTTCCAACAATCTGGGTTGACCCGGATGGGTGTGAACATTGGGTGATGGACGATGGCTGGGAAGGGTACATGACACCCAAGCTGAACCGCCAAGGCATCCCAACATGCCGTGGCCGCACAGCGAACGTTTGTGGTGTAATGGCGTCTGACACATTGTTCGCCACTGACAGCTATCACCTGTCTAAGAATGCGCGTTGGCAGTTGAAGCGTTTCTTCATGTCAAACAACGCAACAGCATTCATCATCCGTGGTCACACCGACAGCCGCGCATCTGATGCATACAACATGCGTTTGTCACAAAACCGCGCCAATGCGGTTGCACGTGTGGCACAACACGCTGGTGCCCGGATTGCGGGCGTTGAAGGTTTCGGAGAGCGTCAGCCGGTTGCGACGAACTCTACTCATGCTGGCATGGCGAAAAACCGCCGCGTCGAAATTTTGTGCGTAAACTAAGGGGACTGGCATAATGAAATTTGCAAGTATTTCTGCAGCAATCGTCGCCGGTGCCGTCCTGACCGCATGTGGCGGTGGGTTCGAAGCCGACAACGGTGGCATCGACAAAACCCAAGATGGTAGCCGTGATGGTAAAGATCTGAGCCAGTTGGTTGCTGGTATCTGGATCGATCCAAACGGTTGTGATCACTGGATCATCGACGATGGTATCGAAGGATATCTGTCTGCACGTTTGGACCCACAGGGTAAGCCTGTTTGTACAGGTCACGGTGCAGAAACGGTTGTGTACGGTCCGTTCCGCGAAGGCTCGCAAGATGTGAACCGCCGCACAGAGCGTGATTACATCACAAACCCAACAGCGATCACACCACGTCAGTGATCGATCAAAAGTTTTAAACAAAGCCGCGCAGGGTTTGCCCTTGCGCGGCTTTTTCTGTCTAGTGGTGAAAAGGCCTGAATCGGCAGGACCCTCGTATAAGAAAGGATGATCATTGGCTGAAGACGCTGTTGGTGGTGTGCCCCAATTGCAAGAAAGTTTTCTTGAATTTCCCGATAACCGCGTGTTGGTGGAAGTTTGCGGCGAGCATGACAAAAACCTTGCGGTCATAGAGCGTGATTTGAGTGTGCAAATTGTGCGTCGCGGGAATCAAATGATTATCGTTGGTGATGAGGATGACCGGGCCAAAGCAGAAATTGTTTTGCAAGAGCTGTATGCAAGGGCAGAGCAGGGGAAGCCCATCGAAAAAGGTGATCTAAATGCGAAGATCCGCATGAGCCCGGACACAGACGGGCAAACATCCACTCAAAAAGAAATGTTTGGCAAAAGCGGTGTTGAAATTCGCACGCGCAAAAAGACCATTGAACCACGCACAGATGCACAAAAGGCGTATGTGAAGTCTTTGTTCGAAAACGATCTGGGATTTGGCATTGGCCCTGCTGGCACCGGCAAGACATATCTTGCCGTCGCTGTGGGTGTTAACCTGTTTATTAACGGAGTTGTGGACAAGATCATTTTGTCGCGTCCCGCGGTCGAAGCCGGGGAAAAGCTCGGATATTTGCCCGGCGACATGAAAGATAAGGTCGATCCCTATATGCAACCACTTTATGACGCCTTGGGGGATTTCCTTCCGGCAAAACAAGCGGCGAAATTGATAGAAGAGAAGCGGATCGAAATTGCGCCATTGGCGTTTATGCGTGGGCGTACACTTTCCAACGCCTTTGTGGTTTTGGATGAGGCGCAAAACGCCACAACCATGCAAATGAAAATGTTTCTGACCCGCCTTGGCGAGGGAAGCCGCATGGTGATCACAGGTGATCGCACGCAAGTTGATTTACCCCGAGGTGTGCAATCGGGTCTTGCTGATGCGGAACGGTTGTTGAAGGGGATTGATCGTATCTCTTTTAACTATTTCACGGCCAAAGATGTGGTTCGCCATCCTTTGGTGGCTGCGATCATTCAGGCCTATGATGCTGATGCGGAATCATGATTTCAGCGGATGTTGTATTGGAAACTGACCTTTGGTCAGACGTCCCTCTTTCTGATTTGGCGCAAAAAGCTTGCGCCGCAACGCTGATGCATCTGGGGTTGTCTGGGGAATATGAAATGGTTGTCATGGGATGCGATAACAGTCGTATTTCCGAATTGAACGCAGCCTTTCGTGGCAAAGATCAGCCTACAAATGTTTTGTCTTGGCCGTCACAGGAACGGGGTGCAGGTGTTCCTGGCGGGCGTCCGCACCCGCCAACTGAAGATGAGCTTGGGGATATCGCGATTGCCTTTGAAACCTGCAAGTCTGAGGCAAAGGCGCAAAATATCCCCTTGGATCACCACGTTTTGCATTTATTGGTGCATGGAACGCTGCATTTGTTGGGATATGATCATGAAAATGATGCAGATGCGGCACTTATGGAAGGGATCGAAAGCAACGTTCTTGAAAGTTTGAATGTTCCTGACCCATATAAAGCCTCTGATACAAGATTGACCTGACGCATGACCACGATTTCTACGAATACCACTGAAGAAGAACCAGAAGACCCATCAAGTTCGGACCCCGCATCGCTGGGTTTTTTTGCGCGCTTGAAGTGGGCATTTGTCGGGGGCGATTTAGAAACAGCCAATGTGTCAGACACGGTTGAAAACAAGTTTGAAATTCGTCCCGGCATTTCGAATTTGCGCGATTTACGGATCGAAGATGTGGCCGTGCCAAAGGCCGATATCGTATCGGTTCCTGTGACAATTACAAAAGATGATTTGGTACGTGTCTTCCGCGAAAGCGGTTTAACGCGGTTGCCCGTTTACAGCGGAACATTGGATACACCATTGGGGTTGATCCATTTGAAAGACCTTGCCTTGCGTCATGGGTTCAACGGCAATGGTGGGCGCCTTGTTCTGAAAAAGATGTTGCGCCCTTTGCTGTATGTGCCCGCGTCGATGCCCATTGGGGTGTTGTTGTCAAAAATGCAGGCAGATCGCGTGCATATGGCCCTTGTGATTGATGAATACGGTGGCACCGACGGATTGGTCACAATCGAAGATTTGATTGAACAGGTTGTCGGTGAAATCGAAGATGAACATGACGTGGCCGAAGGCAAGTTTTGGACGGTTGAAAAACCAGGGTGTTATCTTGCACAGGCCAAAACCCCGCTGGATGAATTTCAGGCTGAAATCAATCGCGATTTGACAGAAGCAGACGAGGTTGATCCAGAAGAGGTGGATACCTTGGGGGGACTGGTATTCATGTTGTCTGGGCGTGTCCCATTGCGCGGCGAGGTTGTTCAACACCCAGCTGGGGTTGAATTTGAAATTGTGGATGCTGATCCGCGCCGAATAAAACGCCTTAGGGCCTATGTCGATCCAAAACCAGCATAAGTTTGCATCCCAATCACCCTTATGGGTGATCGGTCTCATGCAAATCGTGCTTGGCGTTATCGCCGGGTTTGGGCAGGCACCTTATGATCAACCTATTGTTACGGTCATCGCCTTGGCGATGGGGCTGTGTTTGGTTCATCAGCGGAATGGCAGATCCAAAATTTTTGCCGCATGGGCCTTGGGCCTTGGGTATTTTGCGCATGTGATGGTGTGGATCACCGAACCATTTATGGTGGATGCCGCAGCAACCGGATGGATGGCAGGCCCGGCATTATTCTTGATGGCAGGGGGACTTGCGCTTTTTTGGGCGGCTGCGGGTGCAGTTGGGCGGGGGATGCTGGGTTTGATCTTTGCCTTTGCGGTTGCTGAAATCGCACGCAGTTTTGTTTTATCAGGGCTGCCATGGGCTTTGGTTGGCTATATCTGGATTGACAGCTGGGGGTATCAACTGGCCGCGATCATTGGGCCCCATGGCATGACGGCACTCACCTTCGCTTTGGCTGGGCTGATGGCAACGCTTCGATGGCCTGCTTTAATTGGCGCGTTTGGTGCCGTTGCACTTTGGCTGATCCCGATGCCTGCACCACAGGGTGTTGCCCAAGATGCCCCAGTTGTTCGCATTGTTCACCCCAATATTTTGCAGCACGAAAAATGGCATCCCGACACGCGGGGGCAAATGTATCAGCGTCAGCTGGATTTAACGGCCCAGCCGGGTGATTTGGATTTGATTGTTTGGCCAGAATCCGCGCTGACGTATCCTTTGCAAGATGCGCGGCCTGATATCATTCGGGCCGGTGGTGGTGTCCCAGTTTTGTTGGGTCATCAGTCCAATCCGGATTTTCAAATCCATCACAATACCGCCAGTCTTTTGTCCGGCGGCGAAGATGCATCGTTGGATCAAATGTATGTCAAAACGCGGCTAGTGCCGTTTGGGGAATATATCCCATTGGGGTGGTTGGTTGCGCGACTGGGGATCAGTGGGCTTGCCGATGTTGAAGGGCAGGGCTTCCAACCGGGCACCGGTGCGCAACTGATGCACGCCAACGGTATCGGGCCCATTCTGCCAATCATTTGTTATGAGGGTATTTTCCCGCATTTTGTTGGGTCTGTCTCAGACCGGGCGCGGGCCATCATTCTGATTACCAATGACGCATGGTTCGGCACTTGGGGCGGTCCAGCACAGCATTTTGCACAATCACGCGCCCGGGCGACCGAACAAGGCATCCCCGTGATCCGATCCGCCAATCGCGGCGTCAGTGCCATGATCGATGCCAAAGGCAACGTCTTGGTGTCCAAAGGGTTAAAGGCAGAGGGTGTCATTGATGCAAAGTTGCCCGATGTCCTTGAAATGACACCTTATGCCAGATCAGGGGATTGGCCATCGGTTTTATTCATATTCCTTGGTTTGGTGGCATCTTTTGGATTTTCCCCTCGCCGAATTGGATGATTTCAGCTTGACCCGACCTTGGGCAATCCTTATGCGCAATCCAGCTGCAACGGCTTCCTGAAGCAGCACCTTATGATATCGGAGCAATTTTCATGGCAAGATCAAACTATACATTCACCTCAGAATCCGTTTCTGAAGGTCACCCGGACAAAATCTGTGATCGTATTTCGGATGCAGTTTTGGACGCTTTTCTTGCGGAAGAACCCCAAGCCCGCGTCGCGGCTGAAACCTTCGCCACAACCAATCGTGTTGTGATCGGTGGTGAGATCGGTTTGTCTGATCCATCAAAGCTCGCCCAGATGAAAGAGGGCGTTGACGGCATTGTTCGCGATTGCATCAAAGACATTGGATATGAGCAGGATCAATTCCATTGGAATACTGTCGAAGTAACCAATCTTCTGCACGAACAATCCGCACATATTGCCCAGGGCGTAGACGCATCAGAGGACAAAGATGAAGGCGCAGGCGACCAAGGGATCATGTTTGGCTATGCCACAACAGAAACCCCTGAATTGATGCCGGCCCCCATTCAGTACAGCCACGCAATCCTGCGCCGTTTGGCCGAGGTACGCAAAGACGGCACTGAAAAAGATTTGCGTCCGGATGCGAAATCACAGATTTCTTTGCGGTATGAAAACGGCAAGCCGGTGGAAATCACCTCTATCGTTTTGTCAACGCAGCACACATCAGAAGATCAAGACAGCAATTATATTCGTGGCGTTGTTGAACCCTATATTCGTGAAGTTCTGCCAGCAGAGTGGATTACAGCGAACACCGAATGGTGGATCAATCCAACAGGAACCTTCGTGATTGGCGGCCCTGATGGGGATGCAGGTTTGACCGGCCGTAAAATCATCGTAGACACCTATGGTGGCGCTGCACCACATGGTGGTGGGGCGTTCTCAGGAAAAGACCCAACCAAAGTGGATCGTTCTGCGGCATATGCAGCGCGGTATTTGGCGAAAAACGTGGTTGCCGCTGGCATGGCCGAACGGTGCACATTGCAGTTGTCTTATGCCATTGGTGTGGCCAAGCCATTGTCGATTTATGTTGATACGCACCAAACCGGCCAAGTGGCAGATGCCGCCATCGAAAAGGCCGTCAGTGAATGTATGGATTTGACACCACAAGGGATCCGGACCCATTTGCAAATGAACCGTCCAATCTTTGCCCGCACAGCTGCCTATGGTCACTTTGGCCGCGCGCCAGAGGCAGATGGCGGGTTCAGCTGGGAAAAGACTGATCTTGTGGATGCTTTGAAAAAGGCCGTCTAAGGGCGACCTGAACAGGATAGTAGGGGAAGGGCGCGCCAAGGTGCGCCCTTTTTCGATAATGGATGAACACAGAAACTTCTATGGTCGCTTAAAAGGCAAAGCGTTAAAGCCCGCGCAGGTGCGCGATCTTGAAACGATTTTGCCTGACCTGTCACTGACGATGATCACACGGGATGATAATCCAGATCGTGTGCCCCTGATCCGTTCAGAGATTGCCGGGAATGGTCCTTTGTGGCTGGAGATTGGGTTCGGCGGTGGTGAACATTTGATCCACCAAGCCATTGCCAATCCCGGTGTCACATTCATTGGGGTGGAACCCTATGTGAACGGTATGGCCATGCTCTTGGGCAAAATTCGCAAATCGGGTGTGAAAAACATTCGCCTCCATTTAGGGGATGCGCGAGATTTGATGGATGTTTTGCCGGAAAACAGCGTCGACAAAGCCTTTTTGTTGTACCCTGATCCTTGGCCTAAAGCCCGCCACCACCGCAGACGTTTTGTCACGCCTGAACATTTGTTGCCGTTGGCACGGGTTGTGAAAAAAGATGCCGTGCTTCGGATCGCGACTGATATCGAAGATTACGTGCGGCAAGCCTTGCAAGAGGTTCCCAAAGCGGGTTTTTGTTGGTTGGCTGAAACGCCGCAAGATTGGCGAAAACCATGGGATGATTGGATTTCGACGCGATATGAACAAAAGGCACTGCGCGAGGGGCGCACCCCCCATTACCTGACTTTTCGAAATTCCTGAACGGGTGCTGGACGCCCCTTGGGTTGGGCGCTAACACTGGCGCAAGATTTACAAGGGGATGCGCCATGTCTGGGCATGATACACCAATTCCGATGTCAGCGGGGAAATCTGGGCCGCTTTTGGGGGAAGCTCATGTTCCCGGGGACAAATCTATTTCGCACCGGTCCTTGATTTTGGGGGCCCTCTCGGTTGGAGAGACAAAAATCACCGGCCTGTTGGAAGGTGAAGACGTCTTGGATACCGGCAAAGCAATGCAGGCTTTCGGGGCAGAGGTGATCAATCATGGGGGTGGGTCTTGGTCTGTTCACGGTGTTGGGGTGGGCGGATTTGCCGAACCCGATCAGGTGATTGATTGCGGAAACTCTGGCACCGGCGTGCGTTTGATTATGGGGGCCATGGCCACCAGCCCCATTGCCGCAACATTTACAGGCGATGCCAGTTTGAATGGGCGGCCCATGGGGCGCATTACCGATCCACTGGCGTTGTTTGGGGCTGCGTCATATGGGCGATCAATGGGGCGTTTGCCGCTGACGATCATTGGGGCCGAAAATCCGGTTCCGGTTCACTACACCACCCCGGTGCCCTCGGCGCAGGTGAAATCTGCGGTGTTGCTTGCCGGGCTAAATGCCCCGGGCGAAACCATTGTCATCGAAAAAGAGGCAACACGAGATCACAGCGAACGCATGTTGGCCGGCTTTGGCGCAAAGATCACATCGGAAGACACCGATGAAGGCCGTGTCATTACATTGACGGGGCAACCGGAACTAAAACCGCAGGTCATCACAGTTCCGCGGGATCCATCCTCTGCTGCGTTTCCTGTTTGTGCAGCCCTCATTGTGGAAGGATCAGACGTCTTGGTGCCCAACATCGGGCTGAATCCCACGCGTGCAGGGCTTTATTACACTTTGCAAGATATGGGTGCGAATCTGACCTTTGAAAACATGCGCGAAGAAGGGGGGGAACCGATGGCAGATTTGCGTGCAAAATATTCCCCCAATTTGAAGGGGATCGAAGTGCCACCCGAACGTGCGGCCAGTATGATTGATGAATATCCCATCCTTTCGGTTGTCGCGTCCTTTGCGGAAGGGGTTACCAAAATGCACGGGGTGAAAGAACTGCGCGTGAAAGAAAGTGACCGGATCGATGCCATGGCAACGGGCCTGCGTTTGGCAGGGGTTACCGTGGATGAAGGGGAAGACTGGTGGCATGTTCATGGGCTGTCGGGTGACGTTCCGGGGGGCGCCACATGCGAAAGCCATTTGGACCATCGTATTGCAATGTCATTTCTTATTTTGGGAATGGCTGCGCAAAACCCAGTGGCCGTTGACGATGGCAGTCCGATCGCAACATCCTTTCCGATTTTTGAGGATCTTATGTCCAATTTGGGGGCGACCATCGTTCGCACAACCGCATGATCAGGGGCGGGTGCTTATGTGGCGCAGTCAAGTTTCAAGTTACCGGACGATTGCGACCGGTAATCGCATGCCATTGTAATCAATGCCGAAAGACCAGCGGCCATCACGTGGCGGCCACATCTGCGCATCGGGATTCCATCAAAATGTCAGGGGAGGTGACGTGGTATGCCTCTTCCGACACGGCGCGTCGTGGTTTTTGTGCGACCTGTGGCAGCAATTTGTTTTGGGACGGCGCTGGCGAAAATCTTTCAATTTTTGCTGGCACCATTGATGGTGCCACCGGCCTGACCATTGCAGGGCATATCTATTGCGCGGACAAAGGCGATTATTATGATATCCCAGACGGGGTGGCCCAAGCAGATGGATTTGATCCGGAAATGACTACGATGGTTGCCAAATAGGGAAGGTTCAAAAGAGGCGCAGAATGAAATTCACAATCGCCATCGATGGTCCTGCCGCCGCAGGGAAAGGAACCCTGTCCAAGGCGGTTGCCAATCATTTTGGATTTGCGCATTTGGATACCGGGCTTTTGTATCGGGCTGTTGGCGCGGCGGTTCTGGCCGGGCAAGACCCGCATGAAGCCGCCCGAAATCTTGATCCAACGACGATGAATACAACTGCCCTGCGCACCCCAGAGGTTGCCCAGGCGGCAAGCAAAGTTGCCGCAGATGCCAAAGTGCGCGCCATTCTTCTGGATTTTCAACGGGCCTTCGCCACCCGTGCGGGCGGGGCCGTTTTGGATGGGCGCGATATCGGGACCGTGATTTGCCCCGATGCGCATGTAAAGCTTTTCGTAACTGCCAGCCCAGAGGTGCGCGCCCATCGCCGCTTTTTGGAGCTGACCAGCAAGGGCATGGATGTTTCGCTTGAAACAGTTTTGGCAGATGTGAAAGCCCGCGATGCGCGGGATCGCGATCGGGCCACGGCGCCATTGGTTGCTGCTGATGATGCGATTTTGATTGATACGTCAGACATGGATATCGAAACAGCGGTCCAAAACGCCATCGACGTGATTAATCAAAAAAGAGGCACCATATGAAACGTGTGATTAACGGTTGTTCGGTGTCACCCATGGGATACGGCGCCATGTCATTTTCCAACTTTTATGGGGACGTGACCGACAAAGAAATTCGCGCAATTTTGGATAATCTTCTGGATTTGGGCGTTACCCACATCGATACGGCCAACATTTATGGGCGCGGTCGATCTGAAACACAGATTGGGGCGTTTTTTTCCCAATCTTCGGGCGTACGGGAAAAGTTTTTTCTGGCCACAAAAGGTGGCATTGTGATGGAAAACAACTCCGAAAAAAAGTTCGACAATGATCCAGACTTTTTGCGAGAAGCCCTGGAGGGTTCTCTGGCCCGGCTTGGGGTTGATTGCGTTGATTTATATTATGTTCACAGGCGCGATCAATCCATCCCTATCGAAGATGTGGCGGGCACCTTAGCGCGTTTCGTTGATGAGGGTAAAACCAAAGCCATTGGGTTTTCTGAAATCTCCCCCGCCAGCTTACGACGCGCGCAGGCGGTGACACAGGTTCATGCGGTGCAATCTGAATATTCATTGCAAACCCGGCAACCAGAATTGGGTGTAAGTCAGATTTGTGCAAAGACAGGCACAGCCTTCGTCGCGTTTTCCCCTGTGGGTCGCAGTTTGCTGACGGATAATCCACATGATCGCACAAAAGCGGAAACCATGCCGTTTTTGAAAAATAATCCGCGCTTTATGGAACCTAATATCAGCGAAAATATTGCAGCAGCCGAAAATTTTCGAAGGTTGGCATCTGATTTTGGTTTAACAGCCGCAGGTCTTGCCGTTGCATGGGTCTTGGCCAAAGGCGATCACATTACCCCCATTCCGGGCACCCGCTCTGTCGATCGGTTGAAAGAACTGGTGGCGGGGGCCAATCGAAGGCTGTCATCCGAGGATGTCAAAGCGGTTGAAAATGTTTTGCCCATGGGGTGGGTTTCTGGCGACAGATATTCTGAACAACAATGGATCGGCCCGGAACGATACGCATAAAAGACTGGTCAAACGCGCCACAGGTTGGCATGACAAACCCATGACTGGATATGCATTCCCAAAAGGCGGCTTGCCGGGACAAGCCAATCGCACCAAAGGTCGTGCGATGTTCACAGAAGCTTATGTCGTTGTCCCCGGTGAGGTGATGTCAGACATTGTAACCAGCTTTTTGCCCGGTTGGACGAATATGCGTATGTGGGTGCTGGCGCGCCCATTATCGGGCTTTGCAGAAACGTTTTCGCAGTATTCGGTGGAGGTTGACATCAACGGTGGTACCGACCGGCTTGAAACGGATGACGAAGCCCAAGGTGTGCTGTTTGTTTTGGATGGCTCTGCTGATCTGACGTTGGATGGTCAGGCGCATAAAATGACGCCGGGAAGCTATGTTTATTATGCGCCGGGCGCTGACATGTCGCTTTGGAACACGGGCGATGAACCCATTCGCTTTGCTTGGGTTCGAAAGAAATTCGTTGCGGTCGATGGTTTGGATCGCCCTGAAAGTTTTGTCACCCACGAAACAGATGTTCCCGCCCTGGAAATGCCTCATACCGATGGTGCTTGGGCCACCACGCGGTTCGTTGATCCGACAGATCTGCGCCACGACATGCACGTCAATATCGTGACTTTGCGTCCCGGGGCATCCATTCCGTTTGAAGAAACACATGTGATGGAACATGGCATCTATGTGTTGCAAGGTTCGGGGATTTACTTGTTGAACCAAGATTGGATGGAAGTGGACGCAGGCGATTTCCTTTGGTTGCGGGCATTTTGCCCGCAAGGATGTTACGCCACGGGCAAAACTCACTTCAAATATCTTCTTTACAAAGATGTGAACCGGCACATGCCCTTGTCATTCTGACGGCGCGGGCAGGGCATCACGCAATCTGAATTCCGCGATGCGTTCCACTTGTCTGCAGGCCTCCGAAAACTCAGTATCGCGATCATTGTCGATCCGCCTTTTGAAGGCCTGTTGAATGCTGGCTTTGGTATGATCCCGCACAGCGATAATGAACGGGAAACCGAACTTTTCAACGTACCGACGATTGAGATCGGTAAAATCATCGCGTTCCGCGTCCGTCAGGGCGTCTAACCCGGCGCTGGCTTGCTCAGATGTGCTTTCCTTCGTCAGTCGCTTGGCTGCTGCCAGCTTGCCTGCAAGGTCGGGGTGGGCATTCAAAACACCCAAACGCCTTTCATCCCCGGCGGATCGGAACATCCGGCACATGGCGTTGTGTAGCCCGGTCGCCGTATCATGCATTGGGCCCAGTTCCAGCCTATGGGCCCGTTCCGCGATCCATGCAGAATGTTCAAATATCCCGCCATAAACCTCTACAAACCGGTCGCGTGACATCTGACTGGGACGTTCAAACCGAACATTTGGATGTGTTTGGGCCCAATGGTTGGCGATTTCTTCGCGCGTGGCGAACCAGACCCCATCGTGTGATTTTGCATAGTCTAAGAATTTTTGAAGCGCGGCCGCACGGCCAGGACGACCCATCAGCCGGCAATGCAAACCGATCGACATCATGCGGCCACCTTCCGCGTAAAGCACATCGAAGCTGTCTTTCAGAAAAGTTAAAAACTGATCCCCCGAATTGAAACCCTGCGGTGTGGCAAACCGCATATCATTGGCATCCAAAGTATAGGGAACGATCAGCTGGTCTTGATCGCCAAATTCCATCCAATAGGGCAGGTCATCGGCATAGCTGTCTGCAACATAGGAAAATTGTCCGGTTTCCGCCGCCAATCGAACCGTGTTGTCAGAGCATCGACCCGTGTACCAACCCCGCGGCGGTGTGCCGACAACCTCTGTATGCAGGCGAATGGCCTCTTGCATATCTGCGCGTTCTGCATCCTCAGTCGTGTCTTTGTATTCGATCCACTTTAGGCCATGACTGGCGATTTCCCAGCCGGATGTAATCATCGCAGCCACTTGTTCGGGGGCACGGGCCAAGGCGGTTGCAACCCCGTACACCGTGATCGGAAGGTCAAACATCATGCGATGCAAACGCCAAAATCCAGCCCGCGCGCCGTATTCATAAATACTTTCCATATTCCAGTGGCGCTGACCCGGCCACGGGGCGGCGCCAACAATTTCTGACAAGAAAGCTTCGGATGCAGGATCATCGTGAAGGATGTTATTTTCGCCGCCTTCTTCGTAATTCAAAACAATTTGTACGGCGATCCGTGCGTCATTTGGCCAGTTCGCTTGCGGCGGTGTCTTCCCATACCCAACCATGTCGCGCGGATAACGTTTCATCGGCTTGCCTTTCGTTACGGTTTTCTGTTTTGTAGTCCAGATTTATGGATTGTGAAACGAAAGTGAGACTCACATGGCCGGTTTTTTAACGACTCATGTTTTGGACACGGCCAAAGGGGCCCCTGCATCGGGGATGCAAATCACTTTGTGGCGGCTGGATGGCGGTGCGCGCACCCAGCTGGCGCAAATGTCCACCAATTCTGATGGTCGCACCGACAGCCCGATTTTGCCTGCCGATCAGTTTAAAACGGGCGTATTTGAGTTGGTGTTTCATGCAGGCGATTATCTGCGTGCACAATCGTCTGAATTGCCTGATCCATTGTTTTTGGATGAAATTCCTATCCGGTTTGGAATGGCACAAGATGATCATTATCACGTGCCTTTGCTTGTCTCCCCATTTGGCTTTTCAACATATCGAGGAAGCTGATCATGGATATGGCCATTTTGTGGGCTTGGGGTGAATTTGCCATCCGATGGACCCATGTTATCACAGCGATCGCTTGGATCGGATCTTCGTTTTATTTCATTGCGCTTGATCTGGGATTGAACAGAAACATCAAAGGTCCGGCAGATGGCGAAGAATGGCAGGTTCATGGAGGTGGGTTTTACCACATCCAAAAATACCTTGTTGCGCCAGATGCGATGCCCGACCATCTGACTTGGTTCAAATGGGAAAGCTATTCCACCTGGTTATCAGGTGCGGCACTGTTGATGGTGATTTATTGGAGCGGGGCCGAACTTTATCTGATTGATCCAAACAAAATGGATTTGTCGATTTGGCAGGGGATTTTGATTTCGGCCGCGTCACTTGCCATTGGTTGGATTGTTTATGATCAGCTTTGCAAATCCAAACTTGGCGATCATCCTACGGTTTTGATGGTTCTTCTGTTTGTGGTTCTGGTGATCATGGCTTGGGGATACAATCAAGTCTTTACAGGTCGTGCGGCGTTGCTGCATTTAGGGGCATTTACCGCCACGATAATGACGGCCAACGTGTTTTTTATTATCATGCCCAATCAACGAATTGTCGTTGCTGATTTAAAGGCAGGCCGCGTGCCGGATGCAAAATATGGCAAGATAGCCAAACTGAGATCTACCCATAATAATTATCTGACTCTGCCAGTCATTTTCTTGATGTTGTCAAACCATTATCCACTGGCATTCGCGACAGATTACAATTGGCTTATCGCGGCATTGGTCTTTTTGATGGGTGTTACGATCCGCCATTATTTCAATTCGATGCACGCCCGTTCGGGCAACCCACATTGGACGTGGGGTGTGACAGCAATCTTGTTTTTAACAATTGCGTGGCTTTCATCCGCCGGTCAGACGGGTTTAATGGATGAAGAAACCTCTGCGCTGACACCGGCACAAGCACAGTTTTTAACCGTGGCAGAGGCAGAAGGTGCCCATTCCATCGTGCGTGGCCGTTGTTCTATGTGTCACGCGCGCGAACCTGTTTGGGATGGAATTTTGTGGGCACCCAAAGGTGTCTATCTTGAAACACCCGAAGACATGGCCCGTCAGGCATCTGCCATTTACCTGCATGCCGCCCGATCAGAGGCGATGCCCCCGGCCAATATCACCAACATTACAGAGGCAGAGCGGGCCACGCTTGTGCAATGGTTCCGCGCCGCCACTGCGCTTTAGCATGTCTGGGGCCTACCCATCCCCGGTTTGGGAGGCCATGACCGATTTGAAATAATCTGCCAATGGTTTGTATTCCGCGGAGGTGGCATCAAGCCCACCGTCTTTTGAGTTTTGCTCCTCAGGTTCCTCTGATGGGGCTTCGGCCATCAAATTTTCAGTTTCGGGCAAATCTGTCGC
>JAHDCF010000014.1:41463-57148 GCA_020630015.1 Planktomarina sp. | reverse complement strand
GGCCGAGTGGTCGAAGGCGCTCCCCTGCTAAGGGAGTAGGCGGGAAACTGTCTCGTGGGTTCGAATCCCATCGTCTCCGCCACCATACAATTTCTATCGGTCCTAGTGAGCTTTTTGCGGCGGCCATATGACCATATTTTATTGAGGTTTTGCGTCAATTTTCATTGTTCTGGCTTTCTTCCAATTTGTCCCGTATTCTTTTCTTGAGTGGTATAAATAGTGGTATGAATAGCGATGGCATACATCAACGGGAAGCTAACAAAGAAGCTGGTCGAGAATCTTGGGCCGGGGCGTTACGGGGATGGCGGTGGTCTTTATCTGGTCGTTGATCCATCCGGAGCGCGGCGTTGGATCGTTCGCGTGACTGTGAAAGGTCAGAAGAACCGCAAGGGTGCCCCATTAAGAACAGACTTTGGTTTAGGCGGTGCGGATATCGTTACCCTGAACCAAGCGCGGGAACGGGCCTTGGAATATCGCCGAATGGCCAAGCAAGGATTAAACCCGCGTTTCAACGCCCAGCGCGAAATTCCCACATTCGAAGAAATTGCCCAGCTTGTGCATATTGAACGGATGCCAACTTGGAAGAACGCGAAGCACGGACAGCAATGGCTGAACACATTGCGGGACTATGCTTTCCCCAAGATTGGGCGGATGCCTGTTGATAGCATTGGCCAACCTGAGGTGTTGATGTGCCTGTCACCGATTTGGACCGATAAGCATGAAACCGCCAAACGATTGTCCCAGCGGATCAAGATCGTCTTGGATGTGGCGAAGTCGAAAGGCTTCCGCGATGGTGAGAATCCGGTGACCGCGATCAAAGACGCGGGGGTGTTGCCGAAAGTCACGAAAAAGCCAAAGCACCATGCAGCGATGCATTGGCAGGATGTGCCAGCGTTCTTTGCAGATTTGAGGGGCAGGGATGCCATGGCGGCAAAAGCGCTGATGTTCACCTGCTTGACCGGGTCGCGCACGAGTGAAGTCTTGGGAATGCGCTGGGCAGAGGTTGATTTGAATGCCCGCTTGTGGACGGTCCCAGCCGAGCGAATGAAGGGTGACGTTGAACACCGCGTTCCCCTGACCGATGCAATGATTGAAATTCTGGAACCTTTATTGGCATTGAAAAGCGAAGTCGTTTTTGAGGGTCAGAAACGCCACAATCCTTTAAGCAATATGTCTATGTTGATGTTGTTGCGTCGTATGAAAGTGGAAGGGGTGACGGTGCACGGCTTCCGGTCCACATTCCGTGATTGGGCCAGCGAAGCGGCCAATGCCCCGCGTGAGGTTGCAGAAATGAGTTTGGCGCATAGAGTGGGCAATGACGTTGAACGCGCTTACGCACGGTCAGATTTGTTGGATCGTAGACGTGTATTGATGGAACGGTGGTCGCAGTTTGTGACAAGTTCGGAAGGTGAAATTGTTAGGATAGCGTAGTGTTTGCACCGAGTGGATATTGCTTGATTGAACAACTTGAAGACGCATTGCGGTCTGTTTTAAGGGAAACGCTTACCGGTCCAGACTATTCTCGAATTTCTCAAGACGATGAGAAGTACATGCTATTGAGGATGTCTGCCAATTCAGCTTTTGAAAGCAGGCTGATAAAAGAAGTTCGTGAGGCAACCTTAAATGTCTTGGAAACTTTGGATACCCTTTCAATCTGTGCGCCTGATGGTCTAGTGCTCAAAATCAGTAAGTCGATTTTGACAGTGCGTTCTGAGTTTTTGGAAAGTCGACTGATTTCGTATGCGGGCGATGATCACCTAAAACCCTTTCTCTTTAGTGACAATTGGATTTTGAGGGACGGCAACCATTTCCGAAACCTAAATCCTAGCAATTTTGAAAAATCTCAAATGCAGCGAAGAATCCGTGATGGTGAACCGGACGGTATGAATAGAGTGTATCGATTTACCGAACCTTTTCGACCTTTTATTGGGTGGTCTTTGAGCTTTAAGGCTGAAGAAATGCCGAGCCAAAATTCGATGCGGTCAATGTGTTTAAAGAACGGGGAGTTAGCGAACAAAGGGCGACCGGAGAAACAATCAACAGCTTTGCAAGCCTTTGATGCAATTTTCCCTAATGGTCGGCAAGGGACGCCTTGGAAAGTTGTTGCCGACGCTGTTAGCAACGCCATCGAAGAAACAATTTCAATTTCAACAATCAAAAGAGCGATCAAAAACGGGTCAAAAGCCGATCAAAACTAAGAACTAATTTTGGATCTTTTGAACTGTAGCATCGTTTTCAAAACTGGTTACATCCGAAAGCCATCAACAAGAATCAGAAAGGGTTCACATGATGGCAAACCTATTCGACAGCACCCGCAACTACGTACTTGGCGACCAAGAACTTGAGATCATTGGTGACCGTGATCTGTTGGCGCAATGGCGTCACAAGGGCATGGGGCCAGCATTTTACAAGCTAGGCCGAAAGATCATCTATCGTGGCGAAGACCTAAACCGCTGGGCTAACGACAACAGGGTGGAACCGGGGCAGGGGCGTGGTTGATGGCACGGCGGTATCCAATACGCAAAATCAAGTCGCATCGGGCGTATACCTTTGAAGAAGTGGCTGATGAATTAGGGTGTTCAATCCAAACTGTACGCACGTGGTCCAAGCAAGGGTTGTCCATCATCGATGACAAAAAACCCTATTTGGCTCTGGGTGGCGATCTGAAGAATTTCCACGCGGAACGGGTTGCTGCCAGAAAATTCTCACTTGGTGATACCGGTTTCCTGTGCACCTCATGCAAGACCGTCCGCCAGCCGCTTGGCGCAATGGCCGACTATATTCCCCTAAATGATCGAAGGGGCTATTTAGAGGCCCTGTGCTGCGCGTGTGAGCGGCGTATGTGTCGGTTTGTTCAGGCCCGCGATCTGAATGTTTTCAGCGCAAAACTGGAAATCGCTGTGAGTGCTAAGTGATGGACCTATTGGAACCCACGCAACCCTTCTCAAACAATCACTTTGTGCCTGTGCCATAAACCCAAGGAATTGATGGGTCCCTTTGAGGCCCCGGATAGTGGCGCGGGGTATGCGCGAACGGCCTTTCCACTCTGATTACCAAAATTTCTGAATTGGCCTGCCCAATGCACAATTCAACACCGATTTGAGGTTAAAAAAATGAAGAAACATATTCCCGAAAACGAACGGATGAAACGCGCCTATGCTAGCTTGTTGGAAGAGGCAGACGGCAAAGACGAAAAATCTGTCGATAAGATTTTGGCTGCAATCTGGACCTTTGAACAGGCCACCGGTCACAAACCGTTCAAATCCTTTACGCGTGATCATGCGATCAAATTCAAAAAGGTTTTGGACAAAACCAAGAACCAACGCACGGGCAAACCATTGACCCATGCCACCATCGATTCAACCCTGCGTTTGGTGCAGGAGTTTTTCAAATGGTTGGCGGGGCAGCCGGGTTACAAATCCAAGATCACCTATTCGGATGTGCGATACTTCAACAACAAATTGAAGAACAAACGCATTGCCCACACGGCCAAACCGCGCCGCATCCCTTCAATGTCCCAAGCGGAACATGCGTTCCAAGCCATGCCGACAAACACAGTGTTTGAACGGCGCGATAAGGCAATCTTTGCCACGCTTATGTTGATCGGCCCACGGGCGTCCGCCGTCAGGTCACTGCGCATCAAACATGTCAATTTGCGGGAAAACCACATCTATCAGTATGGGGGTGAGGTGGACACCAAGAACGGCAAGACCATCAATTCATGGTTTCCGCCACTCAACCCCATGTATCGGGACGAGCTGGAACGGTGGTATCGGTATTTGGTCGATGAATTGTTGTTCGGACCGGATGACGCGTTATTCCCCAAAGCAGCCCGCACCATCGATCCCGAGGGGGGCTTCAAGTATGACACCCTCAGCCGCGATCCCTTTGCCCAATCAGGCCCGATTTGCGCCACCATCAAAACCGCGTTTGAAAACGTACAAATGCATCCGTTCACGCCACACGCCTTTCGCACGATGCTGGTGATGCATTACGACGAAATCAGCCCCAACAGGCGCACATTCAAAGCCCTGTCCATGAACATTGGCCATTCAAGTGAGAAGACAACAATGTCAGCTTACATGCCAGTGTCTGAGGATGCGCAGAGGGAGTTGGTGTTGGGGATGAACTTGAAGTGATCGGGTCCACTCAACGAGTCTCAAAAAAGGCTGGAACTGGACGCTGAGTTGGAACCAAAGTCTTTTTAGTAATCAAACAGCTGGTTTAAAGGCTTCGGAATCACCTTTTTCGCTCTCAACGGACAGCCCCGATGTGACGGATTTGCAGGCCTTGGCCGAGGCGGAGCATGCCGACGGCCCCAAGATATTCGACCGCAATGGTGACGGTGTGTTGGACGCGGATGATACGATCTGGGGCCACCTGCATGTCTGGCAGGACTTGGATCAAGGCGGTCAGAGGGTGTGGTCGATGGCGGCGTGAGGGTTTGATTGGGGGTGGGGTGTTGCTGATCTGTCGGAGAGAGGAGTTCTACTTCGGGTTGAATTCGAGGGCGTTTTGAGAGAAGTTAGGTTTGTCGGTATGCATATGGTTGGTTTGTTCAAGTAGGATGTAAGGCATGAAATCATGAAAAACGGATTTTTTAAATGCTTGTTGAAGAACATTTTTCAAAAGCTACTATTTCTATTTTTTTCTTTAGCAGCATACATTTGGTCTTTGGGAAACGATATTAGTCTAAGTCTGATGTTTTGGTTTGTTTTTGCAGTACTTTTTATTGATGTTTACTGCCTTTGGTTGCCAGAATTTTTACAAAAAAAATTTGGGAAATAAGTATTAAATATGGGACAATCACTTTATACAGCGACCATAATTTTAGGTGCGAAGTTTGACGGACCAGGCCCGTTCTCTACGCGGGTAGAGCTTGACGGCGAGACCGTAGATGTAACTGTTACTTACAGCAACGGCCACATTGAAATCATGGGTGGTGGCACCGCACTGGGTCCTGATTATATAAATTACAACGGAAAGTTGGGTGGGATAAAATTTGACTATGGACCAAATGGATGGATTATTGGTGGAACACTAGATAAAACTGGTGTTGGTGTTCGCGTTGGCGCAGGTACGACAGACAACAATCTCTATATTGAGATCAAAGTCGGGCCAAACCCGGATTTCTATGGCGGCTACTTAGATGCAGGGGTTTATCCAGGTGGTGGTCAGTTTCCCGGATACGTAACAGACCAAGGCTACATAAATCCTACCGGGTACGTGCCCATCATTGTGAATTATTCGGGTGAAAATGGGTTTGGTTGGGACCCGTCTCATTTCGACCTCTCTGAATATCCAGAATATTTTGCGGATATGTCGCATCTTGTGCAAGTCCTAAACGGCGACTTCATCCACTATGACCCTTACAATAATCTTGGAATTATCGATCTTGGAGATGGCGATTACCGCTATGTTGATGAGCATGGAAATGTATTACCTGCTGATGCAAGAATGGGCGGGTTGGACCGAACGGCTGAAGAGAACGTCCTTGCTCAAGAAGATTTAGAGTTTTGGCAGGACTTGCTTGGTAGCGGTGGCGACAATTCTGGCAGTTCCTCAAGCGACGACGACTGGAACTCTGGCAACAACCCAATTCCCGATGCCTTTGAAAGCGCGTACGATGCTTACACAGATTTCATTTCCCCAATCATCCTCGACCTTGACGGCGATGGTGTTGAGATCATGTTCGACGGCCGGGCCTCATTCGACATGGACAGCGACGGCTACCTCGAACAGACCTCTTGGGCCGCTGCAGATGACGGGTTCCTCGTGATTGACCTTGCGGCCGATGGCTCCGTTGGGGCGGGCGACGGGATTATCGACCAAGCGGAGGAAATTGCGTTTTCACTGTGGACGGACACCCCCGACGCGACGGACTTGCAGGCTTTGGCGGAGGCCACGGATGCGGATGGCAATCTGATCTTCAACTCTGACACGACACCCGGCGCGGATGGCGGGCAGGTGCTGGATGCAAATGATACGATCTGGGGGCACCTGCATGTCTGGCAGGACTTGGATCAGGGTGGTCAGAGAGAGTGGCCAATGGCGGCGTGAGGGTTTTATTTGGGGTTAGGTGTTTGGGAGGCGATCTTCCGCGCAACTCTTCTTTTGGTTGAATTTGAGGGCGTTTTAGGGAATTTTGAGATTATGCCTGAATAGAGTTTGGTGCGTAGTCGGCGATTACAGCGGTGGAATATGAAATATATAAATCACGTTAGTCTAATGCTGCGGCATCTCGAACGAAAATATTCAGCTTTTGGAAGTCTGTTGTTTATTGCCATATTCTTTTTCGTGACTGCCTTGTCGTATTGGGTTTTGGCCGTTTTTTTATCTTTCTTTGTTGGCGTCGAAATTGCGCTTCAAATGGCGACATTTGGTCCATGTGTAATTGTAATAGTATTTTTTTCACCACTGTGTTGGTCACTCTTATTACTAGTCGAAGCACTTTGGAAGCTAACCGGTATTTACAAAGTGTTTAGTGTCCAAGGTTTCCCATTCCGGGAAAAATTTAATCGTAAGGATTTGACCAATGACTGATAGGAATCAAAACACAATTACATTCGGCGGTTCTGGGGTTGGTGGTGCTGCAAGTGATTTGTACGCAGATGGGAATACATCGGTTCAAGTTACTTACTCACCCGTGATATCTATTCCCGTTGGATATTTGGGTGGTTTTGAAAACGACAACAATTTTCACCAAACTGATATTCCACTTGGACATTTCAGTGGGCAAGCCCTCGGAATAGGTTTTGGTTTTGACGTTTCAGCGCCAATCGAAGGAGGTGTCATTCTCAGCCTTAATGGATCTGTTTTTGGAGGGGTTTCGGGCGACCTTCATATTAATGGCCTTAATCCGTTTGCTTGGGAATGGGGCCATAACTTTTATGTCACGGCAGGGACGAGTCTCCAGTTCGGCGCATTAGGATTGGGTATCGGAGGTGGGTATGACCTGGGGTATGATGAAGGACGTTTTTTCGGCACTGCGGGATACGATTTTGGAATCGTTGGAGCTTGGGCGGAAACTTCGACTGACCAAAGGCACAATATCGTTGTAGATGGCCAGACTGAAACCATTGTCACGGAAGGAGCGGTAATTTCCGAACCCGATCAAAATATTGAGTCTGGTCATGTAAACGCAGATGGTACTATCACAATAATATCAACCCACAATGTGACTGGGGAGCAAAGTTCTACAACATTCGCCCGTGACGACGCAGGGAACTTCATACCAGTTTTTTCCACCACTGGCGGCCAAGTCTATGCTCCTGAAAATGTTGGTTCTGGTCACGAGCTGTCAGGACTTGATCAACTTGCACAAGAATTAACCTACCCAACAAATCCCGTCGTTTCCACCAACGACGACGACCCGAGGGGCGATGGCCAAGACCCTTGGGACGGAAACGACGACGATGATTGGGACCCTTCGGAATGGGGAGGTTACACAGATTTTGTAGATGACCTGAACGATGTCGTTGATACTTATGGAACTGAGAGCCCATCCACAGGAGGATCGACGAGCAATTACGGAGGTGGGGGAACCACCAATGCCTATGGTGGTGGAGGCACTTACGGTGGTACGGCCCCAACACCTTACGGTGGAAATGGTGTCGATATAGGCGATTATCCAGACAATGATCCATATGAACTGAATGGGGGTGGCGATGAACATTCGGGCCACGATGGAGGACGTGGTGATGCAGATGGTCGACCCGTAATCCTCGACCTTGACGGCGACGGGGTTGAGATCACCTTCGGGTCTGATGGTGCCACCTTCGACATGGACGGCGATGGGTACCTTGAACAAACCTCATGGGCGGCTGCGGATGATGGGTTCCTCGTTATTGACCTCGCCGCCGATGGCTCTGTCGGCAATGGCGACGGGATCATCGACCAAGCGGAGGAAATTGCGTTTTCGCTGTGGACGGACACCCCAGACGCGACAGATTTACAGGCCTTGGCGGAGGCGACGCATGCCGACGGCACCAAAATATTCGACAGCAACGACGACGGGATACTGGACGCAAACGACACGATATGGGGGCACCTGCACGTCTGGCAGGACTTGGACCAGGATGGGGTGACCGATGAGGGCGAGCTGCGGACGTTGGCCGACTGGGGCATCACCTCGATCAACCTGAGTTATGACGATGGCACCGCGTTTGACGACACCAGCAACGATATCTCGGTCTTTGGTAATGCGCTGTTTGGGCTTGGGTCCTACACGATGGTGGATGAAGACGGGAACACGGTGACCGTTGAAGGCGGTGTTGGCGATGTGGCCCTGTCCTATAATACCCAAGGCTGGCGTCGGGTTGAGACGGCCATTGGATATTCGATTGAGTTTGAGGGTGGCGGGACGCTGAACTATGCCGTGTTGGATGGCTCTGGCACCACCAGTGTTGATCTGGTTCAAGACTGGCTTGATGGCGCAACCGGGGATGGGCGCGACAACGCGCTGTTGGCCGGGGGGCACACGCTGTCAGTGCAGGTCTCTGGCGGGGATGGGGATGACACCATTTCTGGGGGCTATGCCGATGATATGCTGTCGGGCGATACGGGTAATGATGCGGTGTTCGGCGGTGGGGGCAGTGATGTCATCTTCTTTGACGCCTTGGGGGACACCATCCACGGTGGCACCGGTGTTGATCATGCGATCTTTACCGGGACCGAGAACCTTAACTTAGACATCGATGCACTCGCCTTTGAGATGATCACGGCAGGTGACGGCAACGACACCCTCAGCGGCGGCCAGAATGGGGCCCAAGTGACCATCAACGGCGGGGATGGCAGGGATCATATCACAGCTGGCCAAGGTGATGATTGGTTGATCGGCGGCAATGGGGGCGATCTGATTGATGGCGGTGCCGGTGGGGATGTCATTTTGGGGGATAATGGGGCCGATACCCTGCGCGGCGGCAACGGCGACGATCAGGCCTATGGCGGGGCTGACGCGGATCACATGAACGGCCAAGCCGGTGATGACCAGCTGTTTGGCGGGGATGGTGACGACACCGTACATGGCGCGGCTGGCGATGATCGCATCTTTGGCGGGTCAGATGCTGACAATGTCTGGGGTTGGGAAGGCGACGACCAAGTCTTTGGCGGCGACGGGGCCGATGTTGTGGCGGGCCACCAAGGTGATGATCTTCTGTTCGGTGGCAAGGGTAATGACACGCTTCATGGCGGGTATGGCGATGACGTGGTCTTTGGTGGAGACGGACATGATCTGTTCCACGACAGTTTTGGCGATGATCGATACCTCGGCGGAGATGGAAACGATGTCTTTTCGTTGAGCATCTACGGTGGTCAAAACATCGTCCAAGGGGGGCTGGCAGCGACACACTGATCCTGACAGGTCACGAAGACATGTGGAATTGGGAGGCGGTCGGAGGATCGCCCGGTCAGTACCTACTCTGGAGCGGTGCGACCTTTGTTCAGGTGCAGGATGTGGAAACCGTCACCTTTAATGGCAACAACAACGGGGTGTACTGGTCCCACATTGATAATGCGTCTGAGAATGAATTTGGCCTCGCCTATATTGCCTCATACGATGGTTTGATCAATCACGATGACTATGGGGCCAATGGCTTGGCCGGAGTCAGGCCTAGTGGGGCCCACGGGATGGAACATTGGCATAATTACGGGCAAGGCGAAGGACGCTCGGTCAGCTTTAATGCTCTGCAATATCTTGCGGCCAATCCAGATGTCTATGATGTCTATGGGCTCGATTTTGCCACAGCTGCTGAGCACTATATCACCCACGGACGCGATGCGGGTCGATCTCGCGGAGATTTTGACGCGGAGCAGCATTTGCAAAACTACGCTGATGTTCGCGTGTTTGCCGGAACGGACCTGTCTGCAGCAATCATACACTACTTAACCATTGGGCGAGCGGAAGGTCGTATCGATACCCTTGCAACAGGCGCTATGACAGATGCCGAGTTTGCAGCTTGGTTGCAATCTGCTGCTGGCATGGCCTCAACCATAACGCTTGATGGTATATCCGCCGATGATGACAACACAGAGACGTTTGAGATTGCGGAATACTCCGGCGCGGTTGATCCAAATGAAGTGATCTTTGGTCATCTCTCCGTTGGCAATGACATCGGCTCTGGTGCTGGGAATGATACGATCATTTCTGATGCTTATGGTGAGGGCTATACGCCGGGGCTGATCCAGCACGATACGCTCGGCGAGGACGATACTGTTAGTGGTGAAGATGGATCTGATGTCCTTCGGCTTGGCGTTGGCGACGACGTTGGGAATGGCGACGCAGGCCGCGATGCGATTGAGGGCCAATCAGGTAACGACACGTTGAACGGCGGAGATGGCGATGACAGTCTTTTTGGTGGAGCTGGGGTCGACCAACTAGACGGAGGATCAGGGGCGGATGTTCTCAGCGGTGGCGAAGGCGCTGATGGCCTCGCCGGGCGCGATGGCGCTGATTTTGTGTTTGGCGGCACAGGCAATGACACTCTTCAAGGCAACGGCGGCGCAGATCAAATCTTCGGAGGTGAAGGTGATGATGTGGCCACCGGCGGTGAAGGCAACGACACTTTGGTTGGCCAAGCCGGAAACGACAATCTGAACGGAGAAAACAGCGCAGATGTTCTGATTGGTGGCGATGGAAGTGATACCCTGACGGGTGGCGCGGGGAATGATAACCTTGATGGCGGTGCTGCAGACGACACGTTGTTTGGCGGTTATGGCGATGACAATTTGGACGGTGGCGAAGGCAACGATAGCGTTGCTGCGGGCGTTGGTCGCGATGGGTTGTTCGGCGGCGATGGCAATGACACCCTTATCGGGGGCGAAAACAACGACGTTCTCACCGGTGGTACGGGTGCCGACTCCCTGTATGGCGGTGAAGAGAATGACGTTCTGACGGGCGGTTCCGGTGCTGACCGACTTGATGGTGGCACAGGCATAGACACGGCCAACTATGCGAATGCCGCCAGTGCCGTGCGTGTGCGTCTTGATGGCCTTCAAGCTGATTTGGCCCAAGGGAATGCGGTTGGTGATGTCTTTATCGGTGTCGAAAACGTCTATGGGTCTGGCTTTGACGATACTTTGACAGGCACCCATAATCACGGGGCCATCTGGGGTGCGGATGGCGATGATTTTATCATTGGTATGAGCGGCCATGACGATTTGTTTGGTGGAAACGGAAATGATTTAATATTCGCGGGAAATGGGAATGACCGGTTGGTGGGCGGAGAAGGCAATGACACCCTTCGTGGCGGTGCCGGTGCAGATGCATTTTTTGGGGGCGATGGCATCGACCGCGTTCGGTATGATGCGACTGCCACGGGTGTTATTGCAGACCTTATGTATGTGTCCCTGAATACGGGAAACGCCGCAGGCGATACTTATGATGGCATCGAGAATATCCATGGGGGCGCTCATAATGACAGTTTGCGCGGAGACAACGGCTCTAATGTCATCTGGGGCGGGGCTGGCGACGATCAAATTCAAGGTCGAGGTGGCAATGACCACTTGATTGGCCAAGCTGGGAATGACGCGATTTATGGCCAATCTGGGAATGACACGCTCAATGGTGGTGAGGGGAATGATGTTCTAATCGGAGGGGTTGGAGCTGACGCACATCATGGTGGCGAAGGCATCGACCGCGTTCAGTACCATCAGTCATCCTCTGCGGTACGCGTTGATTTTTTGAACATCAATTCCAATTTGGGTGAGGCGACCGGAGATACATTTGATAGCATCGAAAATATCCATGGGGGTGCGCACAACGATACCTTGTTAGGCGATCACGCTGCCAATACGATTTGGGGTGGCGCTGGTGCAGATCAATTGCAAGGTCGAGGTGGCAATGACCATTTGCTTGGTCAGGCAGGCAGCGATGCCCTGTATGGTCAATCTGGCAACGATACACTGAATGGTGGGGACGGAAATGATATCTTGCTTGGTGGCGCAGGCGCTGATGTTCTCATCGGCGGGGCTGGACAAGATCGCGCCCAGTACCATCAAGCGACTTCGGGTGTCACCGTAGATTTGATGTTTGCATCCCTCAATACAGGAGAGGCCGCAGGAGACACATTCCACGGCATCGAAGATATTCATGGTGGAGGGCACGACGACGATCTGCGCGGTGACAACAGCTTTAACAGAATTTGGGGTGGCGCTGGTAGCGACCGCATCGAAGGACGCGGTGGACATGATCATCTGATTGGCCAAGCTGGTGCAGATATCTTCGTTTTTGCCGATGGGCACGACAACGACATCATCTTTGATTTTGAAGATGATATCGACGGTATCGAGTTTTCGATTGCTGGAGTGGGCTCAGTTGACGACGCAGCAGTTTACGCCACACAAGTCGGGGCCAATCTACTTTTTGATTTTGGAAACGGGCAGAGTATTTCCATCCTGAACACCACATTCAATCAGGTCTCTGATGACTTGGTCTTTGTTTGATGAAAATGCCGCCTCGAACCATAACCCAAAAATAGTAATGCGGTATTGAAACATACGCATCCATGTGAGGCCGGACCGTTTTGATTAGTTGTTCGAGGGTAGAGCAGTGAACTTTGGGTTGCTTCGTATGATGAATTTGATCTAAAAAACGGACCCTTATTCGATCGAGCCAATCGTTGAAAACGCCTTTTCACGTATTCGATTATATGAAAAAAGCTTAGAAATGCGTGAGGTGATTATACACATAGTCATCCATAAAACGGGATCGACTGCGATTCAAAATGATTTGAACGGCTATGACGATGGGCACACACTCTATATACCGTTTTCATATGCAAATCACACGATCCCCATCCTCACAATTTTCGAAAAAGGAATGCACAATTTCCATTTTTGGCGAGATCGGGGAGTAGGCGAGGCCGAGCTGGTAGAAATACAAAAACGCGAATTGGATATTTTGGAGAAAGCTTTAGACCGTGCGAAACACCGTCGGTTCATTATTTCAGGAGAGGGAATACGCACATTAAGTCCTGCAGCAAAAACGGAATTCATCTCGTTTCTACAAAAAAAAGAACTGACTTTGAAAATTGTTTGTTTTGTCCGCAATCCGTTAGATTTTGCAAAAAGCAGCGTACAACAAGTGATCAAAGGCGGGGTGGATCAGATTGGACCAATCCTTCCAGATTTTCAAGGATCTCTACAGCAATTTTCAGATTTAGTCGGTCAAAGCAATGTTACAGTTATGGACTATAATGAGGCAGTGGATGGCTATGGCGATATTACCAACGCATTCAGATCAGTAGTCGGGCTAAACTTAAATTCTTCTTCAGGGAAAGCCATACGTTATAACAATAGCCTTTCGAAAAGCGCCACTCAGCTTGTCTATCGACTTAACCAGCTGCCTATCGTGACACAGGGTGATGAGGACAAATTAAACGCACGTTCGAAATTTATTAACCTGCTTGCCGATGCCTTTCCTAAGACTGCTTCTGATCAGCTGATTTTGAAAAAAGCGGGTCATCTATTGCATCCAAAAATTCATGACGATTGCGCATATTTACGTGACAATTTCGCAATTGATTACAATATGGATAGCAATGAAATGGCGTTGGAAAAATATCATGAATACTTAATGGATATACCGAAAGAGATTATAGTTAGTCTAAATGCCCTTTGTCAGCAGAATGGTTTGGCTAAAGAAAATCGCGATGAATTGGATCAGATGCTCATAGATCTGTATGAATTTTGTTTGACCGAAGTTAAAGTCCAGAGAAACGGTTCAACCCTTTGGAACGGATTTAAGACGCTTGTTCGAATGTCAGGAATAACACGTCTTAAGCCGGTGATCGCGATGCGCAATTCATTAAGAAAGTAAACGCCGATCCGAAAAATCAAAATGACCTGAGGAATCGAAATCAGTGCATGCGGGCTTCTGGAACAATTTTCCAAGTTTGTGGCGAACGTCACTGATCGCACCAAGGCATGACTAACGCTGAAAGTATCACTAAGAGACTTTTTTGAGTAAAGCTGTAGACTAGATGTGGTACTTTACGTGGTATAATTTTTAGAATAGTTTATATTAGTCAATATTATCAATGCTTTATGCTAATGTTTCGGCGGACATCGTCTCCGCCATCATCTAAGACACTGATATTAAAGTGTTTTCTCCCCTTCCGCTTTGTGCATTGTTTTCGATGGTTTGGTCTTCTGGGCGGCCTCCGGCACCAGTTTATATCGCCTAATCTCGGCTCAGATCTGGCAAACGTCTCTATTTTCAGTATTTGATAAGGCGCTTTTTGTTCGGCTTTTTCACTCTGATTTTTGCGCCGAACCTTTTGCCCAACGCGTTTCCACCCTTTCATAAATGGTGTGGTCTGTTGGAACACGGATTTCTTGCGCGTCTCATTCTTAGTGTTTCGAAAGCATCAAATGCCGAAACTTTGGACTTTGGGCGGGCCATCCCATCCGCATTCATCAATTAGAACGCACCGCATATTCTTGCGGCATCAAGGATGGCCGCATGCATGTTGCGGCTTGCAACAGCATCGCCAATGCGCGCCAGATAAAAGCTGCCGGTCTTTTGGACATCTTCAAAGGGGAAGGTGCCATGAATAAGGGCGTCGTGGTCAACTTGCCCATGGTTGCGCGATCCCGCCTTCAGGTCATGATAAAGGGTATCCATCGGCGTCAGGCCATGTTCCATCACCACATGGTTGACCAAGCGTTCCGTGATGTTGCCCGTTAAGACATGGCGCATTTTGGCACGAACCATATTTCCTTCACGGCTGAGCGCATGGGGTTCGTGCAAGCAGGTAAAACCAACACCGTTCGCCGCCAAATCACGCAGGGCAACAGCAGAATTTGTTGGGCCAAGGTCATGCAACAGTGCACGATCGGGGGTCACAATCTCAACGGCGCATCCGGCATGGGCAAGCACATCGGCGGTAACTGCGGCGGGATGGTCGCCGACTTCATCAAACAACAGGATTTCACCTGAAACGCGCGCCTCGCCCGATAAAATGTCCCAACTGGAAAGCGCCAGATCGGCTCCGGGCAATTCACGGGGTTCCGGCCACCCGCCTGTGGCGACAATCACCAGATCCGGTGCTTCGTTCACCACATCCTCCGCCTCTGCCAAGGTGTTCATACGGCAATCGACGCCAAGGGCCGCCACTTCCGAAATCAACCAATCGGCAACACCCCAGACCTGTCGGCGGGTTTTGCCTTTCGCGGCCAGAACAAGCTGCCCCCCCAGCCGTTCAGAGGCTTCAAACAAGACGACGTCGTGCCCGCGCAACGCGCTGACCCGCGCAGCTTCCAATCCGCCGGGTCCACCGCCAACGACAACGACTTTCCTTTTTGCGCTGCTGGCTTGAATGACATGGTTCAACGTTTCTTCGCGCCCGGTGGCCGCGTTATGCCCACAGACGGCGGGTTTGCCTTGGTTGACGCGATCAACGCAATACCCAAGGCCCACGCATGGGCGAATGCGGTCTTCCTCCCCACGGATTAGTTTTGAAACCAGATGCGGGTCTGCAATCTGGGCACGTGTCATGCCCACCAGATCAACATGGTTGCCTTCAACCGCGTGCCGCGCGGTGGCAATATCGGCAATGCCGCCTGCATGCAGGATCGGCAGGCGCACGGCCGCACGTATCCGCCCCGCAACGGTGATATGGGGCGCGGCGGGCAGGCCCATTGGCCGCACCCATTCCGCCAGTCCAAGATCATCGTAAGGCGCACC
>JAHDCF010000014.1:0-41363 GCA_020630015.1 Planktomarina sp. | reverse complement strand
AGGAATTGCCCCAAAAGGTGAGAGTGTGAAAGAAGTTCGATCCCATCAAACCCGCCGTCCTGACACCTTCGCGCGGCGGCGGCGAAATCACCAATGACCCGATCGATATCGTCTTGTTCCATCACTTTCGGAAAGGCGCGGTGGGCGCGTTCGCGCACGGCAGAGGGCGCCAAAACCGGCAGCCAGTGCCCATCATCCCACGCTGTTCGCCGCCCCATGTGGGTGATCTGGCACATCACCGCGGCACCGTGTTTGTGCACACCATCGGTTAGCTTTTGAAACCAAGGAACGATGCTGTCGTCACCTGCATATAGCTGCCCAAAGACAGACGGGCTGTCGGGGGCGATATTTGTGGATCCGCCGATCATGGTCAAAGACACGCCGCCCTTGGCCTTTTCTTCGTGATACAGACGGTATCGATCTCGGGGATGGCCATCTTCCACATAATTGGGCGCATGCGATGTGCTGACAATACGATTGCGCAACGTAAGATGCTTTAGCTGAAAAGGATCAAGGAGTTTGGGCACAATCTTTCCTTTCAGTCACACCCTTCAGGACAATTCCGATTTGGGTTGTTTTGCGTTGGGATCGCCCAGATCGTGCGGCGGAAACGCTCAACTTTTACGATTCATTAAATGTTTCCCGCAGATTTGTTAACCTTTGTGAATTTTGGGGTTTTAAACTGCCCGGTGTACGGATTGTGTACAGGTTGTGTACGGTTTGTGCGGCTGTTTTGGATGGGGTTTTGGCGATGGTTAATGCACCGAACGCTGGCCCTTTCGGGCAGGGGGCACTAGAATTGTGGGTGGGTTTTCTGTCCGGGATCACCCTTGATTTGGGGCGTGAAACGTTTTGCCTTATGGCCATACACAGCCGCAGACCGGCAAAAGAATCTCCCGCTGATTTGTGTATGAAAAGTACAGATATTGGGTGGTTCCTATTCATAAATTACACAAAAATAGGAAATTCAGGGGCTTTGTTGTTAAAATAGTATACCAATTTGATGAAATCATAGTAGCTGGTTTGGCAGGCTTTCTGCACCTTCAAAGGACGGAAATTTACTGAGTCTGTCATATCTTGGGAGGAAAGACATGAAATCTCTATTCAACACTGTTGCAGGTATCGCGATTGCCGCCGCTGGCGTCACCGCTGCTTCTGCGCAGGAACTTACAATCGCGATCGTTAACAACGGTCACATGATCAACATGCAAAAAGTTGCAGAAGCCTACACAGCCGAAACCGGCGTCAAATTGAACTGGGTTTCTCTGGAAGAAGGCGTTCTGCGTGAGCAGGTAACTTCTGACACAGCAACCGGTGGTGGTCAGTACGACATCATCAACATCGGCATGCAAGAAGCTCCAATCTGGGGTGCTGCTGGCTGGATTGAGCCGCTAAACTTTGGCGCAGATTACGACGTAGAAGATATTCTACCAGCAATGCGTGCTGGCCTTTCACACGAAGGCACATTGTACGCTGCACCATTCTACGGTGAATCTTCAATGGTTATGTACCGTAAAGATCTTGCTGACGCAGCTGGCGTAACAATCAACGACAACGACAGCTGGGCACGCGTCATGGACGCAGCTGCAGCAATGCACGACCCAGACAATGGCGTTTACGGTGCTTGTTTGCGCGGTAAGCCAGGTTGGGGCGACAACATGGCGTTCATCACAACAGTTGTGAACTCCTTCGGTGGTGCATGGTTTGACGCAGAAGGCCGTCCACAGTTGGATTCAGCTATGTGGAACCAAGCTGTTAACTTCTACGTAGACCTACTGGGCAACTACGGCCCTCCAGGTTCTGAAGGTAACTCTTTCAACGAAATCCTTGCTCTTTATAACGAAGACAAGTGTGGTCTTTGGATTGACGCAACAATCGCTGCTTCTTTCCTTGAAAACGAAAATGTTGCTTACGCACAATCACCTAACGCTGGTGTAGCAGCTGGTGCAAACTGGTTGTGGGCATGGGCAATGGCCGTACCTGCAGGAACAGAAAACAAAGACGCTGCGATGGCTTTCATCGAGTGGGCAACTTCCAAAGACTACGTTCAGGCTGTAGGTAACCACCCAGACTTCGGTTGGGGTTCTGTTCCAACAGGTCAGCGCGCTTCAACATATGCAATTCCTGAATTCCAGGCTGTTGCGGGTTTCGCCGCTGCTGAAATGGCTGCAATCGACTCTGCTGCTCCGGCTGCATCTGACCTGAAACCATACGTTGGTGTTCAGTTCGCCGCGATCCCTGAGTTCCCAGAAGTTGGTTCCGCTGTTGCACAAGAAATGGCTGCGGCTCTTTCAGGTGCTAAATCTGTCGAAGATGCTTTGGCTGCTGCACAAGCTGCTGCTGACGCAATCATGTCAGAAGCGGGTTACTACTAATCAGGTCCTCCCTGCGGAAAGGGCGGTTTGACTGCCCTTTCAACTAAAATTTAGGTTGCCCTTAATGCATTTTCAGGGCAACCGGCTTTCGCTTCGAAGCTTTCGTAAATCCATTATTCTTAAGGACATCATGGCAATGTCAAAGCGGACCCTTCCAAAATTATTGCAGACACCAGCGGTCATATTGCTTTTGATTTGGATGTTGGTGCCCTTAAGCATGACGCTTTACTTTTCGTTCATTCGGTATGTTCTGAACAACCTTCGTAAACCTGAATGGACAACACCCAGCCTTAGCAATTGGCGGGGCTTTGGAAACTATGAATTTGTACTTTATAAGGCCAAGGATTTTTGGTTTGCGGTCCAAAATAGCTTGTTCATTGTTGGCAGTATTCTGATCATAACCGTTGTGCTGGGATTGGCGATTGCGGTGTTGGTTAACCGAACGTTTCCGGGGCGTGGTATCGTCAGGGTATTGTTGATCTCTCCCTTTTTTGTGATGCCAGCTGTAAATGCAGTATTGTGGATCAATATGATTTTGGATCCCGTACTTGGCCTTCAGGGCTTGGCTGTTAATGGCATCAATGAGCTGATTGCAGGTATGCGAGATTTTCCTGTGCTGGGGGGATTTTTCTCGCTTTGGCCTGAATTTGAACCAATTTCATTTCGCGCAACACAGACATCCGCCTATGCCGTGATCATTATGGTGGCTTGGCAGTGGACTCCATTTGCAGTGTTGATTTTTATGACGTCGCTTCAATCCGAAGATCAACAACAAAAAGAAGCCGCGATTTTGGACGGGGCAGGGGCTTGGTCACAATTCATAAATCTGACGGTTCCACACTTGGCGCGACCAATTGCGATTGTTGTCATGATCCAATCAATTTTTCACCTTTCCCTGTACGCAGAAATAGAGATCGTCAGCCGCGGGAATGGGAACAAGAACTTGCCGTATCTGATTGGTGAATTTTCGACAAACAACATCGGCGCAGCGAGTGCGACGGGAATCTTCGCTGTAATTTTGGCCAATATCGTTGCAATATTTTTGCTGCGCATGATTGGCAAAAGCTTGATGGACTGAGGACTGAAAAGATGGCTGCAGTGACAGGAAAATCTAAGTTTGGTGACATATTCTGGCCTGTCGTGGCTTGGGTTGTTGCAATCATTTTCTTTTTTCCGATTTTTTGGATGGTTTTGACAAGTTTCAAAACGGATGCCGATGCGGTGAAGCCAGAGTTTTTGTTCAGCTTTACGCCGACGTTGGAAAACTACACCAATATGACTGAGAATTACGACTATTGGCGTTTTGCGATAAATTCGGTCATCACCGCAACGTTTGCCACCGTGTTTGCATTGGCGGTTGGCGTGCCTTGCGCTTATGCCATGGCGTTCAATCCAAGTCGTCACACCAAGGATATTTTGATGTGGATGTTGTCCACTAAAATGCTTCCGGCCGCGGCGGTTTTGTATCCTATGACATTTCTGACCAAAAATTTTCTTGGCATCTTTGATACGCATTTCTTGGTCATTTTGGTCTTGTGTTTGATCAACTTGCCGATCGCGATTTGGATGTTGTTCACCTATTTCAAAGAAATTCCAAAAGAGATTTTGGAAGCAGGCAAGATGGATGGCGTAAACACCTGGGGTGAAATTAAGGATATCCTCATCCCGCTGGCGTGGGGTGGAATTGCCTCTACTGCGTTGCTGACCTTTATTTTTTGTTGGAACGAAGCCTATTGGACCGTCCGATTGACAACCATTGATGCGGCCACGCTTTCGAAACTGATCGAAGGAAACCGGGCACCTGAAGGTCTATTCTTTGGGCGATTGTCAGCGGTGTCTACTGCGGCGGTTGGGCCAATTGTTGTGTTGGGTTGGTTTTGTCAAAAGCAGTTGGTGCAAGGTCTGACATTTGGGGCGGTTAAGTGATGCTGAACGCCGCGCCAACCGATCTGACGGGAAAAATCTGCTTCGTCACCGGCGCTTGCGGCGGCATTGGGGCGAGCACGGTTGAGCATTTTTCCGCGCTTGGCGCCAAAGTGTACGCCACAGATATCGCAAGCGAATTTGATGGCCCTGCGGAATATCGCCCCTTTGATCTTTTGGATGAACAGGGACTGCAAGGGTGTTTGGATTGGATATCTGACATCAAACCAGTCGTGCTTTTTAATAACGCAGCTATCTTCGATATGGGGTCTGTATTGGATGCGGATCTGGCGTCCTTCGATCGATTGTTCGGCGTGAATGTGCGTGCATTTTATGCAATTATGCAAGCAACGGCACAGTCAATCGTGTCGCAGGAAAGCAAAGGTTCAATTATCAATTTGGCCAGCCAAGCGGGGCATCGCGGGGAAGCCTTGGTTGCCCATTATTGTGCAACAAAGGCGGCCGTTATCAGCTATACACAATCCGCCGCCTTGGCGCTCGCGCGGAAGGGGGTACGCGTTAATGCGATTTCACCGGGTGTGATCGATACCCCGATGTGGAAGGATGTAGACGCTTTGTTTGCCAAATTCGAAGGCAAAGAAATTGGGCAGAAAAAGCGCGAAGTTGGTCGGGCCGTTCCTTTGGGCCATATGGGATCACCCGAAGATGTGGCAAGGGTTGCTGTGTTTTTGGCCAGTGATCAATCAGAGTATCTCACGGCGCAGACCATCGGCGTCGATGGCGGCAATGTGTTGAGGTGATCTGATGTCGATTATGATCCCTGAACTTGAAGTTGTTGATCGATCCACCCGATCCATTCGATATCTGGAACATGGTTGGCCTTCTGATTTGTGTCGCTGGCATGCCCATGAAGAATATGAATTGCATCTGATTACCGACACCCGTGGCAAAGCATTCGTTGGGGATTATATTGGCGATTTCAAAGCAGGTGATTTGTTCATGATTGGTCCTAATTTGCCCCACAATTGGGTGACAGATCAGGTCTGGGGCGAACCCGTTCAAACCCGCGATATGTTGGTGCAGTTCAGCCATGACAGTGTAGAAAAACTGGCCCAAGGGTTTCCTGAGTTTTCAGAGATATTGAAATTTCTGCAGCTGGCCCAATCTGGTATCAAATTTGAAGGATTTAACCCAACCTTTGCGCGCGGACATATGGAAGCCATTCGTGACAACAAAGGGCCGGAACGTATCTTGGCATTCATCAGGTTGTTGGTGCGCCTAAACGAACACGCAGAAAAGAAAACTTTATCTTTGATCAAATTGATCCAACCCGAAGGTGGCAGTAAGCAGGCAAAAATTGGTGCCGTTGTGGATTACGTGGTTAAAAATTTCGAAGATGATCTTTCGGTTGCCAAGGCTGCTGATATGGCTGGCATGACCCAGATAACATTCAGCCGAAATTTCCAATCTGTGACAGGGCACGGTTTCGTTGAATTTGTAAACCGCGTCCGTGTGGGACAGGCGTGCAGCATGCTTTATGCATCCGATGATCAGATCACCACCATATGTCACAAAGCTGGCTTTAAAAATGTCGCCAACTTTAATCGCCACTTTTTAAAGATCAAAGGTGTTAGCCCGTCTCATTACCGCGAAACGGCGCGCAAAGACTTGGCGCCAAAGCAGGAAAAGCAGGCATGAATAATCCAGTTCGTTCCTTAATCACGACGACGTCTTATGATCGTTCTAAATGTTCCATTGGAGTTGTGCACTTGGGGTTTGGTGCTTTTCACAGGGCGCATCAGGCTGTGTATATTGATGACTACATGGATGTGTCAGGTGATCTGAACTGGGGCATTGCGGCGGTGAATTTACGCAGCGCAGAGGCGGATGGTTTCGAAAGTGCGGCAAATGAATCAGAGCGGCTGGACGGGTATTACTTAAAATCTTATTCACCCAAAGGTGATGTTGCGGTGCGCCGTGTTCGCAGCCACGTATCATTTTTAGATTGGTCTAAGAATGCTGAACAGGCCGAGGATGTTTTGTGTTTGCCGACCGTGCATTTGGTTACGATTACAGTCACCGAAAGTGGATATTATACTGATCCAAATGGCCTACTAAACCGCAACGATCCGCTCATAGAGGCGGAGGCAGCGGGTGGGGTGCCACAATCCGTTTACGGGTATTTGAGGCGTGCTTTGAAAAGGCGGAAGGGTGCCGGTGTTGGTCCACTTACGATCGCGTGTTGCGATAATATTCGCCAAAACGGGAAAATGTTGCGCCAAAATCTTCTGGCCTATCTTGAGTTGGTTGAGGATGCAGATTTACGAGATTGGGTTCAAGAACATGTTTCTTTCCCATGTTCGATGGTGGATCGGATCACCCCAAGATCGCCAGATCATTTAGGACCTGAATTGACAGAGTTGACTGGTCTAACAATTACTTCACCGATTATGGCGGAAGAGTTTTTGCAATGGGTTTTGCAAGATGATTTTGCTGGACCAGCCCCAAATCTGTCAATCGCGGGTGTGACGATAACTGCGGATGTTGATCCTTACGAAGAAACCAAAATCAGGGTTCTGAATGGCGGTCATACGGCGCTCACTTATCTAGCGGCCTTAAAGGGATTGAAAACCTTTGATGAAGCCATGCGAGACGAGGAATTGAACGCGCATTTTTGGAACTTTGAAACCAAAGAGGTTTTGCCTGCGATTACGCTGCAATTGCCATTTTCAAAAGAAGCTTACCTCAAAGATATCGCAGCGCGATTTGAAAATATGGCGATTGGGGACACGATTGCACGTATTTGCGCGGATGGGATGGCAAAATTTCCTATCTTCATTCGCCCCACGCTGGAAGGTTGTTTTAAACAAGGCATTTTGCCCGTGAATGCAATTCGCAGTATCGCAAGTTGGCACCAGTTTGCCCGCCATGTTGATGCAGGCAAAATTGAATTTGAATACGTGGAACCCAGTTGGGCAGACCTGAGTGCGATGTTGAACACAGATGCATTTGTGACGAGTCAAAAGCTGTGGGGCGATCTTTCGCGCGATTATCCAGAATTTGCAGATGCCCTGCGACATGAAATCAAAGAAATGGAAACGAAATGGCCGGTTTAACACTTCGCAATGTCCGCAAAAGTTATGGCAGCACCCAGGTTATGCACGGGGTGGATCTGGATATCGACGATGGTGAATTTGTCGTATTCGTTGGCCCGTCCGGTTGTGGGAAATCCACGTTGCTGAGGATGATTGCTGGCCTTGAAGAAATCACCGATGGCACTGTTGCAATTGGTGATACCGTCGTGAATGAGGTTGCGGCCGCGAAACGGGGCGTGGCGATGGTGTTTCAGACATATGCTTTGTACCCCCATATGACAGTCTATAAGAATATGGCCTTTGGCCTGAAGCAAGCGAAAACCGATCCCGCCGAAATCGATCGTCGCGTTAAAAATGCGGCCGAGATTTTGCAAATCACAGATTACTTGGATCGCAGCCCCAAGCATTTGTCAGGTGGGCAAAGACAGCGGGTTGCCATTGGCCGGGCCATTGTACGTGATCCTGAGGTTTTCTTATTTGATGAACCTTTGTCCAACCTTGATGCAGCTCTTCGTGTTCAGACCCGGCTTGAGATTGCACGGCTGCACGAACGGTTGGGATCCACGATGATTTACGTGACCCATGATCAAGTTGAAGCGATGACCTTGGCAGACAAGATCGTGGTATTGCGTGATGGACGAATTGAACAAGTTGGGTCCCCCATTGATCTATACGCATCGCCGGAAAACATGTTTGTTGCGCAGTTCATTGGCAGTCCAAAGATGAATTTCTTTGGGGTGCAAGATTTGGACACCGCAGGGGGCAAACTCGTGGGCGATGGTCAGGTTTTGGGGATCAGGCCTGAACACATGGTGCAATCTGATAAGAAATCAGCATGGTGCAGCGGTTCGTTGGAATTGGTTGAAAATCTGGGTGAATACGCCTTGGTTCACATGAAAACCGCCTCAGGCGTAGAATTTATCGTCAAAATGGAAACACCACCGACCAATAAGACCGGCGAAACTTTGTATTTCAAAGGGCAATCGGAAAAAAGTCACTTGTTTGATGCGACCACGGAACTTCGCATCCCTTAATGCTTACGGGCGATAAAGCCCGGGCACCAACGCCTCAGACAGGTTTTGCAGAACCTCTGGTGATGTGCCCGGCGACACAGGCGCATCATAGTGTACGGTGTACTCCCCCCCAAGTTTTAGCAAAAATTCTGAAACGTACCGGAGTGAGGCCACCAAACGGCCAAAGTCATCGTTACCTCGGCTGATCCATTTGGCAAAATTCCGGGTTTTGTAGTACTGCTCTGAATTTCGCATATTGGCAGAGGCGGGAACGATAGGTGCGTTGGTGGCTTGTGACATCCGGGTCACGCCTGTTCGCCAAAGCGGTTCATGCAAAAAACCGTTCTGCCGACCGGCGACACGACCTGAGCCAAACACCAATAAGGCCCCATCGCTTTCAAGTTGGCTTTGCATGCCCACAAGCGTTTGTCGGGCGGTCAGAACCTTGTCATTTGAATCGATGTCAACGGCGATGATACGGTCGCGCCCCAAGAAACGTTCTGCCTCTCGGTTGGCAACAACTTTCAAATCGGGCCTATGTTGAAACAAGGCCGCCGCATGAACAATGAAATCGAAAGTCCCGATGGGATGTGTGGATCCGATGATCACACGTCCTTTACTGGGAACATGTTCCAACCCTTGAGCAGTTACACGTGTTCCGCCGTTCATAGATAAAATCGTATCTACAAGATCACGACCAGTTCGACCGTCAATCTTTTCCAACAGGTTTTCGGCCTCACGCAGCGCAAAAAATGCCTGTCCAAACAGGTTTCGTGATGTGAAATCGATTGAACGCATAAAGGTCTTTAGAAGTGCCAACTGAAATTCGGCCCCTTCGGGTTTGCGTAGACGCGCCCGTAGAAGATCATCCATGGGGCCGGGTGCGAACAGTCGTCTCATAAATGTTTTGTGCAATATCTAGATGAAAGCGTCCAACCCGTTCGGGAATCATTCTGTGTGGTTTGTTTCATTTTGAAAACACCTTGGGCTGTGCTTTAATTTGAAACACGGTTGCAGATAAGGAAGGGTGACATCAATGGATGTATCGCAAACGATAGCTTTGGATCAGGCGGTATTGAACTTCTCACCCACCGGCCTTTTGGTGTTGAACGCCATTTTGGCGATTGTGATGTTCTCAATTGCGATTGACTTGAAGCCAGCCGATTTTAGACGGTTGATCAATTCACCAAAGCCTGTTGCGATTGGGTTGATATCTCAGTTCATCCTTTTGCCAGCTTTGACCTTTTGTTTGATCGTTGTTTTGCAGCCACAGCCTTCGATCGCATTGGGCTTGATACTCGTGGCGGCCTGTCCGGGGGGTAATATTTCCAATTTTATCACGCACAGGGCAGGTGGGAATACAGCCTTGTCGGTGTCGATGACGGCGTTTGCATCCATTGGCGCCGTTTTGTTAACACCAGCTAATATTGCATTCTGGGGAAGTCTTTACCCCCCAACTCGTGAAATCTTGCAACGTACTTTTGTGGATCCTTGGTCGATGGCAGTAACAGTTGGATTGATGTTGGTTCTGCCATTGTGTTTGGGCGTGATCCTGAATTTAAGAAAACCAGAATTTACGGCGCGTATTCGCAGACCCCTTCAGTATCTTTCAATGGCAATTTTCATATTGTTCATCGTGCTTGCTTTGGCTGCGAATTGGGAAAACTTCCTCAAATTTGCTGGGGCGGTTGCTGTTTTGGTGTTGCTCCATAATGCATTGGCCCTAGGCACGGGGTATACATTCGCGAGCTTGGCTGGTTTGTCACCTTTCGACCGCCGATCCATTACCATTGAAACAGGCATCCAGAATTCGGGTTTGGGCTTAATCCTAATTTTCAATTTTTTTGATGGTCTTGGCGGTATGGCAGTTGTGGCGGCATTTTGGGGAATTTGGCACGTTTTGTCAGGAATTGGCATGGCCACCGCATTCTCGCGAATTCCCATCAGAAACTAGTTTCGCGCGACTGAAGGATTTCTTATGCAATCGAAGGGCGTTTGAGTGGCTAAAATTTGCCAGAAATGCAGGAAATTTATCTAATTTCCCGCTCGAAAGCGCAGTCCATGATAGGGCAATTTGAGCGCGCGAAATATGGAATCGCCGTGATAACGTAAAGGTAGGGTGTTGGCGCAAAATCGAAATATTCCAGGTTTTGATGACCCGCCAGAACGCCTTTTCCAAATTCCTGGAAAAGACGCTTCGATAAGATTGATCAAGCCATTTACAAATCTTCCTGATGATCTGGCACAAGCGCAGGATGCCCCTCGTGTATATGGGTGCGCAGTCAGCATTCACAAAAACGTAAAGCAAGCCCAGAATGAAGTCATCGCCGAATATTGGCGGCGCTTTCGGTTTGATTCAGTTGTTGAATTTACAACTGTTCCGATCGTCGTTCGAAATTTAGAAATCCATCATAATTATCGTTACGTCGATGGAAGATTTCTTCCAAATGGTGCGTCGAGCATTCGATTTATCAACCGGTACCTTTGGGATAAGCGCAAACAATTTGGCCTTGCTAAAATGCGTGGTATCGAAGCCGACATTGAAGACGAGCTAGTCAATGGAAAGTCGGGGTCAAATAAGTTTCTTTCCCTTGGGTATCGCGGAAAAGATGTCCGGAAACTTCCCTATGTAATCGATTGCAAGAATTACAAAAACTACTATCACTTTTTGACGGAATCTTTTTGTCATTTGGCCTTGGTCGACGAATGGGGTCTTGAGGGTGACATTTTTTTTGTCACAGCGATGAAATCTTCGCAGAGACGCAAATTTTGCGACCTGATGGTTGAAGATTTTTTTCCACATCTGAAAAAGAGGATCAAGTTTCGAAGTTCTGTGCAAAAGTTCGATCGTGCGATAACCTATTATTCTTTTCGAGAGGGTTTGGGTTCCACCGAACACACGGATACCATACAGCAAGCTTTTCACCCTGATGATCGTGGCGATTGGAAATATCCACGCAGGAAAGAAGGGGCGGTCATTCGTCGGAATTTTTATGATTCTTCGCAAAAGTCGTTTCGAAAAATTGCGCGTGATCAGGCTTCAAAATTACAAGATGTCAACGCGGCAAAGCGCATTTGGGTATCCCGAAAACAATCTGATGATGCCCGTGACAGGGCAATGGAAAACGAAGACTATTTGATTTCCCTGCTTAAATCGATTGGGTTCGAAGTGGTTTATTTTGAAGATCATGATCCGGTCGCGCAGGCGGCGCTGGTGGCGGGCGCTGACATTGTTGCATCTTACCACGGGGCGGGTTTGGCGAACATGATTTATGCCGATCCTAAAACCACCGTGATTGAAATCGGGAATTTGCATTCGGCGACGTATCGCTGGGAAGAATTTATGCAACATGCGCATGTGTCTGGATGTCGGTATGTGAGTTTTTTTGCGGATTTGAAAAACATTTCCCCAAAGGACGCGTTGAAAGAGGTTCAGACCAATCGGTCGATGGGAAATATTCCGGTTAAGATCGAAGAAGAGACCTGCCATAAAGTTCTGGAATATATAAAGTTTTTGTGTGTCCACAGCGGAGACAAATCCCTGACCTTTGATTTTTCTATCGTGTCGGAGCTGATTGTTTCAATGGGTGATTGGGATTTATTGGAGGAGCTTTTAGACAGCCACGCGCCCGGTGGGAGCAACAGCTGGAAAGCACTTTCTGTGCGCGCAACACAGGCCATTGCGCAGGGAAACCCGAAAAGTGCCTTGGACCACTTGGAAAAGGCGATTGAACTCAATCCGGATCGATCAGTTTTGCTTAGCCGGGCAATGCATATTGCGCAGGCCAATAAAATGCACTCGAAGTTTGAAGATTTGAAGGAACTTTTCAAAAAACGCTTTCCAGTCAGGTATCGGAAAAAGTTTTCGAAATAGAATGCACACTGTTATTTTCAAACAAAAAAACCAGCGCTTGTGCGCTGGTTTTTTTTATGGCTCCGGCGGTTGGGATCGAACCAACGACCAATTGATTAACAGTCAACTGCTCTACCGCTGAGCTACGCCGGAACACTGGCGTGGGATATAGCGATTGCATCTGGTGTCGTCCAGAGGGATTTTGGATTAAATCGCTGAAAGATTGGATTGATGAAAACGCACATTTTGTGAAAGGGGTCCCGCTGCTGAAATCACTCCACGTTCTTGAAGATCGATGAGGTGTGCAAAAACGTTTCGTGCGGCTGCAGGCATCAATGCTGGATTAATATCAACATAAATCTTTTTAGCGATTTCATCGGCGGATGCGGCGTTTTTGATCATGGTTTCGATGATTTGTGATTCCCGGGTTTTTCGATGATCCATTATCCATCGGGTGCGGGCCGGCCCATCTTGAATTACATCGCCATGCCCTGAAAGATAGGTTGTGAAGGGAAGGTTCAACAGTTTTTGGCAAGACCGCATAAACGCGCCCAAATCCCCATCTGGCGGTGAAACCATACTGGTTGACCACCCCATGACATGATCACCTGAAAACAAAATGTTTTCAAAACCAAAGCACATATGATTCCCGAAATGGCCCGGGGTCCAATAGGCCGTGATTTTGGTATTGCCATGGTCAAAGATTTGTCGATCCTTTGCCAAGATATCGGGTGCAAAGTTCGGGTCAACGCCTTCACCCCCGCCGGCATCACCAGACAGTGCCAAAGCTTGCATCAAGTCACTTCGCCCTGATTGGCTGTTGCCAAATGCGATAATGGGGGCCGAGGTGCGTTTTGAAAGTTCAGTTGCGAGTGGGGAATGGTCCAAATGTGAATGTGTCACGTAAATCGCCGCAACATTTGTCTGAGTGGCCGCGAGAATCGCTGCGAGATGCTGTTCGTTATTGGGGCCCGGATCAATCACCACATAGGGCGCAGGCCCAATAACATAAGTATTGGTTCCATGGAGTGTCATTGGGGATGGGTTGGGCGCCACGATAGTTTGAATGCGTGGATGGCTGAACGAGACCATGTTCAATCCTGTTGTTTCACGTTAGAAGTCTGCCATGAATTTTGATTGGGTCAAAGGACTGTTTCCGCGCACGCTGTATGGACGCGCAGCAGCGATTTTGTTGTTGCCAATCTTAACGCTGCAACTGGCCGTGACTTTGGTTTTTTTACAAAGGCATTTTGAAGGGGTCACACGTCAAATGACGTTAAACCTTGTTCGCGAGATTTCATTTATTTTGGAAGAATTGGAAACTCATTCCCTGGATGAGGTGGTTGAAGTCAGGGCAGAGAGACTGGAATTGAACCTTCGCAGGTGGGATGGGGTGCCGAGTGATAATGCGCGTCGGTTCATCGATGTCTCTGGCTTAACGGTTATCCCAACACTTTACGATAACCTTCCCGGTGTTCGGGATGTCGATCTGTCCGCGCCCAGCTGGGTCGTGGTGGCGATCGAATCTGCGAAGGGGCCGATCAGTATTGGATTTTCTCGTAAACGCGTTTCGGCAACCAATCCACACCAAGTGTTGGTTTGGATGGTTTTTACAGGCTTCGTTATTACCATCATCGCGTTCATCTTTTTAAGGAATCAACTGCGCCCGATTAAAAGGTTGGCAGCAGCGGCAGAGGCGTTTGGGCGTGGCAAATCAGTGCCTTTAAACCCATCTGGCGCAATTGAAGTCCGGGCCGCTGGCAACGCATTTTTAGATATGCGCCAACGCATCGAACGTCAGATCGAACAACGCACCCTGATGCTGTCTGGGGTCAGTCACGATTTGCGTACCCCCCTCACGCGTATGCAATTGCAACTGGGTCTTATGGATGGGCCGGATGCACAATCATTGCAAAAAGACGTGGATGAAATGAGCGCAATGATTTCAGGCTTTCTTGATTTTTCGAGGCACGCAAATCTTGAAAAAGCCGTGGAGATTGATTTGGCTCAAATGCTGTTGGATCTTTGTAAACGTTGTGGGCCAAATGTTGCATTTGATGTCAAAGGCGTTCCATTCCTAACGCAAGTGCGCAGTGGTGGATTGCGAAGGGCGGTTGATAACCTTGTTCAAAATGCATTGCGTTACGGTACGAGATGTAACGTCACCTTGGAGTATCTGAAAAAATCTGTACGGATCAGGATAGAAGATGACGGGCCGGGTATTGCCCAAGAAGATCAGGCATCCGCACTCAGGCCATTTGTGCGATTGGATGCGGCCCGCAATCAAAACAAAGGCTCCGGTGTGGGACTTGGTCTTGCGATTACGGCTGATGTGGCCCGTTCCCATGGCGGTGCATTGGTCTTGGGAAGTAGTGAAGCACTGGGTGGGCTACAGGCTGATTTAACGTTGCCAAGAATAGTTTCGTCAGAAGATTGGTAGGCCCGGCAGGACTTGAACCCGCAACCAAAGCGTTATGAGCGCTCTGCTCTAACCAATTGAGCTACAGGCCCTCCGACGAAGACCGTGCTAGGGGCAGGGACGACGGGCGTCAACCCTTGTGGTCAGGCGTTGCACCTAAATCTCAATTCAATTACTGCCTCAATCATCCCAATGAGATAAAGGTTTGTACCATGACTGATACTTCACCCTCGGCCACCTATGCTGCGGCGGGTGTTGATATTGATGCCGGCAACGCCCTTGTCGATCGAATAAAGCCTGCTGCCGCCCGAACAAGACGGTCTGGGGTGATGGCCGGGTTGGGGGGCTTTGGCGGTCTTTTCGATCTGAAGGCCGCCGGGTATTCCGATCCTGTTTTGGTTGCAGCAACTGATGGAGTGGGTACCAAACTGCGGATTGCGATTGATACGGGAAACGTGGACGGCGTTGGTATCGATCTTGTGGCAATGTGTGTAAATGATCTGATCTGCCAAGGGGCAGAGCCTTTGTTCTTTTTGGATTATTTCGCAACAGGAAAATTGGAATTGGACCAAGCCACCCGCATCATCCAAGGGATTGCGAAGGGGTGCGAATTATCCGGATGTGCTTTGATCGGTGGGGAAACCGCAGAAATGCCCGGCATGTATCCGGCAGGCGATTTCGATCTTGCAGGCTTTGCCGTTGGGGCCATGGAACGCGGCAATGAAATACCCACCAATATCACGCAGGATGATGTTATTTTAGGCATTGCCAGCGATGGTGTTCATTCCAATGGGTTTTCTCTTGTTCGGCATATTGTTGAAAAATCTGGTTTGTCTTGGGATTCGAAATGCCCATGGGATGCTGGGACGTTGGGGGCAAATCTTTTAGCGCCAACGCGGCTTTATGTGACGCAAACCTTACCATTGGTGAAAACAGCTCAAATTAAAGGGTTGGCCCATATCACGGGTGGTGGGTTGACTGAAAACATTCCCAGGGTGTTGTCAGATGGGCAGGGTGCGCATATCGATCTGAACGCTTGGAAACTGCCGGGCGTGTTCAAATGGCTGTCTGAACAAGGCAATATGGAACAAGCGGAATTGCTTAAGACATTCAACGCAGGTATTGGAATGATCGCGATTTGCAGCCCCGATGATGCCCCCTTTGCCACAAAGGCGTTGCAAGATGCCGGCGAACAGGTTTTTCAAATTGGTTCCATCGTGGCTGGGCAAGGTGTTCAATATTCCGGCACATTAACATGACTGTAAATGTTGCCATCTTCATTTCTGGGGGTGGCTCCAACATGAAGGCGCTGGTGCACGCAATTCGTGAATTGCCATCTGCCAAGGTTGCAATGGTTTTATCAAACCGTCCTGATGCCGGAGGTATTCGATGGGCGCGCGAAAATGGAATTCTGACGCGGGTTGTTGACTATCGACTATTTGGGCAGGACCGGGCAAAATTTGAAGCGGCATTGACCGCTGAATTGCTTGCCAATCGGATCGATTGCATTTTCTTGGCGGGATTTATGCGCATCTTAACGGCGGATTTCACATCCGCTTGGGAAGGCAATATCTTAAATATCCATCCCTCACTATTACCCTTGTATAAGGGGCTTCATACCCATGAAAGGGCCTTGCAGTCAGGGGACAAGCATCATGGTTGCACGGTGCATTTGGTAACATCAAAATTGGATGATGGACCGATCTTGGGGCAAGCTCGTGTTCCCATTCTTGCGGACGACACACCCGATACACTTGCCGCGCGGGTGTTGAAGATGGAGCATCGATTATATCCACGTGTTGCCGAACAGTTTCTGCAAGGTCGAAAAGACCCGATAAACCTTTCATTTGAAGATGAATTTCTATAACCAGTTTACAGCTTTGACGCGATTGGATGCGCCCGACATATGCAAATCATTAAAACGACGGAAGATCTTCGCACTTTTTGCGACGCGGCAAATCTTGCACCTTATGTAACGGTTGATACTGAGTTTCTGCGTGAACGTACCTATTATTCCAAACTGTGCTTGGTTCAATTGGCTCTTCCAAAGGAAGTCGGCGGCCAAGCCGTGATCGTTGATCCATTGATTGAAGATTTGGACCTTTCACCTTTGTCAGATCTTTTTCGCAATACGGATGTGGTAAAAGTTTTTCATGCCGCCCGTCAGGATCTTGAGATTTTCTGGATTGATGAAAAGGTTTTTCCGGAACCATTGTTTGACACACAAGTCGCCGCCATGGTGTGTGGATACGGGGATCAAGTCGGTTATGAGACTTTGGTTCGTAAAATCCCCAATGCAACAGTCGATAAAACCTCTCGATTCACCGATTGGTCACGTCGCCCGTTAAGTGATGCACAACTAGAATACGCGATTTCTGATGTTACCTATTTGCGTGATATTTACGAACACCTGTCCGCAGAATTGGACCGCACTGATCGCCGCGCTTGGGTGGAAGAAGAACTTGCTATTCTGACCGACCCGACCACCTATGAAATTGAGCCGGATCAAGCGTGGAAACGGGTGAAAACGCGAACCAATTCCGGCAAATTCCTGGCCTATGTCAAAGAACTTGCAGCATTTCGTGAACGGCATGCTCAAACCCGTAATATTCCGCGAAATCGCGTGTTTAAGGATGACGCTTTGGTTGAGCTGGCATCAACAAAGCCCAAAACGTTGAAAGATTTGTCGAAATCTCGGCTTTTGTTGAGGGAAGCGCGCAAGGGTGACATCGCGGATGGTATTATCGATGCCATTGGGGCCGCTTCAAAATATACGCCTGAGATGTTCCCGAAACCGTCTACGGGGCGCGAAAAGCTGAATGTGAATCCGGCGTTGGCCGATCTTCTGCGTGTGTTGTTGAAAGCGAAATCAGATCAATCAAACGTGGCACAAAAGATGATATCATCCGTATCTGATCTGGATGCCATCGCAGCAGGTGTTCGCGATGTTCCTGCATTGCAAGGGTGGCGTAAGCAGGTGTTCGGTGATGACGCATTAAAGCTTTGCGAAGGCCAAGTCGCGATCGGTTTGCGTGGAAACAAAGTGCGTTTGATTGAACTTTAGTTTCGGCGTGACAATGCGTTTGTTCTGGAACGCACTTGTATCACGTTGATCCCTTTTGCATCGTTTGCCGATATAATATGCGACGCGGTCACCGGTGAAACTTTACCGCCCACTGCGCGCTCAGGGGATTGTGCACGAAACTCCAACTCCATTTTGCCGTCAGCAACAGATACCACCACCAATTCCACATTGTAAGCGCCGGCAACAGATGGAACCCCTGTTGCGGTTACCAGAACGCCACCCGTCACATCGGCCACATCCAATCGCGTGATTGAATTTACCATGCTTCGATTGTCGACTGTCACGGTACTGCGACGTTGCGGAACCAGGGGTTTGATTTCTTCTTCCGTGACAGCACTTTTGATGGATTTGCCCCAATTGAAAGGATTAAGTCGGCTTTCAGAAACAGTTGAACACCCGGCCAAAAGGCCAACACATATCAACACAGCGATATTTGGCTTCAACATGAAAAACCCCTTTCGATTTGGGTGCCAAACTAGCCTGTCTTTTGTCCGAAGAAAAGTGGTCTTGCCCTTACCTCTGGACCTTTGCAATCGGCAACACTAACTGATGATCAATAAGTGAGGAAACATGGCCCAGGCAGATTTTGAAGAATTGGTCGAAACTTTCGAATTTTTGGAAGATTGGGAAGATCGTTATCGCCACGTGATTGAAATGGGCAAGGCATTGCCAGTTATGGATGATGCGCTGAAAGTTCCGGCCACCAAAGTAGAAGGGTGCGCCAGCCAAGTTTGGCTTCATATCACGACACCCGACGACAAAATCGCCTTTGATGGTGACAGTGACGCGATCATCGTAAAGGGTTTAATCGCTGTTTTGCAGGCTTTGTTCTTGGGTGTTTCGGTTGCTGATGTAGCAAAAATTGATGCGATGTCAGAAATGGCCCGGCTAGGGTTGGACGGTCACTTGTCGGCACAACGTTCAAACGGGTTGCGGGCCATGATAAATCGGCTTCAATCCGTATCATAACCCATTGTTTTCAAAGGGTATAAGGCTTTTTTGCAGATCGCCGTAGGCGGTGAACCGACGCTCGAAATTCAAACCCATTTTATCAGCGCAATCTTTGGCTTTTTCCGTTAATTTGGGATCATTTGTTTGGGCTTGATAGACAAGTTTATCATAATTGCCGAAATACATTTCCAACAGTTCAGGATGGCGATCAAGACCCAATGGTTTCCATACAAAGGCGTCGAACTGGCGCACCAAGAAGTCTGTTAAGTAGAATGCGGTCATCTCATCGCGCGCGGCGAACGCACCGTTGCCTTCAAAGAAGCTGTAGCAGTGGGGCCCTTCCAGCATTTTAACCCCCAATTTGTCACAGGCTGCCTGTAATTGACCACCAGTGCCGCAATCCGCGTATAAAACAAAAATTTCATCGTAATGATCACGGTGGGCCGTCACAGCCTCTACCACTGCCGGGGTGATTTTATCGGGTGTGTTGTGATAGATCGCGGGCAAGCAATGTAAATCAAGATGGGTCAGGCCATTTGCCTGTTGAATGGCAATCACTTCCCGGGCGATGGCCCCACAGGCCAACAAAAGAACCTTGCTGGATCCATCTGTGTGCAAACCAGTTTCCGTCAATTGGGTATCTGAAACGTCCATCTTGTGTTCCTAAATGAAAAGGCCCCACCCGTTAAGGGTAAGGCCTTTGTCAAAATTCATAAACCCGTTTGGGATCAGCTTTGGGCGGCCATTTGGTTATGCTTGCGCGCAACCCATTCTTTTGCGGTTTCAACGGCAACCGCTGCATCGCGGCAGTAAGCGTCGGCACCAATTGCTTTGCCAAATTCGTCGTTCAACGGTGCGCCACCAACCAGCACGATGTAATCATCACGCAATTGTTTTTCGACCAATGTGTCGATCACAACTTTCATGTACGGCATCGTGGTGGTCAAAAGGGCTGACATGCCAAGAATATCTGGTTTTTCTGCTTCCAAAGCTTCCAGATACTCTTCGACAGAATTGTTGATGCCAAGATCAACGATTTCAAAACCCGCGCCTTCCATCATCATGCCAACAAGGTTTTTGCCGATGTCGTGAATGTCGCCTTTCACGGTGCCAATCACCATTTTGCCGACGCGCGGTGCACCAGTTTCGATCAGAAGTGGTTTCAAAATGGCCATGCCGCCTTTCATGGCGTTGGCGGCCAGCAAAACCTCTGGAACAAACAAGATACCGTCACGGAAATCGTTTCCAACGATTGTCATCCCACCGACCAATGCTTCGGTCAGGATACGATAGGGTTCCCATTTGCGCTCAAGCAAAATGTTCACACCTTCTTCGATTTCTTCTTTCAATCCATCGTAGAGGTCATCAAACATCTGCGCGACAAGATCTTCGTCGTTCAGTTCAGACAGGATGATATCGTCTTCTTCGTCAGACATGCGCCGCACTCCGGTTACTAAGGTGTCTGGCGGTGATATGCGGTTTTTATGTCTATTTCTTCTTAAACGATTGCGACACGCCATCTTGCGGTTCCGACTTTTCGAAACTCAATGAGGTCGACGTTGCAAATGTTCATGTAATGTTCTTTTCTTGTGTTATGATTCGAGCATTTGATTCACGTCGATTAACCGGCAAAACCAAAGGTCGTGGCATATCTGCGAACGCATCTGGAAGATTTGAACAATTTCAGAGGGTTAGTGTCGATGATGGATGGGCGAAAGAGGACGATTTACCCACGGTGCGCACGGAAGTTCGTGTTGAAGTGCCCAGAAAAATCATCAGCCGAAATTCATCCCCAGATCTTTCGTTTGATCGATCCGTGAATCCCTATCGCGGGTGCGAGCATGGTTGTGTTTATTGCTTTGCACGACCAAGCCATGCGTTTTTGAACCTTTCGCCTGGCCTTGATTTTGAAACACGCTTAATCGCTCGGCCCGATGCCCCAAAAATTTTGGCAAGAGAATTGTCCAAAAATACCTACAATGTGGCACCGATCGCTTTTGGAACCAACACCGACCCGTATCAACCCATCGAAGCGCGATACCGCATCATGCGCGAATGTTTGAAGGTGCTTCGTTCGTTTAAGCATCCAGTGATGATCACCACCAAAGGAAGCTTGATCGAAAGGGATTTGGATATCTTAGCGGATTTGGCGCGTGAAAACTTGGTTCAGGTGGGGCTTACGTTAACAACGCTTGATCCTGTGGTGGGCCGGAAAATGGAACCGCGTGTTCCGGCACCGGCACGCACCTTGCAAATGATCAATCGTCTATCGTCCAAGGGTATTCCGGTAAGGGTTTTGGTTTCGCCAGTCGTCCCAGGGTTAACCGACCATGAGGTCGAAGCGATTTTGCAAGCTGGGCACGCCAATGGCGCAAAAGGTGCATCATGGGTCATGTTGCGTTTGCCAAAGGAGGTTTCACCAATCTTTGTGGATTGGGTCAGACAGGCATTTCCGGACCGTGCCCGGAAAATTATGGCCCGTGTTCGCGAAGTTCACGGGGGGCGAGATTATGATCCGAATTGGGGAAACCGTCTGCGCGGGCAAGGGCAATATGCAAACCTAATTCGTCAAAGATTTGACTTAATCTGCAAACGATTGGGTCTGCTCAAAAAAATGCCTCAACTCAGCACGCAAAAATTCAGGGTTCCTGCGCAATCTGGGGATCAGCTGTCGTTTTTTTGAAAATCTCAAGCGCGACGACGGCGACGGTTGTTTCTTTCCCGCGTTGGGCCGGCCCCATCGGTTCCATCGCTTTCCGATGAAAATGGCCCAATTTGGCCAGCGATTTCATCCAAACTGGGGCGTGGTCCTGGCGTGTGGTGCTCCAATGCTTGCCGCATCGCGCGCAAATGGTCTGGCGTGGTGCCGCAACAACCACCAATGATGCGTGCGCCACTATCGAATGCTAATTTCGCGTAACTGGCCATCAAATCAGGTGTCCCATCATAATGAATGTGACCATCAACATATTTCGGAATGCCGGCATTACCCTTTGAAATCAGTGGGATTTGAGGGGTTGCGGCCGAAAAACCCAATATTGTGCGCAATAAATCCGAAGCGCCCACACCACAATTTGCCCCAAAGGCGATTGGTGGGTTTGGCAGCTTTCCAACCTGCTTCACCATTTGCGGTGCGGTGATGCCCATCATGGTTCGACCGGCGGTGTCAAAGCTCATGGTGCCACACCAAGGAATATCAGCCAACCGAAATGCTTCGGCTGCGGCTTTGAATTCGTCTGCGGCTGAAATAGTTTCAACCCAAGCCACATCTGCGCCGCCTTCTTTTAGACCTTCGGCCTGTTCGTGGAAAATTTCCACGGCGTCGGAATAGGTCAGCGGGCCCATTGGTTCCATAATTTCGCCGGTTGGACCTACAGAGCCCGCAACGACAATTGGTCGTCCCGCTGCGTCCGCGACTTCGCGACCAAGTTCAGCGGAAATGCGGGACAATTCCCGGGCGCGTTGACCAGCATCATGCAGCTTCAATCTGGCGCGGTTTCCACCAAAAGAATTAGTCAGAAAAATATCACTGCCTGCATCGACACTGCCTTTGTAGAGTGCCCTAATTTTTTCGGGTTGCTCTTCATTCCAAAGTTCCGGCGCATCACCAGAAGACAAGCCCATGTTGAACAAATTTGTTCCAGTGGCACCATCCGCAAGCAGCCAGTCGCGTTTAGAAAGAAGTTCGGAAAGAAGATTTGGCATTGGGTAACCCTTTAATCGTTGGTCCCCCAATGCCACACACTATATTATGTGAAAAATTCATTATTCACATAATGAACATGAATTTTATTTGATTAAGCTTCATCCATCAGCTGGGATTTTGCTTCAGCAAGGAATGATTTCATTTTGCCGCGAATATCATCCTCGCTTGCTTTGTCGCCCAAATCAGCGGCCACCTTGCGCACCACATCATCATCACCGGCCTCTTCGAAATCAGATTTAATGACATCTTTGGCATAGCTTTCTGCATCATCCCCTTGGATTCCCATCAAACCTGCCGCCCAAAGACCCAGAAGTTTATTTCTGCGCGCTTCGGCTTTGAATTGCATTTGTGCGTCGTGGGCGAATTTGTTCTCAAATGCATCTGATCGATCATCAAAACTACTCATATCGCGAAGGGCTCCTTTGATTTTTATAACCACTGGTCCAAATGTGGGCCTTCTGTTGGCATCTTGCAAGTAAGATTGCTTGCCGCCCAACAGGCAATCAGATACGAGGCATGCAAGCAACTTGGGGGCTTAGGATGGCGCGTCGTAAAAAAATTTATGAAGGCAAAGCAAAGATCCTGTATGAAGGCCCAGAACCAGGAACGCTGGTCCAGTATTTCAAAGATGATGCCACTGCCTTCAACGCCGAAAAGAAAGACGTGATCGAAGGCAAAGGGGTTCTAAATAACCGATTGTCTGAATATTTCATGACTGGGCTGAATTCCATTGGTGTGCCCACGCATTTCTTGAAACGTTTGAACATGCGTGAACAATTGATCCGGTCGGTTGAAATAATTCCATTGGAAGTGATTGTTCGCAATTATGCCGCCGGAACTTTGGCAAAACGCCTCGGCCTAGAAGAGGGGGCGGCCCTGCCAAGACCAATCGTTGAATTTTGCCTCAAGGACGACAATTTGGGTGATCCTTTGGTGGCAGAAGAACACATTATCGCCTTCGGTTGGGCCAGCCAGCAAGACTTGGACGATATGTTGGCCCTTGCATTGCGCGTGAATGATTTCATGTCGGGCGTTATGTTTGGGGTTGGAATTCGCCTTGCAGACTTCAAAATTGAGATCGGTCGCGTTTTTGAAGGTGATTTCCAAAGGTTGATTATCGCGGATGAAATCAGCCCTGACAGTTGCCGATTGTGGGATATTGAGACGGGTGAAAAGCTGGACAAAGACGTATTCCGGCGCGACCTAGGAAGTCTGACTGACGCTTATGCAGAGGTTGCTCGACGTTTGGGGATCATTCCAGTGCCAAACCAGCAATACACAAAACCAACATTGATTAACTGAGGGATCGTCGATGAAAGCCACCGTAACTGTCATGCTGAAAACCGGTGTTTTGGATCCGCAAGGGGAGGCCGTTAAATCGGCCCTTCATGGTCTTGGATTTGACGGCGTATCCAGTGTGCGCCAAGGCAAGGTGATTGAACTGGATGTTGCCGACGGCACAACCGAAGCGGAAATCGGCGCCATGTGTGAACAGCTTTTGGCAAATACAGTTATCGAAAGCTACAGCGTGGACATGTCCTGATGCGCGCGGCTGTTATCGTTTTTCCAGGTTCCAATTGTGATAGGGATATGCAGCAAGCTTTGTTGGGGGCGGGTGCTGATGTTCAGATGGTTTGGCATAAAGATGCCAACCTGCCCAAAGGCGTTGATTTGGTTGCCATTCCGGGTGGTTTTTCTTTTGGGGACTATTTGCGTTGTGGCGCCATCGCCGCCCAATCGCCAATTTCAAAAGCCGTGATCGAACATGCCAATCGTGGTGGTTATGTTTTGGGGGTCTGCAACGGTTTTCAGATTTTGACTGAAACTGGTTTGTTGCCCGGCGCCCTTATTCAGAATGCGGGCCTCAAGTTCCTTTGCAAAACTGTGGATTTGATTGCCAGCACAACCAATAGTGAATTCACCCGTGGGTATGAACTTGGCCAAACTTTACGCATTCCGATTGCACATCACGAAGGCAATTACCGCATAGACGCCGATGGCCTAAGTTCCTTGAAAGAAGAGGATCGTATCGCATTTCGATATGCTCAAACACCGAATGGTGCTGAGGATGACATTGCAGGGGTTCTTTCACAAAACCGCCGCGTACTTGGAATGATGCCACACCCTGAACGCGCGATTGATAACAACCTGGGATCTTCGGATGGCGCTGCGATGTTCAGCGGATTGGTCTCTTCGATGTTGGATGCGTGAAGATACGCCATTGAAGTAAATCCACGCTGGGTTAAGCTGCCCTTATGAAGACGACTTCCAAATTTGCACGTCCCAAGATGACAGGGCTGGGGTGGAAAACCCGCGCACTTTTGGCGTTTGTAATCTTGGTCGCTGGAATTTGCCTTTGGTTTGCAAATTCAATCCTTCTTTCGCGCTTTTCGGAAGCTGCAGAAACCCGGGCTGAACTGAGGTTAGAAGGGTATAAAAACGATATCCTTGAAACGATCCGTCGGAATGGCCTTTTGCCTGAACTGTTGGCCACAGATCCAGTATTTTTGTCTTTGTTGGAAAGCCAAGATTTGGACGCGATCAAAAGCCGCATGAACGTTTTTGCAAAACGTGAAACCAATTCATCATTTCTTATCTCAGACCAAGATGGCGTGATCTTAGCCACGGTTCCAGAAGGCCTTGATGGTGCTCGTGTGATCGAAGGCGATGCGTTTACCGCGTCACTATTGGACGATGGCCCACAATTCACGGTGCAAACAGGGTCTGGCGGCAATCCCGAATTTATATTTTCGCAATCTATTCGTGAAAACGCCGATCTTATCGGAATGGTGTTTTCCATTTTACCTTTGCAATCGGTTGCTGCAACGTGGTCAGGCGAAGGGGATGCCGTTGCAGTATTTGATGCCCAAGGGCGGGCCATTCTCGCAACCGATTCACTTTGGTTAAACAGCACCGAAACGGAAATGTTGAACCTTCGATCCGCCGACAGCGCCATTCGAAGAGCGAACCGTTTGGCCCAAAACCTTCCGGTAGAAGCGGATGATCCATTTGTTCGAGGACGAGAAGTCGTTCGCCGAGAATTGGATCTTGGCTTTCAAGGATGGAGAATAATTGGTTTTTCAACGCTGGATGGGGTGCGCCAACAGGTGAATGGTGCTTTGGCTCTCGTTTTAACTTTCTTTGCGTTTCTTTTGGCCCTGATCTTTTTCTTTAGCTCCCGAAGCTCTGCTTTGCAGGCGCTTGGCTTTCAACGCGAAAGCGAAGAATTGAAAACGCTGAATGCCCGATTGCAGAATGAAATTTCAGGTCGTCAACGCGCGGAAAAAGAGCTTCAAGTTGCGGAACAAACAATCGAACAATCATCAAAACTGGCAGCTTTGGGTGAAATGGCCGCAGCGGTGAGCCATGAATTAAATCAACCATTATCGGCAATGCGGACGTATCTGGCAGGAGCCAAGATGTTGTTGGAAAGAAGTCGAACCAATGAAGCCCTTAGTTCGTTTCAGCGGATTGATGATTTGATTGGGCGAATGGGTTCGATCACCGGACAATTGAAAACACATGCGCGAAAGGGTGGCGAAGATCATCAACCTGTTAATGTGGAAGATGCCATTAACGGTGCACTGGAAATTATGGGGATGGCGTTTTCCGAAAATTCTGTGGCCCTGACCCGAACATTTCCACCGCAAAACGTGTATATCCTTGGCGATCAGGCGCGGTTGGAACAGGTTCTGATCAACTTGTTCCGAAATGCATTGGATGCGATGAAAGAACGAGGAACGGGAAAAATTGATGTTTTGTTGGTTGTTGGCAATGAAGCTAAAATCGTGGTGCGCGACGATGGACCTGGGATTGAAAACCTCGATGATTTGTTTGAACCGTTCTACACCACAAAAACTGCATCCGAAGGTGTTGGGCTTGGATTGGCCATTTCATCTGGGATTATTTCCGATTTTGGGGGTGGTTTAAGTGCATTTAATGGCGAACCTACAGGTGCAGTATTTGAAATTGTGCTGCCAATTATGTCAGTGTCAGAAAAAAGTTGAGGGTTAACGCATGTCTAACACAATGAAAGTGGCCGTGATCGATGATGAATTGGATATGCGCCAATCCATCAGCCAATGGCTAAGTCTTTCTGGTTTCGAACCCGAAGCTTTTTCCACGGCGACAGATGCTGCGGCTGTACTGACCGGGGATTTTCCGGGTGTTGTCGTGACAGATATCCGTATGCCGGGAATGGATGGCATGCAGTTATTGCGTAAAATCAAAAGTTTAGACAGCTCTATCCCTGTGATTATGATCACCGGTCATGGCGACGTGCCGATGGCGGTCGAGGCGATGCGCCTTGGCGCTTTCGACTTCTTGGAAAAACCATTTAACCCAGATGAATTAACCGACCTTTGTAAAAAGGCCGTCCGCCAACGCCGGTTGGTGATGGACAGTCGGCAACTAAGGCGGGAACTGGCAACAGGTGATTCTATTATTGAGAAACTTGTTGGTGATCACCCGGCCATGGTTCGCCTGCGCGAAGATATCGTGGATCTTGGGCAATCAGATGGACATGTGTTGATTGAAGGTGAAACCGGGACCGGAAAAACCTTGGTGGCACACGCACTGCACGCCGTTTCCGCGCGCGCTTCAAAGAATTTTGTTTTGTTTTCCTGTGCATCTGCGTCGGAAGAAGATGTCTCGAAACGTCTGTTCGGGCCGGTGGATGATGGGCAACCCTTACCTTTGATGGAGGATGCGCGTGGCGGAACTTTGGTATTGGAAGATATCGAAGCGTTAAGCCAATCTCTGCAAACCAAACTATTGTCGGCCATCAACGATCAAGGTGAAATTGCAGAAACGCGGATTATTGCGATTTGTAATCTGCAAGAACAAGGTAAGACGTGTGAAGATGTTCTTCGCCCGGATCTCTTTTACCGCTTGGCAACGCTGCGCGTTATGGTTCCCCCATTGCGATCCCGTGGTGATGACATTTTGACTTTGTTCGCGCGGTATTCTGAGCAATATGCAGATGAATACGGCTGTGAAACACCCAAAATCCCTGCAGAAGAGGCGGCTCAATTATTGCAAGCGCCTTGGCCCGGAAATGTGCGGCAACTGATTAATGTGGCGGAACGCGCAGTGTTGCAAAGTCGCAGAGGCGGTGGATCGCTTGCGTCTTTGTTGATGGCCAACCAAGACGAACAGCAAGTTGTTGTCACAACCGAAGGGAAGGCATTGAAGGAATATGTCGAATCTTTCGAACGAATGCTGTTGGATAATACGATGCGTCGTCACAACGGATCCATTGCGGCGGTAATGGATGAGTTGCGTTTGCCGCGCCGGACCTTGAATGAAAAGATGGCGAAATACGGCTTGGTGCGTTCGGACTATACCTGAATTGCGAAATTCTTGGCTTTGCCCATTGTAATCAACCCGCAAACCCCCTTAGTGTGAACGCAAGCGCAGCTTTGCGCGACACGAGATTTGTTCGCCGCTGACATAAGGCTAAAAAATGCAGTCAGGGCGGAAGAATACGCCCGAAAGGGTGGTTTTGAGCGGTCATCGACATGTTGATGATCATTTACAGGCACAAGGTGCCGGAGAACACGTGATGGTACACGACGCGAAAGCATATGCCGGAGAGATTGGATTTAACGTCCAACCCCGAAGCGCGACCATCGCCTTAATTGGAAATATCCCTGTAGTTACAACGCCTTCGGGCGATCCTCCGGGGGTGTTCAGTGGAATATATGGCAAAAAAGATGCTTATCGATGCCACGCACGCGGAACAAACGCGCGTCGTGGTTGTAGACGGGAACAAAGTAGAGGAATTTGATTTCGAATCCCAAAGCAGGCGACAGCTTGCTGGGAATATATATTTGGCAAAAGTTACACGGGTAGAGCCGTCTTTGCAGGCGGCCTTCGTGGACTACGGTGGAAATCGCCATGGTTTCCTTGCCTTCTCGGAAATTCATCCCGACTATTATCAAATCCCAGTGGCCGATCGCGAAGCCTTGTTGGCGGAAGAAAAAGCCTATGCAGAGGCGATGGCCGCAGAGGCGGAAGCCGCAGAAGAAGAACGTGAAAAACCCAAGCGCCGTCGTCGGAGGCGTGGAAAATCAGCTGCAGCTCAAAATAGCGATCCTGTTGTCACACAAGAGGTGGAAGGCGTCGATGGAATGGAAACCATCGATCCCGAGGGTACCCCAACGGAAGACGGCGAAATTTCGTCTGAGATAGGCGGCGAACAAGAAGATTTGGCCGCACCGGAAGGTGACGCTGGAAATACCCCTTCAGAGGACGATGCCAAGTCGGCAGAGGTTTCAACAGATACTGATGTTGAAGAAAAACACGATCCCGAAAAAGGTGAAGATGCCGATGCATCCAATTCTGACGAGGACGGCGAAAACACAGATGAAACCGAGGGCGATGTAACCGATCCTCAAATTGAATCCGTTGCGCAAGAAGACGACAGTGAAGAAGTGCGCCCGGTGCGTAAACCGCGTCCACGCCGATACAAAATTCAAGAAGTTATCAAAGTGCGCCAAATAATGTTGGTGCAGGTGGTCAAAGAAGAGCGGGGCAACAAAGGGGCAGCGCTGACGACATATCTTTCCCTTGCTGGTCGGTATTGTGTTTTGATGCCCAACACCGCACGCGGTGGCGGCATCAGCCGGAAAATCACCAATATCGCGGATCGGAAAAAACTGAAGGAAATCGCATCTGGAATAGAGGTGCCTGAAGGGGCAGGTTTGATTGTTCGAACCGCCGGGGCTAAGCGCACAAAAACAGAGATCAAACGCGATTATGAATACCTGCAACGCATGTGGGAACAAATACGCGCGTTCACTTTGGAATCCATCGCACCTGCGATGATCTATGAAGAAGGCGATTTGATCAAAAGATCCATTCGCGACCTTTATAATCGGGACATCGATGAAGTGTTGGTGGAAGGTGAGGCGGGATATCGCAACGCCAAAGATACCATGAAAATGATCATGCCTAGCCACGCCAAAAACGTGAAACGCTATGAAGATCCCAAACCGCTGTTTTCACGATATCAAGTTGAAAGTTTCTTGGATGGGATGTTCAATCCAACCGTCCAATTGAAATCAGGGGGCTATTTGGTGATTGGCATCACCGAGGCTTTGGTCGCGATTGATGTGAACTCTGGCCGGGCCACGAAAGAAGGGTCCATTGAACAAACGGCACTGCGCACAAACCTTGAAGCTGCAGAAGAAGTTGCCCGTCAACTGCGCTTGCGTGATCTTGCTGGTTTGATCGTCATTGATTTTATCGACATGGAAGAGCGTCGCAATAACGCGGCTGTCGAAAAGATGATGAAAGAAAAGCTGAAGACAGATCGTGCGCGCATTCAGGTTGGCCGTATTTCTGGGTTTGGTTTGATGGAAATGAGCCGTCAACGCCTGCGTCCGGGTATGTTGGAGGCAACAACCCAGCCTTGCCCACATTGTCATGGAACTGGCCTAATCCGTTCGGAAGATAATCTTGGCCTCACAATCTTGCGTGAAATCGAAGAAGAGGGTGGTCGCCGCCGATCAAAAGAAGTCTTGGTGAAGGCCCCGATTCAGATCGCGAATTTCCTGATAAACCAGAAACGAGAGGCCATCGGTCAGATCGAACAGGCCCACGGGATGTCGGTGCGCATCGAAGCCGATCCAATGTTAATCAGCCCAGATTATGTGCTGGAGAAATTTAAATCGGCCACACGTTTCGTCCCAGAACCCACTGCGGTGGTCAGTTCTGTTGATATTTCTTTGATGGAAGAGATCGATGAAAACACGCCGGAAGAAGAAGACGTAAAGATCGAAGAAGAACAGCCAAAGCGGAAACGTCGTCGTCGGCGCCGTCGTCGGGGTGGACAGCCTGAGGCGAATGCAGAAGGCAACGTGGCTTCTGAAACTTCGGAAGAGGGCAACACCGCAGAAGACGTATCTGCAGACACAGATGCCAAATCCGAAGGCGAAGAACCCAAATCAGAAAGTGCCGAGGTCGAAACACCCAAAGCGGAAAAGCCCAAGCGGACACGTAAACCCCGTAAGAAGGCAGAGCCGAAATCGGATGAAGCGCCTGCCGAAGCGGCAGATGAACAGGGCGATCCCGCAACCGAGGGTGATACCACTGAAACAGAAGTGAAGACGCCGAAACGAACGCGCAAACCACGCAAGAAAAAGGCGGAAGCAGACGAAGCAGAGGTAACGCCCGCGGCCGATCCAGTGGCACAAGAGGAACCAGCGGCGAAACCTAAGCGAACCCGCAAACCGCGCAAAAAAGTAGAGCCCAAAGAAGACGCCCCAGCCGCTGAAACATCTTCAGCACCAGAGCCGGAAAAAGAAGCGTCAGTCGAAAAATCAATGGAACCCGTAGAGGTGGAGATTACCACTGCTGAATCTGCGGAACCTGAAAGCCCGCCAAAACCCAAGAAGCGGGGATGGTGGTCACGCGGTTAACCCTTTTGAATGAGGTAAACTTGCGGCAACCCTTCTGTTTGTGCAGAAATAAGAACATGCCCCGCTTCTGAACAGAAGTGGGGCATATCTATTATTGCGGCAGGGTCGTCTGCCAAAATTCGCAAGGTTTGACCTTTTTCCAAGTCTTGCAGGCGCCTACGCGCTTTGAGAACGGGCAAGGGGCACAAAAGGCCAGTGGCATCAAGATCGGCATCATGGGTCATGTTCTTGGGCTAGGACGAATGTTTCGGACTGTCCACATATTTGTGACAGGTTGTGCGGTGACGCCTGAATTGAAAACCGTTAAAGCAAATGCAAGAAAAGGACGGCCCCATGTTTGGAATAGATCTTTTTGATGCATCCCTGATTCCCGCGATGTTTATTGCATTGCTTGGCGGATTGATCAGCTTTGCAAGCCCGTGTGTACTTCCCATCGTTCCGCCGTATTTGGCTTATATGGGTGGGGTCAGTCTGGATGACATGAACACCACGGCAATCGCTCGGCGCAGGGCTTTTGTAACCTCGCTGTTCTTTGTGATGGGGTTATCGACTGTTTTTGTGTTGCTGGGGTTCACGGCATCCGCGTTTGGGCGATTGTTCCTGTCTAATCAAGATTGGTTTGTTTTGGGGGCTGGCGCCATCGTCATGGTGTTTGGCGCCCATTTCCTTGGCATATTTCGCATTCCAATTTTGGATCGCGAGGCCCGAATTGATGGCGGTGATCGTGGTGGTTCCGCCTTTGGTGCCTATGTTTTGGGTCTTGCTTTTGCCTTTGGTTGGACACCGTGTTTGGGACCCATCTTGGGGGCCATCTTGGCGCTTGCTGCGGATGTGGCTTCGCCGGGGAAGGGGATCGTTTTATTGGCCACTTATGCGGCCGGTTTAGGCATCCCATTCATTTTGGTCGCCATATTCTTTCCCTCGTTGAAAGGGGTCATGGCGTGGATGAAACGTCATATGGAACGGATCGAACGAGTGATGGGGCTGTTGCTGTGGACGGTTGGCCTGATGATGGTAACAGGGCAATTCACGCGCTTCAGCTGGTGGCTGTTAGAACAATTTCCCGCATTAGGCCTGATTGGTTGATGTGAAAACAGACCTTAATTTCTTCATATTTTGAGGGTATCCTCATTGCAAAAGTGAAGGAGTAGTTCCCCATGGGTAAGGGGCAGGTAAAGAAGCGCAAAGTGTTTTACATCCCCGGCTATGATCCCATTCATCCGCGCAGATATCGGGAATTGTATCGCAAAGAAGGGGCGGATCAGGCTGCCATATCGGGGTATGAAATTTCCCTTCGTCCCGGATCTGGGAAATCCCACTATGGCTGGGATGTCGAAGGAAATATCGACGGGCGAAAAACACAAGCAGATTTCGAAGTTTTGGTCTGGTCGGACATCGTTCGTGGATCGATGGAAACAGGCATTGTGGGAACCTATCTTCAACTTATTCGAACCGCCTGGACTTATATCGCAAGCGGCGCGTTGGCCCGATTAATGCGATTGCGCAAAGGCCCGGTGATCGCCGCGCTTTATCCCATTGTGTTTTTGATCATTCAGCTGATTTTGGCCGTGATTATTGGATGGGTGGGGGCGAAGGCGGTTGGATGGGGACTTGATCGATGGTTTGCGATATCAGGCCCCATTGCTTGGGGGGGGCAAATAATACTCGCCTTGGGTTTGGTTGTTGGTATTTTGAGCTGGTTCAAATCTGTCGATAATCGGTTTTTTGCCTATTACTTGATGCATGATTACGCCTATTCCGCGCAATCAAAGGGGGCAAACCCCAGTGATTTGGAAGGCCGCATCCAAGAGTTTCGCCATGTGATCTCATCCGCATTGCACGAAGATTTTGATGAGGTTCTGGTGGTTGGGCATTCGTCTGGCGCCCATCTTGGTGTTTCAATCCTAAGCGATCTGATCCGGGCTGGTGAGGTTCCACCGGATGGGCCTAATTTTGGGTTTTTGTCCCTTGGACATGTGGTTCCTATGGTATCTTTTCTGCCAAAGGCAGATCGGTTGCGGGGGGATCTGCATTTTTTGAGCCAAACCGATGCATTAACTTGGGTGGATGTTACGGCGCCGGGGGATGGATGTGCCTTTGCCCTTTGTGATCCTGTTAGTGTTACTGGTGTTGCTCCAAAAGAAAAGAAATGGCCATTGGTGATTTCAGCCGCCTTCAAACAGACCCTGTCACCAGAAACTTGGGCCAAGCTGAAACGGCGCTATTTTCGCCTGCATTTTCAATATCTATGCGCCTTTGATCGACCCGGGGATTATGATTATTTTCAGATTACCGCAGGTCCAAGCACTTTAGCAGAACGTTTCAAAGGGCGATCCCCATCGCCCAGTCGTTTGACAACACCCGCCTCTAAGTACAGGTCAATGAAATGATGCGCCCTCCAATGCCAAAGCACAGGGCAGGTAAAGTCAGTCTGCGGGAATACATGCGGCTGTTTCGCAAAGACCTGTTGTCGGCCCAACCTGCGAAGCTGTATCGGGCGTGGATGGCGGAGTTTAAAACCCCCTTTTTCAAAAGCTACATGGTTAATCAACCAGACCTGGTCAAAACGGTGTTAAACGAACGACCCATGGAATTTCCGAAATCCACGCGTGTGAACGAAGGTTTGCGTCCGTTGCTGGGGGACAGTGTATTTCTGACAAACGGAGCACAATGGGAACGGCAGCGTCGCATCATCGATCCAGCCTTTGAAGGGGGGCGGATCAAAGAAACCTATCCTGCGATGTTGGCTGCCGTGGATGCCGCAGTGGAACGCCTGAAAACACGCGATTTTCAAACCCCAATCGAAGTGGAAGAAGTTGCCAGTTTTGCGGCCGCTGACATCATTTTTAGAACTCTGTTTTCCATTCCAATCGATGATGAAATCGCCGCTGAAACCTTTCATGAGTTTCGCAAATATCAACGCAGCCAACCCGTGGTAAATATTGCCGCATTAATCCCGTTACCCCGATGGTTTCCGCGAGGATTTTCCAAAGAAACCAAGGAAAGTGCGGCCAAAATTCGCCGGTTGATCAAGCAGTTAACAGATAGGCGCGCTGTTCAAATTGCGGCGGGCACCGCACCCATGGATTTGGCAACCAAAATCATGACTACCCCAGATCCGCAAACAGGGGAGCTTTTTTCGCCAGATGAAATGGTGGACCAAGTTGCGATTTTCTTTTTGGCGGGCCACGAAACCAGCGCATCAACCTTTGCTTGGGGGCTTTATCTGTTGGCGTGTTTCCCGCAATGGCAAGATAAAGTCTTTGCGGAAGGGCGAGGTATAACCAGTAACAGTTTTGGTGACGTCCGTGGCCTAACAACAACGCGTGATGTTTTTCGCGAGGCTTTGCGCCTATACCCTCCAGTTCCGATGATGGTGCGACAAACAACAAAGGCAGAGCATTTCCGTGATCGGATTTTGAAACGAGGCGCCCAGATTGTTTTGTCACCATGGCATTTACATCGTCATGAGCGGCTTTGGGATCACCCCCATGATTTTGATCCCGCACGTTGGCAGACCGAGAATGGTAAGCAATGTCAGAGAGATGCATACATCCCCTTTTCTTCTGGTCGGCGCGTCTGTGTGGGGGCGGGTTTTGCCACCGTGGAAGGTGCTTTGTTGTTGGCGAAATTCTGTTCAGAATTTCGGTTTGAACCAGTCCCGGGACGGACACCTGAACCGGTGGCGCATCTTACCGTACGTGCCAAAGACGGCATTTGGTTGAACGTCAGTCCCCGAGCCGGAAACTGAAACAGTTTCCGTTCCAGAATCTCAAAGAGATTCTGTGCCGATTTCTGATACAGAAATCGTTTACGCCACACGGCGCAGGGGTTCGGTGTTACAAAAAACGATGAATTGGCCTGCGTTTTCATAGGCGCGAAAACCTCGGCGTTTAACTTCATTTAAAAACGCCTCGCGACCGATCCAAAATTCGACGTCTTTGACTTTGCGCCGCACGATGTTGCCATCCCGTGCGGCGCGGGATCCAAACAGCTCGCGAAAGAAGGCATCGTTGGATCTGGACATGAATCCACGCTGGCGGGTGTAGGTTAAGGTTTCTTTAATTCCGCCAAAACAAACAATCGAATGGCCGATGCAAGGCCGCAGTGCAGACCACGGTCCGCATCAATTTCAGCAGCCAGGTCGTTGATCGGGCGGTTTTGGTCTGCCGCGATCCGGCAAAATTCTTGCCAAAACGCATCCTCCAGCGACACGGAAGTGCGGTGCCCCTTCAAAGTCAGGGATCGCTTTTTGGGCCGCATTAGCATGGGTCTTGTTTTTTACCGTCCAAACGGGTCGCGTTTTGGTCCGCTTGGGCTTTCTCTAAATCCTTTTGCGCTTTGGTACGTCCAAACTTAACTGAATTTTCGTTGGCCTTTGCTTTGGCTAACGATTTCACCTTGGCTTTGCGGGCCTTGTTGAAGTTGATGACTTCGCTCACTTGGGGCCGATCATTTTTTCAGGGCGCACCACACGGTCAAAGGTTTCAGCATCCACAAAGCCCAAGCCAATGGCCTCTTCCCGCAGGGTGGTGCCATTCTTATGCGCAGTTTTTGCCACGGTGGTTGCGTTGTCATATCCGATTTCAGGGGCCAATGCGGTGACCAGCATCAAGCTTTCGCCCATGATTTTTTCAATCCGTGCTTCGTTGGCTTGAATACCAATGACACAGTTGTCGGTGAACGCTTGTGCGGCATCCCCCAACAGTTGCATGGATTGCAATACGTTGTAAGCCATCATTGGTTTATAAACGTTTAACTCAAAGTGCCCTTGGCTGCCTGCCATGCCGACGGCTGCGTCGTTGCCGAATACATGGACACAAACCTGGGTCAGGGCTTCGCACTGTGTTGGGTTCACTTTGCCCGGCATGATCGAAGATCCGGGTTCATTTTCCGGCAACTTCAATTCCCCCAAACCGCAACGTGGGCCGGAACCCAACAAGCGGATGTCGTTGGCAATTTTAAACAAACTTGCCGCCACCGTTTTCAGCGCACCAGACATTTCCACCATGGCGTCATGGGCGGCGAGGGCCTCAAACTTGTTAGGGGCGGTGATAAAGGGCAACTTGGTTATATCGGCCATATGTGCCGCCACTGTTTCACCCCATCCCATGGGTGTGTTCAGGCCTGTGCCAACAGCAGTGCCGCCTTGGGCCAGCTCATAAATTCGAGGCAGGGCCGCCTCAACCCGCGCGATACCCATGGCCACTTGATGAGTGTACCCTCCGAATTCTTGGGCCAAGGTCAGCGGGGTTGCATCCATTGTGTGGGTGCGGCCGATTTTAATGATTCCATCGAATTCTTTGACTTTGGCTGCCAAGGCCGCATGCAAACTGCGCAGACCGGGCAGGGTGACATCCCGGGCCGTCATTGCGGTGGCAATATGCATGGCCGTGGGGAAGGTGTCGTTGGATGACTGTCCCATGTTACAATGGTCATTTGGATGCACAGGGTCTTTCGATCCGATAACACCGCCCAGCATTTCGATGGCGCGGTTGGCGATAACCTCATTTGCGTTCATATTGGACTGTGTGCCCGATCCAGTTTGCCAAACCACAAGCGGGAAGTGATCATCCAGCTTACCTTCCACCACCTCGTGGGCCGCTTTTTGAATCGCATCGCCCAGATTTGCATCCAACGCACCCCGCTCGGTGTTCGCGCGGGCACAAGCCTCTTTGATAACGCCTAAGGCGCGTACGATCGCGATGGGTTGTTGTTCCCAACCAATGGGGAAGTTCATCAGGGATCTTTGGGTTTGAGCCCCCCAATATTTATCCGAAGGAACTTCAAGCGGTCCAAAACTGTCTGTTTCTGTGCGGGTGTCAGTCATGGAAAGCTCTCCATCATTTGGTTGTTTTTTGAATTATGGCGTGGCAACCGCCAATTTATTTTTTGCGAAACGCATCAAGGCTTACAACTTCGGCATCACCCTGCGGTGGGGTGGGGTCGTCTTCGACTTCCACTTCCGGAATAACTTCGATTTCTGCTTCTTCTTCCATCTCATCTTCTTCGAAGCGCAGCCCAAATTCCACGGATGGGTCCACAAAAGCGCGAACCGCCATGAACGGAATGTTCAAAGGTTCAGGAGAATCACCAAAGTTCAATGTGATCGAAAACCCTTCTGGTGTGACTTCAAGGTTATCAAACCAATGCTGGATCACTACCGTCATTTCGTTGGGGTAACGATCTTTAAGCCAATCTGCCAACCCGGCATCTGGATGGGTGGTATCAAAAGTAATGAAAAAATGATGGTCACCGGGCAATTTGCCTTCGCGTGCCACGTCTTCAAGGATCCGACGTATCAAGCCGCGCATCGCGTCATGCATCAATGTGGCGTATTGAATTTGATCCGACATAGCGCCCCCCGAGCCGTCTTTGATCAGACTTTATCAGGTTTCGTCAGAAACAAAAGCCGGGTTTGGATCGTTTTCGCCCTTTGGGTTTAAGCGATCAGCAAAGCTGAGCGCGATAAAGCTGGGCATGTGATCACCCATCCCAATTTGCGGCGGACCGGCATCATGATCCTTGCGCCCCCGGCCACCACGCCCGCGTTTTTTGTTTGGCCCGGCTTCGGATTTTTCTTTCGTTTCGGGCTTTGGGGCATCCGATTTTTCTGGGGCACCAACCGCGTCTGTTTTGTTGGTTTTCTGCTTTTGGGGCAGGGGGTTTTCGGTGCGGGGCACCTCTTGTTCAACCAAGGCTTCGATGTCAGCCAAATTCTTTTCATCACGGGGCACACAAATCATAAGTGCGGTGCCTTTGCGCCCGGCACGGCCTGTGCGCCCAATTCGGTGAACATAGTCTTCTGCGTGACCGGGCACATCAAAATTAATCACGTGACTTACGTTGGGAATATCCAAACCCCGTGCGGCGACGTCCGAGGCACACAGGAATTTCACTGTCCCATTTCGGAACCCATCCAGTGTTTCCATGCGTTTGGATTGGTCCAAATCGCCGTGAATCGGTGACGCATTATAACCGTATTTTTTCAGGGACTTAGCGCAGATATCCACATCGGATTTGCGGTTGCAAAAGATGATCGCGTTTGTACATGCATCGCCTTCTTTATCAATCAAAGCTCGCAACAGCTTGCGTTTTTCGGTGCCTTCGCGATCTTTGCGGCTGGCCTTAAACATAACCACACTTTGGGTAATGTTTTCGGATGTTGTTGCGGCACGGGCCACTTCGATTTTGGCGGGTGCGGACAGGAATGTATTTGTAATACGTTCGATTTCCGGGGCCATTGTGGCACTGAAAAACAGTGTCTGGCGGGTGAATGGTGTCAGGCCGAAGATGCGTTCAATATCTGGGATGAACCCCATGTCCAGCATGCGGTCAGCTTCGTCCACCACCATAATCTGAACACCCGTCAGCAAAAGCTTGCCGCGTTCAAAATGATCAAGCAAACGCCCAGGTGTTGCGATTAAAACATCAACCCCACGGTCGATCAATTGATCCTGTTCCTTGAAGCTAACACCACCAATCAAAAGGGCCTTCGTCAGTTTCGAATATTTGGTATAGGCGTCAAAGTTTTCGGCAACCTGTGCCGCCAATTCGCGTGTTGGGCACAAGACCAATGATCGCGGCATACGAGCCCGTGCGCGGCCGCGGCCCAAAAGGGTGATCAGGGGCAATGTAAAGCTTGCTGTTTTTCCTGTGCCGGTTTGGGCAATTCCCAGAACATCTTTGCCTTCGAGGGCGGGGGGGATGGCGCCTGCCTGAATGGGGGTGGGTTCTTCATACCCGGCGTCGGCAATCGCTTGCAGAACCTTTTTGTCGAGGTTCAGATCGGTAAATTTTGTCATGCGCTTCCAGTCTTGGGCATCGCCCTGAATTTAGGCGCAATCCCTGAGCGCCCTCGGATTTGACCCCACTTGGGTCAAGGCGCTGATACCGGATTGCTTGGCATGCGTCAAACGTGGTGAATTCACTTAATCTGGGAAGTGTTTTTTGCGCATCTGATCCAACCGAAGATCACAAATATGCAGCAAACCTTCCGCGGCAAGGGTCTTGCGCAACTGCGGTGTATCCACACAGATTTCATTGTAAAATCCGCGCAAACCCGCTTCGCCCAATTCATCTTCAAGGGTTTTGAATATCGCATGTAACGGCACACCATCCGGACCAGACAGTTCCTTGCGATAAGACCCTTGCTTCATTCTGAATTCATACATCGATTTAAACGCATCCCAAGTTTTTGCATGGGCATGACACAGGCGCATATCAGTGGCTTCGATTCCGGTGCGATCTTTGTCGTTGTCGATCATAATATTATGAATTCGGATTTTGATCTTATCAAAGCCAGTCCTAACAAATAGTTTACCCGCCGTATGGCTGATGAAACCACCTCGCAGAAACTGACCATAAGCGGGGTAAATCCGGTCACTGATTTCTTTGGTGACATCTGGTTTGCCAGTGATACGGCCTTTGAATGCCGTGCCGTCCCCTTCCAACGCTTCGATGGGTCTTAAGCGCATCGTGCGGGCATCAGACGGGGCGGCGGCAAGACTTTCACTGATCGTTGTATCAGGCCAAATGAATTCATCCACATCGATGTGGGCAAACCAATCCAACTTTCTTGCAAAAATGCGATAAGCGCGCGTGGCGTTAAAGGCTTGCCGGCCTTTGTGATCATCGGGGCGTGGGCGATTAAAGCTGGCCCACCACGCATCATCACAGGCTTGCGCCCGCACAGCCGGGTGTTTGTTCAAAATTTCACACGCGGAATGATCGGCATCATCCAGAAACAGGAAAACTTTGGTTGCCCCCCTGTCGATGTGATGGGCGGCGAAATTTTGCACGTCCACCAACGGGGCCTTCACAGTGGCGGCCACGCACCATGTGGGTGCGCGGGTCACAACATCATTTCCTTTGTCGCGGTCAATGCAACATCAGGATGATCCCGCGCCACCCGGTCGATATCCCATTGGAGGCGCGTCAAAAACACAGGGTCTTCATCGTGATCTGTGGCCATGTGTTGTTTGTTTTTATTGGAAAAATCGTCCACCGCGTCTTTCGCGCCATTCACCCAACGTGCGGATGTGAACTGAGAGGCTTCAAACCGCACCGGCAGGCCATATTCCATTTCAATGCGGCTGGCCAAAACTTCGAATTGAAGCGCCCCCACAACCCCAACGATGAACCCAGAACCCATCATAGGCTTAAACACCTTTGCAGCGCCTTCTTCTGCAAATTGCATCAAAGCTTTTTCCAGATGTTTGGCCTTCATCGGATCCCCGGCGCGCACATTTTGCAAAAGTTCAGGCGCGAAAGAGGGGATGCCGGTCACCCGTAAATTTTCACCCTCGGTCAGGGTATCACCAATGCGCAGTTGGCCATGGTTTGGAATGCCGATGATATCGCCGGCCCATGCCTCTTCTGCCAGTTCGCGGTCGGAAGCTAAAAACAAAACGGGGTTTGAAATTGCCATGGGTTTTTTGGCGCGGACATGGGTTAATTTCATGCCGCGCTTGAAATGCCCGCTGGCCATACGCACAAAGGCAACGCGATCACGGTGCTTGGGATCCATGTTGGCTTGGACTTTGAACACAAAGCCCGAAACCTTTGATTCCTCGGGGGATATTTGGCGAGGTTCCGCCCTTTGTGGCTGTGGCTGTGGGCCGTATTCGGCGATGCCTTTCATCAGCTCTTGCACCCCAAAGCTGTTGATGGCCGACCCAAACCAAATCGGTGTCATCGTCCCCTCAAGCAGCGCTTGTGGGTCCAGCTTAGGCAGCAATTCGCGCGCCATCTCGATCTCTTCTAAAAATGTGTCCAGCAATTCTGGTGGCACATGTTCGGCCAGTTTCGGATCATCCAAACCGTTGATTTCAACGCTTTCGGCCACCTTGTTACGATCGGCACGATCCATCAGTTCCAGCCTGTCACGCAGAATATCATAGGTGCCAATAAAATCGCGACCACGGCCAATGGGCCAGGCCGCCGGGGTGACATCAATCGCCAGATTATCCTGAATTTCGTCAATGATTTCAAAGGTATCACGACTTTCGCGATCCATCTTGTTACAAAACGTCAGGATCGGCAAATCGCGCAGGCGGCACACTTCAAACAGTTTCTGGGTCTGGCTTTCCACACCTTTGGCCCCGTCGATGACCATCACGGCGGCATCCACAGCCGTCAGCGTGCGATATGTGTCTTCGGAGAAGTCAGAGTGACCGGGCGTATCGACCAGATTGAAGCGATATTTTTCAAAATCAAAAGACATGGCAGAGGCTGAAACAGAAATCCCGCGATCTTGTTCCATCTTCATAAAGTCAGACCGTGTGCGGCGTGCTTCACCCTTGGCGCGCACTTGGCCAGCCATCTGAATCGCACCACCATACAACAAGAACTTTTCAGTCAATGTTGTCTTGCCCGCATCGGGGTGACTGATGATCGCAAACGTGCGGCGGCGGGCGATCTCGGGCGGTAATTCTGGACGATTGTCTAACATAGCGTGCGTATAGGTAAGGGTTTGCCGTTCGTCCAGCAAGTCCGAGATCCAGAGGGGGCATCAACGCCGGCACAACCTGTACACAATCCGTACACACCCCGTACAC
>JAHDCF010000057.1 GCA_020630015.1 Planktomarina sp. | reverse complement strand
CATCGACATTTCCCGCACATGGTGGATCGGCGATCAGGCCCCCCGCCCCGACATGATCTATGCCATGCAGCACGCCCATGATCACATCATGACCAATATGGAGATGTTGAAACCCGGCGTCCGGATCGAGGAGCTGTCGCGCAACACCCACAAACTGGACGATAAGTTTCAGGCCCAGAAATACGGCTGCCTGATGCATGGCGTGGGCCTGTGCGATGAATGGCCCCTTGTGGCCTATCCCGACAAAATGGTCGAAGGCGCGTTTGATTACGAACTGCAACCGGGCATGGTGTTGTGTGTTGAGGCCGCCGTGGGCGAAGTCGGCGGAGATTTCTCCATCAAGCTGGAGGATCAGGTTCTGATCACCGAAGACGGGTACGAGAATTTGACTGTGTATCCGTTTGATAGTGCGTTGATGGGGGGATAACTCGTTCACCAAGTGGCGAATACACTTCTGAATTTGACAGCAAAGCCTTCATAAAATTGATGGCCGGGTCACCATCAACCAAAGCAAAACAACTATCGCGCTAAACGCAGGGACGCCGCAGGCGAACCATATGCGGTAAAGGCGTCTGTATCGAACTGTCAAAGCAATGCCTTGTTGCACCGACTGGCGGGCCTCGTCGCGCATTTGGGCCTGTATCCAAACGACAGGAAGCCATAGCAAACCAATTAAAACATACAGGCCCAGAGACACCGAAAGCCAACCGTCGAAGAAACTCCAACCCAGCTGCAGCATTAGTAGATAACCCGTGATTGGTTGAACAATGGCAGCCGTTGCTGTGAAAATCATATCTGCAACCACAACGACCGATGCCGTTTGAGCGATGAATGCCGGGTCGGCCGTTCGGTGCGCCATCAGCATAAAAAAGGCTATTCCAGTTCCCGTGCCGATCAAGACACACGCACCAAGAACGTGGGCAACTCGGACGACATCCAACCACTCCATCACCGCGCCTCCAACAAAACACGTGCGACAATCGTCAAGACTATGGCTGGAACAACTTTAACCAAGGGGCCAAGTGGATCGATCCAAAGTTCTGGAACAGTAAGCGTTGATGCAACCAAATAGAATAAACTAACTGCCACTGAAGCCAAACAAGCCGCTTGTGCATACTTTCGAAGGGCAAGACCAATCCCAATAAAGATATCGATAACGCCCCAAAACACGACGCTTACGATGGCGAGTTCCATGGACCATCCGACATTCTGCAAAACCTGAGCAGCCTCTTCAACTTTGAAAATGCCGATCAGACCCGACACGATCCAAAACATGCTCAAGCAGGCGATAACAAAAGGTGCAAGCAATGACATTCGCGCAAAAAGACGATCTTGAACACCAACATTCATGTTTGCCAAAGTTTGGCTCAATGGTTGGGTTTGAGGCAAATTATATCGGCGCAAATCTTCTGGTTGCCCCTGAACGCCTTCAACAAGAACCCGCATGGCGGTTGATCTTAGAGGTGACCGCCACCCAAGCCACGCCAAAACATCAGCTAACTTAGAAACTACCGCCACGCCAAAGCTGGGAATGGTCAATTCAAATTTTGCTTCCGCAAACCCCAGCCAACGACGCATTTGATTGACGATTTCGCGAAGGGAATGCGGCTTAAGTTCAACCAAGTCCGCTTCAAATTGATTTGGAATGGTACCGTTTGTTGCTGCAGCAACAGCATTGGCAACATCGTCAAGTGAAACTGTTTGAATCTGTGCTTCTGGCAACGCAATCGGTTGCACCCAAGGAAAGGCGGCAAGCATCCGCAACACAATTGTTCCGCCATAGGCATTTGACGCCAAAACCAAACCGGGTCGAAAAATATACCATTTTCCACCAGCGTCCCGTATCGCCTTGTCCCCTCGTCCTTTTGACGCCAAGAATTGAGTAGAAGCCTCAGGTTTGGCGCCGACTGCTGAAATTTGGATCAAAGTGATATCCTCAGCTACGCATGCCTGCGCCAACTCCAAAACAACATTATGATGAAGGACTTCTAAAGTATCATTGGGGCCGTCTTGCAAAGCGCCGGAACAATTCACAACAGTTGAGAATTCACCCAGAAACTCTTGCCATGAAGCAGCTTCTACAAGGTCTTTCAGATCATGATGAAGCCAAGGAATGTTCGGCAATACACGCTTCGCCACTTTAAGGTTTCGCCCAAGGCCAACAACTTGATGACCTTCAGCAATCAGTCTATTCGCAATTGCTTGGCCGATCAGCCCATAGGCCCCAATAACGAGCACCTTTTTCGATCCAGATGATCTTTTGGACATCACCCACCTGTTTGTCAGCTTTTCAATGAATAAAGTATTCGCATACAATCAGTGCGGTCCAATCCTAGCAAGAATTACTTTCACCGAGCAATCCATTTTGAGATTACAAAGCGCACACTCAGATTAACCCCCTCTTAACCAATCCCCCCCTCCCGTTAACCTTTTGCCCAAAATCCCCCGACACTCCTTCGGTGTACGGGGTGTGTACAGGTTGTGTACGGGTTGTGCGGGGTCAAATCGCCTGATTTCAGCCCATTTCGGGAAAACCTTAACGCGGCGTGCGGTGGGGGTTTTGTGGGCCTGCGGCTTGGCCTATGATGCCCCTCAAACACGCACTTCAATTTGGGGGAAAATCGGGATGGCCGATGGCTTGCCACATTACATAACGCGGGGGGATGGTCCGCCTCTCCTCCTCCTCCATGGATACCCACAAACCCACATGATGTGGCACAAGGTGATGCCGGAATTGGCCCAGCATTTCACCTGCATCGCGGCGGATTTGCGCGGCTATGGGCAAAGCCCGAAACCACCCACAACGCCCGACCACGCGCCCTATTCCAAGCGTGCCATGGCGCAGGATATGATCGATCTTATGGATCATCTGGGCCATGATACATTCCACATTCTGGCCCATGATCGCGGCGCCCGTGTGGGCCACCGTTTGGCCGTCGATCACCCCGCCCGTGTCCATGCCATGACCCTGCTGGACATCGCCCCGACGCGTGAGATGTATGAAGGCACCACCGATGCCTTTGCCCGCGCGTACTGGCACTGGTTTTACCTGATTTTGGACGCGCCTTTGCCCGAAAATATGATCGGTGCGGACGCCAAGGAATACATCACCAAAAAGCTGGGTCTTGGGGCCGCAGGCCTTGGCATTTTCGCGCCAGAGGCGTTGCAGCATTACGTCGATCATTTCACGCCAGAGGTTATTCACGCCAGTTGCGAGGATTACCGCGCGGCGGCCACGATTGACATTGATCACGACAACGAAGGCGGCATGATTGACTGCCCGCTGCAGGTGCTGTGGGGCCAGAACGGAATTATCGAAAAATGCTTTGATCCCATGGACTTATGGCACAAACGTGCGGTGGATGTGGTGGGCAAATCCTTGCCCTGTGCGCATTACATTGCAGAGGAAGTTCCCGATCTTTTGATCGCGGAATGCCTGCCGTTTTTGCAGGCGCACGGGGGCTGATGGGGTGAAATACGCACCTTTCCCCTTTCCCGATCGCATCGCCCCGCGCTAAGGTATCTGCAGTCAAGAAGTATTGAGGTAAGCACATGTTACGTTCCCTGATTTTGGCCACCACGGTGGCCCTTTCCCCCGCTGTTGTTGCGGCGGCAACCTGTGGCAACACATCGGCCGGGTTTGGCACATGGAAGAAACAATTCGCCGCCGAAGCAAAGGCAGCGGGCGTCAAGTCCAAGGGGCTGGCCGCCTTGGCGGGCGCGAAGTATGCCACCAGCACGATTAAGGCAGATCGCAACCAGAAATCGTTCAAATTGTCGTTGAACAAATTCATGGAATTGCGCGGGGCCAATACCATCGTGGCCCAAGGGCGCAAACGCAAGGCCCGCAACCCCGGATTTTACAACAGTTTGGAAAAACGGTTTGGCGTTCCGGCGGGGGTTGTCATTGCCATTCACGGGATGGAAACCGGCTTTGGCGGCTTTATGGGCAACAGCAATGTTGTCTCTGCAATTACGACTTTGGCCTATGATTGCCGCCGATCTGAATTCTTTTCGGTGCATGCGCTTGCGGCGTTGAAATTGGTGGATCGCGGGGTGATCTCTGCCAACTCCAAAGGGGCTAAACACGGGGAACTTGGGCACACCCAATTCTTGCCCGGCAATGTTGGCAAATACGGTGTAGACGGCAACGGCGACGGACGCTTAGACATGAACAACGCCGTAGACGCCCTCTCCTCCACCGCCAACTTTTTACGCAAAAAAGGTTGGCAACCCGGCAAAGGCTATCAAAAAGGACAACCCAATTTTCGGGTCATTCAAGAATGGAACGCAGCCGGGGTTTATCAGCAGGCAATCGCCATAATGGGTGCAAAGATCGACGGATAAGTCACCTCTGCGTGACGCGACTGACACATGGGTTGCGTCACGTTGTCAATTCAACACATTGAGGGGGTCACCACAGGAGGCCCCCATGCCAAGCGAAAAATTGAATTTCAAAGGCCACGACGGCAGCACCCTTGCCGCGCGTCTGGATTTGCCAGAAGGCCCGCATATTGGAACTGCCCTATTTGCCCATTGTTTTACCTGCTCAAAGGACATTCCCGCAGCGCGGCGCATTGCATCCAGGCTTGCGTCGGCTGGTTTTGCCGTTTTACGCTTTGATTTCACGGGCTTAGGGCATTCTGAAGGTGAATTTTCAAACACGACTTTCTCCTCCAATGTGGAAGATTTAATTCTGGCGTCTCAGGCACTTGAGGCAAAAGGTTTTCCGGTTCAATTGTTGATCGGGCATTCACTGGGTGGGGCGGCGATCTTAAAAGCCGCGCAAAGCATTCCAACTGGTAAGGCTGTAGTAACCTTGGGCGCGCCTTTTGATCCGGAACACGTAACCCATAATTTCGCTGGGGCGCTTGAGGCCATTGAAACCAATGGTATTGGCCAGGTCACTTTGGCAGGTCGCCCTTTCGACATCACAAAGGCCTTTGTTGAAGATGTGCGCGCCGCAGAATTGAAACCCGCAATCACCGTGTTGCGCAAAGCGCTTTTGGTTATGCATGCGCCCGGGGATGAAACGGTCGATATCGGGAATGCAGCTGAGATATTCAAAGCAGCCAAACACCCGAAATCCTTTGTCACGCTCGACAACGCGGATCATTTGATTTCGGCACCCGATGATGCTGAATATGCGGCTGAGGTCATTGCGACATGGGCCATGCGATATTTGGACATACCAGCACAAGCAATGCCAATTGGCGTTCCGGAGGGCATTGTTCGCGTCTCCGAGGCCGATGCAAAAGGTTTTTTGCAAGACATCACGCACGGCCCATCACATCATGTCTTAGCAGATGAGCCGCTGGCCTATGGTGGTTCAAATCGGGGTATGTCCCCGTATGGTTTTTTATCCGCCGGATTGGGGGCGTGCACATCGATGACAATTCGAATGTATGCGCGTCGCAAAGGTTGGCCACTTACCCACGTTTATGTGGATGTGACGCATGACAAAGTTCATGCACAAGACGCCGATGTTCCCAGCGGCGCGAAAGTCGACACCTTTGTGAGAGAGATTTTTCTGGAAGGTCCGCTTGATCAAACCCAGCGAGACCGATTGCTGGAAATCGCCGACAAATGCCCCGTGCACCGCACTTTAGAAGCGCAAAGCAAAATTCAAACCAAACTCGGATGAAACAAAAACGCGGCCAGCATCCCTGCTGACCGCGCTGTGATTTCAAGCTTCAGTTTGGCTTATGCGCGAGCATCACCCACAAGTTTCCAAACAGCTGGAAGCAGCGTTGCCGCCAAAGCCAATTTAACCGCATCACCCAACAAAAACGGTGTCAAACCCCACTCCAGGATTGGTTTGTCCCATCCGTAAAGTTGGCCCAACCACAAAAGGCCAGGAACATAGATAAGAATGTTGCCGATCACCATGGCCAAAGCCATCCAAGCGAACGAACGATCCCAACCCTGACGCGCGGCCCATCCCAAGGCCAAAGTCGCCAAAACATATCCAACCAGATAACCGCCGGTACCGCCCATCATGTAAGACAGACCAAAGTTTTCGGCACTTGAATTCGCAAACACATCAAAACCAAGGGCACCGATCAACATATACCCCATGATTGTGACAAGACCCAATCTTGCACCATAGGCTGCGCCTATCGTCAACACAGCGAATGTTCCCATTGTAATGGGTACTGGCCACATTGGCACTTTTACCTTTGCCAAGATGGCCAGTGCCAAAATTCCAGCAACAACCAAAATGGCTTGTTTAACCAATTTGGCAGATCCGGTTTGTGGCAAAATGGCTTCGGCAAGTACGCGGTCTTGGGTTGCAATGCTCATGATGTCCCTCCTGACAGGAAATTGTTAAGCCGCTTATGCGTGGCCTTTTACGGCGTTTCAAGGGCAATTAGCTTTGTTTGCGATACCGGCTGATCATCACATAGTCTTTACGAGGGCCTTTGACCTTCCATGTGGCCGTCCAATCTTGTTTTGATTGAAAGTCGTATTCGACATCATATTGATCTGGATCACACCAATGATGCGCCGAACTTTGACCACTTGGAACCATGATGTGGAAAGGGCGTCCGTCTTCGAACCTTATTTCAATTCCTTCATCGCAATCGGACCATAAATAGGATCTGCTTGATTCAAATTCGTTTCCGTTGGCCAAAACCATCTTTCCAATTTCTTTGTATCCATCCCCACCGATCTGAGCTGTCCCTAAGAAATGAGAAACGGTATCGCTTAAATGATCTTCGATACGCCGTTCAATTGACCAATTCCCTTCAAAGTCAATCAGTTTCATCGCCTGAACCACCCGATGGTGATGTCGCCACGAGCACCCAGAAATCGAACGCGATCCGCATCAATATCGCGTTCCATGTCATAGCAATCCCAGCCAGCATTGGGTGGCCATTCGCTACAATATTTGTCACCTTCAACACGCCAGCTTCCCCAACTGTCGTGCCCAGCATTATAAAGTGTCCTGCCCGATGCGTGAAAAACTTGCCATGCTGCCTTGTAGTCCAAGGTTTGGTCATTCAGAGCGGCTTCGATTTGCGCCCCAACCATCGGCACCCAGTTTTCGGCGTGACCCATGGACGCTGTAAAGGTGATGATTGCGGCAATGCGAAGCATGTTCCTCTCCTTGATCCTCTGGTGGCCCCAGTTTAGAAGCCCGGCATAAATTCCCAACCCAAAAGGCCGTGTTCCATGATCCCTCGATACTCCCGCCCCGAAATGGTTGCAATCTGGTCGCCCGAAACCAAATTTCGCATCTGGTACGAGATCGAGGCCCATGCCTGCGATGCCCAAGCCAAATTGGGTGTTATTCCACAAGAAAATGCCGATGCTGTTTGGAAGGCCAAGGATGTTGAATTCGACGTCGCGCGCATCGACGAAATTGAAGCTGTCACCAAACACGATGTCATCGCTTTTTTGACGCATCTTGCTGAGATTATTGGCAACGACGAAGCCCGCTTTGTTCATCAGGGCATGACATCCTCTGACGTGTTGGACACAACCTTCAACGTTCAACTGACCCGCGCGGCGGATATTTTGATTGCGGATGTCGAAGGTTTGTTGGCGGCCCTCAAACGTCGGGCTGAAGAACACAAAATGACCATCCGGATCGGCCGAAGCCATGGCATTCACGCTGAACCTGTCACCATGGGGCTGACCTTTGCCCGCTTTTACGCTGAAATGGATCGCAACCTTAGCCGTTTGCGTGATGCCCGTGCAGAGATCGCCACGGGTGCGATCTCAGGCGCGGTTGGAACATTCGCAAATATCGACCCAGCTGTCGAAGAACACGTTTGTGACAAATTGGGATTGGTGCCCGAACCAATTTCAACGCAAGTTATCCCTCGTGATCGCCATGCAGCATTCTTTGCCACCTTGGGTGTTGTTGCCTCCTCCATTGAAAACATCGCCACTGAAATCCGTCATATGCAACGGACCGAGGTTTTGGAGGCTGAAGAGTTCTTTTCAAAAGGGCAAAAGGGATCAAGCGCGATGCCACACAAACGAAATCCTGTCCTGACAGAAAATCTGACAGGGTTAGCGCGTTTGGTTCGTATGGCCGTGGTCCCCGCAATGGAGAACGTAACGCTTTGGCATGAACGCGATATCAGTCACAGTTCGGTTGAAAGAAATATTGGGCCAGACGCCACCGTCACACTTGATTTTGCATTGTCACGCTTAACGGGTGTTATCGATAAACTGGTGATTTATCCCGACAACATGATTGCAAACATGAACAAATTCCGCGGTCTTGTTCATTCGCAACGTGTTCTTCTGGCGTTGACACAAGCCGGCGTTAGCCGCGAAGACAGCTATAAACTGGTGCAACGCAACGCAATGAAAGTCTGGGAAGAAGGCAAAGACTTCATGACCGAACTGAAAGCCGACGCCGAGGTAACAGCCGCGTTGTCAGAGGAAGAAATCGAAGAAAAATTCGATTTGGATTATCACACAAAGCACGTTGATACGATTTTTGAACGCGTTTTCGGAAGGTGACTCGACAACACGATCAAGGACACCTACCGTTTAAAAATGACTGATTTTTTCGGCAAACGCTGGCACGACATGGGTGGTGATCCCGCCGGTACGATTGACCATGATCAACATGATTTTGCGTTATGGGAAAAGCGTGTTGATGCCCTGATGGTTCTTAGTTCTTCCAAGGGGTTGATGAACACCGACAGTTTGCGCAGGGTATTGGAAGACATGGGCCCTGAAGCCTATGAAAAAATGACATATTATGAGCGTTGGATCGCCTCTGTTACTCAAAATATGATTGAGGCTGGCGCGTTTTCACCAGAAGAACTCGCTACAAAAATGGAAGAAATCACCTCTCGCGGCGACACCTACGGGGCGGCAACGTGATAAAGGTTCGTGTCCACGATCGATGGCCGCCCGGGCATATTCGCACCCCGGCCTATATAAGAGGCAAGGTTGGGTGTGTAGAACGCAATCTTGGCCCGTTTAACAATCCTGAACAAAATGCCTATCGCCTTGATCCAGATCAGCATGATTTGGTGCGGGTCCGCTTTACCATGGACGAACTTTGGGGGACGGATGCGGAACACCCAACGGACACGATCGAAGTCGAAGTTTATTCCCATTGGCTTGAGAAGGTTTGAAAATGCCACATGATCACCTTTCCCCGTCAGGTCACCCCTACCGCGCCGATGACGACACCCCCCTGACCTACTGGCAGACCATGGAAATCGCGGTTCGCGAATTGCTGATTGAAAAAGGTCATCTAAGTGCGGTCGAAATCCAACATCAGATTGATGCAATGGATGCAAGGTCGCCTGCAAACGGGGCAAAGGTGGTGGCCAAATCTTGGGTTGACCCTGAATTCAAAGCAGCCCTTTTGAAAGATGCGGGTTCCGCATGTCGATCGCTTGGCTTCGACATCGGCCCGATGCATCTTATCGCTGTGGAAAATACCGATGACATTCACAACGTGATCGTTTGCACACTGTGTTCTTGCTATCCTCGAAATTTGTTGGGCTTGCCGCCTGATTGGTACAAATCCCGCGAATACCGATCCCGTACGGTGAAAGAGCCGCGCAAAGTTCTTGGCGAATTCGGGTTAGAGGTTGCCCCAAACATTGAAGTGCGCGTCCACGACTCCACAGCCGATATGAGGTACATTGTTTTACCAAATCGTCCTCCTGATACGGAAAGCTTACCTGAGGAAGAGTTGGCAAAATTGGTGACGCGAGATTCCATGATCGGTGTTGGCCTGCCAAAACATCTAAGTGAATTGAATGCCTGAAAAACCTAAATTCGAGTTTGGAAAATGGTGCGTCAATGCCATCTTGATGGGCATCGTTAAAACCTTGAAGCTCTTTCCGTTTCGTATGCGAAGCAATATTGGCGGTTGGTTGGTGCGTGGTCCGTTGGGGCGTCTTACTGGATATCGCAAACGCGTTTATAAAAACCTGCAACATGTTTGGTCAGACAAACCGGATACGCACGATAAGATCGCGCAAGAAACACTGGATAATGCTGGGCGCACTTTCGTCGAAAACTTTTATCCCAAAGACTTTCAGGAAAATAACACCAATATCGAAATTTGGGGGGATGGCCTTCAAGATTTACTTGATGCCTCGGCCAAAGGCCAAAGCATCGTTTTGGTGTCAGGACATTTCGGAAATCACGAAGCATTGCGATGGGGATTGAACAAATATGACATGCCAATCGGCGGGATTTATCGACCGATGGCAAACCGCTATTTCAACAAATTTTATCTCAAACTCATACAGATCGAAGGTAAAAGCGGCCCCTTATTTCCTGTTGGTCGCAAAGGAACACGGGCTTGCCGTCAGGCATTGAAAGACGGTGGTGTGGCGATTGTTATCTTGATTGATTTGCGCGTGGCGTCGGGCGAGGAATTGGAATTTTTGGGCAAACCGGCCATGACATCAACGGCGGCGGCGGCATTCGCAATCGAATCCAACGCGCTGTATGTGCCCTATTTTTCGATGCGCACCCCAGATCGTCACGGGTTTTCAGTGGAAATTGCAAAACCAATCCCCCACACAACTTCAACAGCAATGACAATCGCCGCAACGCGTTTGTTGGAAGATCGAATTGAAAAAGATCCTGGAAATTGGTTTTGGGTGCACCGCCGATGGGCACCCTGGATTTAAAACAAAGTTCGTTGTGAGTTAGAATTTGTACTACCGAGAGTGCCACTCTCAGACAACGTCGAGTTCTATCAAACGTGAAACGGGTTTTGTGAAATCTATCTTACCCTGGCCGCGGCGACAATTTCACCGAAATTGCGCTTCTGGACCAAAACCACCAGCTGATCATCGCTGTTGATTTGGGTTTTCATTTCACGAGCCTTACGACCGTTCCAACGTTCCAAACTGCGCCATTTGGTCACCACATTTGCATAGGTCAAAGTTTTTCCGGCGTTTTCGCCACGTTCGATTGCGACCTTCGCTTTCGGCAAAAAGGCAACCAGATGAACCACATATTCGGCAGGTGCGCTGCTTTGCCCAAGCTGGATCGTCACAGATCGGCCTTGGCGTGACGCTGAAATATCCAGAACAACGGGCTGCGCGGCATGGGCTTGCAGGGCTTTGTTCACTTTCCCTCGATGATTGCCAACAACGTGCTGACGTCCATTGATCATCATTTGCGGGGTATACACCATGCGCTCTCCCTGCACCCGGGCATATGCTCTTTGTCTTTTGGTGAAGGCGGGATCAGCAAAGCTGTCTTTCCAGCCGATGTAATCCCAATAATCAACATGAAGTGCCAGCGCGATAACGTCTTCTTGTTTGGCCAATTCATGCAACATCGCATCCGCAGGCGGGCAAGATGAACATCCTTGCGAGGTAAATAATTCCACCACCACAGGGCGCGTTTGTGCGGCGGCCACAAGAGGCACAGAAAAACCAAAAATCGAAATCAGTAAGGCGGCGAATAGGCGCATGAAAACAATATCCCCTGTCGGTCAATTCAGTGATTACGACAAAAATCTGCAACACGCCAATCAAGGAATTGCGAGTGTTTGTTATATTTGATGCAAATTTCAGTACACAAATGTATACAATTTGACCATTTCCCACTTGAATGCGCTGGCAACCTCCTGCAAACAGCGGGCAAATTCCAAAAACAGCCAGAGGTTTGCCATGACAATCGTCGTCGGAAAAGACACCGCCAAAACCCGCCGCACACTTTCCGCGGGTGGCAGCTCCATCGCTTATTACTCGATCCCCGCTGCGCAAGAAGCCGGATTGGGTGATTTTTCAAAACTGCCTGCTGCTTTGAAAGTGGTTCTTGAAAATATGCTGCGCTTTGAAGATGGCAAAACTGTTTCAGTCGACGACATCAAAGCCTTTGCCGAATGGGGCGCCAATGGCGGCAAAAACCCGCGCGAGATTGCATACCGCCCTGCCCGTGTGTTGATGCAAGACTTTACAGGCGTTCCGGCGGTTGTTGACCTTGCCGCCATGCGCGATGGCATTGTGGCTTTGGGTGGTGATCCCGAAAAGATCAATCCTTTGAACCCTGTAGATCTGGTTATCGACCACTCCGTCATGATTGACGAATTCGGAAACCCGCGTGCGTTCCAGCTGAACGTTGACCGTGAATACGAACGCAATATGGAACGCTACACCTTCCTGAAGTGGGGCCAGTCCGCGTTCAACAACTTCCGCGTTGTGCCGCCCGGCACAGGCATCTGTCACCAGGTGAACCTGGAATATCTGTCGCAAACCGTTTGGAGCGACAAAGACCAAAACGGCGAAATGGTTGCTTATCCTGACACGCTTGTGGGCACAGACAGCCACACAACCATGGTCAACGGCGCTGCTGTTCTGGGTTGGGGCGTTG
>JAHDCF010000056.1:4224-12534 GCA_020630015.1 Planktomarina sp. | reverse complement strand
CTAAACCAAACTTGCGATCACTGAGCGCAGGGTGGGGATGCCATCGCCCTTTTCCGAACTGGTTAAGATCAGTTCTGGAAAGGCAGCCACATGGCGTGACAGTTCGGTTCTGACTTGGGTCAGAAGTTTGTCGTGATCTTTGGGTTTGATTTTATCCAGTTTGGTCAAAACCACCTGAAAGGTGACGGCAGAACTGTCCAAAAGGTCCATGATTTCATGGTCGACTTTTTTGATGCCATGGCGGCTGTCGATCAAAACAAATGCCCGGCGCAGGCTGACGCGCCCGGAAAGATAGGCCTTTAACAAACGTTGCCATTTTTCCACCACGGCCACCGGTGCGTTGGCAAATCCATACCCGGGCAAATCCACCAGATACCGTTCGGCACCCAATTCGAAAAAGTTGATCTCTTGGGTGCGGCCCGGCGTGTTCGAGGCGCGGGCCAACCCCTTGCGATTTGTCAAAGCATTGATCAGGGATGATTTCCCGACATTGGATCGCCCTGCAAAGCAAACCTCGATCCGATCGGCGGGGGGCAGGCCATCCATGGCCACCACACCTTTGAGGAAATCCACGGGCCCAGCGAACAGTTTGCGCCCCTGTTCAAGGGTTGTGTCACTTTCGGGTTCTGCGATGGGAAAGGGCAACATCATACCAAAGACACCTCATCGCCGACTTTGATGTCGCCGCTTTCGATCACGCGCATGGCCAGTCCGAAATCACGGTGGCCATACTGGGCCTCAAGCGTGCCCAATGTATCTGCATCGCGATTGCCCGTTGCGGTGTTCACCGTTGTGGCCAAGCATCGTTCGATAACATCGACCCCTTCAAAAATGGCAGTCCCGATCGCAATGGTTTTGCCCACCCATTCGTGTTCTTCAAACGGGGCCAAGCCATCCACCCAAAGGTTGCCACGAAAGCGTTCCATGGAAAGTTCCGTGCCCACATGGTGTGACAAGGCCCTGCGCGAGGCCTGATTGTTGAGGCTGATGGATGGGAAATCCGTGTCTGTCATCGCCTGTTCACTGGCCCGGATGATATGGGTGGATTGCGCGCGGTCGGCCGGAACCAGTGGTTTGACCCAAGCCAAAAACCCAGTGAGCTGGCGATCATCATCGGGTTGAAAGGTAAAATCCTTACGGTCCGGATGGCTGAGCGTTAGGGTGCCAGATGCCTCGTCCAAGGTGCTGGTTATGGCGTGCACTTTGGGGGCCTTTGCCGCGCGTGTAAAATTTACGCAGCGCGACCAACCGGTTCCATTCAGCTTGGATGCTTCGTGCGCAACCGCCCAAACCCGATCCCAAGGCAGGCCTTGCCCTTGTGTGACGGACGCCGCCGAAATCTGTTCCACCCCATGGGCTTTGATGGGGTGGCGAAAGATGTTCGTCAGCGCGGGCACATCAATCTTCCTTGGGTTTTCGTTGGAAGCTGGTTCTGATGTTGCCAAACACATCAGGTTTCACACCTTGGCTGCGCATGATCAGATATTGCTGGATGAAGGTGATTGTGTTGTTCGCAATCCAGTAAACGATCAAACCGCTGGCGAATGTGCCCAGCATGAACATGAACACCCAAGGCATCCATGCAAAGATCATGGCCTGTGTTGGATCGGTGGGTGCTGGGTTCAGCTTTTGTTGCATCCACATGGATATGCCCAACAACAAAGGCAAAATTCCGATAAAGACAATCGCGATCAATGATCCCGGGGTTGGCCCGTCAAAGGGCAACAAACCAAAGAGGTTCATGATGGATGTTGGATCGGGCATCGAAAGATCTTTGAACGGGCCGAACCAAGGCGCATGGCGCAGTTCCAGCGTCACAAAGATCACCTTGTAAAGTGAAAAGAAGATCGGGATTTGCAACAGGATCGGCAAACACCCGGCGGCCGGATTGACCTTCTTTTTCTTATACAGCTCCATCATGCCTTTTTGCAGCTGCTGTCGGTCGTCGCCGGCGGCCTCTTTCAACTTTTCCATCTCTGGTTGAAGCTCTTTCATCCGGGCCATGCTGACATAGGATTTATAGGCCAGTGGCAACAAGATTGCCTTGATCAACAGGGTCAGAACAATGATGGACCAACCCATATTCCCAATAACAGTGTTGATGTAATGCAGGGCTGCAAAAATGGGCTTGGTCAGATACCAAAACCATCCCCAATCGATGCTGTCCAAGAACCCAGTAACACCGCCTTGGCGTTCGTATCCGCGGATGGTGGCCCATTCCTTGGCGCCGGCAAACAGTTGCGAACTGACGGTCACTTCTGCGCCGGGGGCAATGGTTTGGGTGGGTTGAACCGCCTCAGTGATATAGGTGTCGCGGTTCGCATCGTATTTGCCCACAGATTTGAACGGGCCGTCGGGCACGATGGTTGTCATCCAGTAATGATCTGTGAAACCGATCCAACCTTTTTCTTCGACCTTCACAACCTCAGCCGGGCCACCTTCGCGGGCGACCACGTCATAATCTGGCATGTCGTCGTAATCTGTTTCATCCAAGATACCATCTGACATCCGCACCAGACCTTCGTGCAAAATGAAGAAGTTTTTCAGATCTTCAGGAAGGCCCTGACGCGACAATTGTGTGAAGGGCGCCATGGAAACCGGATTTGCACTGTCGTTGCGCACGGTTTGATCGACCTTGAACATATAATTCGCATCGATCGACATGGTGCGGGTGAACACCTGTCCGGCGCCATTGTCCCACGTTAAAACGATGGGGCTTTCTTGGGAAAGGATGTTGCCGCTTTGCAGGGTCCAAAGTGTATTCGGCCCAGGCACAAGGTCGTGCGTCATGCCCGCCGCTGGGGCCCAACCATAAACACTGTAATACGCACCTTCGCCGCCTTGAGGCGACAACAGCGTTACGGTTTCGGCGTTCTCAGCCAAAGTGGTTTTGTAATCTTCCAAGCGCAGATCGTCGATCCGCCCACCCAACAAAGACAGGGTGCCGGTGACGCGATCTGTTTCGATCGGCACGCGGGGGGCATCGGCCAAGGCGGTTGCCTCTGCGCTGATGGGGGTGCTGGTCTGGGTGGTGCCTGCTGTTGTGCTGGGTTCAGCTGTGGGTGTCGCCGCTTGCGATGTGGTTTCCGCAGGAACGGCATCTTGTTGCGACGGGGGCGGCGCAATGACAAACCAGACAATCATTACAACAACACTTAACGCTGTTGCCAAAAGAAGGTTGCGGTTCTGTTCGTCCATGATGCACCCGTTGGATAACCCGTTTCGAATTATATGGGTTCAACCTGCCGGGTTGCAAAAGGTCAAGGGCAATTCAATCAACTGCCCTTGAATCTGCGCTGTTTAGGCCTGCTTTGCCTGTGCTGGTTTTTTGTCTTGCATCCAAAGTCGCAAATCGGCCAATGGCATGGGCTTTGCCAAACCATATCCCTGTGCCTGATCACAGTCCAAGCCCCCCAAGATATCCAGCTGTGCTTGGGTTTCCACACCTTCGGTCAGGGCCACCAATCCCAAACGGTGGGTCATCATCACAACCGTTTCCAACATGGCAGATTGTTTGGGGTCTTTTTCGCAATCGGCGATAAACGATCGATCAATCTTGACGCGGTCTGGATTGAAATTTCGCAAAGAGGTGATGGAGGCATGACCGGTGCCGAAGTCATCCAAATCAATCGGGCATCCCATTTGGGATAAACGGTTCAAGGTTGTGGTGATCTGGCTGGTTGGGTCCATGGCGACCACACCTTCCAAAACTTCGATGGCCAAACGATCCGCGGTCAGGTTGGCTTCATCCAAGGCCCATTTGATGCGATCGGGCAGGGTGTCATCGCTCAGATCGTCTTGCGCGAAATTCACCCCGATACTTTCCAACCGCATCCCATCGGTGTCCAAAAGATGTGCGGCCTGAAGGGCTGATGAAATCATCAGATCTGTTAATTTGGACCATGCCCCTGCCTGACGTACCGCTGTCAAAAATTCTTGCGGGGCGACGATACCATGTTCGGGATGAATCCAACGGGCCAATGCCTCTGCCCCGATGACAGTTCCATCTGATATGCGCACCTGCGGTTGAAACCAAGCAACGATCTGCCCGTTCTCAAGGGCCGATGTCACCTGCCCAATCAGCTCTGATCGCAATGACCCACCAGCGTTGGTTTGATCAAAGGGCACAATACCCGTTCGAGTCCGTGATTGTGCGTCTTTCAGGGCTGCCTCGGCGGATTGAAGGATCGAAGGGGTGGTCACATCAGGGGATTGGCTGATCAAACAATATCCAATTTTGGAACGCCGCCCTAACGGGTCGGGCAATTCTTTCACGGCTGAGGTGATCTGACTGTGCAATCGCTTGGCAATGTTTTTGGCCGCAGATGGCGTCAACTGTTCTGTGCCGCGCATGAACACCTCTAACCGGTGGGGGCCAGATAGGGCCACAAGATCACTGCGCCGCAAAGCAGACCTTAGCGACAGACCCAACGCCTCAGATTGTTGGCGTGTGGTGCGGGGCAAATCAATCATCAACAAAAGTGAATCGGGGCCCCCGTTGATGTAATGGGTTGCCGATTGATCAATCGCCAGTCGCAGTTGTTCGGGGGAGTTTAAGGGACGTGATTCCGACGATCGGCGGTCTGGCATTGCCACCTTGGGCAAATGCCCACCCAGCATCATGATCAACGGCAATCCCAATGCCACCAAAATAAGGACGCTTTCGCCACCCATCCAAAATGCCGCCAATGTTGCAGCCGGCACAAACGCCAGTGCCGCACTGCCAACATTGTCGGCGCAGGTTTTTATCCAAAACAAAACCAACGTCACAAATGATTTCACCATCACAGGCCCCTCCACCAAGAAATGAAGGTTTAAGCACGTGAATATGGATGATCGCTTAACGCCAAAAAGTTATTGGTTCGAATTTTCAGCGTCTTGTCTGGAAAGGGCTAAGAAATCAAATATGTTGTCATCCAACAAATGGCTGGGGCGGGCATTCATCAAAGCCCGAAACATAACCTGACGCCGGCCTGGGCTGTTTGCCTCCCACCCATCCAGGATTTGTTTCACCTGTTGGCGTTGTAAGCCATCTTGGCTTCCACACAGATCACAGGGAATAATCGGATAATTCAATGCTTGGGCAAATTTTTCACAATCGGCTTCGGCAACATGGGCCAACGGGCGATACACAAAAAGATCACCGTCTTCGTTCAACAGCTTTGGTGGCATGGTGGCCAAACGTCCGCCGTGGAACAAGTTCATAAAGAATGTTTCCAAGATATCGTCGCGATGATGGCCCAACACCACAGCGGAACATCCTTCTTCGCGTGCGATGCGATACAGGTTGCCACGGCGCAGGCGCGAACAAAGTGCACAAAAAGTTCGACCCTCAGGCACCTTATCCATCACGATGGAGTAGGTATCTTGGTATTCAATGCGATGGGGAACCTGCATTTTTTCAAGAAATTCTGGCAATACCGTCGCCGGGAAGCCGGGCTGGCCTTGATCCAAATTGCACGCCAAGATTTCAACCGGCAAAAGACCCCGCCATTGCAATTCGTAAAGCGCGGCCAAAAGGGTGTAACTGTCTTTGCCACCTGACAAACAAACAAGCCACCGGGCTCCATCTTCGACCATGCCATATCGTTCTATCGCCGCGCGCGTATCGCGAATGATCCGCTTGCGCAGTTTTTTGAACTCTGTCGTTTTGGGCGCGCCTGCAAATAAAGGGTGAATGTCGTTGTTATCGTCGAGCATTATTCAGACGACCTTATTGTGATCTGGTTGAGAACCTTGAATGAGGATTTGTCGAATTCAATCATCATGCGGTTGTCATCATGCGCAATAAGAAGCGCATGCACATTGTCTTCTCGGTAAACAGAAGAGACCCCAGATGGTACTTTATCGATAATCTTTGTCACCGTAAGTTCATTGGGAAATGCGGCATAGACGGTTACCAAATCATCAGACGAAAGCTTCCCGTCTTCGTTGCTGTCTAACTCTGCCACTTCATACAGAATAAGTTCTGTTTGAGGTGTTCCTTCCGCGTATCTGTGATTGCGCTTTGAAACTGGAACAGTCCGCACAACAAGCTGATTGTTGCTGGAGAACATCCAAGTGATTTCGCCGTCAGGTTTCAATTGACCAATATTGATCAAGCTCGAACGTTTTCCACCTTTGGAATAATAGCTTTCGCTGAGCATCCCATCGAGTTGCGATCGTGATATCTTGTCAGAGAAAAGATGAACCAAATAACCGTTCTCCGCATCAATGTGTTTTATCGGCACAATCGTTTCAATTCGGGTTGGTTCCTGCGTTTGTCGCGTTTCGGCTTGTGTAACCTCGATTTCGGCCCTGTTCGATGTGCCGAAAGAAAGCATTCTTAAAACTGTGCTGGAACTGGCGATCAGTATCAAGATGACCGCTGCCGCGATTGCCAGGGCGTTGAACCGCCAAACCCATTTGAAAAATCCAGTATCCATCATGTGTCTTCCTTTTCTGGCACCGGATCATATCCATCGCCGCCAAATGGGTGGCATCGGCTGATGCGCCGCGCGGCAAGCCAACTGCCTTTGATGCCGCCGTGTTTTTCCAATGCTTCAAGCGCGTAAGCCGAACAGGTGGGTTGATACCTGCAGTTAAACCCGACCCATGGACTGAAGATCAGGCGATAGGCGCGCACGGGCAGGGCGGCGATATGGGCAAGGGGGGTCATGATTTTGAATGTAACGATTTTAGGGCGGTTTCCAACTCTGTCACCAATTCGGCAAAGACGGTTGTGGCTGTAACTGATTTGCGCCCAATCAAAACATAGGTCCACCCCGATGCACCTGCGGTGGGCAGGGTCATCCGGGCGATTTCGCGCAAACGGCGTTTGGCGCGGTTGCGGGCGACGGCATTCCCCACCTTTTTGGAACAGGTAAACCCCACGCGTACGCCATCATCATCACGGCGATTCCACGCTTGCAAAACAAAACTTTTGGAATGGACGCGCTTGCCCCGGGCAGCTTGCAAAAAATCGGCCCGTTTCGTCAGCACTTGATATGACAAAAGGCCCGGCGGGGGGTTCCCGGCGGACCTTGCGATCATGTCTTCAGACATGGAAGGTATTAAGCGCTCAGCTTCTTGCGGCCCTGTGCACGACGGGCGTTCAGAATTTTGCGGCCAGCTTTGGTCGCCATACGAGAGCGGAAACCGTGGCGGCGTTTGCGAACCAGGTTGGATGGTTGAAATGTGCGTTTCATCGCGCTTACTCCGGGTTGCGTCCAAAATCGGACGCGCATCTATCTCAGGACCCGGTCTTTAGGGGGATGCGGGGGATGAGTCAAACCCTTCTGTAACAATTATCGGACTTTCCAACCGGCTTTTTCACAGAAAACTGTAACATTTCGTGAGATCGCATCAACGCCGCGTGAGGGGGGCTGTTTCAAACGATGTATCTGCCGCATGTACATTGCCAACACCACATACAAAGGCTTTCACTGATGTCTGAAACTTCTTCCCCCCCGAAATCTGGTTTGATGCGGTTTGTCCCGCTGGCGGTTATCGTGATTGCCGCGATTCTTGGGTTTGTGTTCCTGCGCGATTACCTCAGCTTTGAGGCGCTGCGCGACAATCGTGAAGCATTAATCGGTTTTCGGGATGCAAATTACCTGTTGGCGGTGTTGGTGTTCATGTTGATCTATGTTGCTGTGGTGGCCTTTTCGTTGCCCGGTGCGTCGATCCTGACCCTGACCGGGGGTTTTTTATTCGCAACATTCCCGGGTGTCTTTTACATAGTCACCGCCGCGACCTTGGGCGCGACAGGCATTTTTCTGGCGGCCCGTTGGGGATTTGGCGATCGGTTGGGGGCCAAGCTCGAATCCTCTGACGGATTGGTGAAAAAGCTCAAAGATGGGATCGACGAAAACCAATGGTCCATGTTGTTTTTGATGCGTCTTGTTCCGGTGGTGCCATTCTTTGTGGCGAACTTGGTGCCTGCGTTTCTTGAGGTTCCGTTGCGCCGTTATGTGATCTCTACCTTCTTGGGGATTTTGCCCGGGTCGCTGGTGTATACATCGGTTGGCGCGGGGTTGGGCGAAGTATTCGAACGTGGTGAAACGCCCAATTTGGGGATTATCTTTGAACCTTATATTTTGTTCCCGATTTTGGGCCTGTGTCTGTTGGCCATCCTTCCCATCATCATCAATGCAATTCGCGGCAAGAAAGGCCTGTAATCATGAATAAGATTAAAACCGATGTGTTGGTAATTGGTGGTGGGTCTGGTGGTTTGTCTGTGGCCGCTGGTGCGGTGCAAATGGGCGCCAAGGTGATCTTGCTGGAAGGCCACAAAATGGGCGGCGATTGCTTGAACTTTGGGTGTGTTCC
>JAHDCF010000056.1:0-4124 GCA_020630015.1 Planktomarina sp. | reverse complement strand
AAAGTTATCCAAGCGCGCCGGGTTGTGGTGGCCACAGGTTCCTCCCCCTTTGTGCCACCCATCCCGGGCGTGGAAGATGTGCCGTATTACACCAACGAAAACATCTTTGATCTGCGTGAAAAACCCGATCATTTGCTGATCATCGGGGGTGGTGTCATCGGCATGGAAATGGCGCAGGCGCACCGCCGCTTGGGCTGCGACGTCACGGTGATCGAAGGCATGAAAGCCTTTGGCCGCGAAGATCCGGAAATGGCCGCCATTGTGTTGGACAAGATGCGCGGCGAAGGCATCAACATTGTTGAAGATGCTTTGGCCAAAAACATCAGTGGCAAGGCAGGCGACATCACCGTTGAAACATCAAACGGCACCTTCAAAGGCACCCATTTGTTGATGGCCGTGGGGCGCAAAGTGAACATCGACAAATTGAATCTTGAGGCTGGCGGTATCGACTTTGATCGCACGGGCATCAAAGTCGATGCATCGCTGAAATCCAGCAACCGCCGTGTCTACGCAATTGGCGATGTGGCCGGTGGCCTTCAGTTCACCCATGTCGCAGGATATCATGCGGGTGTGATTATCCGGTCGATGCTGCTGGGCCTGCCTGCCAAAGCAAAAACCAGCCACATCCCTTGGTCCACCTATACCGACCCAGAGCTGGCCCAAGTTGGCCTGACAGAGGCGCAAGCCCGTGAAGAATACGGATCAAAGCTTGAAGTCGCCCGATTTGATTTCAGCGGCAATGACCGATTGATCGCGGAGGGCAAAACCACAGGCCTGATCAAAGTTATGGTTGTGAAAGGGCGCCCCGTTGGTGCATCCATCGCTGGCGCAGGTGCGGGTGAATTGATCAGCATGTGGGCCATGGCCATTGCCAACAATCTGAAAATGTCGGCCATATCGAACACTGTTTTACCATATCCAACGGTAATGGAGGTTAACAAACGCGCCGCAGGTGCCTACTTCTCACCCAAGCTGTTTGAAAGTAAGACAGTGAAACGGGTGGTGGGCTTTGTTCAACGCTGGCTGCCATAAATCAACACGGGACAAACGATCATGTTCAAAACACTTTCAGGGCGATTTTTGATCCTGACCATCGTGTTTGTCATGTTGGCCGAAGTTTTGATCTTTGTCCCATCTGTGGCTCGATTTCGCGAAGACTATTTGAACGCCCGTCTGGAACGGGCCCAGATCGCATCCCTTGCCCTTGAGGCAGAGGATATGTTGTCAGACGATCTGGAAGCCGAATTGTTGGAAAACGCCGGGGTTTTCAACGTCGTGTTGCGCCGCGATGAGGCGCGGCAATTGATGTTGTCTTCCCCAATTCCCAGCCCGATTGTGGCCAGTTATGACCTGCGCAACCCAAGTGCCTTTGAATTGATCCGGGATGCCCTTCAATGTCTGATTGACCGCGAAGATCATGTGATCCGCGTTTTGGGGAATCCGGTTAAGGATGCGGGCCTGTTCATCGAAGTTACCTTGCCCAGTGCCCCTTTGCGTGCCGCCCTTCTGGATTATGGCCAGCGGGTTTTGTTGTTGTCTTTGGTGATTTCATTGATCACTGCCAGTTTGCTTTTCTTGGCTGTGCGGCGATTTTTGGTTCAACCCATTCGCGGTGTTGTGGGACATATGCAAAGTTACGCCGCCGCCCCCGAAGACGCCCGCCAAATCATCACCCCATCCGCAGGTGTCAAAGAATTGCGAGAGGCGGAAACATCTTTGCAATCCATGCAAACGCAGCTGACAGGCGCGTTGAAACAAAAGGAACGATTGGCGCAATTGGGTGGTGCGGTTGCCAAAATCAACCACGATCTGCGCAATATTTTGACATCGGCCCAGTTGTTTACCGACAGGATTGAAATGTCAGAAGATCCAACGGTTCGGCGGTTGGCACCGAAGTTGGTGAAATCGATCACCCGGGCCGTTGATCTGTGTGAAACCACCCTCAGCTATGGACGGTCAGAGGAACCTGCACCGACCTTGGCGCCCGTTGATTTGAAGGCCTTGGTCGAAGATGTTTTGGAAAATGAGGAATTGGCCAGCGGCAGTGCAAATATCAAATTTGTGTCACGGATCGAAATCGCCCAGATGGTGCAGGCGGATCAAGATCAATTGCACCGCGTGTTGACGAACCTTGTGCGCAACGCCCGGCAGGCCCTGCAAACCAAACATCTTGAGGGTGAAATCACCATATCTGCTGGCGAAACCGAAGACATGTCTTGGATCCGCGTGGCCGATGACGGGCCTGGTTTGCCCGAAAAAGCACGGGAAAACCTTTTCGCGGCGTTTCAAGGGGCCACCACCAAGGGTGGGTCTGGTTTGGGACTTGCCATTTCATCCGAATTGATCCGGGGTCATGGCGGCCAATTGGTTTTGCAGTATTCCGATGAAACCGGAACTTGCTTTACCGTGCGGTTGCCCAAGGCGGCTTAATCCTGCAAGGGCTGCACCTCCATTTCCCCGTTCGTAAATGTGCAAAAACTGTTGGCGGGCAGGGGTGTCCAATTCGCCGATACACCATCCAAGGGTTCAGACGCCAAAAGAGATGCATCAGAGGTTTCATTCTGTGAATACAGGGTGGGCGGGTTTCGCCCATCGGCCCAGCGCAGACCGAACAATCGCACCCCATCACTGAATACCAGACTTAACTTGGTGTTCTTGGAATGGATCCCCACTTGACGCTGGGCAGATTGGATATAACGGATGGTTTCACAGATGGCTGTAAACGGGGATGTCACCAATCCAAACTGTAGGGCCAGAAGGAAAATCAATTCGGAATCCGTGGTGCCATGTCGTTGTGCATAAAGCCTGTCTGACAAGGCATTTTCCAAACTGCGCCGCACCATGTCGTATCCCGCGATTTGCCCATTGTGTGCAAACGACCAAACCCCGTGGGAAAAAGGTTGGCAATTTTCCCGTGTGGTGGCGCCGGTGGTTGACGCGCGCACATGGGCCAAAAACACCTTACTTTGAATCATCCGGCACAGATCGGGTAAATTGCTGTCGGACCAGGCAGGATAAATATCGCGAAATTTACCGGGCGTGGGGTCGGCCTCATTGTACCAAGCCATCCCAAACCCATCCCCATTGGTGGTCAGCTTGGCCTCTGTTGCGTTCTGGCTTTGATGCAAAAGTGAATGGGGTGGATCAATGATCCAACGCTTCAATGGGACAGGCCCACCCGCATAGGCCAGTAATCGACACATGATCAGCCCCCCGTCCGGCGGGCCCGCATGTCATCGGCCATGGCGATGATGCGATCGCTGACTGAGGTTTCAAACAGATTGGGAAAAATCGCATGTATTCCGGCCATCACCATCAAACGCCCAAAAATCAGCGCAAAGGAAAAAGCCACTGCAAAATGTTGAAGATATGTTTCACCCACAGACTTCGGATGTGCCAAAAAAATGGATGAAAGACGGTTCTGAAAACTTTGAAATGCCATAATGCCCCCAAGGATTGGTTTTTATGACACTTACCCAATGGCATTTGCGCACATATCCCAAATATTGCGTGAATAATAAAATTATTGGGATATTGTCCCGCTATGACGCCTATTCTTGATGACATAGATCGAAAAATTTTGTCCATTCTGCAAAAGGATGCGATGATCAGCATGGATGCTTTGGCAGATCAGGTGCATTTGTCGCGCAATGCCTGTTGGCGCCGGATAAAGCAGTTAGATGCGGCAAATGTGATTGATCGGCGGGTGGCGATATTAAACCCCGCAAAAATCGGATTGCCCTTGTCGGTGCTGGTCTTGCTTCGCGCGCCCAGCCACGATCCCGATTGGTTGTCCAAATTTCGGCGCGCTGTGGCGGTGTTGCCCGAAGTGCAAAGCGCACACAGGATGAGCGGGGATCTGGATTATGTGTTGCGCCTACGAGTGGCCAGCGTGGAAGATTATGACCGGTTTTACCAAAACCTGATCCGCCAAGTGCCTTTAGGGGATGTATCAGCCAGCTTTGTGATGGAGGATATCAAGGATACAACGGCCTTGCCGCTGTGAAATAATAGTATCCTTCGCAAAATCCCCCTTGCATTACCCGCCCCCCATCGCTATCCCCCGCGCCAGTGGACCGATAGCTCAGCTGGATAGAGTACCTGACTACGAATCAGGGGGTCGG
>JAHDCF010000055.1 GCA_020630015.1 Planktomarina sp. | reverse complement strand
CCCCCAACCATATAAGGCATCAAAACAACTTCGCTGTCGGGTGTGATTTTCGTGAACCATGCCTCACGGTAAATCACCCCATCAATTGCCATGGACACCCCTCGTTTGATCTGGGGCTCAAGCGCGGGGTGGTGTTTGACCAATTCATCAAGCACCCCCTTAAAGGTTTCCGCCTCAACCGAAACCCATTCCTGACCGTCGGCCAAGTTGCGCAATGAACCCCAAAGCTTCACCCGAACCATATCAGGCGTTTTCTGTAATTGCCTTTAGCAAACGTGGCGGGGACATCGGCAATTCCGTCAGGCGCACGCCCGCCGCCCGCGATACCGCGTTTGCGATGGCGGCAAGAGGGGGCACAATTGGCGTTTCCCCCACGCCGCGCACCCCGTAAGGGTGGCCCGGGTTTGGAATTTCCAAAATTACCGTTTCAATGGGCGGCAAATCAGAGGCCACAGGCACGCGATAATCCAAGAAACCCGGATTTTGCAGGCGGCCGTCCTCTCCATAGATATATTCTTCGTTCAGGGCCCATCCAATGCCTTGAACAGCGCCACCTTGCATCTGTCCTTCGACATAATCGGGATGCACCGCTTTGCCTGCATCTTGGAAAATGGTGTATCGCAGGATTTTTGTGGCACCGGTTTCGGGGTCCACCTCCGTATCAACCAAATGCACACCAAAACTGACACCGGCACCATCGGCGTTTACTTCGTGATGGCCCGCGATTGGCCCGCCTGTGTTGTTCGCAATGGCGGCGATCTCGGCCAATGACATGGGGGGATGTTCACCGGCGTTCGGGCCGGCGGGCTTTACGCAACCGTCTTCCCATGTGACGGCATCTTCCTCTAATCCCCAGATTTTGGCGACACGTGAGCACATTTCACGCTTGGCTGCGCGCGCCGCCTCAATCGTGGCAAGACCCACGGCAAATGTTACCCGGCTTCCATCGGTGACATCGTTGAAACCAAGGGAAGACGTATCGGCAATAACCGTGCGAACCTTATCGTAAGGTATATCCAATTCTTCAGCTGCCATCATGGATATGGATGCGCGTGAACCACCGATATCTGGATTGCCTTCTACAACGCCGACAGTGCCGTCATCATTCAAATTCAAAGACACACAAGTGTTGCCGCCAAAGTTGAACCAAAATCCACAAGATAAGCCGCGTCCTTGGTTGGGCCCTAAAGGCGCAGAGTAATGGGGGTGCGCCTTTGCCGCCTCCAATGTGGCTAAAAGACCGATCTCATCAAACGTCGGGCCATAAGCCGAAAGGGTGCCTTTGCGGGCGGCGTTCTTGATCCGCACATCCAATGGATCCAGCCCAAGGTCTTGGCACAATTCATCCACCACGCTTTCCACGGCGTAAATTGCGGTCGGGGCACCGGGTGCGCGATATGCAACCTCTTTCGGGCGGTTGGTCATAACACTCCACCCAAGGGTTTGCACCGCTTCAAGATCATAGGCGGCAAAGGCGGCTTGCGCCCCAAATTCAACCGTTCCGTTTGGGAAGGCCCCACCTTGATATCGCAAGTCTGCTTTCGCGGCTGTGATGCGGCCGTCTTTTGTCATGCCGATTTTCACATCCATTGACGTTGAAACGGTCGGGCCTGTAGCGCGCAAAACCTCTTCCCTTGTCATCACGATTTTAACCGGCTTGCCGGATTTGCGTGACAGGGCCAGGGCAACAGGTTCGATGAACGTGGTGGTCTTGCCACCAAACCCACCCCCGATTTCAGAAGAAATAACGCGCAATTGGCTGGCTTCGATTCCCAAAACTTCTGCGCAATTTGCGCGCACCATATATTGCCCTTGGGTACAGCACCAAACCTCACCCCGACCATCAGCACCAAGGGATGCCATGCAGGCCTGGGGTTCGATATATCCCTGATGGGTCGCGGCTGTTTTGAAACTGCGTTCAACGATTTTGTCCGCCTTGGCAAACCCGGCATCCAAATCGCCATGGCCAAACTCAACATGGGTGGTCACGTTTTGGGACATGCCTTTTGGCACGTTTTCCAATGCGCGCCCTTCTTGCACAATTGGGGCATCTGGGGCCATTGCGGCGTCCACATCCGTAACATGCGGCAAAACTTCGTATTCAACTTTGATCAGCCGAATAGCCGCCTTGGCTGCAGATTTGCTGGTGGCGGCCACCGCGGCAATCGCATGCCCATCATAAAGTGCTTTGCCCGCCGCAAGGCAATTATCGCGAATATCGCGAAAATAATCATCACCGGGATTTGCAAAATCTGCAGAAGTCACAACCGCCTTCACGCCCGGGGCTTGTTCTGCCGCGCTGGTATCAATGGACAGGATTTTTGCATGGGCATGGGGGCTGCGCAAAATGCGACCATAAAGCATACCAGGCGCAGAAATATCTGCCCCATACATTGCTTTGCCGGTGACTTTGTCGATCCCATCGGGGCGAGGAACGCGTGTACCAACGATTTTGAAATCTTGTTTCGGATTTGAATCCAACGCCATGGTTATGCCCCCCTCATTTCGGCCGCGGCGGTTTGAACCGCCTTGATGATTTTGTCGTATCCAGTGCATCGGCACAGATTACCGGCCAGCCAATATCGAACCTCGGTGTCAGTTGGATCTGGATTTTTTTCAAGCAAGGCCTTGGCGGCAACCAAGATACCCGGCGTGCAGACACCACATTGAAGGGCGGCTTCCTCTAAGAACACGCGCTGCAAGGGGTGCAAAGTTTCGCCATCGGCCATGCCTTCGATGGTCTCGATTTGCGCGTCTTGTGCTTCCGCACCCAGCATCAAACAGGAACACACCAGCCGTCCATCGACGGTGACGCTACAAGCCCCGCAATCACCGGTGCCGCATCCTTCTTTGGCGCCGGTCAGGCCCAATCGGTCGCGCAAAACATCCAAAAGGCTTTCATCCGGAGCGCACAGAAATTCTGTCGCATCGCCGTTAATTGTGGTTTCAACATGTATGGTTTTCATGATTGGCCTCCTGCACGGCTGTATGCAATACGCGCGGCGCGTTCTGCCAAAACGGCGGCTGTTTTTGTTCTGAATTCAATGGTGCCACGTTTGTCGTCGATGGGGTTACAAGCGGCTTCGACGGCGGTTTTCATTGCGGCAATTGCATCGCTGTCTAACTGAGACCCTTCTAGGGCTTTCCCGGCCTTTTCGACCAAGCGCACGGTTGGTGCGACAGCCCCGACGGCAACATGGGCTTGGCGACAGGTTCCAGCGGCATCCAAAACCAAGCTGACGGCGGCCGAAGATACCGCAATGTCCATTTCTGTACGCGGAATAAACCGAAGGTAGGCATCGCCCGCGTGATCGGGACGGGCGGGCAAAAAGATGGATGTGATGAATTCACCCTTCGAAAGGTTGGTCTTGCCTGGCCCCTGAGGGATATCGGCAACCGGCACATCCCGTGCGCCATCTGGCCCATGTACACGGGCCATTGCGCCAGCGGTGACCAATGCAGGCACGGAATCGGCGGCGGGTGATCCGTTGCACAAATTTCCTGCCATCGTGGCGCGCCCTTGAACCTGTGTCGAACCGATCAGTTCCAAACCTTCGACGACACCGGGCCACATGGCCTTCACACCATCATGTTCCCCAACAACCGCGCCGGGCACTGCGGCCCCAATTCGGTATCCGCCATTTTCGGCTGTGATATCTTGCATTCCCGGCAGGTGTTTTAAATCAACCATCAAATCTGGTTCAACCATTTCAGCCTTCAGCTGAACCAGCACATCGGTGCCACCTGCCAAAATACGGCTTGTTCCGGATTCATTTTGCAAAAGCTGTGAGGCGACCTCAAAACTTTCTGGCTTTACGTATTTCATTGTTCTTCCTCACGTGGGGATCTGCCCCCAAAGGTGATTATGATTTGGCACCACTGTGTCGTGTCTGGCGCGAAGGGTCAAATCCAATCGCGTCGCTTTTTGAAATTGCACCGAAGTCTTGCCAAGCCATTCTTGCACCTGCACAGTTGCACAAAATGACCCAAGCAAAGGGACGCGCAGATGCGTTTGTTTTCATCCAAAGATCGCCCTTTGCATTTGGGTCCTTACCCGTGTGAATATCTGCGCAGGCGAGATGACATGCCCAACATGGGGGATGTGCCAAAATTCAAGGCATTGTCGTTTGATCGATCCGATGATCCGGTGTCGATTGTTAACGCCATGCGCGATCACCAAGCCATGTTGGATGCCATTCGCGATGGACTTGTAAATCGCGCTGTGGCCGATGCCCCCACGGATTTAATGGAACGATCTCATCATTTGAAATCATTTGGGTATTTTAATGATGCAGCCGTGGTTGGTGTTTGCAAATTGCCCAACTCAGCTGTGTTGTCCACGCCGCAGATGAACCCCGACATAGATCGCTTGGCACAAGATCTGCGGACCAAGCAGACCAAGACATTGGCGGCGGGAATTGATCTGATTATGGCGGACCTGAAGGAATCGATGGAGGCCGATCCAAAACCCATCACGGATCACACCCATGCTTTGGTCTTTCTATATGAAAACCCGCGCGACCCCGCAGTCCAAGAGGTGGGCACAGGATGGATCAAAAACGCGCAGGCACATCGGGCGGGGTTGTTGGGCGCAGAAACGGCTGTGGTGCTTGCCAATTACCTGCGGGTGTTGGGGTATTCAGCGCGCGGTCACACGGTATCTTCTTCGGATGTGGATTTGAATCAACTGGCGGTGGCTGCTGGTCTTGCCACCGTTGAAGATGGGCGCTTGCATCATCCGTATATCGGAACGCGGTTTGGATTGGCGGCGGTGACCACAACATTTGAATTGGCGGTGGACACCCCGCTAGCCCCAATGAAAGATCAACCCAAATCCGCGTTCGGCGCACGATGGCGGTTCGGGGGAACGGCTTTCAAAAACAAATCGAATGCCGTGCCTTTTGAACGAAGGCGTTTTGTTGACGGTGCGCATCCCTTTGAAACGCTGAAACGCGTAGAAGATCCCACCACATACATGGATGAAGCCAACATCCCAAGGGTGCCAAAACGTGCAGATATGTTCGCGCGTGCCCAGTTTGGGGATATGGGCAAGCCTTTGCAACAGGCAGCGACGGGTGGGTTGTACGTACGCAAATCGGCCCCGTCGAGTGCGCAACGCAGGGCGCTTGGGGCGTTTGTGTTGTTACAAGACGGTGACGTCGCAACCAAAAAAACGAAACTAAGCCCACAAGAGGCAGCTGATTTAATCAAAGCCACAGCCTATTTCTTGGGCGTGGATGCGGTTGGATTATCAAGATGTCCCGATTGGGCGTGGTACAGCCATGATGCCCGCGGGGCGGAAATCACCCCACCACATGATCACGCCGTGAACATGGTGATCGATCAGGGGTACGAAACCATGGAAGGGTCGTCGGGCGATGATTGGATTGCCGTTGCTCAAAGCATGCGTGCGTATCTTCGATTTTCGTTGTTGGGCGGTGTGATTGCAAAACAAATACGGCGATTGGGATACGGCGCCAAAGCCCATACCGTGATGGATGGGGAAGTGTTGCAACCCCCGCTTTTGCTTTTGTCCGGATTGGGAGAGGTCAGCCGCATCGGGGAGGTGATCTTAAATCCCTTTTTGGGACCGCGATTGAAATCGGGAACCGTCACAACCGATTTGCCCTTGGCCCATGATGCCCCGATTGATTTTGGCCTGCAGTCTTTTTGCGAAAGCTGCAATAAATGCGCCCGTGAATGCCCCTCTGGGGCGATCACGGCAGGTCCAAAGTTGATGTTCAATGGGTATGAGATTTGGAAATCGGACAGCCAAAAATGCACCACATATCGGATCACAACACCCGGCGGGGCGATGTGTGGACGTTGCATGAAAACCTGTCCTTGGAACCTTGAAGGTGTGTTTAAAGAACGTCCTTTCAGGTGGATGGCAATGAACGTGCCGAAACTGGCGCCTGCTTTGGCGAAGCTGGATGATGTGATCGGAAATGGCCGCCTGAACCCAACGAAAAAGTGGTGGTGGGATTTGGAACTTGCTGAGGACGAAGCCTATCGTCCAACGCCCCACACGGTAAATGCGCGCGACTTGCAAACAGATTTGAATTTAAAGGCTAAGGATCAAACATTGGCGGTTTATCCTGCGCCTTTGGCACCGCATCCTTATCCCTACCCGTTTGCGATGGATCGCGAAGCTGGCATCGCCGCCTATCAGGCGATGATCACGGCAGAGGAATACCAAGCCTTATTGGAAAGGGATGAAACCGGGCACTTGCACATCTATGACCAATCTGGGGAAAGCCCTGTTTTGCAGGTGGAAATCGCCCAGGTTTTAGAAAGTGCAAAAGGCATTTGTATTTATGATCTTGTCCCGGTGGATGGAGGAGATTTACCGGAATGGTCGGCGGGTGCGCATTTGGATATTGTTGTCGCACCGGAATATTTGAGACAGTATTCCATGTGCGGCAACCCCGCAGATCGCAGCAAATATCAAATCGCCGTTTTGCGTGAGGACGACGGCCGGGGGGGATCCAAGTTATTGCACCGGATCTTTTCAAAAGGGCGCAAATTGTTCATCTCGCGTCCGATCAATCACTTCCCATTGGCCGACGATGCGGCAAAAACAACCTTGATGGGGGGTGGCATCGGGGTAACCCCGTTGATCGCCATGGCCCACAGTTTGTACCAACAGGGAAAGGATTTTGAACTGCACTATTCCGGGCGTTCGCGGTCTGAAATGGCGCTGTTGGATGAATTGGATAAAGTACCGTGGGCGGAACGCGTTCACCTTTACATAAGTGCAGAAGGGAACCGTGCCGATTTTGCGCGGGTTCTGGGGGAATATGAACCCGGTGGTCATGTTTATACCTGTGGTTCGGATCCATATATGACGGCCGTCATGGATGCTGCGCACAAAGCTGGTTTTCCAGATGATGCCCGTCACCTTGAATATTTTTCCGTTCCGGATGCGCCTGAATATGAAAATTTTGATTTTGATTTGAAACTGTCAAAATCAAGAAAAATATTGCGTGTTCCTGCGAATAAAACTGCCGCTGATGTGTTGAACGAAAACGGATATCATATCGATTTAAAATGCAGTGATGGTATTTGTGGCGTGTGTAAATGTGGCATCGTATCTGGCGATGTGGAACATCGCGATTTCGTTCTGTCAAAGGCACAACGGGCAAATCAGATTATCTTATGCCAAAGCCGCGCCGCCCAAAAGGACGGTGTGGTTGAGATTGATCTTTGACATGGGACAAAGGAAATCATTGACTTAAAGTTCCAACTGACGCTGTAGTTGGCAATAGCGATGACATGCGCCGGAGTAGACCTCGTGTTTGACAAGACAGTGCATCAAACCTTTTCCAACATTGGATACAAAGGGCGGCGAAACTTCCCCGGAATGGTGCCCCGATCAGAGGTGATAACCCAAAGTTTGGGTCCACGCGATGCGATGCGCCTGACGATGAAAGATGGCGATGTTTTGTCCCTTCGCCCCCGGGGTGTGGGACAAGATTGTTGTGTGCTCGCCATGTCCGAGGGGCAGGCTGCATCACAAAACCTTGGCATCAGCCACAACACCCAAACGCTTTGGGCGGAATTTGAAAGCGCGGAATTCAAGGCTTGGGTATTGGCCAATGGTGGGCGCGTTGGGAAAACACTTCCGACATACCGTGTTCGAGTGGATGATTTAGTTGTCTTAAAGGCCGAAGCTGATTGTGACGTTTGGGTCATCCGTCCAGTGCGTGCGGAAGATCACGTGGCCCAAGGTTCCATCGGGTTGGTGGACATTTCTCACAAACCCGCCTTGGCCGGAAATGGAACCCCGTTGCCCCCAGCCTTGGGCGAGGTTCGTGACGAATTCACCGTCACCCGTGGCACCGCCCGCGCATATGAAGTGCGCCCGGGCGAGGTGGTGCAAATCATTGATGTTGAGGGGCAGCAATGTTCCGATTTCATGGCTTTACGATTGGATCCCCTGAACCGTGGTGATGAGGTGATCATCGACAGCACAGCAACCCGTTCCATGGTGCGCGGATCTTATCCGGGGCCGGGGATGTTGGATAAGTTCTTTGATCGTAATTTGTCGCCGATGATGAATGTGATCCAAGATACTTGCGGGCGGCACGATACCTTTGGATTGGCGTGCACGGCGCGCGGATATGAAGAACGAGGGTTTCCCGGTCATGTAAACTGTTCCGACAATATTTCTTTTGCGCTTGATCCTTTTGGCGTTGCTTATCGCCCGGCGTGGCCAGCGATTAATTTCTTTTGGAACACTTGGATTGATCCGCATCACCACAACCTTATGACCGAAGAAAGCTATTCCCGGCCGGGGGATTATGTCGCCATGCGGGCGATGGATGATCTGGTTTGTGTGACGACAGCCTGCCCAGATGATTTGGATCCCATTAATGGTTGGAACCCAACTGATATTCATGTCCGAATTTACAAACCAAATGCACCCATTCGCCGCGCTGTGGCCTATCGTGAAAAGGAAGATGCGCCCATGTCGATTAGTCAAGAAAGTGCGTTTCACTCCGCGACATCAAAACTGACAACGCAATTTGCCCCGGCGCGTGATGTGTGGGCGCCAATCAGCTTTCCTTCATTTGGAACGGTTGGTGAATATTGGGCCTGCCGTGAAAAAGTAACCCTTCAAGATATGTCGAGCCTTCGCAAATACGATATCATTGGTCCGGATGCAGAACGGCTGTTACAACGGGCAACCACACGGGATGTGGCGCGATTGGCGGTCTGGCGTGGGCAATACACTCTGATTTGTGACGATGCGGGATCGGTGGTCGACGACGGGACATTGTTTCGCATGGGGCCAGAATTGTTCCGCTGGTGTTGCGGAACAGAAGAAAGCGCACGTGTTTTACAAAACCTTGCACAGCAAGAAAATATGCAAGTGCGCGTACATGGAATGGGTGGCGCCCTGCCAAATTTGGCGTTGCAGGGGCCCAAATCGCGTGATGTTTTGAAGGATTTGGTTTTCACACAGCCTACTGTGCCTTCGTTGAAAAATCTGAATTGGTTTGGCGCCACTGTGGCGCGGGTCAAAGATCGTGAAGGCATTCCGTTCATGTTGTCACGTTCAGGTTATACCGGTGAATTGGGCTATGAGCTGTTTTGCAGCCCCACGGATGCGCCCGCCCTTTGGGATGCAGTCATGCAGGCGGGCGAACCATATGGTATAACCCCCATGGGGTCCGCCGCACTGGAAACAATTCGCATCGAAGCGGGCCTTGCCGCCGCTGGTGCGGAATTTGCGCCTGGGGTGGATGCCTTTGAGGCGGGGCTTGGGTTCGCAGTCAGTTTGAAAAAGTCGGCAGACTTTGTTGGCAAAGATGCATTGATCCGAAATTCCCGTGATCCGCGCCGCGTGTTAAAGGGGCTGTGGTTTGAATGTGATGATGTGCCGGCACAGGGTTGCCACGTTTTTGCGGGGGAACGCCCGATTGGGGTTGTGACCTCCGCCACCCGATCCCCGATGTTTGAACGCACAATCGCCATCGCGCGCCTTGCCGTGGAACATTCAGAGCCCGGAACGCAATTGGAGGTGGGACAAATGGATGGCCATATGAAGCGTCTGCCGGTGCAGGTTCGTGATATTCCCTTCTTTGATCCCAAACGGGAACGCGCACGCGTATAATGCATCAAAGTTGATTGAGGATTTATCCAACACTCAATATGATTGCGCTAACAAGAGATTGAGGAAATCACCCAATGATACTGTGCTGTGGCGAAGCGTTAATTGATATGATCCCTGAACCCACCGAAAGTGGCGCCATGGGGTTTGTCCCCCACACGGGCGGGGCCGTTTTTAATACGGCGATTGGTTTAGGGCGTTTGGGGGCCGACGTTGGCTTTTGCAGCGGCATTTCAACCGACACCTTTGGGGCGTTGCTGAAATCCACTTTGGCGGAAAATCAGGTTTCATCCGATCTTTTGGTCTTGTCTGATCGACTGACGACCCTTGCAATCGTGCATCTGAAAGAAGGTCAGGCCACGTATTCGTTCTATGACGACAATTCTGCGGGGCGGATGATAACGCCCATGGATATGCCAAAACTTCCTTCTGATGTGACGGCCCTTTATTTTGGTGGAATAAGCTTGGTTGCTGAACCGGCCGCCGATGCCTATGCCTGCGTTCTGGCGTCTGAAGGTAAAGGTCGGGTTGTCATGATTGATCCAAATATCAGACCCGGTTTTATCACCAACGAAGCGGCCTATCGGAACCGATTGTCACAGATGATTGCGGGATCTGATATTGTTAAAGTATCCGATGAAGATCTGGATTGGATCGTTCCATCCGGTGACAGTCACATTGAAAAGGCGCGCGATTTGATTGCGAAAGGCCCGCATGTTGTGTTGGTTACCCAAGGGGCAGATGGCGCCATGGCGATCACCCAAAATGATGATTGTTTTGTGCCATCTGAAAGAGCCACGGTGGTGGATACAGTTGGTGCCGGTGATACGTTTAATTCGGGTTTTTTGGCGCAACTGCAATCGACAGGATTGCTTGTCCCAGAAAAACTGCGCGGTTTGGCCGCCTCTGATTTCCAAGATGCGTTGGCCTTTGGTGCCAAAGTTGCCGCCGTCACGGTATCGCGGGCCGGGGCGAACCCGCCTTGGGCTGCAGAACTTTCGGATGATCAAACCTAAAGGCCACATCAAATGATCCCCTCAGGCCTGATCCGCATTGGGCATAACCTGTCACGACCGGAATGTGTGTTGGCAACGCAATCGGGGGATATTTATTGTTCGCATGGGGCGCGGGGGGTTGCACGATTGTGCGCAGATGGTCGCCAGTTTGCGTTGTCGCCACCAATCATGACAAATGAAATCCCTGTGTTGGCGAATGGGATTGCTTTGCGCCAAGACGGCAGTTTTTTGGTCGCGAATATCGGTGATGGCGGCGGGCTTTTTGAACTGGATTCAGACGGGATGCGGTTGTTTCATCCGTGTGCGATCCTTGGTGCGCGAACGCCCGTAAATTTCGTACATATCGATGCGCTGGGCAAAATTTGGGTCACAGTTTCCACAACCTTGGTGCCTCGATCGCTGGCCTACCGGCGTGATGTTGCCAATGGGTTTGTTGCCGTGATTGAAAATGGGCAGATGCGAGTGGTGGTCGAAAATCTGGCTTATACCAATGAAATTCGCACCGACTATTCAGCAGGATGGCTTTATATCGCTGAAACCATGGGCCAACGGATCAGCAGGATCCGGTTGGATGAAAATGGTGTTTCAGGCCCGGTTATTCCCTTTGCGCAAATGCCCAAAGGGGCGTTTCCCGATGGATTAGAATTTGATCAAAACGGTGGGTTGCTTGTGGCTTGCATCATTTCGTCAGAGGTAATTCACATCGCGCCAGATGGCACCCAATCGACCCTGTTTGGTGAACGAATGCCCGCTTGGGTGGATGAAGTGGAAAATGCCTTTGACCGCGGTGTATTGAATCGGCCGCACTTGGATACATCGCCCACACAAACGCTTCGCAATATTTCAAGCCTTGCGTTTGCGGGCGCTGACCGAAAACAGATGGTTTTGGGCAATATCTTGGATGCGCATCTTCTGTCTGTTCCTGCGCAAATCTCTGGGCGCGAACCCGTTCATTGGAACGTGGGTGTTCCCCAATGGGGGCAGGCTTTCTGACACGTCAACTTTCCGGTGGGGCGCCCCCTTCGGCTGTGCGTTTTTGAATGAAATCTTGCAAAGCCCCCCAACGATCAAGATCGCGGGCGGGTGTGTTGTTTTGCGCCAAGATATCTTTCCATATTCCCGTGGCCCGTTCGTTGGTATCGCGGGCACCCCGTTCCATCCATGTGCCAAAGTTGGCATAATCATGTACGATCGGTTCATAGAATTCAGTGTTATATCGGTCCATGGTTTGCGGGCTGTCAAAAAAGTGCCCCGAAGGCTTCACATGGCGAAGCGCATTATCAAAGCCGATTTCATCGGGGCCGGCTTTCCCACCGGCACAAAGTTCAGCCACCATATTCAGAACTTCAACGTCACAGATGAGTTTCTCGTAACCAACCGTCAGTCCGCCTTCCAACCAACCGGCCGAATGGATGACGATCGTGGCACCCCCCAATAGGCATCCCCAAAGCCCCATTTGGTTTTCGTTGGCTGCCTGAATGTCGTTCGTGGGTGCCGCAGATCCCGCCGCCGATCGCCACGGCAGGCCGATCAAGCGCGCCAGCTGACCCGCCGCCAGTGAGGCTTGGAAATGTGTTGGCGTGCCGAAGGCTGGCGATCCTGACTTCATATCAACATTGCTGGTGAATGTGCCGTAACAGATCGGCGCACCGGGATTAACAAGCTGCGTCAAAGTGATGGCCGCCAGTGCCTCGGCATGGCTAAGGGTGATGGCACCCGCAACTGTGATCGGTGCCATCGCACCCATCAGCGTAAATGGCGTGACGATGCTGACCTGGCCATGTTTTGCAAAATCAATCAGGCCTTGGGCCATCGGAATGTCCAACGTACGAGGGCTGTTGGTGTTAATGATGGTATAGCTGTGGACGTTCTTGGTGAATTCGTCGTCAGACAGTCCACGATAAAGCGCCATCATTTCGAAACTGTCCATCACCTGCGGCGTACCGCGTGAGAATATGAAGGGCAGGCGGTCGGTCAGTTCCAGTTG
>JAHDCF010000054.1 GCA_020630015.1 Planktomarina sp. | reverse complement strand
CGGCCAAGTTGCGCACAAGGTTGCCACCCACGAACGCCATAAAGGCAATGATCGCAATCAAGGCAATAAATTGGAAAGTTAAAGATCGATACCGCGTATCGTTTAACAACATGTTCAGGCGGAAGCCACCATTGGCCGTCGACACCTGAGGGTCGGAAAGCGTTGCCATAAATTATCCCCGTTTGAAGCAACCTTCGTGGTCGCCTTCTTATTTATGGTTTGGGTTATCACCCAAATAGAAAAAGGGCGCGTCCAAGACGCGCCCTTCTCCGAAGTTCTTAGCGGAAAGGAGGTGAGTAGATCAAACCACCTTGTGTCCACTGTGAGTTCAAACCACGGGCCAGACCGATTTGTGTTTCTGTACCGATGTTGTTTGCAAAGATCTCACCATAGTTACCTTCAACCATGATGGCGCGCTTTGCCCACTCTTTGTCCAGACCAAGCATCGCGCCCAGATCACCTTCTGAACCCAGAAGACGGTTGATTTCTGGGTTGTTTGTGCCAGCAGCCATCTCAGCGATGTTGCCTGAAGTCACACCCAGCTCTTCCGCTGTGATCAATGCGTTCAGTGTCCAACGAACGATATCACCCCAAGCGTTGTCGCCGTGGCGTACAAGTGGGCCCAGAGGCTCTTTGGAGATGATTTCTGGCAGAACTGTGTAAGCGCCTGGGTTTTCGAAACCAGCACGTTGCGCAGCCAAAGCAGATGCGTCAGTTGTGTAAACGTCACATGCGCCAGCCAGGAACTGCTGAACAGCTTCAGCACCTGTTTCGATTGGCACTGGCTCATAAGAGATGTTGTTTGAACGGAAGAAGTCCGCCAAGTTCAGCTCTGTTGTTGTACCAGTTTGGATACATACAGTTGCGCCGTCCAATTCAGAAGCTGAAGAAACGCCCAGATCAGCAGGAACCATGAAGCCCTGACCGTCGTAGTAGTTTACGCCAGTGAATTCGAATTTCAGGTCAACGTCACGTGAGAATGTCCATGTTGTGTTACGTGCCAACATGTCGATTTCGCCAGAAGCCAAAGCAGTAAAGCGTGTTTTACCTGTTGTTGGAACGAACTCAACTGCAGTTGAATCGCCCAAAGTTGCTGCCGCAACTGCGCGGCATACAGCCACGTCAAAGCCTTTCCAAACGCCTTCTGCGTCTGGCTCAGCAAAACCTGGAACACCAGTTGTCACACCACAGTTCAGTTTGCCGCGTGCTTTTACGTCGTCCAAAGTGCCAGCAGCCGCTGCGCCTGCAGAAAGGCTTGCAACAGTCAACGCACCAAGAAGTACGGATTTTTTCATAAGATACCTCATTTTAGTTCCGCCCCGAAGTTGGGGCAGTCTCCCTGCCAGCTTAGAAAGCCGACTATGAATGCAAAGGTTCCCCCCTCGCAATGGGGGACAATGTCCACTGAATTGCGCTTGGGTCAAGATTTCGTTTGGGAAAACTTATGATTCAATTCAACTTTTTTGATTTTTGGGGGCAAACACCCCGTTTTACGCAACGTTAAGATGCAAAAGAAAAGAACTTATAGGCGTGCCGAAAGGCCGATTCTTTTTTTTCGGCGTGCTCTGTCGCCTCTTCATCTTCGCCCCATTGTTCGATTTGCCACAGTTCATCCACACGCGAAGCGGCCCATAAACGTGTTAAATCAAACGCATTTTTTTGCGCCGCCAATCCGATGATCAATGAACCGCTGATGCTGACCAGATCATGAAGGGCCGTCAGGGCAAACGGTGATTGATCTTGCACAAGTGTTTTCAAGGTTGCCACTGAATTGGCGGGTTGTTCCACATGCATCACCCCTTGGGTCACGATCAACGATACACCCAAAGTGTCTTTCCCCCATTCCAAAATCGGATCCCATTCCGCCTGTTGCCTTTGGATCAGGCCATCTGGACCATCGGCGCGGTAACACAACAGATCATTTTCGCCATAAGCGGCGATCAGATCGGACACTTCTGAATGTTGTGGGGTGACTTTGTCGATGGCGGCATTTGCCGAACGTGTGAACGGCATCGACAAGGGATCAATCTTATCCTCTTGGGCATCCCATTCCGCCGCAATTTCATTGGCCAAATTTTGGGTCGGCACGATCAGGGGGGTTTTGGCCGGTGTTTTCACCCGACGTCCATCCAATAGAACTTCAAACCCATTTCCCGCCGGTGCCACGGTGGTGTCTGTCCAAAATCGTTTTGCGGCCCAATCGTTCATCTTGCGCTGTCCATTTCGTTCAAAAGGTTCGGCACCTGTGCAAAGCTGTCTGCAATGGCATCCGCCAAAGGTGCAAGTTGTTCCACCGGATGATATCCCCAGCTTACGCCCAGCGTCGACAATCCAGCGTTCCGGCCCATTTCAAGATCAAAGGTCGTATCGCCAATCATCACCCCCGCCACCGCATTGGTATCTGCCATCGCCTGATGGCACATCGAAGGATGGGGTTTCGAAGGATGATCATCTGCCACTTGCTGGGTTTCGAAAACACCGCGCAGATCATGACTGTCAAGGACATGGTCTAAACCGCGCCGGGATTTGCCCGTGGCAATCCCCAAGGCCAAACCCGGTTTCGCCGCCAAATGGCGGATGCATTCCAATGCACCGGGGTACAGGGGGGATGTGGTAAGCTCGGACCTTAAATCATGAAAGGCCTGCTTATAATCTTCCACCATTTGTTGGCGCAAAGCGGCATCCCCTTGGGGCCAAAGTTTGAAGAAGGCCATATCAAGTGACAATCCAACAATCGATAATACCTGCGCCCGGCTTGGGCTGGGCTGGCCAACGGCAGCAAAGGTTCGATCCATGGCGGCCATGATATGCGCTTGGCTGTCCACCAAGGTTCCATCGACATCAAAAAGGATCAGGGTTGTCATAATCAAAGTTCTTCGAACGGATCCCCCGGCGCATCGGCCGGATCCCATTGGAATTGTTCCCACGTGCGCGCCATATGCGGTGGCAAAGGCGCCGTCAGGGTTATGATGTTGCCCGTAAAGGGATGTTCAAAGCGCAACATACGGGCATGAAGGTGCAACTTTTTGCTGATCTCACCACCCAATTGGGCGCCCCAACCATCGCCGGCGTTTTCTTGGCCTGACCCACCATATTTTCCATCCCCAATAATTGGATGGCCCATTTCGGCGATGTGGGCACGCAATTGATGGGTCCGCCCGGTGACAGGCACCATCGCAGCCCAGGCCGCCCGGCCACCCAAATTTTGAATGACCGTATAATCGGTCGTGGCGCGTTTTGCGCCCGGCGTCGTGGCCACATCGCGCGGGTGGATGCAGTGCATCTTCTCACCTTCGCCAGCGCGCCCATGGCCACTGGCTTTAACCAACCCATATTTAATCGTGCCATGGCGTGGGGATGGCATCCCCGCAAGCACGGCCCAATAAATCTTGCGGGTGGCCCGATGGCGAAATGCCTCTGCCAATTTTGCGGTGGCCTGCCGGGTGCGCCCCAGCAACAAAACACCGCTGGTATCTTTATCCAACCGATGCACCAAACGGGGGGTGTCTTCTGCCCCAAATCGCAGTGCCTCTGCCATGCCATCAACATGGCGGGTTTGTTTGCTGCCGCCTTGCACGGGCAATCCGGCAGGTTTGTTCAATGCCAAGATATGATCATCGCGATACAGCACACACTCTTGAATCATCTTTGCATCTGCGTCTGAAATTCGGGGTGCCTTGAAATGATCCGGTGCAGGTGCATCAGGCAATGGTGGCACGCGCACCATCTGCCCCGCCTCCAGCCGTGTGGAAGATTTCACCCGCCCACCATCGACACGTACTTCCCCTTTGCGGCACAGCTTTTCAATGCGCCCTTGCGACAATTGCGGAAACATGCGGCGCATCCAACGATCAATGCGTTGATCGCCATCTCCTTCTGCGACTTCGATGTGTTGAACACGGCTCATACCAATGCCCCCCGGGCAATCGCGATCCCACAAATCAGACCGGCAATCGACAGACCAACTGACAATCCCACATAGGCCGCTGCCTGACCCACGGCACCACGTTCAAACAAAGTATAAGCCTCAAGCGAAAAGGCAGAAAAAGTTGTGAAACCACCCAAAACGCCCGTCATCAAAAACGGCTGCCAAGCCGCCCCACCCCGTTGGCCCAAATACACCACACAAAGGCCCATCAAAAACGAGCCCACCACATTCACTGTCAGCACCCCCATGGGAAAGCCAGATCCCAAAAGACGCACCGCGGACACCCCCACCAAAAAGCGAAGGGCGGCCCCAATGGCACCACCAAGTGCAACAATGATCGTTGTGAATATCATGGGTGTGCCATCGGCAAAGCGCGGGCGTTTGTCAACCGCCGCGCTTGGCGCGCAGTTTCTCAAAATAATCAAGACGTTTGCGCAAATCCCGTTCAAACCCCCGTTCAACGGGCTGATAATAGGCTTTGCGATCAATGCCATCGGGAAAGTAATTCTGACCAGAGAACCCATCTTCGGCATCATGATCATAGGCATATCCATCGCCATACCCCTGATCCTTCATGAGGGACGTTGGCGCATTCAAAATGTGTTTTGGCGGTGGTTCCGACCCTGTGCTGCGGGCATCAGATCGCGCGGCCTTATAGGCGACATAGGCCGCGTTGGATTTGGGGGCCAACGCCAAATAGGCAACAGCCTGTGCCAAAGCCAATTCCCCCTCTGGGCTGCCCAAACGTTCATAAGTTTCCCAAGATTGCAAACACACCGCTTGGGCCTGTGGATCGGCCAGCCCGATGTCTTCCACCGCCATGCGGGTGATGCGGCGCGCCAAATATCGTGGATCTTCGCCACCTTCCAACATGCGCGCAAACCAATACATTGCGGCGTCTGGGTCTGATCCCCGCACGGATTTATGCAGCGCTGAAATCAGATTGTAATGGGCATCGCCAGATTTGTCATATTGCGCGGCGCGGCGCATCAAGCGTTTGCCCAAATCACCCTTGGAAAGAGGCACATCCAATTTCCATGCCAACACTTGTTCCACAAGGTTCAAAAATGCACGACCGTCGCCATCAGCCATATCCATCAGGGCGGTTCGCGCATCGGGTTCTAACATCAATTCGCGCCCGGTTTCTTGTTCGGCACGGATCGCCAAATCGGACAAATCTTCAGGACTGAGCCGTTCCAGAACCAAAACTTGGGCCCGTGATAAAATCGCAGCGTTTAATTCAAATGACGGATTTTCGGTGGTCGCCCCAATCAACACGATTGTGCCGTCCTCCATATGGGGCAGAAAACTGTCCTGCTGTGCTTTGTTGAACCGATGAATTTCATCCACAAACAAAACCGTGCCTGTCCCCGATTGGCGGCGAAGCTTGGCGGCCTCAAACACTTTGCGCAGTTCCGGCACGCCACTGAAAATGGCGCTGATCTGAACAAACGCCAAATCCGTTTCATCGGCCAACAACCGCGCCAATGTGGTCTTCCCAACCCCCGGAGGTCCCCAAAAAATAAGCGACCCCAAACTTTGATTGTCCAACATGATGCGCAATGGGCCATCGGGGCCCAAAACACCCTGTTGCCCCACGACATCTTCGATGCGCTTGGGCCGCAGCCGATCGGCCAAAGGCCGATTGCTGCTTTCCGGCGCAGACGTGTCAGAGGCAAAGAGATCATCCATGCCACCACCCTACGCATCGCGGGGGAAAATGAAAACTGTCAGATCAATGCAAGTTGCGCTTCATATCAATCGAAATACATTGGCTTTTGGCGCCATCAAAATCCATCACCGGACCAGCCGCATCAAAATCACAGCCAATAATTGGTGCCCAACGCGGCCAGTTTGCTGGGATCAATCCCAACACACGTGCCGCCCCCAATTCGCGCGCCGCCGACAGCATTGATTTTGTCAAAGCCAATTGAACACGACGTCTGATGCGATGCGGGGTTGCTTGGTTTACAAACATCCGGCTGCTTTCCCAAACGTTTTCATGAACCGGTGCAGGTTCATCCAACAGGTTTGACGGAATGGTTTCCAACAACCCATCCTGCGCATCTTTGATCATATAGGTATAAATACCACAGCGGTTTGTTGTAGGGGTCAGGCGAATGCCGGCATAGACGACGCCTTGGTCATGCACCGCAATCCAACGGCTGGCCGGGGTGTCATATTGATCATATTCCATGCCATCTGCCTCTGGCAGATCCCATTCATTTCGGACGATAAATGTTTCCCTTCTTGCGCGAAGTAGGTCGGGAAATAGCGCCCCATGGTTGTGCATATTAGCAAATGAAAGTGTAGTTGTTTGCATATCATTTCTCCAGGTAAGTCAGGGCGCAAACGCCCTTATGCAGATTAAATTAGGTTGTATTGGCGTGCGCGCTGCAAAGCTTCGGCAGTTGTTCTTGCCATCAACTTGTTACGCGCCGTTGTAAGGCGCGCCTTCAAAGCGCTTTCCGAAATCCCGATCCGTTTGGCAGCTTCGGAATGCCGCAACCCTTCACCCACCAGGCGCAATGCCTCGGCCTGTGCGGGTGTCAGACTTTCTGGAGGTTCCGCAATCTTGTGAAGGCGCTGAACAATACGTTCAATTTCCTTCATCTCGTTGTCGGTATATTGTCTGTCGCTGCGCGCTGCGCTGCCGATTGTGCGGGAGTTCAGCTCACCCACAGCAACAGAAACACCATAGACCAATCCATATTCTTTGGCTTGGCCCATAATATTGAAAGGATCAGGTACTTCGAGGTCAGACCAGCGGCTTGCACCAGTGGTCGAAAACCCCCAAGCCACTATCGGATCACGCAAGGCATATGCCTCACGCGTGTAATGATCCATCCATTCTTTGGGATAGTTGGCCAGGGTAAGCAAAGGCGAAGTAAAGCGGATATGTAACCCAAGATAGTAGCCAGCCGGGGCCAAAAGACCCAGGTTATAAAGCTCCAAATCTATGCCGAGTTTTGCCGCCATACCGTTTTTAGACTAGTTCACTTAAACCGGGTCAACCAAAAATTGCACTGCATTATTAATGATTCAACCAGCACAAAAAATAATGCCCCGAAATGAATTCGGGGCTTCAAAAATTAACCTTTCGTTAACTTATTCTGCCGCATCTTCTTCGGCCAGACGGGCTTTATCCGCCGCGCCTTTTGCGTCAACGTCACGATCAACAAATTCGATGATGGCCATCGGGGCCATATCGCCATACCGAAAGCCCGCTTTCAGCACGCGCACATAACCGCCTTGGCGATCTTTGTAACGTGGGCCCAGCACATCAAACAGTTTTGCAACGTGCATATGCTGCTTCAGACGGCTGGCGGCCTGGCGACGGGCATGCTCATCACCGCGCTTGCCCAAAGTGACCAGCTTTTCGATGATCCGCTTCATTTCCTTTGCTTTTGGCAAAGTTGTTTTGATCTGTTCATGTTCGATCAAAGAGCCAGCCATGTTGGCAAACATCGCTTTGCGATGTTCGTGTGTCCGGTTTAGGCGGCGGTAACCACGTGCGTGACGCATATCAATATTCCTTCATTTGTACTTTGTATCGGAAGGGTCTGCGTTGGACCCCCCTCGCGTTATTGGGGAAGAATTTCCCGGGGTGCGTAGGGCGGGATTAATCCCGCCTTACATTAAAAGTTGTCTTCGAATTTCTTGGCCAGATCTTCGATATTCTCAGGCGGCCAGTCTTCGACATCCATGCCTAGGTGCAAGCCCATGCCTGACAGAACTTCTTTGATCTCGTTCAAAGACTTCCGGCCAAAGTTTGGCGTGCGCAGCATTTCGGCTTCTGTCTTTTGGATCAGATCGCCGATGTAGACGATGTTGTCGTTCTTCAGACAGTTTGCCGAACGGACAGACAATTCCAGCTCGTCGACCTTCTTCAGCAGCAATGGGTTGAATTCCAAACCATCGTCTTCTTGCTGGGCCGATGCGCTTTCTGGCTCATCGAAGTTCACAAAGATCGACAGCTGATCTTGCAAGATGCGCGCGGCATAAGCCACAGCATCATCCGGCGTCAAAGACCCGTCTGTTTCGATTTTCATGGTCAGCTTGTCGTAATCCAAAACCTGACCTTCACGGGTTGGCTGTACGTCATAGCTGACTTTGCGAACGGGCGAATAAATCGCATCCACCGGGATCATGCCGATTGGGGCATCCTCTGGGCGGTTTTTGTCGGCGGGAACATATCCCTTACCGGTGTTCACAGTCAGTTCCATGTAAAGATCTGCACCTTCATCAAGGTGGCAAATCACATGGTCTTTGTTCAGCACTTCGATGCCAGCGGATTCAACAATGTTCGCCGCTGTGACAACACCCGGGCCTTTGGCCTGAATGTTCAGACGCTTGGCGCCTTCAACTTCCATACGGATCGCAACGCCCTTAAGGTTCAATACGATATCGGTGACGTCTTCGCGCACACCTTCAACGCTGGAAAATTCATGCAGAACGTTATCAATTTGTACGCTGGTGATTGCGGCACCTTGCAAAGATGACATCAATACGCGGCGCAATGCGTTGCCCAATGTCAGACCAAAACCGCGTTCCAGCGGTTCTGCGGTCAATGTTGCCTGACGGCTGGGATCATTGCCCAGTTTGACGTCCAGCTGCATCGGCTTGATCAGTTCTGCCCAGTTCTTATGGATCATGCGTTCCTCCATTCCTGTCTTTGCCCCATGTCCCGAAGACAAAGACGCCCGAGGGGTCGAAAATACGGACCACGGGCGCCAGGGAAAATCCCAACGCCCGTTGAAAAATTATACGCGGCGACGCTTTGGTGGGCGACAGCCGTTGTGCGCCATCGGCGTCACATCACGGATGGATGTAATGTTGAAACCCAATGCCGCAAGGGCGCGCAATGCGCTTTCACGACCTGAACCCGGGCCCTGCACTTCAACCTCAAGCGTTTTAACGCCGTGATCCTGTGCTTTCTTGCCCGCATCCTCTGCTGCCATTTGGGCCGCATATGGTGTGGATTTCCGTGAACCTTTGAAACCCATAGTTCCGGCAGACGACCATGAAATGGCGTTGCCCTGAACATCAGAGATCAAGATCTTTGTGTTGTTGAAAGAACTGTTTACGTGGGCAACGCCCGATGCAATGTTCTTCCGCTCTTTGCGCTTTGGCGCTCTCTTATCACGTGCCATTTATCCGCCCCTTACTTCTTCTTGCCAGCGATGGCTTTTGCTGGGCCTTTGCGTGTGCGCGCGTTTGTGTGCGTGCGCTGACCACGGACGGGCAGGTTCCGGCGATGGCGCAGACCGCGATAGCAGCCAAGATCCATCAAGCGTTTGATGTTCATCTGAACTTCACGGCGCAAGTCACCTTCAACAGTGTAATTTGCATCGATGTGTTCACGAATTTGCAGCACTTCTGCATCGCTAAGTTCGTTCACGCGACGGGTAACGTCGATGTTCACAGCTTCGCAGATTGCTTCGGCAGAGGTTGTTCCAATGCCAGTGATATATGTCAACGCGATTGGAACGCGTTTTGCGGTTGGGATGTTTACGCCGGCGATACGAGCCAAGGCAGTATTCCTTATCCTGCGAACCCGTCATACCGGGTTCTTTTTTCACAGATAAAGCCCGCAAATTGGCGGGCTTCGGTTCGAGGTAATCTGCCCCATTTCCACAGGGCACATTGATTCTGCATACACAGATGGGCCCGGTTAAGGTTTTTTTGGTAAATCGTCAAGCAAAGCTGACGTGTTTTTGCCAAATACTTCCAACAACCAAGGCGGGAATCTGGAAATTCCTTACGCGTCAAGCACGGCTGCGATGCTGGCTTCAACTGCGTCAATTGCCGCCAAACCATCAACACCCGTCAAATCACCTTTGGCGTAATAATAACCAATCAGGGGCGATGTCTTCTTGTAGTACTCCATCAGACGTACCTTCAGACTTTCCTCATTGTCGTCGGCACGGGCGGTTCCACCTGCGGCAACCGCCTCTTTGGCGCGGTTCACGATACGATCGACAAGCACGTCATCATTAACCTGCAATTCGATCACGTGATCCAAGGTTTGCCCCTTGCGCGCCAACAAATCCCCAAGGGCATCGGCCTGTGCCAATGTGCGGGGGAACCCATCAAAGATGAACCCGCCCCCGGCAGGGCCGTCCAGCTTTTCTTCGATCAGGCCGATCACGATTTCATCGGTGACCAATTCACCGGCATCCATGATGGCGGCAACTTTCTTGCCCATCTCAGTGCCGGATGTTTTTGCCTCGCGCAGCATGTCACCCGTGGACAGTTGCACCATGTTACGACCATCCACCAATTTCTGGGCCTGCGTGCCTTTGCCCGCGCCCGGTGGTCCAAGCAGAATTATATTCATTTCCGGGCCGGACCTTTCTTGCGCTTTTTGCCGCGCAGCTGAGATTTCTCTAACAAGCCTTCATATTGATGGGCCAACAAATGCGATTGAACTTGTTGAATCAAATCCATTCCAACCGACACGATAATCAAAATCGATGTCCCACCGAAATAAGCTGTAATTGCAAATTGGTTGCGGAAGATTTCTGGGATCAAACACACCAAAGCCAAATACCCAGCGCCCAAAACCAAAATCCGGGTAACAACGTAATCCAGATATTCTGCGGTTTTCGCACCGGGGCGAATGCCGGGCACAAAACCGTTCTGGTTTTTCAGGTTATCGGCAACTTCATCCGTTTTGAAGGCAACTTCCTTTGTATAAAAATACGTGAAGAACACGATCATAAACGTAAAGAAGATCAGATAGGCAGGTTGGCCGGGGCCAAAATACGCCAAAATGGTCGACATCACAGGGCCGGTTTGGTTCCCTGAAAACGTGCTAAGGGTTGTTGGCAACAACAACAGGGCCGAGGCAAAGATCGCCGGGATAACACCCGCTGGGTTCACCTTGATCGGCAGGTGGCTGGTGCCGCCATCATACACTTTCATACCAACCTGACGGCGTGGATATTGAACGTGAATTTTGCGCAAGCTGCGTTCCATGAACACCACAAATCCAAGTGTAATGATCAACATCGCGATCACGGCCAGAACAACACCCACAGACAAAGCACCGGTGCGGCCTTGTTCAAAGAACTGCGCAAAGGCGGCAGGAAGTTCGGCGATAATGCCAACAAAAATGATCAATGAGATACCGTTGCCGATCCCACGTGCGGTGATCTGTTCACCCAACCACAAAAGGAACATGGTGCCGCCCACAAGGGTGATCACACAAGAGGCGATGAAGAACGCGCCGGGGCTTGTCACCAAATCCCCAGATTGAAGGCCCACGGCCATGCCATAGGCTTGGAACGTGGCCAACACCACGGTGCCATACCGTGTGTATTGGTTCATCTTCTTGCGGCCTTGTTCGCCCTCTTTCTTCATTTGCTTTAGAGGTTCCCACATCGCACCAAGCAGCTGCATGATGATCGATGCGGAAATATAGGGCATAATGCCAAGGGCAAAGATCCCCATCCGCGATAGGGCACCACCGGTGAACATCGACAAGACGCCACCAATCCCTTGGGACGCTTGATCCATAAACTGTTGCAGGGCAATCGCATCGATGCCTGGCACGGGAATATAGGTTCCCAAACGGTAAATAATCAAAAGTCCGATGGTAAAGAAAATGCGTTGTCTTAATTCGGTCGCTTTTCCAAACGTGCCCCAATTAAGGTTCGCTGCCATCTGTTCGGCGGCTGATGCCATGTCTTGCTCCCCAAGGTAAAACGCCGCCCTTCCGATATCTCGGGCGGCGGCGCTTTGGAAATCGTGGTGAATAGATAGGCAGGCATGTGCCTGCCCACAAGCGGTTATTCCGCCGCAGCTGCCGGTTTTGTGACCGTAAGTGATCCGCCAGCGGCCTCAACGGCCTTCACAGCCGCGCCAGAGGCACCGGTAACGGTGATGTTGGCTTTGGCAGAAAAGTCGCCTTTGGCCAGAACACGAACACCGTCCAGAACACGGCGCACCGCACCGCTTTCGACAAGGCTTTCTTCGGTGATGTCACCCTTCAGTTTGCCTGCGTCGATGAATTTTTGAATGATACCAAGGTTAATCACCGCATATTTCGCGCGGTTCGGCTTGTTAAAGCCACGTTTTGGCAAACGTTGGTACAAAGGCATCTGCCCGCCTTCGTAACCCTTGATCGCCACACCAGAGCGTGACTTTTGACCTTTGATCCCGCGGCCACCAGTTTTACCTGTGCCAGAGCCGGGCCCACGGCCGATACGTTTTTTGGGTTTCGTTGCACCGGGATTGTCCCGCAGTTCATGCAGCTTCATGTCGCTTCCTTTCAGGCCGGAATAGGAACACGAAGCGATATGGTTCCCAACACGGCATAACAATTGAGTCGGCACACGCCGACTGGGGGTATTTAGGGGAGGTTGGTTATGGGATCAAGTGCAAAGGGCTGCGCCTGACCCTGGGTGGGTGCGAAGCGCCCTCCCGGGGGGAGGGTCGGGCGCGGCCCGATCTGTCGAGCGGGCCTAGGGTTGCAACGTTCTTGTTTTATTCTTATGTGCTGAATGCCCCCAACAACGGGAGTGTGTAAGGAGGTTCCGTATGGGCCGTTTGATAAACACCCCAAACTTGTGGACAGAAAGTGGTATTTTCTGAAAGCGATCCTAAAGGGGTAAAACGGCGCTACGTCGAAAGATATGCCTAAAGGATACCACCCTGAGGGACCGCAAGGGATTGCGCATTGAAGCAAGTTTCCTCCCGTTCCGCCTGTGGCGGCACCGCGGGAAATGGGTTCCCCCGGCGGATTACATTTATGGCGAACTGTTGGATCGTTTCGCTGTGAAAAAGAAGTCCTGCTACGCAGGGTAGCTTCTTACAGCAGCGCCTTATAGAATAGTTCGCCGCGCCACCCCTTCACAAGACCATTGAAGCTGTGCACACTCCCCTGCAGGAGGGCCCCAATCATGAACATCCAAGACCTGCACCGACAACCAGACGACCAACCGTTTGTTGATGACCCCAAGACCTCCTACACCCTGCCCGCGCGTTATTACACCGACGCGCAAATCTTTGAGGATGAAAAGCAGGCGATATTCTATCGCACGTGGCATTA
>JAHDCF010000013.1 GCA_020630015.1 Planktomarina sp. | reverse complement strand
TCGTCAGGCTCATAACCTGAAGGTCGTAGGTTCAAATCCTACTCCCGCAACCAAGTAAATCACCAAATCAAATTCGATTTTACGGCAATAGGTCGGCGAGTTTCAGGCGCTGAATTTTTCCCGATGGCCCTTTCGGAAGCTCGGACATTAAATGGATTACATCCGGTGATTTGAAAGCACCCAGCCTATCGTGACAAATTTTTATCAGCTCGTCTTCTGTCGCTGCAGATCCAACTGTTAGGCGAACGGCGGCCTCGACACGTTCACCATATTTGTCGCAGGGCCGGGCGAAAGCACCGGCTTCTACGACATCTGCGTGTTGGTACAATGCTTCGTCAACTTCACGCGGTGCGATATTTTCACCACCTTTAATAATCAGTTCCTTCAGCCGACCCGTAACGAAAACATACCCATCATCATCTATTTGTCCCAAGTCACCGGTTAACAACCAACCATCTTGATTAAATGTTTTTGACGTAGCTTCTGGATTCTTAAGATACTCCTTCAATACGTTGGGCCCGCGTACCGCTATTTCACCTTCTTGACCCGGTCCCAATTCCTCACCGGTAGGACTCAATATCGAGATTTCGTTTCCGAAGGGTATACCGGGAGAGCCTATCTTTCGTTCCCCCGGTGGAAGTGGATTTGACAATATCTGAGCCGCTGTCTCCGTCAAACCCATGGTTTCAACGATTGGAACATCAAACCTGTTTTCGAAAGCGGTTTGAACCTCTGGGGCCAACGGTGCCGATGCTGATCTTCCAAATCTGATTTTTGCTTTAACATCTGGGCTTGGTTCGAAATCACCATGAACAAGATGACTAATGATTGTTGGAACGACAGAAAACCAAGTCGCGGCACTTGATCCAACTTGATCCCAGAAACGGCTCGCTGAAAACTTTGGCACCATTGAAAGAGAGCCGCCCGAAACCAATGACCCCATAACCGTCACACACAGGCCGTTGATGTGATAAATCGGTAGAACGCAAAAACCGCGATCGGCCGCAGTTAACTTATGTGCGACAGCGGTTGTCCATCCCCCGGCAAGAAGACTTGCATGGGTATGAATCACACCTTTGGGTCTTCCGGTTGTGCCGGAAGTATACATCAACAACGCATCATCATTTGCAGACACATCATGAAGCTGCACGTTCTCTTCAACATCAATAAACTTGAGCCGTTCCATCCCATCTGGTTTGGCTTGAATATAAACTTCTTCTGCGTCGGTGTGCACGAATGCAAATCGCGCATCCGAATGATCAAGCGCATAAGAAATTGCATCAGGTCCAGCTGCTAGGTTTACCATCGTGGCTCGAAAACCACCGTAAAGCGCACCGTAAAATGCAATGACAGCGTCCCGGCCATTGGGTTGAAGGATGGCGACGCTTTCCCCCTTTTGACACCCTTGAAGGGTCAAATCCCGCGCGACAGAGATCGCTGCATTTCGCAATGCATGCCAAGTTAGCAATCCGCGATCAGCTGGAAAAACGAAGGCTGTGCCGCCACGCTTTGCGCGGTCGTCGATCCAGTCCCGTATCGTTCCGTCCGGGGGGGTATTTGGATCAATCATCACTTTCCAAAATCCGCCCAATAACTTCCAAATATTTCTTCTACACTTGGTTCGACTGGTGGGATCTCACGCACAATTTTTGTGGTTTGAATAAAGTGTCTCCAATTCAAATTGTCATCAATTGAATTGCCACCCCACGTGCCGCACCCCATCGACAGGGAAAAAGGCATCCCATTGTTAAATGCACCGCCCGTAGCGAAACAATGCGCTTGATTTACGATCACCCTACAGGTCGGGATGCTTGCCCCCAAAGCAAGGGCGCGGGCGTCATCGGTTGAATGCAATCCGATGGAATGTCCCGCGCCTTGATGTGCCAAAATCTCAGCGGCAACTTTGCCGGCGTGGTCAAAATCGCGCGCCCGGTAAAGCGCAACGACACGGCTGAGTTTTTCGCCCGAAAGCGGGTGATCAGGACCGATGCCATTGGTTTCAACCGCCAAGAATTTTGTATCTTCAGGAACCTGACCAACCATGTCCAAGGCAACCAACATTTTGTCCGCGTCTTGGGCGATCACGCTGCGGTTCAGATGCCCGTCCGGCCAAAGCTTTGAAATAATCCCAGCTTCATCCTTGACCAATGCACCGCCCTCTGCGGCCATTGCGGCAACAAAGTCGTCGTAGACCGCGTCAACAACGATCAGGGCGTTTTCAGATGAACAGGACGTCGCGTTATCAAATGTCTTTGATGCCGTGACCTTTGCCGCAGCAGCAGCCAGATCGGCCGTTTCATCAATGATCACCGTCACATTGCCCGCGCCCACACCAATCGACGGTCGGCCACAGGTGTAGGCACGGCGCACATTGTCTTGACTGCCGGTGACCACCACCAAATCGCTGAGTTCGAGCATCCGTTGGGTTTTGACCTTTGACCCAGGTGCCGGCACCATTTGGACCAGATCATGATCAAGCCCCAGCTTGTCAAATTCCGCATAAATATATCCCAGCAAAACCTCACATGCAGGCACGCCTTTGGGGGATGGTGATAGCACAATGGCATTCCCGCCTTTCAAGGCATTGATGATGTTATTGGCCGGTGTCGCGGCGGGGTTTGTCGATGGCACCACGGCGCCCACCACACCAACAGGGCGGGCGATTTCGGTGATACCCGTTGCGGCATCATCCCTGACAACGCCATGTGTTTTGGCGTCAGCGATGTCGCGCAACAAACCCAGTGTCTTTCGATGGTTCTTTGTGATCTTGTCAGGCACGTTACCAAGGCCCGTGGTTTCAACGGCGAGTTTTGCCAAGTGACGATTGCGTGCGGGTTCCATGATCGCCCAGCCAGCGGCCTGTGCGGCGCGGTCGTAAAGGTCTTGGCTGCCGGTCGCCTCGTATTGCGCTTGTGCGGCGCGGGCGCGGGCCATGACGGCTTCAACTTCAAGAACTTCATCTTGGGCGTTCATGGGGAATTCCTCTGAAAAATGGGAAGCGGTGGAGCGCAAGTACTGCGCCCCACGCATTTTGTCTTAAAGACCTGCAAGCAGCTCTTTCAAAGTTTCTTCACGTGCGGCCCACATAGCCAATACCTCATCGCGTGTCATGATGTGCATTGGTGAGCCACCAGCCTTCATTTTACCTTGAACACGACTGTTCTCGAACATTGTTGGAACTGTGGCGGCCAATTTGTCGATGATTGCTTTTGGAGTACCTTTTGGGACCATCACACCGCGAAAGTTCACGGATGAATTGTCGACATCCAGACCCTGTTCCATCATTGTTGGAACGTCAGGCAAGAATGCATTACGCTCAAGATCCGCCACACCGAGGATTTTCACGGTACCAGCTTCTTGCGCACGGAAAGCGTCAGACAAGTTGTTGACGCCTGCCATAACCTCGCCCGAGATCACAGCTTTCATCGCGCCAGCACCACCCTTTTTGTTGGGGATGTATGCCATTTTCACGCCAGCAGCTTTCTCGATTTGCAGGGCTGCGATGTGGTGACCCACAAACAGACCAGCGCCAGAGAATGTCAATTTGCCTGGGTTTGCTTTTGCAAATTCAACCACGTCAGCCATTGAATTCATGTCGCTGTCAGCGGCAACCACAAACACCGCTGGATCAGCGCCCCAGTTTGCGATGGGCTCAAAGCTGTCGGCTGAATATTCAACACCACCTTTGATTGACTGTGCGATGAAGTGTGGGATGTTGTAAGCTCCCATGGTGTATCCATCAGCCTCTGCTTGTGTTGCAAACCAGTTCCAACCAACACGGCCGCCGGCACCTGGCTTGTTGATGATTGCGATGGGCATTCCCAAGGCATCTTCATTCCCGGCTGTCATGGTTACGATCCGGGCTTGGAAATCTGTTGCCCCACCGGCGCCATAGCTGACCATGAGCATCATCGGACGATCAGGATAGTTTCCGTGACCATCTGCCTGTGCTGTGCCGGTTAGGGCCATCAGGGCCAATGCGGCGCTTGCTAGTAGTTTCTTCATGTTGGTTCCTCCCAAGGGTTGGTTACGCCTGCCGATATTCGGTTCAGGCAAAAATCTCTCGCGGTGTGTACACATTCAGGATAAGTGCGAAGAGACCATACATAACAGCCATGAAGCAGGCTGTGATGACGATACGTTTAATCCAAGTCATCGCAGATGTATGCGGTGCAGGATCGTAAAGGGTTAGCATGGCAAAAACCGCCAATGTGGTACCCGTGTAAAATCCAAAGAACTTTGCCCCCCAAAAAACATAGATGCAGGCGACGATTACGCCGGGCAACATATTGCGCAAATCGATAAGGGAAATGCCTTGTTCTGAGGACGATTTCCCCAACAGTGCTGTAATCGCCCCGATACAGGCCAACCCAACGAAAGCTGCAGAAAACAAACGTGGAAAGATATATGCAGCGGCGGGTTCTTGGGTAAAGCTGATGAAGGCAACCCAAATCCCAAGGACCAAGATAATTGCTGCGGGTAATATCGTCTGAAGTCTTTGCATTCCCTTACCCCCGAACCTTACGATTGCGAATTTCCATCCAAACCGAATAGGTGATTGAGGCAACAACAATCGCAATCAGGCACAGGTTTAGCGTCCCTGTGAAAAAGAACGGAATGATGCCATCTTGTGCCTGCGCAATCGCGGCACCGGTTACAAAGTGTTCTTCGGCGATCGGTCCCAGGATCAAACCCAAAACCAACGGGGCGGCAGAAAATCCATAGCGTTCTAATACAAACATACCTGCGCCGATAATCAGCATAATGTAAACGTGATCCATCGACAGCTGCACGGAATAGCTTCCGAAAACGGCCAAGGCCAGAACCATCGGTGCCATTACGTGGCGTGGTACGCGCGCAATTTGCGCAGCCCAACCCGCAATCAACAGGCCAAAAATACACATAAGGATTTGCCCGATCAGCATTGAATTAATGAATGGCCAAACAACATGGGGATCGGTTTTGAAAATACCTGGGCCTGGAAAAATGCCGTTGATGATCAGTCCGCCCAAAAGAACCGCTGCTGTTGGGCTGCCAGGGATGGAAAGTGTAAGTAAAGGAACAAGTGACGGCCCTACCATGGCGTTGTTTGCCGATTCAGCGGCAATGATGCCTTCCGAATGGCCCGTCCCAAATTTTTCACGCTCTGCGCTGAAGTTCCGAGATTGATCATAAGCAACCAGTCCTGCGATCTGGCCGCCCACACCGGGAATGATCCCGATAATTGATCCAACAGCAGTCCCAATTCCCAATGCGCGTGTTCGGCGCGCCACTTCCTTTACGGCCTTCGTTATTGGGTGTGGGGCAACCTTGATCACCTCCATGTCATCACGCGACCGCCCTTTCAGGAACATGTCGATGATTTGTGGTATCGCGAAAAGCCCAATCAGGGCGGGAATGATGTGCACACCGCCAGACAGGGAAGGGTGGAAAATAAATCTTTGGGCCCCTTGGATATCGTCAAAGCCGATTGTGCCAATCCACATTCCGATGCAACCCGCCAAAAGGCCCTTTACAACGGACTTACTTCCCAATGTTCCGATGATTGTGATGCCGACAATGGCAATCCAAAAGCTTTCGGATGATTTGAAGGCAAGGGTCCATTTTGCCAAAACCGGCGTGGCAAAAATCAAAAGCAGCACGCCCAACACCCCTCCAACCAAAGAGGCCAAGAAAGAAAGCTGCAGTGCCTTTTTCCCTTCCCCTTTTTTGGCCATCGCATTTCCGTCAAGCGTGGTTGCGATATTGGCAGGTGCGCCGGGGATTTTTAACAAAATTGCACTAACAGCACCCCCCGCAACCGTTGATGTATAGAGTGCCCCCAAAAGGATTAATCCATTCACCGCATCCATTTGAAACGTGAATGGAATTGCCAAGGCAACTGCCATAGTGGGGGACAGACCCGGCGTGGCACCAAGGATCAAACCGATGATTGTGCCGCCCAGCAAAATCAAAAACGACCAGAGGGAAAAGACCTCTCCAAAATAGTTTAGAAAATCCATTGGCCCCCCGTTGCGCCGAATTTCGAGTAGTAACGCTAGCCCATGAAAATAGTTTTGCAAACGTTTTCATAAATTATTAGTATGTGGCCCCATGGCACAGAAAAAATCAGCAAATTCAGATATTTTTGATGTTGCCCGTGCAGCTGGCGTTTCAATTTCAACTGTTTCTCGGGTCTTGAACCATCCCAATCTGGTGAAACCTGATACGCGAAAGCGAATCGAAGACGCGATAAAAGCCACGGGTTATATTCGCAATCGGGCAGCCCAAATGATGCACGGACGGCGCAGCGGCACCATTGGATTGGTGGTGCCAACAATCGATCACACAATCTTTGCTGAATTGATCCAAGTGTTTTCAGAGGCGGTCGAAGAACAAGGGTTTTCTTTGATCCTTGCGACCCATGGATATGATTTGGAACGCGAATATCAACTTTTACGGAAATTATTGGAACACCGTGTTGATGGTGTCGCCCTAATTGGGTTCGAACATTTGGACGAAACATATGGTGTATTGGAAAGCCAAAACACCCCAGCCGTGACAATGTGGAACTATGCAAGTGATACGCGCATTCCTTGTGTTGGGGCCTCCAACATCTCTGCTGGGGCGATGGCTGCTGAACACTTAATGGATTTGGGTCACAAAGAAATTGCGTTGATCATTTCTTCCGCGGGAGGAAATGACCGTGCCGCAGATCGTTTGCATGGTGCCCGGAAGGCAATGAAAAACCGGGGCATCACCCCAATCGCAGAAGTTTCAACGCAATATTCAGTCAGCGCAGCAAAGCGGGATTGTTTGTCAGTTTTAGAAACCCAAAAACCCACCGCGATTTTGTGTGGAAATGATGTGATCGGAATTGGGGCAATGTATGCGGCCGCCCGCATTGGGCTTTCCGTACCAAAAGATGTGTCCATCATGGGAATTGGCGATTTCAAAGGATCGGATGAAACCGAACCCGCCTTGTCCACTGTGCGCCTTCCTGCGCGTGAGATTGGGCAAAGAGCTGCCAAAACGCTTGGACGCTTGATTGCCGGGCAAACGGACGTTCCTGCAACTTGGCAATGCGATGTTCGTTTATTGCCACGCGGTTCAACAGCGAAACATGAATTATAGGCGGGTTGCAATTTTGCGCAGTTTATGATGTTAGCGATAACAGTAATCTGAAAAAGCAATCTACCATGTCTGCAAACCCTCATATTCAAAAAATCACCCAACGGATCGTTGAACGTTCAAAGGCTTCGCGAGACGCTTATATGCAACGTATGGAAACGGCGATTGGGAATGGGCCGCAGCGGGCGCATCTCAGCTGCGGAAATCAGGCCCATGCATATGCCGCGATGGGGAAAGACAAAGATGCCTTGTCAAAGGGCCGCCAACCCAATTTGGGTATTGTGACGGCCTATAATGACATGTTGTCGGCGCACCAGCCGTTCAAGACATTTCCTGATTTGATAAAGGAAACGGCACGAGACGCTGGGGCGACAGCACAGGTGGCTGGTGGCGTGCCTGCCATGTGTGATGGGGTAACGCAAGGACAACCGGGAATGGAGCTTAGTCTGTTTTCCCGCGATATCATCGCCATGTCTGCTGGTGTGGCGCTTAGCCACAACACATTTGATGCGGCTGTCTTTTTGGGGGTGTGTGACAAAATCGTGCCGGGTTTGGTGATGGCTGCTGCCACGTTCGGGCATATCCCCGCGATTTTTCTGCCTGCAGGGCCAATGACAAGTGGTTTGCCAAACGACGAAAAGGCGGCGGTACGTAAACAATTTGCATCCGGCGAATGTGATCGAGAGGCGCTTATGGCGGCGGAAATGGCCAGTTACCATGGGCCGGGCACATGCACGTTTTATGGAACTGCCAATACAAACCAAATGCTGATGGAATTTATGGGTTTGCATCTTCCAGGTGCATCCTTCGTGAACCCAAATACGCCGATGCGTGATGCATTGACACGCGCTGGCACACATCGGGTTCTGGGATTGACTGCATTGGGGGAAACGTTCACGCCGGTTTCCCGGATTTTGGATGAAAAAGCATTTGTGAATGGGATTGTCGGCTTGATGGCCACGGGCGGGTCCACCAACCTTATTTTACATTTACCTGCCATGGCCCGGGCCGCTGGTATCCAACTCATGATGGAGGATTTCGCGGATATTTCCGCCCTCGTTCCGTTAATGACGCGGGTGTATCCAAATGGCATGGCCGACGTGAACCATTTTCATGCGGCAGGTGGGCTTGGATTTTTAATTGGGGATCTTTTGGCACAAGGGTTGCTGCATGAAGATGTCACCACCATTATGGGACAAGGGTTGCAAAGATATTCACAAGAACCCGTTTTGAAAAATGGCGACATAGCTTTCCGTCCAGCGGCAACCAAAAGTCTGAACACAAAGATCCTACGACCCAGCAATGATCCGTTTCAATCAACTGGTGGAACGCGCCGTCTGATTGGTAATCTGGGTGAAGGGGTGATGAAGGTTTCTGCAGTGGCCGAAGACAACCGTGTGATTGAAGCACCCGTGGCGGTGTTTCAAGATCAGGAAAGTGTGAAAAAGGCTTTCCAATCCGGTGAACTGAACCGTGATGTGATTGTCGTGGTTCGGTATCAAGGTCCATCGTCAAACGGCATGCCTGAATTGCACAACCTTACCCCCAGTCTTTCAGTGTTGCTGGATCGGGGATACAAAGTTGCGCTGATCACTGATGGGCGCATGTCTGGCGCGTCTGGCAAGGTGCCTGCAGCAATTCACGTAACACCAGAGGCCGCGGATGGTGGCCCCATCGCACAACTTCGCGATGATGATATTGTACGCATAGATGCCATATCAGGGGATATGGAGATTATCACCAAAGGGTGGGATGATCGACCAATCGTTCATCCTGATTTGTCTGCGAATGAATGGGGGTTGGGGCGTGAACTTTTCGCAACATTCCGACGTGCCGCAGGCCCCGCGACCACAGGTGGTGGTGTTGCAGTATAAGGAAATAATTGAATGAAACAAATGGCAGAAGACGTGCGCGCCGTGTGCACAGCGGCTCCGGTTGTTCCTGTTATCGTGATCCGTAACATCGCACATGCCCGCCCATTGGCCGAAGCATTGGTGGCAGGTGGTCTGCCATCGCTTGAGGTGACGCTGCGAACAGATTGCGCATTGGATGCAATCGCTGAAATGGCGCAGGTGCCCGGTGCGCAAGTTGGTGCAGGAACCCTCAGAACACCGCAGGATGTTTCTGCGGCAAAGGCAGCTGGTGCCACCTTTGGGGTGTCTCCCGGTGCGACGGAAAATCTGTTGCAAGCAGTTGAAAAAGAAGCCCTTCCATTTTTACCCGGTGTTGCAACGGCGGGCGAGGCGATGCAACTGGCCGACCGTGGATATGAAACCCTTAAGTTTTTTCCGGCAGAGGCAATTGGCGGCGCCAAAGCACTGGGTTCCTTGGCCTCTCCTTTGCCCGACATTGCCTTTTGCCCAACGGGTGGTATCAGCCCCCAAAATGCCTCTGATTATTTATCGTTGGCCAACGTAATTTGCGTCGGCGGCAGTTGGGTCGCGTCGCAATCTTTGATGGATGCAGGGAACTGGGACAAGATCGAAGCACTGGCGCACGCGGCAGCGGGGCTTGCACGCTGATTTGAAATGGGGGACATGGGGTTTGAAAGGACTTGCCCCATGCCCCATCCGATGATCACCCAAGACCACATTGATGCCTTTCAAACGGATGGCGTTGTTCTGATCAAAGGTTTGTTTGCAGATCACGTGGACGATTTGCGCGCCGGTATTGATCAAAACATGGTGGAACCCGGCCCATTCGCCGCCGAAAACCTGAAGGCAGGTGAAGGGGGGCGTTTTTTCGATGATTATTGCAACTGGACCCGGATAGATACGTTTCGCAAGGTTATTGAAACATCGCCGGTTGCGGCCGTTGCTGCGGATTTGATGCAATCAAATACTGTTCAGATGTTCCATGATCATGTTTTGGTCAAAGAACCTGGCACCAGCAAGGCCACCCCATGGCACACAGACGGGCCATATTATTTTGTCGAAGGGCAACAAACAGTCAGCTTTTGGTCTCCACTTGATCCTGTGACAGACGCAAGCCTGCGATGCGTGGCTGGGTCACATAGATGGCCCAAACCCGTTTTGCCGACGCGTTGGTTGTCAGAAGAAAACTTTTATCCAAACCCTGATGATTACATGCCGGTTCCAGATCCAGATGCCGAAGGAATGGATGTTCGGGAATGGTCCATGGAACCTGGGGATGCTGTCGCTTTTAACTATGGCATTTTGCACGGCGCACGTGGAAATACATCAAAAAGTCGGCGACGGGCGTTTTCCCTCCGGCTTGTTGGGGATGATGCACGTTATGTGGAACGGCCGGGACGAACATCCCCGCCGTTTCCCGGCCACAATATGACACAAGGCCAACGTTTGCGCGAAGATTGGTTTCCGGTACTTTATTCCCGTTGAGCCCTTGCTTCGAAGCATCGGATCGGCGACAGATAAAGCCCATTGGCCAAAGGGGGCCTTCTAATGTCTTCAATCGTTTCCGTAAAGAATGTCACCAAAACCTATGACGGTGGTTTCCAAGCGCTGAAGGGCGCTTCGCTTGAGATTCAGGAAGGCGAAATTATCGCGCTTCTTGGGCCGAATGGCGCTGGGAAAACCACACTGATTTCAACGATATGTGGAATCACCACTATGACGTCTGGCGAAATAAAGGTCGGTGGGCATGATATTGAAAAGGATTATCGCGCTGCGCGATCGTTGATTGGCTTGGTCCCGCAAGAAATCAATCTAGAGCCTTTTGAAAAGGTGATCGACACGGTTTCATTTTCGCGTGGCTTGTTTGGAAAGAAACCAAATCAAGAATATGTCGAAGGTGTTTTGAAAACATTGTCCTTGGGCGATAAAATGGAGAACCGTGTGATGATGCTGTCTGGCGGCATGAAACGCCGTGTTCTGATCGCCAAAGCATTGTCCCATGAACCGCGCGTTTTGTTTTTGGATGAACCAACCGCCGGTGTTGATGTCGAACTTCGCAAAGACATGTGGGAAACCGTCGCAGAGTTAAAAAAACAAGGTGTCACGATTATCTTGACCACACATTACATCGAAGAAGCCGAAGCAATCGCCGATCGTGTTGCGGTGATCAATCATGGTGAAATTCTGCTGGTCGAAGATAAAGACACCCTGATGTCGCAAATGGGCAAAAAGAATTTGGTGATCGAACTGAATTCACCGATCACAGCGATCCCGAAGGCGTTGAAATCATATGGGCTTACAGTTTCCGAGGATGGTTTGAATCTGACATACACCTATGACACCAAAGGCGAGCGGACGGGAATTACAACGTTGCTGACTGATATCCAAAAAGCGGGATTAACGTTTCGGGATGTTCAAACCAGTCAATCCAGCCTTGAAGACATTTTCGTTGGTTTGGTGCAGGAGGATGCCCAATGAACCTGCAAGCAATAAAAGTGATCTATAAATCCGAGATGTCGCGGTTTTTCCGAACTGTGGCGCAATCGTTTTTGTCACCAGTTCTGTCGACTTCATTGTATTTTATCGTGTTCGGATCTGCCATTGGCAGCCGAATTCAAGAGGTTGAAGGCGTGGCCTATGGCGCTTTTATCGTGCCGGGTTTGATCATGCTTACAGTCATGACACAGTCCACCTCTAACGCCAGTTTTGGGATATACTTCCCCAAATTCATCGGCACGATTTACGAATTGTTGTCAGCCCCGGTCAGTTTTCTTGAAATCGTTGTCGGGTATGTGGGCGCAGCTGCGACCAAGGCGTTTATCATCGGGATGGTGATCCTTGGCACCGCCTTTTTCTTTGTGGACCTGGACATACAACACCCATTCGCCATGCTAGCATTTTTGATTTTAACTTGTCTCAGCTTTGCATTGTTGGGGTTCATCCTTGGGATTTGGGCCGGTAATTTCGAACAATTGCAATTGGTGCCTTTGTTGGTGGTTACTCCTTTAGTGTTTTTGGGGGGATCATTCTATTCGATCTCGATGCTTCCTCCGTTTTGGCAGAAGGTCACTTTGTTTAATCCTGTTGTTTACTTGGTATCGGGATTCCGTTGGTCATTTTTCGGTACTGCGGATGTTCCCGTTGGCTTAAGTTTGGCAGCCATCGGTTTGTTCACCTTGGCATGCCTTGGTTTTGTGTGGTGGATATTCAAGACTGGTTGGAAAATTCGAAGCTGACGCAGATGGGGGCCTTGTTCACATGGTGGAAGGTCCCTAAATCCATCCCATGAAACTCAAAATCCCATTTCGCACCCCAAAACCCAAAGTCAATGTTGTTCGGTTAACTGGAACAATCACCACAGGACGCGGGCTCAATGATGCCGGCGTCGCCCCATTACTGGAAAAAGCGTTTGGCAGTAAACCTGACGCTGTCGCCTTGGCCATTAATTCCCCTGGTGGAAGCCCCGTTCAATCATCTTTGATCGGTGCGCGCATTCGAAGATTGGCGGAAGAAAAGGAAATCCCGGTATACGCCTTTGTCGAAGATGTCGCCGCATCTGGTGGATATTGGTTGGCGGCTGCCGCTGATGAAATTTACGTTGATCATTCATCCGTCACTGGTTCAATTGGTGTGATTTCAGCAGGTTTCGGATTGCATGAGCTGATTGGAAAATACGGCATTGAACGCCGGGTCTATACCGCCGGCAAATCTAAATCGCAGTTGGATCCGTTCAAACCCGAAAACAAAGAAGACATCAAACGTCTGAAAGTAATCTTGGAAGATATTCACACGGCGTTCAAAACCCACATAACCGAACGTCGCGCAGGAAAGTTGGCGGACCGAGATTTGTTCACTGGTGAAATTTGGGTCGGTCAAAAAGCGGTTGATGATGGACTGGCTGATGGCGTTGGGCATCTGGTGCCAAAAATGAAAGAAATCTTTGGGGACAAAACAAAGTTCAAAGTCTTTGGTCCCAAAAAAGGCCTGATGTCACGGTTCGGTGTGAACATCGTGGATGATGCGTTCCATCAATTGGAAGAACGCGCAGCATTTGCCCGGTTCGGAATGTAACCTATGTTCATCAAGGTAATCGTTCTTTTCTTGGTGTTTATGTGTGCGTTGGCCATGTTCGGAAAACTCGATTTTCCGGGTCGCCGCCAATTAGAGGCCGCCAGATGCAAGACGTGCAAACGATTAAAGTTTGGGAAAAATCGCTGCCAATGCCGCGACATCGATAAAGGCGCTTAATTTTGATGGCATGGCTTTGGGTTGCGGTGGGACTGGTGATCCTGCTGTTTTCAGGTGATTTTCTTGTGCGGGGCGCTGTGAATCTTGCCATGCGGTTGGGCATCCCTGCACTTGTCGTCAGTTTAACGGTCGTTGCTTTTGGTACATCGGCCCCAGAACTTTTGATTGTTTTGTCCGCGATTTATGAAGGGGCGCCCACTTTGGCCGTTGGTAACGTTGTGGGGTCCAATACGGCAAACGTTCTGTTGGTTTTGGGTTTGCCAGCTGTCATGGCAACCCTTGATACGCGCCAATTTGATACACGACGTTCTTTTGTTTTAATGTTGATTGCCACCACAGTGTTCGCTGGTTTCGCTATGACAGGCATGTTTGTCTGGTGGCATGGTCTGATCTGTTTGGCCGTGCTTGCGTTCATGCTGTACGATCAATCTCGCGGGGGCGACGCGTCCGCCGAAGATGATTTGGAGGGTTTGGATCCCACCATGCCCGGGCGAAAGATTGCAATGTTTTTGGTGTTGGGATTGATTGGTCTGCCATTGGGGGCTGAACTGTTGGTGCGCAACGCAGTTGTCATCGCACAGGATTTTGGCATGTCTGAGACGGTGATTGGCCTGACGCTTGTTGCGATCGGTACATCGTTGCCTGAGTTGGCCACAACAACCATGGCTGCGATCCGCCGACAGGCGGATGTTGCCCTTGGCAACGTAATTGGGTCGAACATGTTCAACCTTCTTGGGATCATTGGTGTTGGTGCATTGGTGGGCAATCTTCCTGTGCCCACAGAAATTCTTAAAATAGATATTTGGGTTATGTGCGCGGCATCATTACTTTTGATCCCTTTCGTGTTTTTTGGTCAGCGGATCGGGCGCAGGTGGGGTTTGGCTTTGCTTGCGTTTTATGTGACCTATCTTTGGTTCATATTGTTTTGATTTAGGAAAACCGATGAAACATGCACTTGTGACAGGCGCTGCAAAACGATTGGGCCGGGAAATGGCCCTTCATCTTGCGCAACAAGGATATTCTGTTGGGGTGCATTATGCGGGATCGGCAAATGATGCGGATCAAACCGTACATGATATTGTTTCGACTGGCGGGACCGCCGTGGCACTGCAGGCCGATCTTTTGGATGACACGCAAACGGGCAACCTGATCGCGCGTGCGACGGACGCCTTGGGTGGTCCGTTGACCGTTCTGATCAACAACGCGTCAATCTTTGAATATGACACATTGCCGACCGCCGATCGAACCAGTTGGGACAGACATTTCCAAAGCAATCTTCGAGCGCCATTTATTTTGTCTCAGGATTTTGCTGCCCAAGTTCCAAAAGGTGCGATCGATGAATTAGGAGAGCCAATAGCCCAAAGTTTGATTGTGAACATGATCGATCAACGCATTCGAAAACTGACGCCTGAGTTTATGACGTATACCCTGGCCAAGTCGGCCTTATGGACGTTGACCCAAACAGGGGCACAGGCACTGGCCCCTGATATCAGGGTGAACGCAATCGGTCCGGGGCCAACCATTCAAGGAATGCGGCAAAGCGTGGATCATTTCAATTTACAGCGGGCATCAACCATTTTGGAACGGGGTTCCAACCCATCTGACATTGTTGGAGCGCTTAACTATTTCTTAAATGCTCCGGCTGTGACGGGCCAAATCCTGTGTGTGGACGGTGGCCAACATCTGACTTGGCAAACCCGCGATATCCAAGGGGTGGAGTGACCGAAGGTAAAGTTGTGCACTTTCATTAAATCGATTACGTTTTATTTACAAAAAATTTAATGTTTTCAGTAGGTTGCCTGCGGTCCAAAAAAATAGTATTTAAAATCAATAACTTAAATAAGTGCCTAAAAAATAGGCACTTCTGCGAAGTAACCAGAAAACAAGGAAAAATTCTGGATACGCAGGTTCTTTCCTCAGACTTATCCACAGAAAAAGTGGATAGCTTAACACTTGCTTGCGATGGCATTTCAGGGCAGCCAAGGTAAGAATCAGCCCGAAACCAAGGATCAGATGACACAGGACGCTTCGCCAAAAACTGGATCAACGGTAATTGCGGAATATCTTCGGCAATTGGATGGATCTCCGGGTGTTTATCGGATGCTGGATACAGAAAGTCGGGTTTTATATGTGGGTAAAGCCCGCAATCTTAAAAACCGTGTTTCATCTTATGCAAGGCCAACGGGCCATTCAGCACGCATTGCCCGCATGATTTCAGAAACATCCAGCATGATGTTTCTGACAACGCAAACCGAAACAGAAGCCCTGCTTCTGGAGCAAAACTTAATCAAGCAACTGAAGCCAAAGTATAATGTTTTGCTGCGCGACGACAAATCATTCCCCAATATTTTGGTGACCAAATCGCATGATTTTCCGATGATCAAAAAGCACAGAGGTGCGAAAAAGGAAAAAGGAACATACTACGGCCCATTTGCCAGCGCTGGTGCTGTGAACCGAACGCTTAACCAATTGCAAAGGGTTTTCTTGCTGCGAAACTGTTCAGACAATGATTTTGCAACCCGCACCCGCCCTTGTTTGCAATATCAGATCAAGCGCTGCAGCGGCCCATGCGTTGGCCACATCAACCAAACCAATTACGCCGATTTGGTGAAAGACGCAGAACGGTTTTTGTCGGGTAAAACCAGTGAAATCCAAGCGACACTGGCCGCAGAAATGCAAAAAGCCTCAGAAGAGATGGAGTTCGAACGCGCCGCGGCGTTGCGTGACAGGATCAAAGCCATGACGGCAGTTCAAACCGCCCAAGGTATCAATCCGCAATCTGTGGCAGAGGCCGATGTCATCGCATTGCACATGGAAGGGGGCCAAGCTTGCGTTCAGGTGTTTTTCATACGGGCCAATCAAAACTGGGGAAATCGAGATTATTATCCACGTGTTGGAACGGACTTTAGCCCAACCGAGGTGATGCAAGCCTTTGTTGGGCAATTTTATTCAGACCGCGATCCAGCAAGATTGATTTTGCTATCGGACGCGATTGAAGACCCCGATCTTATGCAAGAAGCCTTGTCCAATAAATTGGGTCGCAAGGTTGAGGTGGCAGTCCCCCAAAGAGGTGAAAAGCATGAATTGGTTGTGAACGCGCAGCGAAACGCCCGTGAAAGCCTTGCCCGCCGCATGTCAGAAAGTGCAACCCAACTAAAATTGCTGAAAGGTTTGGCAGAGGCCTTTGATTTAGATGCACCCCCCGAACGGATAGAGGTTTATGATAACTCTCATATCCAAGGAACAAATGCTGTGGGCGGGATGATTGTCGCGGGGCCGGAAGGTTTCGTAAAATCGCAGTATCGTAAGTTCAACATCAAGGGCGAAGACCTGACGCCGGGCGATGATTTTGGCATGATGAAAGAAGTTTTGAACCGAAGGTTCAAGCGATTGTTGAAGGAAGATCCAGATCGAAAAACCGATATCTGGCCGGATCTGTTGTTGATTGACGGTGGCGCAGGTCAAGTCAGCGCTGTACGACAAATCATGACAGATTGGGGCGTTGGCGACATTGCCATGATTGGGGTCGCCAAAGGTGTGGATCGTGATGCGGGAAAGGAAGAATTTTATCGCACGGGTCACCCTGTGATGGCGTTGCGCCACAATGATCCGGTTCTGTATTTTATTCAAAGGTTGCGTGACGAAGCACATAGGTTTGCCATTGGAACGCACCGTGCGAAACGTGCGAAATCACAATTCAAAAATCCACTTGATGGGATCGAAGGCATTGGCCCGAAACGAAAGAAAGCTTTGATGACGCATTTTGGATCAGCCAAAGCGGTGGCCGGGGCCGCGTTAGAGGATTTGAAAGCCGTGGAAGGGGTGTCTGCTGCTATGGCGCAGACGGTTTATGACTATTTCCGCGAATAATAACGCTTAAAATGTTTCGCACGCGAAACAATGCCTGCCCAAGGTATTGAGGTTACACAGTCAACCAATGGGCGTGCGCCGCATTAACCAATTGTGCCACCCCCGCGAAACAAGTCGCACAACCTGTACACAACCCGTACACAACCCGTACACCGGGCGTTCGCCAATGGTGCAGGATCGCCAAAGGTTAACGCGGCTTCCTTAGATGTCATTTTTTAAATTTTTTTCCGGTCACTGTTTCCCAATGGTTCAATATTCAGGTGACTTGGCAAATTCGTGCGGCGATGTGATCGCAATTTTGTGACAGGGGCTGGCAAGCCAGTGCGCCCGAGGTTATCAATGTCCCATGTGGACGATACCAAATATTTTAACTTATATTCGTTTGGCCGCGGCCCCCATGGTTGCGGTTATGTTTTTATATTTCACCCGGCCTTATGCGGATTGGGCGGCGCTTGTGCTGTTTGTGTTGGCGGCGCTGACCGATTTTGTTGATGGGTATTTGGCCCGTAAGTGGAAACAAGAAAGTAAGTTGGGTGCGATGTTGGACCCAATTGCCGATAAGGCAATGGTGGTGATTGCCTTATGTGTAATCACAGGTTTCAACGGGATGAACCCATATATTCTTTTGCCAGCCACCTTTATCCTGTTCCGTGAAGTTTTCGTGTCAGGCCTGCGTGAATTTTTGGGTGATACCGCAGGTACTTTGAAGGTGACCCAATTGGCAAAATGGAAAACCACGGTTCAAATGGTGGCAATCGCTGTGTTATTTGGGGTGGGTGTTTTTGAACACAATTTGGGCATGCTGTCCTTTGGAATGGACGAAGCGACCATAAATTCCATTTTGGATGGTGCTGCCGATGATCCCGTTGGATTGCGTTTGCAATTTTTGGGCATGCAGATCACCTGGTATGTTGGGATTGCCTTACTGTGGATTGCTGCGGTTTTAACCGTGATCACAGGGTGGGATTATTTCAAAAAATCGCTGCCCTATTTGAAGGATTGAATGCCATGCAGGTGACCGTGCTGTATTTCGCTTGGGTGCGTGAACGCGTGGGTCATGGGCAAGAAACGATTGAAACAACCGCCAAGACAATTTCCGAACTTGTGAATGATTTGCGGGCCAAGGGCCCTGAATATGAAGCTGCATTTTCGGATCTTCCGGCCTTACGCGCCGCCGCTGACGAAGTGTTGTGCGATATGGATGCCAGCTTGGATGGTGTGCGTACCGTGGCCTTTTTTCCGCCGATGACGGGTGGGTGATGCGGGTTTCTGTTCAATCAGATGTGTTTGATCCATCGCAAGAAGCTGCGGATTTTGATGCCAACGGTGGCGGGGCCGTTGTAACGTTTAATGGTGTGGTCCGCGACGATACAGGCACCTTGCAGGCCATGGAAATTGAACATTACCCAGCCATGACAGAAGCGGCCCTGACAGAATTTGCTGTAACGGCAAAGGAACGGTTTGACCTGACAAATGTCATGGTCATTCACCGTTTTGGAACGTTAAAGCCGGGTGAGGTGATCATGATGGTTGCCACCGCCGCCAAACACAGAAAACAGGCGTTTCAAGGCGCGGATTTTTTGATGGATTACCTTAAATCCCGGGCCCCGTTTTGGAAAAAAGAGATCACAAAAAATGGGGCCGATTGGGTGGATGCCAAAATCGCAGACGAGGATGCGCTGAAAGAATGGTGAAGGATTGACCCAACGCCCGGGTTAAGACGCGCCGCTTTCCTGCCGTTCAATATAGGCTTTTAATTCTTCGGCTTCGGTGCGTGCATCGCGCAGGCCGTCCATGGCGGCGCGCAATTCTGCCTCTGTCTGTGACATTTGGTTTGAAAGTTCTGCTTCGCGTTCTTGCAGATATACGATGGCCTGATCACGGGTTTCTTCCGCCTCGTGCAGGGCTTGTGCCATTTTATCCAGTTCCCCAACATCGGCGCGGCTGACGCGTGTGAAACGGTTTACCAACCAGTTGGCAAACCATCCCAAAAGGAAGGCAACAAACAGGATAATTGCAATGGTGATGATGAACTCTGATCTGTTCATATTAGTTTTCCTCTGCAGGGCTGTCTTCACCGTCCAGCGGGACAGGAACAGGCGTAATCAAGCGGAATTCAATGCGGCGGTTGGCCTCCCGTCCGGCTTCGGTTCCGTTGTCGGCGATGGGTTGGGTTTCACCATACCCCTGCGCGACCAGCGTTTTCATCTCAACCCGTTTTAATGTCAGGGCGCCCAGCACGGCATTGGCCCGATCTTGGCTGAGGGACAGGTTCATTTCTTCGCGACCTTGGCTGTCGGTGTGGCCGCTTATTTCAATTTCAGCATCAGGGCAGCGGGCCATGATCGCCGCGATTTGATCAACCACAGCGCGGCTTGATCCATCCAAATTGGTTGAGCCGGGCTCGAACGTGATTTTCTTGGTTTCCGCAACCTTTGTGATTTCCTGAACACAATCAGCAGGCTTAAGGCGATTGGCCACCGGATCAAGGATGGCATCATAGGTCAAGTCCAGATCGAAATCAGTTTCACTTCCCAATCGTTTGATCAAGCTTTGAGACACCAAAGCCCCAATGTTCTGATTGCCGGATCTGCCGCGCACATCGATTGAACTTGGGGTCACAGTCACCAAACCTGAATTCAGTTCGCCCAGAACTTCTAACCCGGCCAAGACACGGACGGTCCAACCACTTGGCAGGTCTGGGTTGATTTCAACCGATTCCGAAATCCCCTGTGTTCCAAATTTTGCACGGGCGAATGTTTCCATAATGCCTTTGGTTTGATCGTCCAGCATTGCCCCACGCAATTGCAGCTGGCCTTCGGGGGAACGCGTTGCGGTGAATTCCTCTGGCTTGGCGTCATCGGCTGAGCGCAGCTCTGGCAAGCTGGCGTTCAGGGCAAAGGCTGGGGGCAAGCCTTCAGTTAACTTGGTTGTTGTGGCCTCGAATTTCGCGGGGTCGGAACCTGGCACGGCGATCAATCCCATATCAACATCAGATATGGTGAGTTTCCCACCGCCCAGTTCGGCAATCGCAGCCATTCCGGAACTTGCCGCATCTGCCCAATCGGGGCTTGGAACGCCAAGGCCAATGCGACATTCAGATTTGCCATCAAGGCCCGCTTCGGCAGCGGCCTTCAATATTTTTGCGGCGCTTTCCTCACTTTCGGCAGAACATGCATCCATGCGTGCGGTTCCATCCGTGATCTGGAAGCGAAGGATAAAGGGTGTGATCACTGGCAAGGGGGCGTTCAGGGCAAATTCGCCTTTAACACCTTCGGGAAGGCGGCGCGAAAGATTGGTTTCAAGCCGCTTCTTTTCTTCTTCGGATTGGGTGATGGCCTCTACCGAAACCAGTTCTTCTTTTATTGTGATTTTGGTGCGTTCCAAAATTCCAAGCGCAGTTATGCCATAATCGACGGATGCATCCCAATTCGCCGGAACGGGATAATCGGCCGTTTCAAGGAAATCAGAAACACCAACGCCGGGGACACGCGCATTAATTTGTTGAAGGATTTCTTCTTGCGAAGTTTGTGCAGGAATGAGTCCGATCAAAGAAATTCCGGCATCGTTTCTGAGGATTTCGATAGAGAAATCTGGCGCTTCCAATCCGCCCAATTCCGCAACTGTGAAATTGTCGTACACGCGCGATGCATCCACAACTGATCCAACCGATGAAAGAACCTTGAACCTTTCAGCCTCGCTTGGGGCTTCTCCGTCCAATGTCACGCGCAGGCCATCCGCACTGACCGTGGCCCAGTTATGTCCATCGACTTTCAAACGGTTTTCAACAGCATCGACCGTTGTCGTTTCAATCCAGCCAGCCGCCGCCCGGGCAGAGACATAAGCCCCACCAGCAGCTGCCCCAAAAACAGCCAAGACAATAGCAATGGTCGATAGGCGCATCTGCGATCACTCCAATCCCGATCCCTTATTACGGGGTCAGGCTCAGACGTTCAATCAAAGGAATGCCGCGATCAGAAAAAACACAGCTGGGAACAGCCCCGCATCACGGTTTGCGCGAAACAATTCAATCAAATTATCGGCATCGTTGATGTTCAGGCGCTTTAACTGCCAAATCATGTGCCCGATAAATCCCGCCAAGCCGCAAAAAGCGATCACCAATACCCAAGTCCGACTCGCGCTTCCCAAAATGGCTGTCAGCATCAAAAGGGCAGAGATCACCAAGAATCCCGCCAGCCATGTGGCGGTTTTTTCGCCAAAAAGCCGTGCCGTGGATTTTACCCCGATCAGGGCATCGTCCTCTTTATCTTGGTGGGCATATATTGTGTCGTAAAACAATGTCCAAGAAATCCCACAGGCATAAAGCAACACCGCTGGCCAATCCAATGTTCCTCTGTGGGCCACCCAGCCAAGCAAGGCCCCCCAATTGAAGGCAAGACCCAGAAACATTTGTGGCCACCAAGTAAAGCGTTTGGCGAATGGATATATCGCCACAAAAAACAGGCTGGTCACCCCGACAATCGTTGCCGTCATTCCAAAGCTGATCAAAATGCCAAAGGCGATGAACGCTTGTAAGGCCATCCAAAGAATGGCGTTTGAGACTGTTACTTGCCCAGATGGAATGGGCCTTGATCGCGTGCGCGCCACTTGGGCATCAATGTGACGATCGGTGATGTCGTTCCATGTGCAACCCGCCCCGCGCATCAAAAAGGCACCGGCGCCACAACCAAGGATAAGCCAAAGATCACACAGGCGTAGATTACCATCAAAAACCGCCGCCAATGCGATGCCCCACACACATGGCAGAAACAAAAGCCATGTTCCGATGGGGCGGTCTGCACGGCTGAGCCTTAGGAACGGGCGTGTCCATTCGGGTGCAGTTGTGTCAACCCAGTTGCCGGATACGGCATCTGCCACTTGTCCCTCTGGTGATTTGGGCGCGTCGGTCATATCTAGGGTCCATGGGATCAACTGTTCGCCTCTTCTTAGATCATGATTTGCACCAAGGGCAATTGGTCGCGCTGTCGCGGGATCATGCGCATTATCTTTTTGGTGTCATGCGTTTGGGCGTTGGTGCCACGGTCGAAATATTTAATGGTCGGGATGGCGCTTGGTCAGCCACGGTGGTTGAGGCTGGCAAAAAGAAAGGTGCCTTGCGGTGTGATGTTTCCACCAGACCCCAGCAAAACCCGCCTGATGTTTGGTTGATGTTTGCCCCCATCAAAAAAGCAAGAACAGATTTCATCGTGGAAAAAGCAACCGAAATGGGGGCATCCCGAATTCTTCCGGTTCAAACTGATTTCACAAACTCGGAACGCATTCGACAAGACCGCTTGCAAGCCCACGCAATAGAGGCCGCCGAACAATGTGGTGGAACATACGTGCCGCCGGTGGAAGATTTGCAGAAGTTAACATCTGTTTTGGACGGTTGGCCCAAAGATCGTCACATGATGTTTTGTGACGAAGTCGCCGTGGGGCAGGGGCTTGATCTGCCCAAGGCGGGTGAAAAATGGGCGATTTTGATCGGACCCGAAGGTGGGTTCAGCCCCAAAGAAAGAGATCGATTGTTAAGCATGGATTTGGCGCAAGCCGTGTCCCTTGGCCCCCGCATATTGCGCGCTGATACCGCGGTGGTGGCCGCCTTGACCGTGTGGCAACAACAAAACGGGGATTGGGCATGAGCTTTGTTCGACCAGAGGCAAGTCAATTGTGGGATGATTGGAAACAAGTGATTTTTGGCGGCTTGATCATTGCCGTGGGTGTTTATGTGCTGTTTGCGTGGTTTGGCCTGTCCCGGTTGGCAGGTGTTTTCGCCATTGTCATGGGGGGTTTAATCGCGTTGGACGGCTGGCGCAGGATGCGGTTTCCAAAAGGATCAGGCGGCCACGGTGTTGTGGATATCAAGGAACGCCGGATCAGTTATTTTGCATCCCAACAAGGTGGTTCCGTTTCTGTTGATGCATTGGAAAGGGTGGAATTACACCGAAATACACGGGGTCGGATGACTTGGGTATTTTACGACACCGAAGGCATGTTGGAAGTGCCCGGTGACGCGGAAGGCACGGACCGCCTGTTTGATACATTGGTTGCCTTGCCCGGCGTCAACTATGCGCAGGCCGAAGCAGCCCGAAACGGGCAAGGCCCTGACATTTTTTTGATCTTTCAGCGTGATAAGCGGAAATTGCACTAGTTGACTTCGCCTGTCGGTTTGGTCACCTGTGGATTTGTCTAAAGCACAGATCGGAGCGTTCAAATGTCTATTCCTCAATCCGGCGGCGGCCCGATCGAAAGCTTTGATCAGCTTGCAGGTTATTTGGAAGCAGGATGCAAACCCAAATCCGATTGGCGCATCGGAACCGAACATGAAAAATTTGGCTTTTGCGAAGACAGTTTGAAACCCCTTCCCTATGATGGGGATCGTTCGATCAAGGCGATTTTGTCGGCCTTGCGGGATCGATATGGTTGGGCCCCTTTGGAAGAGGGCGGAAACATTATCGGCCTGACCAAAGAAGGGGCCAATGTATCGCTTGAACCGGGTGGTCAACTTGAATTGTCCGGGGCCCCCTTGGAAACCATTCATGAAACCTGTGACGAGGTGAACCAGCACCTGAAAGAGGTGCAATCTGTTGCAAATGAAATGGGGGCAAAGTTTATCGGTCTTGGGGCGGCCCCTGAATGGTCGCATGATCAGATGCCCGTGATGCCCAAAGGCCGTTATAAACTGATGACGGATTACATGGGGCGCGTTGGCACCCATGGAACGCAAATGATGTATCGGACGTGCACTGTTCAAGTGAACCTCGACTTTTCGTCCGAGGCTGACATGGTCAAAAAATTCCGTGCCGCTTTGGCATTGCAACCTGTGGCGACCGCCCTTTTTGCGAATTCGCCATTCTTTGATGGCAAGCCCAACGGCCACAAATCATGGCGGTCTCGGATTTGGCGGGATTTGGATGCGGATCGCACCGGGATGCTGCCTTTTGTTTTTGAAGACGGCATGGGGTTTGAACGGTATGTTGATTACGCCCTCGATGTGCCGATGTATTTTGTGTACCGGGACGGGGTTTATATTGATGCGCTGGGCATGTCTTTTCGGGATTTCCTGAAAGGGGAATTGCCGGCATTGCCTGGTGAAATGCCAACGTTGTCGGATTGGGCGGATCATTTAACCACCATTTTCCCGGAGGCGCGGATCAAAAAGTTCATGGAAATGCGCGGGGCGGATGGTGGCCCTTGGCGTCGCCTGTGTGCATTGCCCGCATTTTGGGTGGGTCTTCTTTATGATGATCCATCGCTTGAGGCGGCATTGGATCTGGTCAAAGGATTTGACGTCGAAACGCGAGAGGCCTTGCGGGTGGCCGCCTCTGTTGATGGTTTAGCGGCCCAGGTTGGCGGCCATAAAATGATGGATTTGGCCAAAGCGGCGGTTGATATATCCCGGTCTGGTTTGGCCGCCCGTGCCCGGGAAGGGGCAGGGGGATTGGTGCCAGATGAGACCCATTTCTTAAATGCCTTGGAAGACAGCCTTGAAACAGGCCAAACACCCGCCGACGAATTGTTGGCAAAATATCATGGTGAATGGGGTGGGGATTTGAAGCGTATCTATGGTGAATACGCTTACTGATTTTAGGTCGGCCCCGTTTTGGGGCCAACCTTGGTAATGTATTAGGCCATAACCTTGGCGGCAATTGCGGCTTTGTTGGCCACTTCGCGCAGGTTGCTCATGGCGATGCCAAAGCCGATGCCCAAGGCAAAGATAACCAAGCCAAGCGACAACAGAAAACCTTCAAGCGGGATCGATTTAGACACCATGATCGAAGAGGCAAATATTAACCCCCCCAATCCACATGCCGCATAACCAACCGCAATGACACGCGATGCCGCACGCGCAGATGCGCCACTTTGCGGACATTCCCCCATGTCTTTGCCAATCTGCAGAATGATGAACACCATTGCGGCCAATGCCAGACCACCGGCGATGAAGAAAGGTATGATTAGGGACATGTTGATCTCCTCTGTCCTGATTAATCTTCGAAGTACAAAATTGCGAATGCGATCGACCAAGCGATGGCGTGAACGGACCCAAACCCGGCATAAAGTATGAGGAATGCTTCAAAGTCGTGAAAAGATACAGGAACCCGCCCATTCAACAGTGCCGCGCCAAATATCCAGATCACACCAAGGATGCAGAAGGCGGCGTTGGCAACGAAACCACCAAGCGCAAAAGGCCAAATCCCTTTTTTCCCTCTGTGGATGAGGTGCCAAAAGACCGGCCCACCAAACAACAAATAAGGGATGCCCCCAAACACAACGGCGGCAACAGGGATGAAGTATGCCCAGAAAAACAAGATGGCGACAATGATTGGCGCCAATATCAGGGCCAAGGCGAAACGCCATGGTTTAACGCTGTGCCTGACGTGCAAAGAGGGAAGCAATACAGGAATTGCAGGTTTTTCAGATTTTATCATTATTTCTGACATTTGAGAAATCCTTCGACAAAAAAAAGGGACGGCGGATTATCCGCCTGATTTTGGAATGAAACGCGTGATTTTTGCGCCAAGCTTCAGCAGCGTTTTTTGCAATCCACGTGGGATGCGGCTGACCTCAGAATACCAATCATCGAACATCTGCATCGTGTGTAACGTATCCGTTATACGATCTTGGACATCCTTTGACGTTCCATCCGATTCAGCGTCCTTCGCCACGTCATAAAGGGCATTGATGGTGGGCAGGTATTCCCTTTGGCGGCGACCTTCGACCACCAAGGTAACCAGATCAAACATATCGCGCACCGAATGAAAGTGATCACGCCGATCGCCCAATTGACGATTTGCTTTCACCATTTCCCACGATTGAAGTTCTTTTAGGGCGGTGGAAACATTTGACCGCGCCAGGGAAAGGGTCTCGCAAATTTCATCTGCGGTCATGGGTTTGGGTGAGATATGCAATAACGCATGCACCTGCGCCACAGACCGGCTAACACCCCATTTAGAGCCCATATCCCCCCAGTGAAGGATGAAGCCTTGCATTGATGGTGTTAGTTTCATTTTTCCATTCCTGAAATTTCTGATAAAACAGAAATAACAGTAATTACTGCGATGTCAAGTATTGTAGATGCGTTTTCTTTTTCGGTGGCGGTTATGGAAACGGCCGCAGCAATTAACCGCGGCCGTCCAATTTTGGTTGGTTGCTCTGAAAGTGTTAGGTCAGCGGATCAGCACCAAAGCGGTTATTGCCATCCGTCCCTTTTTGAACAAACCAATATATCAAAACGATCCAACCGATGATGGGCACAAAACACAAAAGCATCCACCATCCGCTTTTGTCATAGTCGTGCAAACGACGCACACCCACGGCGATGCCGGGAACCAATGTTGCAAGGCCGAATAGATCAGCAATGCCAGCAATATGATCGACACCCAAAATGGCGATGTCGATCAATGTCAGTGCCAATGTGGCAAGCACGACAAACAGCGTCCAATACCAATATTCTGATCGTGATGATCTGGTTCCAAAATCAACATATTTTGAAAATCCAGCTTTGATTGAATCTACAAATCCCATTGCGCTCTCCTTTTTTTGAGAGGGGGCAACAATATGGGGGCACATGTCAATCAGACTTTTGCCCAATCTTGGTTTCTGTTCCGTTTTGGATGCGTAAGATGTTTTCGCGGTGTCGCCAGAATATCAAGGCTGCCAAGACCACACATAATAAAATCATCTGAGGGGCACCCAAAAGCCATGCCCACAAAATTGCGCCGACAGAACATATAAGCGCGGCAAGCGAAGACATCCTAAAAATCGCAGCGGTGGCAAGCCAAGTTGCCCCGGTGGCCAATCCCAAAGGCCACGCCAAGGCAAAGATGAGGCCGAAAAATGTGGCAACACCTTTGCCGCCCTTGAACCCCAACCAAACCGGGAAGCAATGACCAAAGAACGCGGAAAATCCAGCCAGTTGCGCCGCATCCGGCCCGGCAAAAACCAACGCAAGCAGGGCGGCGATACCGGCCTTACCCGCATCCAAGATCAATGTTAAAAATGCGCCAAGTTTAGATCCTGTTCGCAACACATTGGTGGCCCCAATGTTGCCCGAACCGATTTTGCGAAGATCACCCAATCCCAACAATCGGGCGATAACAATGCCAAAGGGGATGGAACCAAAAAGATATCCCAAACTGGCCCAAGCGATCAATCCTGTCAGGGATGTGGTTATGTCTGGCATCATTTCTCAAAAACCCTTTGACCTGCGACCCATGTTCCCAAAACACGTCCCTGCATTCGCTGTCCATCGAAAGGGGTATTCTTGCATTTTGAATGTAATTTTGTGCGATCCAAAATGAACGGGGCGTCTGGATCAAACAACACCAAATCGGCGGCATGCCCTTCTGACAAGGTGCCCCCTTCCAAGCCAAATCGTTCAGCTGGGTTGTGGGACAGTGCCCGGAACAGGGTTGGTAAATCCATTATCCCGCTGTGAACCAATCGCAAAGATGCGGGCAACAATGTTTCCAAACCAACGGCGCCACTTGCCGCTTCTTCAAACGGAAGGCGCTTGCTTTCTTCATCTTGGGGTGTGTGCATGGATGAAATGATATCAATCGTTCCATCTGCGATGGCGTGGGCGATTGCCATACGATCATCTTCGGATCGCAAGGGGGGCTTAACTTTGAAAAACGTCCGATAATCTGCCACGTCAAATTCATTAAGGGTGACGTGATGAACGGATGTTCCTGCCGTGACGTTCAATCCCTTTTCCTTGGCGGCGCGCAATGCGCCCAAGGCACCTTCGGTCGTGATTTGATCTGCGTGATAGGCGACACCTGTCATTTCCACCAAGGCCAAATCACGTTCAAGCCCCATGCGTTCCGCCATTGGGCTGACACCTGAAAGCCCGCGCAAAGTTGCGAATTTCCCTGATGTCACCGCCGCACCATCGCTTAGGCCTGGGTCTTGCGGATGTGCCACAACCAGTCCACCCAATTGCTGAACATATCCCAAAGCCCGGTTCAAAACCTTGGTTTTGGTGACAACGCTGTCACAATCGGTAAAGGCAACGGCCCCGGCATCCTGCAAAAAACCAATCTCTGCCATTTCTTGGCCCGCCCGGTTTTTGGTCAGCGTCGCCATGGCGCGGACCTTCACGGCGCAAACATCCGCCGCGCGCTTCATCGCGAAAGACAGGGTTTCTGGGCTGTCGATGGCGGGGATGGTATCGGGGCGGGTGACAATGGTTGTTACCCCACCCGCCGCCGCAGAAAGGCCCGCGGATTTAAAGCTTTCTTTGTGGCGTTCGCCCGGTTCGCAAACTTTTACACCCACGTCGACAATTCCGGGGGCCAGACATTTTCCGCCGCAATCAATAACGGTGTCAGCAGGGCCGGGTGCTGTAATTTTCCCGTCATCAATCCGAAGCTCGCCCAAGGTTTCGGTTCCTTGCGCAGGATCGATCAAACGGGCGTTTTTGAAAAGCGTGCTCATGCCGGGTGTCCACTAAGCTGCGCCGCCAACACATCATAATATGTATCGCGGTTATCAAGATACTGCATTACGACGGCTTGCCCATTGTGAAGGCGCATTCGAATGCTGTTGGGGAAATGTTTGTGTACTGAGGCCACCTCTTGAAACAGAAGCTGCCCTTGTTCGTTTGTGTCGGATTTATGGATCACGATGCGGTCTGAAAACACCTGCCAGGATTCATGCTGCAATGTTGCCCAACCTGACAATTCACCAAACACGGATAAATGCAGGGCCGTCATGATGATGGACCCCAATACCAAAATTATGGCCACAACGCCAAAGGCCAATGTGGTGGAAAGATGGTCCAACATATTTGGCAGGATTGGCACGCCCAACCCCATTGTGAAAAACCCATAGACCGGCAAACCAATCACCAGCGACCATGCCAAAACGGCCATGATTTTGTTGCGCACAAACACCTTTCGACTGGGCCGGAATTCCAAAATGGCTGTTGCCGATTGGATCATGCTAGCCCCCAATCCAGATCATCAGGCCAACAAGGGCGGCGATAAAGATCAACACGTACATGGCGATTTTGCCAGACATGCGCGGGTCTTTGGGATCATCCACGGCCGTTCCTCCAGATTTCGATGATCAGGTCATCGCTGGGCATATCGCTGCCTTCGATGCGCACGCAGATATGAATATCTTCGTTCCACGATGTAATCTCATGGTCCAAAAACGGACCCACGGAATTGGCGCGGAACATTCCCGGGATTTGGGCACGGTCTTCACGCCGCGCAAAGGAATCATCCCCTTCGTCGCCTGTGTCGCGGTGGCGGTTCAGATGGAAATTCGCACGTTCATTTTGGATGATCTGCGCCACGGATGTGAGCCGCACCCCTTTGGAATTATGGCGATCATTTTGCGAGATCGTGGTGCAATAGGTGTCGGCGTAATATCCAGCCGCCCCCACCATTGGGCAAAAAGCAAATGCCAGAAAACACCCCAGACGTATCAAACCCAAACCTCCTTGGATTTTGCCGCGCGTCCTTGCATCAGCAAATCCATGGCAGCCATACGAACGGCCACACCCATTTCGACTTGTTCTTGGATCACGGAACGATGGATATCATCGGCAATGTCACCGTCGATTTCCACCCCGCGGTTCATCGGGCCGGGATGCATGACGATGGCATCTTTTTTGGCGCGGGCCAGTTTTGCGGCATCCAGCCCATACCGATGATAATATTCCCGTTCTGATGGGATAAACCCGCCATCCATCCGCTCTTTTTGAAGGCGCAACATCATAACAACGTCCACGTCCTTCAGGCCTTCTTCCATGTCGTGATAAACTTCGCAGCCCAAATCAGCGATGCCCGACGGCATCAGGGTCGAAGGCCCAACAAGGCGAATTCGATTTTCCATTTTTCCCAACAAAATGAGATTGGATCGCGCCACGCGGCTGTGGGCAATATCGCCACAAATTGCGACGGACAAACGATGCAAACGCCCCTTGGCCCGACGAATGGTCAATGCATCCAGCAAAGCTTGCGTGGGGTGTTCATGCCGGCCATCACCAGCGTTTAAAACAGCGCAGTTCACCTTTTGCGCCAGCAAATCAACAGCACCCGAATTTGGATGTCGCACAACCAAAAGGTCCGGATGCATGGCGTTCAAGGTTAATGCCGTATCAATGAGGGTTTCCCCCTTCTTGATCGAACTGGCCTGCATGGCCATGTTCATTACGTCAGCTCCCAACCGTTTCCCCGCCAATTCGAAAGAAGCCTGCGTTCGGGTTGAGTTTTCGAAAAACATGTTGATCTGCGTACGACCGGCCAGCGTGTCCGTTCGTTTGATCTGACGCTTGTTTAAATCAACGTAACTGTCCGCCAAATCCAATATTGCCGTAATTTGATCAGGGGTCAGGGGTTCGATGCCCAAAAGATGCTTAAGACCGGCTGTCATGTGCGCCCCCTCAATCGGTTCGGCCGTTTATAGAAACCTGTCGACATGCGAGCAAGGTTAAACAAGTGGCTTGGCTGGATGTCGCCTGATGCGCGGGGTATACCATGATTCATGGATCACTTTGATTGGCATCAAGCAAAAGCGGCGTTGGATTGGCAGCGCGAATTGGGCGTGACGGATGCGATTGGTGAAGATCCGATCAATCGCTATGAATTACCGGATCAAATCGCCAAACCCAAACCAAAAGTCGCGGCAAAGCCATCTGATGTGCAACCAACCCCGGTGCCGGTGATGCGAACCGATGTGATCAAAGCCGCCGAAAGCGCCGCCAAAGCCGCCAACGATTTGGTCGCATTGCGTGCGGCCATCGCGGCCTACCCCCATTGTGACCTGCAAAAGGGCGCAAAAAACCTCGTCTTTTCGGATGGAACACCTGACGCGCGTGTGATGATCATAGGTGAGGCACCGGGCCGCGATGAAGATATTCAAGGAAAACCCTTTGTCGGCCGCGCAGGGCAATTGTTGGATAAAATGTTGGCCGCCATCGATCTGTCGCGTGGTGATGGCGTCTATATCACAAACATCTTGCCGTATCGCCCGCCCCAGAACAGAGATCCAAAACCCGATGAGGTGGCGATGATGATGCCGTTTGTTCGTCGGCATATCGAATTGGCCGCGCCAGATGTTTTGGTGTGCATGGGGAACCATTCATGTCATGCCATTTTGGGTAAGCGGGGGATAACAAAGCTGCGCGGGCAGTGGGATCAGGCGATGGGCAAACCGGTGTTGCCGATGTTGCACCCGGCCTATCTTTTGCGCCAACCGCAGGCGAAAAAGAATGCTTGGGCAGATTTGTTAAGCCTGAAGTCTTGGTTGAAGGAAACTTAAATGTCGCGCATCGATGAAAGCTTGGATTTCATTCCAGTTCATATCGCAATTTTGACAGTTTCAGACACACGCACCCCTTCGGATGATCGGTCGGGCGATACATTGGTGAAACGGCTTACGGACGCTGGGCATATCTTGGCCGCCCGAAAGATTGTGAAGGATGAGCGTGATTTGATTGCCCAGCAACTTCAAAGCTGGATCGATGATCCCGACATCGACGTTGTGATTTCCACCGGGGGGACAGGGTTAACCGGTCGCGATGTCACCGTAGAGGCGCATCGCGACGTTTACGAAAAAGAAATCGATGCCTTTGGAACCGTCTTTACGATTGTTAGTATGAATAAGATCGGAACCTCGGCCGTGCAATCACGCGCGACGGGTGGCGTTGCAAATGGCACCTATTTGTTTGCTTTGCCGGGATCCACTGGCGCCTGCAAAGATGCGTGGGATGAAATTCTTATCAAACAGTTGGATAAACGGCACCGCCCCTGCAATTTCGTGGAAATATTACCCCGCCTTGACGAACATTTGCGACGGAAGTGATCTGTTTTGATCGTATAAGGCTGACAAACCCTTTGTGTGACCTAGGTCATACCGAAAGAGATAAGGCGTGAAGCGGCAATGCGATTTTTAAGAAAAAGTTTTGTGGGATTGTTCCTGTTGGCGGCAACTTTGGCATTGGCCATTTTTGCGCTTGATATGGTGCGTTCCGCGATTGAAGCGCGCGGTGATAATGAACGCCGTGGGGGCGGCGGGCGCGAACGTGTGTTTGCCGTTAACGTTGTGCCATTCACACCTGGCCAAGAAATACCAGAATTGGTTGTCTTTGGCGAAGTGCAAAGCAGACGTGTGCTGGACCTCAGATCATCTGTTGGGGGAACGGTCATTGAACTTCATCCTTCGTTTGCGGATGGGGGTACCGTGGCAAAGGGTGATCTTTTGGTTCGGATTGATCCATCTGATGCAGAAACGGCCGTTGCTTTGATCGAAGCGGATTTAATTGATGCCCAAGCTGATCTTAAGCAGGCAATCGATGCAGTTACTTTGGCCGAAGACGAAGTTCTGGCCGCCCGCGAACAATCGCAACTGCGAGAGAAAGCAGCACAGCGTCAACGGGATTTGTTGAACCGGGGTGTAGGGACCGCCGCGCAACTTGAATCCGCAGAATTGGCTGCCTCCAGCGCTGAACAATCCATTTTGTCGCGCAGGCAAGCGCTGCAAACCGCCCAAGGCCGGGTCAGCACAGCCCAATCGCGTGTGACACGTATTCAAATCAACCTTGAAGAAGCACAGCGCAATCTGACGGACACAAAAATATACGCAACATTTGATGGTGTGTTGTCAGGTGTGACATTGGTGGAAGGTGGCACCGTTTCTGGAAACGCACAGCTGGGTCAATTGGTGGACCCCACCATGCTGGAAGTTGCATTTCGGGTCTCAACCAGCCAGCATGCTCGCTTGCTGGATGAAAATGGTGCATTGCGCCCATCGGCCGTCACTGCAACTTTGGATGTTCTGGGGACATCCATCGACATCGAAGGACAGCTTTCCCGCGAGGCCGCGGTTGTGGGGGAAGGGGCCACAGGTCGCCTTTTGTTTGCCAGTCTTGCAAATGCATCTGGGGTCCGCCCCGGTGATTTTGTGACAGTTTCAATTATCGAAGCACCTTTGGAATGGGTGGCACGGCTGCCGGCGACGGCTGTTTCCTCAACCTCTCGGGTGTTGGTCGTGGGGCAAGAAGATCGCCTAGAAGAAATTGAAGTCGCCTTGGTGCGGAGGCAAGGTGACGATGTTTTGGTGCGCGCCCGTGGATTGCGGGATCGTCTTGTTGTTGCAGAAAGATCGCCACTTTTGGGTGCGGGTATCAAAGTGCGCCCCCTTCGCCCCGAAGATGCCAACAAAGAACCCGAAGCCCCCGCAATGGTGAAATTGGATGACGAAGAGCGCGCCAAAATGATCGCCTTCATTGAAGCCAACAACCGCATGCCCGCCGAGGCGAAAAAACGTGTCCTTTCACAGCTGAAGAAGCCAGAAGTACCAGCGCAGATGGTGGAACGTCTTCGTGGCCGGATGGGGGGATAACCCATGTCGGTGATGCGCAACACGTCCCAAGGTATTTTATCTTATATGACCCGCCATAAGACGGCGGCGAATTTGTTTTTGATCATCATGTTGATCGCAGGGGCGGTTTCTTTCCCACAAATGCGGTCCCAGTTTTTTCCTGATGTTGTCATAGACAACGTAACGGTGAGTGTCCGTTGGGATGGCGCTGGGTCTGAAGATGTTGATCGGGCTGTAGTTCAACTTTTGGAACCTGCGTTGTTGGCCGTGGAAGGGGTTTCATCAACGGCGGCAACATCCACAGAAGGGCGCGCCAGCATTCTGATGGAATTTGAGCCCGGATGGGATATGGGGCGTGCGGCCGACGATGCACAAGTCGCTGTCGACAGTGTTGCCAGCCAATTCCCCTCTGACGCGGATGAGCCCAGCGTAAGACGTGGGTTATGGCGCGACCGGGTGACGGATGTGGTGATCACGGGCCCGGTTGGTGTCGATCAGTTGGGATTGTTTGCGGATGAATTTATAACACGCCTATTTGCCCAAGGTGTGACGCGAACAACACTTCGGGGTGTTGCCGCGGGATCAACCTTGGTCGAAATACCAGCCCTTTCGTTAATTCGCCATGACGTATCAATGTCAGAAATCGCAGCCGCCATCGCGGCAGAGGCGCAGGCAGACCCAGCCGGGGATGTGACAGGAAGTGCGCGTGTCAGAACGGGTGTTGCCAAGCGATCTGCGGTGGATATCCGCAGCATCGTTTTGCGCACCAATCCGGATGGATCATCCCTGACAATCGGGGATGTTGGAATTGTTATTGAAGAAGGAATTGACCGGGACAGGGCCTATTTCGTTGGGGATGCGCCCGCAATTTCAATTCGGGTCGACAGATCGAACCAAGGCGATGCCATCGATATTCAATCCAAGGTGCAAGACACCGCCGACACAATGATGGAAAGCCTGCCAAGTGGGGTGGAAGTGAAACTGATCCGCACCCGATCAGAGGCGATATCATCGCGGATATCAATGCTGATGGACAATGCGATCAAAGGGCTTGGTTTGGTTCTTTTGCTGCTGTTTTTGTTTTTGAATGTGCGAACGGCGTTTTGGGTGGCGATGGGGATACCTGCCGCGTTGTCAGCGGCGATTGCGCTGATGTACCTCAGTGGTCTGACGATCAACATGATCTCCCTTTTTGCGCTGATTATCACTTTGGGGATCGTGGTGGATGATGCCATTGTGGTGGGGGAACACGCCGATTTTCGCGCCCGCACCTTGAAAGAAGCCCCCTATGATGCGGCGGCCAATGCCGCATCGCGAATGTTTACCCCGGTGTTTTCGGCAACGCTTACCACGGTGATTGCATTCTTCGGTCTTGTGGCCATCGGCGGGCGTTTTGGGGATTTGATCCGGGATATTCCCTTTACCGTGATCGTAGTTTTGATTGCGTCGCTTGCTGAATGCTTTTTGATTTTGCCGCATCACATGGCAAAATCCTTGGCGGCAAGTGGATCCATGAAGTGGTATGACGTTCCATCGCATTTGATGAACAAATTGTTGGATGCGTTCAAAACATGGGTGTTTAGACCATTTGTAAAATTTGTGATTTGGGCCCGTTATCCGGTGTTTGCATCGATATTTGTGGCTTTGGCCAGCCAAATGGTGTTGTTCATCAATGGGGATGTGCAATGGCGTTTCTTCAATGCACCAGAAAGATCATCGGTCACGGGCAACTTTGCCATGGCCCCGGGGGCCAGCCGCGAAGACAGCTTGGCACAGATGCAAGCATTCCAAGAGGCCGTGGATACCGTCGCTAAAAGATATGAAGAGGAACACGGCAGAAACCCCATTGCCTTTGCGATGGCCGAAATCGGGGGGAACTCTGGGCGTGGTCTTGCCGGTGCCAACACAAAAGACGCAGATCAATTGGGATCAATCGCGGTTGAATTGATTGATCCAGATTTGAGACCTTATTCATCCTTTGCCTTTGTTGCGGATGTTCAAGATGCGGTACGACGTCATCCACAGGTGGAAACGATTTCGTTTCGGGGATGGCGGCAAGGGCCGGGCGGTGATGCGATGGATGTTCAGTTTTCAGGTGCTGATGCTGACACGTTAAAACAAGCGTCCGAAAAATTGCAGGCCGCAGTTGCGAAATTCCCAGAGGTTTCTGCAGTTCAAGACAACTTATCCTATGACAAAGAAGAACTGATCTTAGACCTGACCCCACAAGGGCAGTCGCTTGGTCTGACGATTGATGCTTTGGGCCGTGTGTTGCGCGATCGATTGAATGGCATCGAAGCAGCAACATTTCCCGATGGCGCGCGTTCAGCCGCCATTCGCGTGCAATTGCAAAAAGGGGAAGTATCAGCAGATTTTGCCGAACGCATGCTGATCCGAACACAGGCAGGGGATTACGTGCCTTTGGCGGATATTGTCAGCATTGATCGCAGGACTGGGTTTTCAACGGTTCGCCGTGAAAATGGCATTCAGGTGATTTCTGTCACGGGTGATATTTCCGAAGACGATCCCGCCCGCGCCACGGAAATCGTAGAAGAATTGCGCAATGATATCCTGCCTCGGATTGCAGAAGAAACGGGTGTTGCCTTTGCCCTTGCCGGATTGGCAGAACAAGAAGAACGGTTCCAATCAGAGGCAATGACAGGATTGGTTTTGACACTGGCAGGGATCTTTTTGACCCTTGCTTGGATATTCTCAAGCTGGACCAGACCGATTGTGGTGATGGCGATCATTCCCTTTGGGTTGGTTGGAACGATATTTGGGCATTGGTGGCATGATGTGCCGTTATCAATGTTTTCGGTCGTGGGTTTGATTGGGATGGTTGGTATCATCATCAATGACAGCATTGTGCTGGTGACCACAATTGACAATTACGCCAAAGAACGCGGGTTATTTCCCGCAATCGTGGATGGTGTGACAGACCGACTGCGCCCAGTATTGTTAACCACATTGACCACCGTTTTGGGTTTGTCGCCCTTGTTGTACGAACAATCTGTTCAGGCACAGTTTTTGAAACCGACGGTGATTACCTTGGTTTATGGCCTTGGGTTTGGTGTGATCTTGGTGCTGATTGTTGTGCCCGCTTTGATGGCCATGCAGCAAGATTTTGCAGCCCAGATCGCCGGTGCCAAACGCGCCATTCGCGGTGTTCGCGCTGGGCGTGGGCCAGTGGTTCCCACGGTGATTGCTGGGTTGATGTTGATTGGTCTTTTTGCCGCCACTGTTGGATACACACTTTGGACTGGGACACTGTTCCCCGCCTTGGCCGGTTTGCCCGGCATCGGTGCAATGCCTGCAATGACGGGTGCGGTTGCGATGTTTGTTGTTGGATCGGCGGTGGGGCTTTTGCTGATTTACACGGTTTCAGCGGTGGTGTTCGGCACCTTGATGTGGCGGCATCAGCGCGCCTGACACCCATGAAATTCCACCGCACGATTTCCTGAAATCAAAGTGGTGCGCAAACCTGCCCTTTGGATCGCGGGGGTTTTGCCGCTGTTGGATAAGATCTTAACCTCTGCGCGCAAGTCCCGTCCGTTGCGCGACAGTTTCGGTGTTCCGATCCAAAGATCGCGATCATCCATTTCCACGGCCATGTGTTCGTCCGCCCCCAGTTTCGGTGTTTTGATGGAAAGGCGTGCATAGACGCCCCCGTCAAACGGTTGAAAGGAACAAACAACTTTTGTGCGTTTCACATCAGGTTGGGCTTTTATCGCCGCTGAAAGGGCCGCATCTGTTGCGCCCGTTCGTTTCAGCGATACCTTCAAATTCATGTCCACGGGGATGCACACATCTTCGCAAACGCCAATGGAAAGACGGCCACGCAACGTGATTGGGCCGTCGTGTTTTGGGTGAATGACCAGCGGTAAAATTACCCGCGTATCGTACCCAATTGATCTGGCACCAAAATCCCAAGTGACCTTTGGACGGGGCCAAAGAACGCTGAGGTTTTCTAGGTTTTCCGAACCGGTCCAATCAAACTGCGGCGGAATTCCAACATCACCCGGTTGGCGCCAATATGTTTTCCAACCCGGCGCAAGGTCGATCTGCATGCCGGCAATATGGGTTCCGTCTGATTGGGTCCAACCGCTGCGAAATGAGACTTGGACAACGTTGTCAACGATTTGCGCATGCGCGAAACCAGCCCAAAATAGGCTGGCACAGATCAATGACAAAATGGATCTAAGGCATTTCATGCGGCAGGGGTTAGCGTGATCTGATTAAAATAAAAACTCACGATCAAGCGACCAAACCGTGAGTGTTGCAATTCCGCTTGCACGGATGCCAATGCATCCCCACATTACAAAGCATGAGTGATGATCTTACAGGTAAACTTTTGCTTGCCATGCCAGGCATGAGCGATGACCGTTTCGCCCACACGGTGATTTATATGTGCGCCCATTCCGAGGACGGGTCGATGGGGCTTGTAGTGAATAAACCCGCAGCTGATTTGAATTTTTCAGATATGCTGAAACAGTTGGAAATCGTTCCTGCCGATGGCTTGCGCGACATTCGCGTGTACGCAGGTGGACCGGTGGAACAAGGACGGGGGTTCGTGTTGCACACGCCGGAATATGGCGATGGGCCGGGCACCCTGAAGGTGGATGATCAGTTTGGGATGACAGCCACCTTGGATGTTGTTGAAGATTTGGCAGATGGCAACGGACCGCAAGAAAGCTTACTTGCATTGGGATACGCTGGATGGGGACCCGGCCAATTGGAAGACGAGATTCTTCAAAACGGTTGGCTGACCTGCCCGGCCAGTTATGATTTGGTATTCAACGAAGGTGATGCCGATAAATGGTCTGCCGCATTGAAAAGTATCGGGGTTGACCCGCTTTTGTTGTCTGCAGACGCAGGGCATGCCTAGTTTCTGGGGGCTGCGGCCCGTTTCAAACGATCATTGATTGCGCGCCCCACACCTGTGTTGGGTATGGGGGCGACGGCGATTGGTTTTCCTAACCCATCCAAATGGTGCAACGCCGCGAAAAGTGTTTCTGCCGCCTCTGTCAAAACGCCGTTTGGTGACAGATTGACATCGCATTCCATGGGGCCAAATCCCAAGTACACTTCGTCCGGCTTGGGTTTTGTGACACCCAACCGCACGGATGCCTTAGGGGCATAGTGGGATATCATTTGCCCCGGGGCTTGAAGGGGGGTTGCATCATCGGCGAATGCCACGGGCCGTCGCAAGATGTCTGAAATTTGTTGTCGGGTCACACCGCCGGGCCGCAAAATGGTTGGTTTGGGCTCTAACACCAGAATGGTGCTTTCCAAGCCAATGGCACAAGGTCCGCCATCGATCAAACCATCAATCTTTTCGGACAGCCCTGCACGCACATGATCTGCGGTGGTGGGGCTGATCTGGCCAGATGGATTGGCCGACGGGGCGGCAATAGGGGTGGCGGCAAACCGCAGCAACGATAAGGCCACGGGATTATCAGGCATCCGGACCGCCAAAGTCGGCAAACCCGCCGTCACACTTTGGGCGATTTTGATATCAGGCTTCATTGGCAAGACAAGCGTCAAGGCACCGGGCCAAAAAGCATCCATTAATTTTTGCGCTTGGTCCGAAATTTCAACAAAGGTTTTGACCACATCTGGATCGCCAAAATGCGCAATCAAAGGATTGAATGATGGGCGGCCTTTGGCATCATAAATCGCTTTGACCGCAGATTCTTGTGTGGCATCAGCCCCCAAACCATACACCGTTTCGGTGGGAAAGGCGATTAAGCCACCATTTTGCAAAATCTTGGCGGCTTTTTGCACGTCGGCGTCAGTGGTGGTAAAATCTATCATCGACTTACGTTTGGTTTTACTTGTCTCAGCCGTGATACGGTATAGCTTGCGCCGAAACCATGCCTGACTTGAACATAAGAGAGGTTGCACATGCCCTATCGCGCAGCTGCCCAAGATTACCAGTTTATTTTTGACCATGTGGTCCCTTTGGCCCCTGTGGCCGAAACTGATCGTTTTGCAGAGGCGACGCCCGATATGGTGGCCGCCGTGTTAACCGAAGGGGCAAAGCTGTGTGATGAGGTGATGGCCCCTTTGCAGCGTGTTGGTGATATGACACCCGCGAAATTGGAAAACGGAGTGGTGCGCACGTCACCCGGTTTTGCAGATGGGCTGAACGCCATTGCCGAGGGTGGATGGGTTGGCATTTCTGCAGGGCAAGAACATGGCGGGATGGGCCTGCCTTTGGCCGTGAACACCGCAATGAATGACATGATGGCGGGTGCGTGCATTTCACTGCATTTGTGCCCATTGTTAAGCCAAGGCCAGATTGAAGCCTTGGAACATCACGCCACACCAGAACTGCAACAAATGTATTTGCCACGCCTTATTTCAGGCCAATGGACGGGGACAATGAACCTGACTGAACCCCACGCGGGATCGGATGTTGGGGCCTTAACAACCAAGGCAGAACCCAATGGCGATGGAACATATAATATCACTGGCCAGAAAATTTTTATCACTTGGGGTGAACACGACGCGGCCGAAAATATCTGCCACCTTGTGTTGGCGCGCCTGCCCGATGGCGTTCCGGGGCCCAAGGGCATCAGCCTTTTTGTCGTGCCTAAGTTCATTCCGAACGAAGACGGCAGCTTGGGGGAACGTAATGATCTGCGCTGTGTCAGCCTTGAACATAAATTGGGCATCCACGGATCACCCACAGCGGTAATGGAATATTCTGGGGCCAAAGGTTGGCTTGTGGGCGAAGAACACAACGGCATGGCCTGCATGTTTACCATGATGAACAATGCCCGGTTGGGGGTTGGCATGCAGGGTGTTGGCGTGGCCGAGGCCGCGTACCAACACGCACTTGCCTATGCCATGGATCGCAAACAAGGGCGGTCGACAATCGAAAATGGCACCGGAAAGATCATCGATCATGCAGATGTGCGTCGCATGTTAAGCCATATGAAAGCGGATGTTTTTGCCAGCCGCGCCCTTGGGGCGGCCTGCGCTGTGGCGATTGATATGGCCACCGCCACCGGTGATGCCGCGTGGAAGGCGCGTGCAGCTTTGCTGACCCCAATGGCAAAATCATTTGGTGCGGATGTGGGTGTGCAGGTTTCCGATATGGGTGTGCAGATCCACGGCGGCATGGGCTTCATCGAAGAAACAGCCGCGGCACAATTTTTGCGCGATGCCCGAATTTTGCCGATTTATGAAGGCACCAACGGTATCCAAGCGATGGATCTGGTGGGTCGCAAAATGATGGATGGTGGCGAAGCTGCTTTTGCCTTGCTGGATGAAATCGCGGCTGCGGCTGACGCATCCGGAGAGGCGGGGTTGTGTGCCGCAATCCAAGAGGTGCGCCAAACAACACAATGGATTGTTGAAACCAAAGATATGAATACGCGTTTCGCCGGTGCCGTCGCGTATCAAAAGGCGTTCAGCCGTGTGTTGGGCGGGTACTTCCATATGTTGGCGGCGCAAGCGGATGCAAGCCGGGCAAAACTGGCCAGATTTTATCTGGACAGTGTGATGCCTGAATACGTTTCGTTGTGCCTGCAAGCCCGCGCCGGATCTGACGCCATTTATGCCCTTGATCTTGATGATTTTGCGGCCTGATTGACCATTATGAAAATTTCCTATCCTTGGGACACACCACCCGAAAACGGTCAGGTGATCGAGGTTGCCGATGGTATATTGTGGCTGCGACTGCCGCTTCCCATGGCCTTGGATCATGTGAATATTTATGCGCTGGATGATGGTGATGGATGGACGTTGATCGACACCGGCATGAAGTGGGGCAAGGTGCCCGCAATGTGGCAAGCTGTTCTTGACGGTCCGCTGGCGGGCAAACCTGTCACACGCGTTATGTCGACCCATCATCATCCCGATCACATTGGTTTCAATGGGTGGTTCGTGGAAAAATTTGGTGCGCAACTGTTTTCAACCCGGACGTCTTATTTGATGGGGCGCATGCTGACGTTGGATGAACAACCAGCCTATAATGAAACGCAGCTGACGTTTTACCGCCGCGCGGGCATGCGGGGTGATTTATTCGAAACCCGTTCCAAAGAACGCCCCTTTAATTTCGCAGATATGGTGCATCCCATTCCCCTTGGGTTTTCGCGATTGCGTGAAGGGGATGTTGTGAACATGGGGGGGCGTGATTGGGACGTTCACATCGGACACGGGCATGCGCCATCGCATGCAACGTTTTGGTGCAAAGACGAACCTTTGGCGTTGTCAGGTGATCAAATCATCCCATCGATCAGTTCAAATATCGGCGTGTATCCGACCGAACCTGATGCAAATCCGCTGGATGATTGGCTGAACAGTTGCGCGCGTTTTGCCGATATGGGGACAGAACAACAATTGGTTCTTCCCGGACATAAAACGCCTTTTCGGGGTTTGCCGTTGCGTATGCACCAGTTGATTGAAAATCATCACGGTGCGTTGGATCGTTTGCGTGATGCGTTGAAAACACCAAAAACAGCAGGGGAAGTTTTGGAACCGGTGTTCAAGCGCACCATAAAAGATGGTGAATACGGTCTGGCATTGGTAGAGGCCTTGGCCCATTGCAATTACCTTTGGCTTAAAGGCGATGTCACGCGCAGCTTACATGATGACGGCGCATACAGGTGGCAGATCACATAGATTCTACTCAAGCAGGTGTGATTCTTCTGGACATTGTGTCTGACCCTTCGCAGGAAGGGGTATGACGAAAGATATGCACACCACCGCCGATGCGTTAGAGGCAGCAGCCCTGCCCAAAGCACATGAAACGCACCAAGATCCAAATGCACCAAAGGCCAGTCCAGAGGGTTTGCCGGGGGCCGCGAAACAACAACCCGTGGCACAAAAATCGCCGGCCCAATGGGCCTATGAAAGGCTGATCCTGTATATTCAAAACTTTGAAAAACAACTGGATGCGGATCACGAAGCGGCAATGGGGTTCACCGGGGGGGATACCGGGGTGATGCGCATTGAAGGGATGGGGTATTTCGATCCTGATATCCTGACTTTTTACGGATCGGATCAAGCCGGCGTGAAAACCCAACAAGTGCAACACGTGTCTCAGCTCAATGTCATGCTGCGCGCGTTGCCAAAAATGGACAAAACCGCAGACGCGCGGCGGATCGGGTTTCGCTTGGCACAAGATCTGGAAGAAGACACCTAGCCTGCGACGTGGTTACCCCGTGACATTTCGGGGAAAGTATCGCATAGGGCGGGCAAACAGACAGTGATTGGAGATTTCAAATGGCTGATAAAAAACACGTCCACGGTGAAATGGACATTACAACGCAGGAAAAAACCTTTGATGGTTTCATGGCATGGGTAAGCTGGGCCGTGGTTATCATTTTGGTTTCTTTGGTTCTTTTGTATTTGATAAACGGATGATCTGAAATGTTGCGGTACGGTTTTTTGGTTCTAGCGTTGGTTGGTCTGATGGGCTGTGCCGCGGATCCCATTTGGGCACCGGATGAAGATGTAAATCGCGTCAGGTATATACATCCGGGGCCAAAATCGATCACGCTTTATACGATGAAAAACGTGGGATCGGGGAATGGGGCCCATACCTCTATGCTGATCAATGCATCTGAACGGATCATGTGGGATCCATCAGGCACGTTCAAACATCCGCAGATGCCAGAACGCAATGACGTGATCTTTGGGATGTCACCTGCCGCGTTAAACGTTTATGTCGATTATCATTCCCGGGAAAGCTACTACACCGTTGCGCGCACGATCGAAGTGCCGGCAGATGTGGCAGAAGATTTGATGCGCCGGGCCATGGCACATGGTGCTGTGATGAATGCGTATTGCACCAATTCAACATATGGCTTGTTGAAAGAAACGCCTGGGTTTGAACATCTTCGCGCATCCTTCTTTCCAAACAAGTTGGATGATCAATTTGCCAAACTTCCCGGCGTTGTGACCGAAGAATTTCGCGATGATGATCCCGACAAAGAATCGGCGTTGAAACGGCACGCCAATTTCTGAGTTAACTCGCTACATTCAGTAAGACAGCAAACACCGCCGCCCCGCATGCGAGGGCGGCGAAGATGTTTTTGGACCAAACACCCACGCCCAATGTGACCGCCGCAGCGGCCATTCGGGCAGGATCAGGGGCATTTGCCCCAGCAGGGGCCAAAAGGATCATCGGCGCAATCAAGCCGGGAATGATGGCCACGGCCGTATATCGCAAATGACGCATAACCCACTGTGGCAACACTCGGTCCCCCAAAAGCCCCATGAAAGAAAAGCGTAGGGCCCAACTGCCTGCCCCGATCCCGGCAATAATGATCCAAACAGTTAGGTCTGAATAGTTCATTTCACCAACCGCCTTTCAACTTCGGCACCGATCAACATCGCAATGCACGCCGCCAAAAGAAGGCCCAATCCAAAGGGTATTGGGGCGAATGCCAATGCAAAAACAACGGATGAGATCGCCGCAGCCACATGGGGCAGGGATCGAATGGTCGGGGCCACCATCGCAACAAACGAAAGCGGCAAAGCGAAATCCAATTCCAACCAATCAGGTAAGGCCTGTCCGCCCAACGCGCCCAGATATGTGGCCAATACCCACGTAACGATAATGACAAGGGAAGTCCCTGAAAAATAGAAAGCCTTTTGAACCGAAGTCCATTCGGTTTTTTGACGGAACTTTGTATCGGCCATGATGAAGTTCAGGTCGAACAAACCATAGGCCATAAATGCTTTTTGCCAAAACGGGGCACCACCCAAAAACGGTGCCAACGTTGCCGAATACATCGCCATGCGCAGGTTGACGGCCAGCGCGGTTAGGATCACCACAATGGTGGGGGCATTGTCTTGCATCAACGACACGGCGGTGAATTGTGCGGCACCGGCAATGATTGTGACCGAAAACCCCAATACTTGTGCTATGGGCAACCCTGCCTCTGTGGCGATCACACCGAACAAAACACCAAAGGGCACCACCATTAAGACATAAGGCAATGTATCCAAAAACCCCTTCCAAAAGAGGCCTCTGGCGGAAATCGTATGCGTTGGATAGTCTTGCATGTGGACCCGACTATGCCTTCGGGAAAGGAGTTTCAATTGTCCAAACCTATTTTGGCACCCACCCCTGATGCCCCCGGCCTGACACGGCGGGTGATCGGAACCGATCACACCGGGGCCCCACTTGAGGTGACAGTGGTGGAAGAGCGCCCATTGACGATTTGGTTGAACAGTCAAGAAATCGTAACGGCCATGACAATCGGGGATCATCCAGAATATTTGGCACTTGGGTTTTTGGCCAATCAAGGGATGCTGTCAGAACAAGAGGATGTCACAGCCGTTGATTTTGATGCAGAATTGGAAACCGTCGTGGTGCGCACAGCCGCCCAAACAAATTACGAAGACAAGTTAAAGAAAAAAACCCGCACTTCGGGATGTGCGGTTGGAACTGTTTTCGGCGATATTATGGAAGGGATTTCGGGCGTCACTTTGCCTGATGCCAAAGTACACAGCAGCTGGCTTTATTCCCTTGCCCATCAGATTAATCAGATGCCCAGTTTATACCTATCGGCAGGGGCCATACACGGAACCGTATTATGCCAAAAGGATCAGCCATTGGTTTATATGGAAGACGTCGGTCGCCATAACGCCGTTGACAAAGTGGCGGGCTGGATGCGGGCAAACAATGCCACCGCACAAGATAAGATCTTGTACACGACCGGGCGCCTGACGTCTGAAATGGTTATCAAATGCGCGATCATGGGGATCCCTGTTTTGGCATCGCGATCTGGATTTACGGCATGGGGTGTTGAACTGGCCCAACAAGTTGGGTTGACGCTGATCGGTCGCATGCGCGGACAAAGATATCAATGTGTGGCCGGGGAAGATCGTTTGGTGCGGGATGTTGATCTGTCGGCAAAAGAAGACAGTGTTTCAAATCGAAGGTCGGACCGATGAAACAACCATTGGGCGTTATTTTGGCCGGAGGATTGGCCACCCGCATGGGCGGCGGTGATAAAGGGTTATTGCCGCTGCGTGGTCGATGCGTGATCGATTTTGTATTGGAAAGGTTGGAACCGCAAGTTGCGGAGGTTGCCTTGAACGCCAATGGGGATCCCGGACGGTGGGATCGGTATGATCTTCCCATCATTCCCGATGCCAAGCCAGATTTTTCCGGCCCTTTGGCAGGCGTATTGGCGGGGATGAATTGGGCGGCGGAACAAGGTGCAGATCACATCATTACGGTGGCTGCCGATACACCATTTTTCCCACAGGATCTTGTGCCGCAACTTCTTCTTTCTGCAGAAAATGAAAACAAACCCATCGCTTTGGCCGCCACGCGGGATGGGGGAAAACTTTGGCGACAACCAACGTTTGGACTGTGGCCAGTATCTTTGCAGGAAAATCTGTCTGATGCCTTGGATGATGGTGTTCGAAAGGTGGTTCAATGGACAGATCAACACGGCACCGCCTTGGCAGAGTTTCCCAGCACCCCAGTTGATCCATTTTTTAATATCAACACACCCGATGATCTTGCAAAGGCAGAGGTATTGTAATGCAGGTTTATGGTGTCACGGGCTGGAAGAATGCGGGCAAAACGGGGCTGATGGAAAGGTTGGTGTCTGAAATTTCCGACCGTGGGTTTCGTGTGTCGACCCTGAAACATGCCCATCACAGCTTCGACGTGGATCACCCGGGCAAAGACAGCCACCGTCACCGTGTGTCTGGCGCACAAGAGGTTTTGTTGTCATCAGGAAACCGATGGGCACTGATGGCTGAATTGCGGGGTGCCGATGAACCACCGCTGGCGGATTTATTGGCCAAACTCTCTCCCGTGGATTTGGTTTTAATTGAAGGGTGGAAACGGGACACCCATCCAAAGATAGAGGCTTGGCGGGCCCAAGCAGAAAACCCTTTGATTGCGCCAAATGATCCAACAATTCGTGCTGTGGCAAGTGACACAAAATTGGAAATTGATCGTCCTTTGTTTGATCTGGATGACACCAAAGCGATCGCTGATTTCATATTGGCTGAGGTGGGATTGAAATGACCAAGGCCCCAGTTTTGAAGAACGATTGCTTTGCCTTACCACCGGGTGTGCATTGGACACCTGTTGATGAAGCATTGTCCATGTTGCGCGAACGTTTGCATTGCATCGTACCCGCGCAGGAAACGCCCTTGGCGGATCTTGCGGGTCGTATATTGGCCAAAGATGTTGTTGCCGAACGCGCCCACCCCCCACTGCCCAATTCGGCGGTTGATGGGTATGGCTTTCACGGGGCGTTGGCACCCGGTGAACATCGTTTGCCTTTGGTAAAAGGGCGTGCAGCGGCGGGTGGTCCATTTGATGGAAAAGTTCCGGCCGGAAACGCCATCAGGGTTTTAACAGGTGCACCTTTGCCCGATGGTGTCACAACAATCGCATTACAAGAAGACGTGTCCGTCGAAGATGGGGACATCCACCTGCGCGGGCCTTTGAAAGAGGGTGCAAATGCCAGATCTGCAGGTGAAGATATGCAGGTTGGGCAATCGATACTTCCCAAAGGTCGACGCATTACCCCGGCTGACATTGGAACCATGGCAAGCGTTGGTGTTGCCGCTGCATCGGCATACCGAAAGTTGCGCGTTGCGATAATCTCAACCGGGGATGAGTTGGTGCCCCCGGACGTGCAAGCCAAAGATGGACAAATTTTTGATGCCAATCGTCCGATGTTATCGGCGTTGATACGCGCGTGGGGATTTGAAGTGATTGATTTCGGCATTCAGCCGGACAACGCCGAACAAGTGCAAAGAACGCTTTCTGATGCGGCGACTGCGGCGGATGTGATACTCACATCTGGTGGTGCATCCGCAGGGGATGAAGATCATGTATCCGCCGCCTTGAACAGCACGGGATCAATGGCGTTGTGGCGGGTTGCAATCAAACCCGGGCGGCCCTTGGCCTTGGGTATTTGGAACGGGACGCCTGTATTTGGTTTGCCGGGAAACCCAGTTGCCGCCTTTGTGTGCACATTGGTTTTTGGGCGGCCAGCAATGTTGCAAATGGCCGGTGCATCTTTTCAAAACCCAACGGGCATGATGGTTCCCGCTGCATTCGAAAAAGCCAAGAAGAACGGCCGTCGTGAATATTTGCGCGCGCGCCTTGGAAAGGCGGGGGCAGAGGTTTTCCCATCAGAAGGGTCCGGGCGCATCTCGGGTTTGACATGGGCAAATGGGTTGGTGGAACTGCCGGATGAGGCGGTTGATGTCACCCATGGCACCTTGGTCAAATATATCCCATTTTCGGAGTTTGGGATTTGAAACATCAAGTTGTTGTGGGGTTTTCATCTGATCACAGCAATGTTGCGGCCCATTTGTTTTGGGATGCTTTTTCGCAAAAACTGTCATTTTCCCTTGGGCCGAAACCGAAGGCCATTTCGTTTCTAAGCGAAAATATGAATCCGAATTTCGCGTTGTGTGCGCTGAACAACCAGAATGAATTAATTGGTATCGCGGGTTTCAAAACAGAACAGGGTGGGCTTTTGACAGGTGGGGTGCATGATTTGGCGAAGGTGTATGGATGGGTTGGCGCCTGTTGGCGCGGCGCGGCCCTCAGCCTTTATGAAAGGGATTTGCCTGAAAATGAATTGTTGATGGACGGTATCTTTGTGCATTCAGATGCCCGGGGGCAGGGGGTTGGAACGGCCCTTTTGGGCGGCATCAAGGAAAAGGCACGATCTTTGAAGAAAGAGGCGGTTTTGCTGGATGTGGTGGACAACAATCCAAAGGCAAAAGATTTGTACCGTCGGCAAGGGTTCGAAGCAGTGGCAACCACCCGAACAGGAATTTTTCAACCCATTTTGGGGTTCCGGGCAAGCACACAAATGCGTTGCGCAGTTTAAGAAAACATTCCCAACACCCGTCCCAAAACCATGAATGCCTTTGCAGAGCGTGTTTGGGTAAATTTTGTAAGTGTCTCGTCGTCCATGGTTGGTGCGACATCCGTCAGCAAAGCATCAAACTTTTGCACAAATTGATGGGCTGTGTCGCGAAAGGCAGGTTCGGTCTTCAGGGCGCGTGCAGCAAGGGCAAGGGGTTGCCTGTCGCGAATGCCCCCAACGCTTGAAACCAAAGGTCCACGTTCGCCCTCCGCAAATTTTCGCCATACCTCTGGTCTGGTGCGATCAACCGCCAATGTATCCATAAATATTTGGTCTTTGGCCAAGCGGGTCAAAACATCTTGGCCGCTGTAAACCAATGGGCGATATCGCCTATCGGCCAAAGCAGTCCGCAAAGCGGCGAACCCTTCTTTGTCGTCGGCATCACTCGGGAAATGCAGCGCAGTAATGAGGGTTTCTGCAGGAATGGGATCGGTGGCCGGTGGCGTTTCTTCTGAAAAATCAATGCTGGTTTGTGCCTCTGACACATCCAGTTTTGGTTTCGCCTCTACCGGTGGGGCCGCATCTGTGGATACCTTAGCGCGGGCACGCCCTGAGGATCGGGAAGATACAAAAGTAGCCAATGCCGTTTCAGTTTGCTGTGTGGATTTGGCAATCTCATCCAGTTTTTCTTGAACATTGGGGTTTGTGTTTGCACGGCGCGCCCGCGCATCCACATCCATCGAATGTTGAAGTTGGGCCACGCTTGTGCGCAATGCTGTGGCTTCTTGGCGAAGGTTTCTGTGATGGCGTGCGGCCGCCCCGACCATGGCAATAACTGCCACAGGGAAAACAATCGCGATCAACGCCATGATCCGTTCAAGGGGTTGTGCGGTATCTGCCAATGCGCCCAGAACAATGGCGCCATAAACACCCAACGCCAACCAGATCAAGCACAAGACGATACACACAAGTTCCAAGGGGCCAAAGATAGAGGCCCGTTTTTCGGTTGTCTGCTTTTGTGTTTCGTCGGCCGGCATAAAAAATCCTAAAAACTTCTGGCCTATTCAGATCTGGTTCAAATGTATTTAACGCTGAGAACTTCGTATGATTTATTGCCGCCGGGGGTTCGCACCTCGACGCTGTCGCCTTCTTCCTTTCCGATCAAAGATCGGGCCAAAGGCGAAGCAATGTTCAAAAGCCCCTTTTCGATATCGGCCTCAGGTTCGCCAACAATCTGAAAGGTCTTTTCTTCATCTGTGTCTTCATCAACCAGTTCAACTGTGGCGCCGAATTTTATGGGGCCTGACAAGGTTTCTGGATCGATGATGTCAGCCAAGCCTGAAATCGCTTCAAGCTCTTTGATGCGACCTTCGATAAATCCCTGCTTTTCGCGGGCCGAATGATATTCCGCATTTTCCTTTAGGTCGCCCAATTCACGCGCCTCGGCGATGGCGGCGATGATCGCAGGACGTTCAACTGATTTGAGATGCTTCATCTCTTCTTCAAGTCGGTCATATCCGGCGCGTGTCAAAGGTATCTTTTCCATTGGGATCTCATGCAATTGGAAGATGTTCCCGCTACATGGCCAGAGTGAGCCCCTTTTTTCAAGGGGTCACACCAAGGAAGTCCTGAAAAGATATGCACCTAATATCCTCAAGGATAGCTGACAATTTCGTATTCGATGCCATCTCCATCCAAGAAATAGAAACGACGCCCGGGTTCATAATCACCGTGGTTCATTGTTTTGAACCCGGCTGATGTCACGGCGTTCTCAACTTTATCCAGGTCATCAACGACCACTGCAATGTGGTTTAATCCGCCCGCTGTTGTGTAATTATTCGATAAGGCTGGTTTAACATTTTGGGGTTGGTACAGCGCGACATATGAATTTTCAGTGCCGCTGTGAATTGTATAACCCGCGCCATTCATTGATGCCCCTTCCCATCGAATTTTCCAACCAAAGACAGCCGAATGCCAAGCGGCGGTCGCGTGTGCGTCGGTTACGGTTACATTTACGTGTTCAAGTTCCATCATTTTTGGTCCTTTTGTTCAGAAGACCAACACGTCATAATTCCTCAAGTTAACTTGAGGTCAAGTGAAATGATGAGCATTGGAAAAGTCTCAGAGCGGACAGGACTGGCCGTGTCCGCGATACGATATTACGAGGAAGAAGGTCTGTTGCAGGTGGGTCGAAACGCCGGTGGACAACGGCGTTACCGTTCCTCTGACATTCGTCGGTTGAGCTTTATTATGATCGCGCAGAGGCTTGGATTTTCGATCTCAATGATTTGTGAGCAATTAAAGCAACTGCCGGATAACAGAACGCCAACCAAATCCGATTGGTCCAAATTGTCAGAAACGTTTCGACAACACTTGGATGGCCGTATCGCTGCTTTGGAAAATTTGAGGGACAAACTGGACGGATGCATCGGGTGTGGGTGCCTGAGTTTGGAAAGCTGTCAACTTTATAATCCGAATGATTCTGTTTCCGATAAAGGCCCCGGGCCACGTTTCTTACTAGGAGACAGGCCAGAAGGCGCGAAATAGTGTCGCCTTTCGGCAAGGCACCGCCGCGTCACGATTGACCGATGGGGACGGCCTGTCATAAAGGCAATAGGGAACACTGAAAATTTTGGCGTTTTTTTCATGAAAATGCCAAGCCGTTAAGGGGAGCAAGCGTATGGCCGAAATCGAACGCGAAGCAATGGAATATGATGTGGTGATTGTTGGGGCGGGTCCTGCGGGCCTGTCGGCAGCCATTCGTCTGAAGCAATTGGATGCTGATCTTCAAGTTGTTGTGCTGGAAAAAGGGTCCGAGGTTGGCGCTCATATTCTGTCAGGCGCTGTTCTTGATCCCTGCGGTTTGGATGCATTGATCCCAGATTGGAAAGAAAAAGGCGCGCCTTTGAACACCGCCGTCAAAGACGACAATTTTTATATGTTGGGTGAAGCTGGCAAATTACGCATTCCCAACTTCCCCATGCCGCCACTGATGAACAACCACGGGAACTATATCGTTTCAATGGGCAATGTTTGCCGTTGGATGGCAGAACAAGCAGAAGAACTGGGTGTTGAAATCTTCCCAGGCATGGCTTGTTCCGAACTGGTTTATGGTGACAACGGCGAAGTGAAGGGCGTGGTTGCAGGCGTCTTCGGGCTTGAGGCCGATGGCAGCATCGGAGAAGACACCGAGCCTGGCATGGAATTGCACGGGAAATATGTTTTCTTGTCAGAGGGCGTTCGCGGGTCTTTGGCAAAAGAGGTTATCGCAAAATACGATCTGTCTGCAGGGAAAGAGCCGCAGAAGTTCGGCATCGGTATGAAAGAGATTTGGGAAATCGATCCCGCCAAACACCGTGAAGGCAGCGTTACCCACACAATGGGCTGGCCGCTGAACAGCAACGCCGGAGGTGGATCTTTCATTTATCACCTCGAAAATAATCAAGTTTACGTGGGCTTTGTTGTGCACTTAAACTACAAAAATCCACATCTGTTCCCATACATGGAATTCCAGCGGTTCAAGCATCATCCAATGGTGGCGGATCTGTTGGAAGGCGGTAAACGCGTGGCCTATGGCGCGCGGGCCATTTCAGAGGGTGGATACCAATCCATGCCGAAAATGGTGGCACCGGGTGTTGCAATGTTGGGCTGTTCGGTTGGTATGGTCAACGTGCCGCGCATCAAGGGTAACCACAACGCAATGTTGTCGGGGAAGGCCGCGGCTGAAGCTGCGTTTGAGGCCATCAAGGCGGATCGTTCCGGTGATGAATTGACCTCTTACGAGGATGAGGTGCGCACTGGCGCGATCGGCAAAGATCTGAAGAAAGTTCGCAACGTAAAACCATTGTGGTCGAAGTTTGGTTTGGTTGCTTCACTTGTGGGCGGCGGCTTGGACATGTGGTGTCAGACGCTTTTGAAGTTCAGCCCTTTTGGCACGCTCAGCCACGGGAAAAACGATGCCGAAGCGACCGAACCTGCGTCGCAACACAAAGAAATCGACTATCCGAAACCGGATGGAAAGCTTAGCTTTGATCGCCTGACAAACGTCAGTTTTTCGGCCACCAACCACGAAGAAAGCCAGCCTGCGCATTTGCGCTTGGCGGATGCTTCTATTCCAATGTCAGTGAACATGCCGAAATTTGCTGAACCTGCGCAACGATATTGCCCAGCCGGCGTTTACGAAGTGGTTGATGACAAGTTTGTCATTAACTTCCAAAACTGTGTGCATTGCAAAACATGCGACATCAAAGACCCAAGCCAAAACATTACTTGGGTCACGCCACAAGGTGGTGATGGGCCGAACTATCCCAACATGTGATGTTCTCTAAACTGTGATCAATTTCGGGCCGGATTTTCCGGCCCGTTTTCGTTGCCACCCGCAAAATCGGGGCTTAGTGTCAAAAGCAGCAGGAGGATCAGTTGGTGATCAAGAATATTTTGACCGGTGTGTTGGTGGCAATGTTGTCCGGCGCGGCTTTTGCACAATCTGGTGCCTATTTGGCGGCAAGCCAATCCAAAGCGCGCAATGATTTTCTTGTCGCTGCTGAATATTATTTTCAGGCCGCGCAAAAAGAAGAATTTAATGTCAGGCTTCTGGGGCGTGCCCTTGAATCGTTTGTTTTGGCAGGCAACTTGGATCGCGCATTTGAATTGGCAGACGTGTTGCAAACAAATGGCGCGGCCATTGGAAATTCGCGTTTGGTGGCCTTTGTCGGGCAGGTGAAAGACGAAAATTTCACCGCCGCGATGGATGTTCTGAACAGCGGAACTGTTTCGACGCCTGACCTTGATATGTTTTTGCGGGCGTGGGGTCATCTTGCACTTGGTGACCAAGATGCAGCGTTTGAAAAATTCGAAGCAGTTTCCCAAATTGAAAACTTAGCCCCGGTTGCCTCCCTTCACAAAATTTTGGCCCATGCGCAGGCCGGTGATTTTGACAAAGCGGTAATTGAATATGATGCATCTGGCCCGTTTGGTGGATCGCGAAATGGAATGACCTATGCTCAGGTGTTGTCCAATTCTGATCGCATGGAAGATGCGCTTGTGATGGCAAAACGTTTCCCAAACGATCCAGCACTTTCAGCCGCAGTTGAGGCAATGACGAAAGAGCAGAAGCTAGATTTCGACACAGTTGTTTCACCTACCGAAGGCATTGCAGAGATTTTGTTCACCGTGGCCCAATCCCAAGAGGAAGTCAGCGAAGCGGGCCTCATTTATGGTCGTCTTGCCACGGCATTGGTTGGGGCCAATGCGCAAGCGCATCTGTTAGTGGCACAAAACTTGCGTGATTTTCGGGCCTATGGATTGGCGCAAAACAGCTTTAAAAATATCGCCGCAGAAGATCCGTATCATTTTCGTGCACAACTTGGATTGATCGATGCAACATGGCGGGATGGGAAAACAACCGCAGCGACGGAATTGGCGCGCGCGTTGGTTGATGCATATCCCGATCAACAAGAAGCGCACAGACAGCTTGGCAATCTGTTACGTGATCAAGAAGATTATCGCGGGGCTGAGAAATCCTATAGACGGGCGATAAAGCTGATTGAAACGCCCGCAGCCAGTGATTGGAGCTTGTATTACGCCCGTGCAATTACATTCGAACGCCGTGGGAAATGGCGTAAGGCGGAACGTGATTTCAGGGCGGCATTGGAATTGCAACCAGATCAATATCGGGTGCTGAACTATCTTGGGTATTCGCTTGTGGAACGGGGCGAAAAACTGGACGAAGCTTTGTCGATGATTGAACGTGCCGTGGCGCAAGCCCCAGACGCCGGTTATATCGCCGACAGTCTTGGTTGGGCCTTGTTCAAGCTCGGCCAGTATGAGCGGGCATTGGATCCGATGGAAAAGGCAGTGTCGCTGATGGCCACGGATCCTGTGGTGAATGATCATCTGGGCGATGTGTATTGGGCGGTTGGGCGCAAACCCGAAGCTGAATTTCAGTGGCTTAGAACCCTGAGCTTTATCACCGAAGACACGGATTTGCGTGACATTGATCCAGAACGTGTAAAATCAAAATTGGATCTTGGATTGGATGCAGTTTTGAAAAACGAAGGGGCCAGCCCGTTGAAAGCGGCAGATGAAAACTGACGCTGAATTTGCGCCTGCAAAAATTAATTTGACGCTGCATGTCACCGGGCAGCGTGCAGATGGGTATCATGAATTAGACAGCCTCGTTGCCTTTGCGGATGTCGGTGATCACTTGCGTGCGGATCCATCGGATGGGTTGGGCCTGACCGTTGAAGGGCCTTGTTGCGAAGGCGTTCCAACCGACGACAGGAATTTGGTGATCAAAGCCGCTCGTCATCTTAATCCGAATGGGCGTGCACATTTGACGCTGACGAAAATGTTGCCTGCCGCCGCAGGTATCGGTGGCGGCAGCGCCGATGCCGCCGCGGCTTTGCGCCTTTTGTCCCGATTTTGGGCATGCCCCTTGCCACAAAACACCGCAATATTGGGGGCGGATGTGCCGGTATGCATGACGGCGAAAGCACAACGTATGCAGGGTATCGGGGATGTTCTAAACCCTGTTTCAGGATTGCCGCCTTTACCTGCGGTTTTGGTCAACCCCGGTGTTGCTGTGTCGACGCCTAAGGTTTTTATGGCGCTTCAATCAAAAAACAATTTACCGATGCCCGATCGCATCCCCACATTTTCCGATGCACCTTCGGCCTGCGATTGGCTTGAAAATTGCCGCAATGATTTGGAAGCCCCGGCAATATCGCACCAACCGGTGATCCAAGATGTTTTGGATGCTTTGTCCGCGACGGGGGCCCGATTGGTGCGAATGTCGGGTTCAGGTGCCACGTGTTTTGGAATTTTTGCAACCCAAACCGCCGCCGATTGCGCGGCTTCTGATCTTTCGTTGAATCCGAATTGGTGGGTTCAATCGACCCTGTTGGGTTGAATTACACCACCCGCGCCACAACGTAATCCGCCAGATCGATCAACATCGTTTTGATGTCTTGATCGGGGAGGGGGGCCAAAGCATCTTTGGCGCGGTTTGCCCATAGGACGGCTTGTTCACGTGTTTGGTGCAACGTGTCGTGCTGATGCATCAGCGATAGCGCCATTTCCAGATCACCATCGTCCTGTTTACCTTTGCCAATGACACGATCCCAAAATTCACGCTCTTTGCTGGATGAGGCGGCAATCGCTTTGATCACGGGAAGTGTTAATTTCCGTTCACGGAAATCATCCCCTATATTTTTGCCCGTTGCATCTGTGCCTTGATAATCCAACAAATCATCCACAATCTGAAACGAAATGCCCAATGCATCGCCATAATCAAACAGGGCCTTGATTGTTGTATCGTCTTGGCCGGCGATGACACCGCCCACTTCGGTTGCGGCGGAAAACAATGCGGCGGTTTTCCCGCGAATTACTTTGAAATAAATGTCTTCGGTGGTGTTTATATCCTGCGCAGCTGAAAGTTGCAGAACCTCACCTTCCGCGATTGTGGCGGCGGCATTGGCCAAAATATCCAAAACCCGCAAGGATCCCGTTTCAACCATCAATTGGAATGACCGCGCAAAAAGATAATCACCCACAAGCACGCTTGACTGATTATCCCACAAAAGGTTGGCCGTCGGGCGCCCACGGCGTTGCGCACTTTCATCCACCACATCATCGTGCAGCAACGTCGCCGTATGAATAAATTCAACGGTGGCGGCCAAATGAATGTGATAGGGCCCATCATACCCACACAGGCGGGCACTGGCCAACGTAAGCATGGGGCGCAGGCGTTTTCCCCCGGCCTCTACCAGATGGGCTGTGACCTCTGGAATTCGGGGCGCATGTTCACTGGCCATACGTTGTTTGATCAATTCATTCACTTGGGCAAGATCACCGGCCAAGGCCGCGGCCAAACGCTCATGCGGTTTTGTTTGTGCGTGATCCAATGACATGGGTTTTCCCTTACCCTGCGTCTCGACACACGGGGGGGTGACCCTTATGTCAAAGACATGAAAGAACTTTTGCGAACAACGGACCCCACGATCATTCCTTTTGCCAAGGCGTTGCTTGCTGGCGAAGACATAGACTGCTTTGAATTTGACGTAAACATCAGCATCCTTGAAGGCGGCATAGGCATTTTGCCGCGCAGGTTGATGGTTGCCGATGAAGACCACTTTTTGGCCAAGGCCGTTTTGCGTGACAATGGGGTCGAAGTGACCGGTGGATGATGTAACCCACGATAACTTTTTGGGGGGTGCTTTGACACTGGCACAGCCGCGCGAGGGGTATAGGGCGGGTGTTGATCCGGTGCTTTTGGCGGCGGCGTGTACGGCAAAGCCCGGTCAAACCGTATTGGACCTTGGTTGTGGTGTGGGCACTGCGGGATTGTGCTTGTGCCACCGTGTGCGGGGGGTGCAGGTGACCGGGCTTGAAATTTTGCCCAACTATGTCGCGTTGGCCCAAACAAACGCCCAAACAACGGGTCTTTCAATGACCACTTATTGTGGGGATCTGCTGAGCCCACCAAGGCCAATCTCTACGGCGCAATACGATCACATCATTACCAATCCTCCATATTTCAAACAGGGCACCGCGGCGGCGAACAAGGACCGGGCGTCTGGTCGTCAAGAAAGCGCCCCTCTTTCAAGTTGGATTGAATTTGCATGCAAAAGATTGGCCCCCAAAGGCACTTTAACAATGATCCAACACATTGAACGCCTGCCAGAGGTTTTGGCGGAATCGCAAAGCCGGTTGGGATCAATAATTGTCCAACCTTTGGTGGCCCGCGAAGGCAGGCCGCCAAAATTATTCTTGATGCAATCGCGAAAGGCCGGGCGGGCCGCATTCCAGATGAACACTGCTTTGCCTATGCATTCTGGCCCCACCCATCAGAAGGATGGTGACGATTATTCCGAAACTTTCACAAATGTTTTGCGGTCAGGGGCACCCTTGTTTGTCTTTGATTAAGACATACGTATTTAGTGTGGAACCGCAGAGATCGGCGATGATTTCGCATCTGCAGCGTGACACATGATAAAATCTATGGTCAGATGACCTTACGCATCCAAGGAAGAGGAGAGACTGCATGAGCCTGAATTCCCACCTGACGGAGCTAAAGCGAAAGCACCAAAATCTGTCTGAACAAGTTGAAACCGCCCAACGATCGCCGGCGTCTGATACACTTGAACTTGCGGAAATGAAGAAACAAAAACTTCGTCTGAAAGAGGAAATCAGCCGACTGGCCGATGCCTAGGCCACCGCATCCTCGGCGGATATGATTTCAAATTGATCGGTGATCATGTCCGCCTTTTGAACTTCGGCACGAAGCCATTGCAGAAACTTTGCGATGTGCGGTCGTGTTTGAGCACCTGTTGGGCACAGAACCCTGAAATGGGCTTTGGTGGATAAGGCCACCTGGAATGGTGCGATTAACCTGCCTTCAGCCATTGCTTTGTGGGCCAATGCCAGACGCCCCAAAACCACACCAGCATTTCCCAAGGCCGCATCGATTGCGTGATCCGCTTGGTTAAAATGTGCCCCATTTGGCGGTGGATTTTCCACTCCGACGGCGTTGAACCAAGCGCCCCAATCACAGGGGGGATTCAAGAAAGACGTGTCGTCACTGTAAAGCAGAGGCACTGACAAAAGATCAGTTGGGTGTTTCAAACTTTCGGCGACCTCTGGCGTGCAAAGAGGGGCAAAGTAATCTTCTAAAATACGTTCTGAATATACCCCATTGTCGGGGCCGTATCCAAACCGGATCGCCACATCCACATCATCCCGATCAAGGTCCATCATTCGCAATGCAGCTGAAAATCGAAGTTCGATATCCGGGTGGGTTTGTGCAAAATCAAACATGCGTGGGGCAAGCCATTTTGATGTGAAGGCCGGTCCAGCAGTTACCGTTATATGAGTCTGATCCAAAAAACGCCGGGCCCCGCGCCATGCAGAGGTTAAGGTTTCAAAGCCATCTCGGGTGCCTGGCACCAGAAGTTGCCCCACCTCCGTCAGCTCTATCGCACGATTAAGGCGCTTAAAGACTTGGGCGCCTAAGTGATCTTCCAAAGATTTAATCTGAAAGCTGAGCGCGGCGGGTGTCACATTTAATTCCGCGGCTGCCAATGCAAATGACATATGACGCGCGGCGGCTTCAAAGGCGCGAAGGGCGGTCAGCGGTGGAAGGCGGTCAGACATACACACAAGATATACTTAACTGAAGCAGTGGCAAGTCTCGTTTGTAAAGTGACCTTGGCATCCGCATATTCAGTAAAGAAAGATGCCAGAGTTGAGGATGATACGATGATCGAAGCCACCACATCAACCGCCACCAAAAACGCGTTTAACGCCGCCCACGAAGCCCGGGGTGCCGCTTTAACCGAATTCTTCGTTTGGATCGCTTCGTTTTTCAAACGCCGCCAAAAGTTACATGTCACTCCGGTGGCCTCAGCCTGTTAAGGCCGCGTCACCGAATGTCATGAAAAAAGGGCTGGTCCATTTGGATCAGCCCTTTGTCTTTGGAATGATAATTCCAATTAGGTGAGGTATTGCGCACCGTTTATTGTCATCGTCGAACCGTTCACAAAGCCAGCGTCATCGGCGGCTAGGAAAACAACGCCACGGGCGATTTCTTCCGCTTCTCCCAGACGGCCGACGGGGATTTGTGGCAAGATAACCTCGTTCATCACCTTTTCTGGAATAGTGCTCATCATTTCGGTGTTGATGTAACCCGGGCATATGGCGTTCACGGTGATGCCTGCGCGTGCCCCTTCTTGGGCCAGTGCCTTGGTAAATCCAATATCCCCGGCCTTAGCAGCAGAATAGTTTGCCTGTGCAAACTGGCCCTTTTGCCCATTAATTGAACTAATGTTGATCACGCGGCCAAACTTTCGTTCGCGCATGCCAGGCCACAATGGGTGTGTCATGTTAAAGATACCGTTCAGGTTTGTATCCATAACTTGTTGCCATTGTTCGCGGCTCATTTTGTGAAAAGGCGCATCACGGGTGATACCAGCGTTGTTCACCAAAACTTCCACAGGGCCAAGATCGGCTTCAACTTGGGCAATACCTGCGGTGCAGGCGTCATAATCACCCACATCCCATTTATAGGTTTTAATGCCGGTTTCCGCGGTAAAAGCCGCCGCTTTTTCATCATTACCGGCATAAGTTGCCGCAACAGAATATCCTGCGTCTTTCAGCGCGTTTGAAATTGCGGCACCGATCCCGCGGGATCCACCAGTGACAAGGGCTACTCGGGACATGTTAGTCTCCTTCATGTGATATTTTCGGGTTTGGCGCATTTGGCGCCCTTGGGTTTCAGATCAATCGCGTTCAAGGCACATTGCAACGCCCATGCCGCCGCCAATGCACAAAGTGGCAAGGCCTTTCTTTGCGTCGCGGCGTTGCATTTCAAACAAAAGCGTATTCAAAATCCGGCAACCTGACGCGCCGATCGGGTGGCCAATTGCGATGGCACCGCCGTTGACGTTCACGATTTCTGGATCCCAACCCATGTCTTTATTCACGGCGCAAGCTTGGGCGGCGAAGGCTTCGTTTGCTTCGACCAAATCCAAATCCCCAACAGACCATCCCGCTTTTTCCAATGCTTTGCGGCTGGCATGGATGGGGCCGACACCCATGATCGATGGGTCAAGGCCGGCGGTGGCATAACTTGCGATGCGGGCCAAAGGTTGAATGCCGCGCTTCTCGGCATTGTCAGCCGACATCAACAACACAGCAGCAGCCCCATCATTCAGACCGGATGCATTCGCCGCTGTTACTGTTCCGCCATCGCGTACAAAGGCAGGGCGCATTTTTTGCATGGCTTCGATTGTTGCGCCGTGGCGAATGTATTCATCGCTGTCCACGGTGATGTCGCCCTTTCGTGTTTTCACAACGAATGGGGTAATTTCGTCGGCAAATTTGCCTGCTTTTTGGGCCGCCTCAGCTTTGTTTTGGCTGGCCAAGGCGAATTCATCCTGCGCGTCGCGGTTGATCTGCCATTGTTCGGCAACATTTTCGGCAGTTTGGCCCATGTGGTAACCATTAAATGCATCCCACAGACCATCGCGGATCATGCTGTCGATATATTTTACGTCGCCCATTTTGGTTCCGGCGCGCAAATGCGCAACATGGGGTGAAAGCGTCATGTTTTCCTGACCACCAGCGGCAACAACATCAGCATCGCCCAATTGGATGTGCTGCGCGCCAAGTGCCACGGCACGAAGGCCTGAACCGCACACCTGATTAATTCCCCAAGCCGCGCTTTCAACGGGAAGGCCCGCATTAATGTGGGCTTGTCTGGCCGGATTTTGTCCCTGACCTGCGGCTAATACCTGACCCAAGATCGTTTCAGATACATCTGCTTTGTCGATGCCTGCTCTTTCAACCACTGCTTCCAGCACCGTCGCACCCAAATCATGGGCCGGTGTGGTTGCAAAAGATCCACTGAAACTGCCGACGGCGGTTCTTGCTGCAGATGCAATAACGATATTTGTCATTGGGCGATCCTCTTGGTTTGGTCCTGTGATACAGACCCAAAAAAGGATAAATCGCCCAGAGTCAATGGGAGTCAGATTTTGAAACGTAATAAAATTACGTAAAGATGCACAATATTGAAAATATAATACGCAAAGGGTTTCTGCGATGCAGCATCAAGCGGACTGCGACGATTTGCGTTGGTGCCATGGTGGTCGCACAGACGGCCGCCCCAGATGAAACCCCTGAAGGCAATCAACGTGTAAGGCGGTTAAAAGCCGGGCATCGGCTTCTGATTCTACATTTTCAGCAACAGTGAACATCTCAAAATGGTTGGCGATGCTGACCAGTGCTTCTGCCAAAACCTGATTGTCGGGATTACGGCCGATATTCTTGGTGAATTTGCCGCTGATCTTCAAAATGTCGAAAAAGAAATCTTTGAGATATCGAAACGACGTTTGGCCCGCCCCAAAATCGTCAAGCGCAAAGGAAATACCCTTTTCCTGCATGTCTTTCATAAAGCTAACCACTAATTCTGGGGTCGTCATGGCGCTGCTCTCGGTGATTTCAAGGATCAGCCGGTCGGCAATGGTGGGGTGGAGGGTCAGCCCAAGTTCCAAAACCTCAAGCCATTTTCGATATCCAATGGAACGGGCAGACATATTGATCGAAAGTCGCAGATTGGGTTGGGCGGCAAGGGCATTCAGCCCCATGCGCAAGCTTGAACAATCGATCATCCTGCCTGTTTCAATATCTTCCACATCGCCCATGAAATCCCTGGCGGGAATAAACCTGCCGTTGGAATCGACAATCCGAATAAGGCCTTCGTAAAAGGCCACATGTTCGCGCCTTTGTGCCTGTACGATTGGTTGATATGCCAACACACATCGGTTGAGCATCAATGCCTCGTTCACCATATCCACCACGTTTGCGTCCCGTTCTGTCACCGCGTGGGATAGGGGGTCCATGGAACCTTGCCCGATCGATCTGTCATTTTTGCGTGCCATTGATGCCTCCGTCATTGACAGGCACAATGGGGCAGTCACACTAAGACAGGGTTAAAGATAAAATATGCGACGATGTTCTTGGCCAAGTGACGATCCAATTTACACAGCCTATCATGACCAAGAATGGGGTGTGCCTGAATATGATAGTCGCGCCCTGTGGGAAAAGCTGATTTTGGATGGGTTTCAGGCGGGTTTGAGTTGGATCACAATTCTGCGTAAACGCGACGCATTTCGAGAGGCTTTCCAAGGCTTTCAGCCAAGTGTCATCGCCACTTGGGGTGAAGAAGAAGTGAAGCATTTGTTGCAAAACCAAGGCATCGTTCGTCACCGTGGGAAAATTGAAGCGACAATAACAAATGCCCAAGCCTATTTGAGGTTGGATCAAGAAATGCCTTTTTCAGATCGAATGTGGGCATACGTAGGGGGAAGTCCAATTGTCGGAGGATACGAAACCCAAGCGGATGTTCCAACCCAGTCGCCGTTGTCAAAGCAGATCAGCCAAGACCTCAAGAAGGCCGGATTCAAATTTTGCGGCCCCACCATTGTTTACGCCTGGATGGAGGCATGTGGCCTTTTAAACAATCATACCGTGGGATGTTTTCGCGCCGTTCCAAAAGCGATCGAATAACGACGGATTATCGAATGTCTTGATCCTTCAACTTGATCTCATGGCGTGCCAAGGCCCCCGGATTACAAGACCGCCTTGTCTTCATTTCGGGGAAGATCGATAATAATTCTTCGGCAACATCAGGCGCGTTTTTCAAGGTTTTGGCTGTCGGTTGCCAACTTTCAGAAATTGTTCCATCGCATTCGATCAATTGATGATCTGCAAACAATAGATGGATGTATTCAACCGTGCCAATTTCCGGATAAGGCCGCACAGAAGTTCCGTTGCAAAAAGCATTCGCTTGCAACAGGGTATCTGCGTTTTCGCCAAATTGGTCTCGCAATGCGGGGGGTAAACTGCCCACGTGAAAGCGGTGTTTCGGACTAACGATGATCCGGCGCGAATTCCCAATCGTACCGGGTTCGAACAAAATAGGGGCCAAAGATCCGCTTGCTGACATTTTCCTGCGATAGACATATTCAACTTCTTCGAAGCCATTGTCCAAGGTCCAAACCATGTCTCCGATTTGAATGTTTTCAATGGCCATTGGGCCGATCAGGGTTTTTATCATCATGCCTTTGGTGAAACATTGTGGGGTCTGATCTTACCCCCAAGCATGCCTTCGGTTGACCATGATGCCCCTGTTGGGTGATCGGTCACGGAAAACCCAGATGTAAATGTGTCACCTTGCTCCATTGCCCAACCTGAACCCGGATATTGGGCAATCCCAAACGTCCCGCTGAACCCCCCATCATTCAAAAATACCACATCGGCATTGGTATCAGAATCGCCATCGTTGTTGTCTGTTCGGACATAGGCGGCGAAGATATCAGTGCCAACAAGGGGATGATTTGGATCCCCATCAACATGCGTGATCACCGCCGGCGCATCCGTTTCGGTGTTGGGGGCATCATCCCCAAGACCAAAATTATCCTCATCGGAATAAGTGATCGTGCTGTAATCCCCAGTAAAGACCCAGCCATTGTTGACAAAATCATTCGCACTTGCCGCATCAGTTTCCGAACGCAGAATTACTTCAAGATCATAACTTGGCATTATTGCCCCCAATCAATCCAATCTCGCGCCTGTGATGCGCCCTTTGCGGACCGGGCGGAGCGATAATTTTGGGAAATCGGTAAAGGCAAAAGTTTAAAGAATCGAAAAAGTCAGGGGTCTGCAGAAAAGAAAAGGGGCCCTGTGGCCCCTTAACTTGAAA
>JAHDCF010000012.1 GCA_020630015.1 Planktomarina sp. | reverse complement strand
GTGGCCAAGTTCGTGATGAGCGCGGACGCAGCGGATGATGTGCCGTTTTGAGGGGTTAAAAGCATGACTAAAGTCTCAAATCAGTTTGGACCAAGGGGTTGGACACCAGATCGACTTGGCGATTTATCTGGAAAAACGTTTGTGATTACAGGGGCGAATTCTGGAACGGGTTTCCAAGCGGCACGCATTTTATTGTCCCGACATGCGCGTGTGGTGATGTTGAATCGCAGTGTTGAAAAATCAAATGACGCAATTGATACCTTACGCGCAGAATTTGGTGATGCTGCCGATGTTCAGTTTGTTCAGATGGATTTGTCTGACTTGACCAGCGTTCGAAATGCGGCCGCCGAACTGTTGGACACCACGGCGAAGATTGATGCACTGATTTGCAACGCCGCCATTGCACAAGTGCCGATCCAAAAATTTACCAAAGATGGTTTTGAAAGTCAGCTAGGCACCAACCATTATGGGCATTTTGTTTTGTGCGGTTTGCTTTTTGATCGGATCGAAGCCAGCGAAGGTCGCATCGTTGTTGTGGCCAGCCTCGGATACAAAATGGGTATAAAAATAATCCAATTTGACGATATGAATTGGGACAAGAATTACAGCGCCAATCCCGTTTACAGCCAAAGTAAATTGGCGCAAATGATGTTTGCCTACGAATTTCAAGATCGCGTAAAGGAAGCTGGAAAATCTGTTGAAGCTTATGTTTGTCATCCAGGTTCTTCCGCGACCTCTTTGATCAGCACCAGCGGCGGCAAGCTGACCCGGGCCGTTTGGTGGCTGATGTCAAAAACGCCAATGGTTCAAACAGCCCAGCAAGGTGCATACCCTTGTTTAATGTGCGCAACAGAAACTGGATTAGAGCAACGAGCATTTTACGGCCCGACAGGACGTATGGAATTTGTGGGTCCGGTGGGGGAAGGCGCGTTGGAACCTTATGCGCACGATAAAGAGGTCATGTCGTGTTTATGGGATGTTTCCGAGCAAGCAACTGGATTCAGATGGGATCTATAAGGCCGGATTTCCAAGCATCATCTCAATTTTGCCGCCAAATACTTCTGAAAATCGTGAATCTCCCGCTCAAGCCAGCTCAACTGTCCGGGTGCAGCCAAGCTTGCCCCGGACCCGGCGAAAATACCTTCGACCACAAAACGATCTTCTTTGTTCACGTGATCAAAGAAATGTGTCAGTTCAGACATCCATTTGTGACGTTCAAGTCCCGTCAGTGCGGCGTCCACCTCGGGCGCGATTGCGACACCGAACCGTACATGCACTTGCCCTGTTCCGTTGGGGCGTAGAGACAGATACCAACAATGATCTGGGGCCAGAACATACATATGACTTGGGAATACCGTTGGCATAACGGATGTTTTCCGCCAGACCCCGTGCAAGTGTGTGTTGTCAGCATGGGCCACGCCATAGGTGGCATCATCGGTTTTCTCAAACGTTTGATAGGTGAAAGCCCCATTCACGACATCGGGAAACCCTGATTTATCGAGTGGTAACCATCCACCCAACGTTGCTTTGTGGGCCGTGGGCAGGTGATAACTTTCCATGAAGTTTTCAGCCAGCAATTTCCAATTTGTGTCCCAGATATGGTCTTCTTTCAGGACTGGCACATATTCATCAAGCTTATACGCGGCCACAATTGGGTTTAAATCAGATAGGCAGTCGCGAACGGTTGGGGCATCTTGGTTCAGTGTGACGTAAATCCATCCATTCCAAACCTCTGTGCGCACCTCGGGAAGGCAGATGTCTGATTTATCGAACCCTTCAGTGCGTTCCATATGGCCTGCGCCAATCAATTGCCCGTCAAGGGCATATGTCCAAGCGTGATAAGGGCAAACGACACGGTTGGTGTTGCCAGATCCTTCTAACAAAATCATCATACGGTGGCGGCAGATATTGGAAAACGACCTGATCACTTGATCCGCATCGCGCACAGTAAAAATCGGCTCATTCCCAACTGAAAAGGTGATGTAGTCACCTGTTTCTTTTAGTTCAGCCGCCAAACCAACACACAGCCAATCTTGGGTCCAGATTCGCTCATGTTCCAATTGGGCAATTTCGGCATCTCGATAAAGAAGGGGGTGCGCGCTGGTGGCGCGTGGCAAAGGTGCATTGGCGCTGGCGACTAACTGCTGGATGATGTCATTCTTTTTCATGGGGATTTCATCTTGGATTTTTGCCACAGTTGCAACGTTCTTTGGGACAATGCCACAGGATTGATGGTTGCCCAACCGAATCGCGTTTGCATCGCCTGTTGTGTGGAAAAATACGATGGCATCCCGTAGGGGAATCGAACCCCTCTTTTCAGGTTGAAAACCTGACGTCCTAACCGATAGACGAACGGGACGCATATCGTGCGCGCTGTTTAGGGAAAGCTGCGCCCAAGGGCAAGAGGGTTTTTGCGGTAATTTGAAAGAAGCGGGTAACCTTTTTTCGTTAGGTCGCGCTGGGTGCCGCGTCTTCCACCCTCAACTGTGGTTTGGCCCGCCCTTGCCAGTGATTCACTTCAAGCCGCCCTGCGATATGAAACCTCGCACCATCATGTGCGCTCAACTCTGGACCCAATGGTGTGTTGAAGGCGGAAAAGCAAATTGCATCTAATGCAGCACCGGCATCATCGCGCAAGGTTAATTTCAGGTGGCCGTCCCCAACAGGTTTGGCAAACGAAATTTTGCAATCGGGCAACGCGAACCTTGGGGCAGGGGCGCTTGCCCCAAATGGCCCCGCTTTGCCTAGCGATTCGATAAGATCAACAGTTACAGCCGAAGCCATCATGGCCCCATCCAACCGAACGTCACCCGCACCGCGTTTATGTGCGCCTTGCGCCTCAAGCAGTTCACTCAAACGCGCCATTGCCGGTTCAAGTTGACTGCGCGACAAGCTGAGACCCGCAGCCATCTTGTGGCCGCCACCCTTTTCAATCAAACCTTCCCGGGCCAATCGTTGGATTGCGGCACCCAGATCAATTCCACTGATGGAACGACCACTGCCTTTGCCATCATCACCGTCAAATCCAATGACAACCGTCGGTCGGTTTGTGGTTTCTTTTAAACGAGAAGCCACGATGCCAACGACGCCGGGGTGCCAACCTTCATCGGCGGCCCACACAAGGCCAGATGAACAATCCCGAGATTGGGTTTGCTCCAACGCCGCTTCGCGCACGGATGCTTCGATCGCGCGTCGTTCAGCATTCAATTTGTCCAAACGTTCTGCAAGGGCCGCGGCTTCGTGCGGATCATCGGTTGACAAAAGTCGAGCACCCAAATCAGCGGCACCCACGCGCCCACCCGCATTGATCCGAGGGCCCAAGACAAAACCCAAGTGATACGCCTCTGGCGTACGATCCAGATTTGCGACATCGCTAAGGGCGACAAGACCTGTACGTGCCCTTTGCGCCATGATCCGCAGACCGGCCGTCACAAATGCACGGTTAACACCCACCAATGGTGCGACATCAGCAACCGTTGCGAGGGCAACTAAATCCAACATCTGCATCAAATCTGGGCTGGCGACGCCTTGGTCACGCAATTGGCGACGCACCTCCACCAGGACAAGGAAAACAACACCGGCCGCGCACAAATGTCCCAGATCACCATCTTCGTCTTGGCGATTGGGATTGACCACCGCCAAAGCCGGGGGAAGGGTTTCCCCCCCTAAATGGTGATCAAGAACAAGGATATCAGTGCCATGTGCGGCGGCAAGTGCGTCGTGACTGAGGGTGCCGCAATCCACACATATGATCAGGTCATGATCGCGCGCCAAAGCCTGCATAGCCGGTGCATTAGGTCCGTAACCCTCATCTATGCGATCTGGTACGTATAAGCTGGCCTTAATGCCGAAATGGCGAAAATAAGAAATTAAAAGCGCCGCTGAGCTGCCTCCGTCAACGTCATAATCCGCAAAAATCGCCACCCGTTCTTTTTTTGTTATGGCATTCGCCATGCGCCGCCCAGCAATCTCAACGTCTTTCAGGGAATGGGGGTCGGGCAAAAGTTCCCGAATTGAGGGGGCCAAAAATGCTGATGCGTTTTGCGCATCTACACCTCTTTGGGCCAATAATTGGCAAAGGGCGGGTGGATGGTCTGTGTTTTGGGAAAGTGCCTCCGCCGCGCGCAAAACAGATGGGTCAGGGCCCACCCATCTGCGCCCTGTCAAAGAGGTTTCAACCCCTAAAAACATCAAACAGGGTTGCGATAGGTCATGCGCCGAACAGAACCAGTTTTTGAACGCATCAAGATGGTTTCAGCCGTTAAATAACCCACTTCACGTTTAATCCCCGAAACGATTGATCCGTCAGTGACACCCGTCGCAGCGAAGATCACATCAGAAGTCACCAAATCATCACGAGTGTAAACGCGATCAAAATTTGTTATCCCGGCCTTAGAGGCGCGTCCACGTTCGTCGTCATTGCGGAACAATAGTTTGCCATACATTTGACCGCCCATACATTTAAGTGCGGCTGCAGCCAATACCCCTTCAGGTGCGCCGCCTGAACCCATGTACATGTCGATGCCTGTTCCGGGTTCCGCGCAATGAATAACGCCGGCAACATCGCCATCCGTGATGAGGCGCACTGCAGCGCCAGTTCCGCGAATTTCAGAAATTGTTTCTTCGTGGCGAGGACGGTCCAAGACGCAAACAGTGATGTCCTCCGTGGAACATCCTTTGGCTGAGGCCAAAGCGTTCACACGCTCGGATGGTGACATGTCCATGGTCACAACACCTTCACGATATCCCGGGCCAATCGCCAACTTATCCATATAGACATCCGGTGCATGCAACATTGATCCACGCGGCCCCATTGCAATCACCGTCAAGGCGTTTGGCATGTCTTTCGCGGTTAGGGTCGTACCTTCCAAAGGATCCAGTGCGATATCAACCGCAGGGCCGCTTCCCCTTCCAACTTCTTCACCAATATACAACATCGGGGCTTCGTCGCGTTCACCTTCGCCGATCACAACAACCCCTTGGATGTCCAATTTATTGAGCTGTTCACGCATTGCATTCACAGCTGCCTGATCTGCGGCCTTTTCATCACCACGACCAATCAATTTTGCGGAGGCGAGGGCCGCCGCTTCTGACACCCGCGCAAGACCCAAGGAAAGGGAACGATCGTGAAATTCGATAGGATTGGTCATGCTGGGCACTCCATAAACAAGGTTTTGGCCAGCTAACGTTGTTCGCTGGGGGTTTGCAACGCTGGCTGCGCTAACACTGGGTCAGATATCTTCAATCCGTAAAGCAACCGTTGCACCATCAAGGACTTTGCTGCCTGAAACCGCATCCAATGCGCGATCCAGCGAATCTCGACTGGTTTTGTGGGTTACAATGATAACTTGTGCCACGCCTTGGGTTTCTTCGACTTGACGCATCTGGGCAATAGAAACACCAGCTTCACCCAAACCGGCAGCAACTTTCGCCAATGCGCCGGGTTTGTCTTGTAAGTGAAAGCGCAAATAGAATGCGGCAGGTGTATCGGCCTTTGCAGGTTTCGAAGCAACAAGGTTGCCAACAGGCTGGCCGAAGGTCGATATGCGTGTTCCGCGCGCAATATCTAATATGTCAGACATAACTGCGCTGGCTGTTGGCCCTTCGCCCGCGCCGGCACCTCGCAATACAATTGTCCCGCTGTCTTCACCTTCCAAGATAACCATATTGGTGCCACCTTCGAGTTGTCCCAATGGTGAATTGGCCGGAACCAAACAGGGGGTCATGCGTTGTTCCAAACCACGTCCCGTCATCTGAGAGACACCCAAAAGCTTGATGCGGTAGCCCATGCGGGCAGCCGCATTGATGTCTTCGATTGTGATCGCGCCGATGCCTTCCAAAACTACGCCATCAAAATCAACTTTGGTGCCATAGGCGATCGAAGATAACAGCGCCAATTTATGACCCGCGTCGATGCCGCCAACATCCAAATTCGGATCCGCTTCGAGGTACCCCAGGGCATCTGCCTCGGCGAAAACCTCTTCATATGGAAGGCCTGCGGTTTCCATGCGCGTCAGGATGTAATTACATGTCCCATTCATGACGCCTAAGACACGGGTAATTTCGTTTCCGGCCAATCCTTCTGTCAGGGCCTTCACAACAGGTATGCCGCCGGCGACTGCTGCTTCGAACCGGATAAGTTTATCGGCGTCTTCTGCCAATTTTGCGAGTTCGTTGCCATGCACGGCCAACATCGCTTTGTTTGCAGTGACAACGTCTTTGCCCGCGTTTAATGCAGCTTCGGTTGCAGCTTTGGCAGGGCCATCTGTGCCACCCATCAATTCAACAAAAACGTCCACATCATCCCGTTTGGCCATTGCGACGGGATCGTCTTCCCAATCGAATGACTTCAAAGTGATCCCTCTATCTTTGGATCGCGACCGCGCTGATATTGCGGAAATCACAACTGGGCGACCGGTTCGCCGTTCAATCAGGTTTGCATTTCGCGTCAGCATTTTAATCACGCCCACTCCCACGGTTCCCAAACCGGCGATGGCAAGACGAAGTGGTGCAGCAGTCATAGCAAAATCCCTTGAAATATTCCAAAACCGTTTAGGCCACAGATTGGATCAGTGCAACACGCCAAGATCACTGAAGACGCGTTCCCAATCTCTGTCTATCGGCAGGGCTTAAGACTTGGCCACGTACGATTGTCCGTCGCGATTTGAGACGGGACCGTTCTGCCGGTGTTAAAACAGGACCGCGCAGGCGCTTTGCCTTCGTGTTAACGCGGGCCAAACGTGCCTGAACATCTTGTTCAATGGCGACGCGGTTCACCTTTGGTTGGGTTGGCAATTCATTCAACGGAATAAACTCAGGGTAGGTGGCGTTTCTGAGGGCTTCAGTTCTGTTTTCGCCAACGTCTGGTAGCGGAGTACATCCCAGTACCCCGATCAACACGACAACCAAATGTGAAATCCGTTTCAGCATATGTGGGCCATTCTGTACACATCACGACGATATCTGGATGTCACAACACCTTCAACCAATCTTGGTTCACGAACTTGCAGTAAAGTCCGCGAAATGAACGGCATTGTCGCAAACAGATGTGACAATGCCTAATCGCACAGATTGGATAGGCGCAAATGCGAATGGGAGTATGAAATGAAGATTGGATTTATCGGGTTGGGGAATGTGGGCGGCAAACTGTCAGGCAGTTTGCTTCGCAATGGTATGGATATCAGTGTCCACGATTTGGATGCTGATTTGGTGGCCAAGGCGGTGTCTGCTGGCGCGACTGATGGCAAAAGCTCGGCCAACCTGATGCAGTCTTGCGATGCTGTGATTACTTGTCTTCCAAGCCCTGCGGCCAGCGATGCGGTTATGCAAGAAATGTTACCGTTCGTGACTGACGGTAAGATTTGGATGGAAATGTCTACGACCGACGAAGCCGAAGTAAAGCGTCTGGGTGGCATGGTAATTGAAAAAGGTGGTGCCGCCGTTGATTGCCCGGTTTCTGGGGGGTGTCATCGAGCAGATACTGGAAATATTTCTATATTTGCTGGATGTGATCGCGCCACGTTTGAACGGATACTGCCGCTTTTGACAACTATGGGGCGCAGGGTTTTGCACACTGGTGATCTGGGCAGTGCATCGGTTTTGAAGGTTGTTACCAACTATCTAGCAACGGCTAACCTTATCTCTTGTGCCGAGGCTTTGACCGTTTGCAAAGGGGCCGGCATGGATTTGGGTGTTGCCTATGAAGCCATGGCGATTTCATCTGGAACTTCATTTGTTCACGAGACCGAAAGTCAGGTCATTTTGAACGGTTCGCGTGACATTTCTTTCACAATGGATTTGGTGGCCAAAGATATCGGTCTTTTTCAAAATGTTGCCGATCGTGCCGGTGTTGAACTGGAAATGAACCCACTCATGATTAAGATTTTTGAAGATGGGATCGCAAAATATGGGCCGCGTGAATTGTCGCCAAATATCATCAAGCGTCTCGAGGATCGTACAGGCCTTGACGTGACAGCCCCCGGATTTCCTGCCGAAATGGTCGATGATGAGCCTGAAGAGCCGGGGTATGAGGTCATCGTAAAGAGATAGGCTTGTAACTTCAGCTGCGAAGGCTAAACCCTCGGGTATGGATGATACTTTGCTCTTTCGGCTTGATGTTGCTCCTGCCCGTCGGGTGATCGCACTTGTGTTTATGATGCTGTTGTCTGTCATTTTGATTTATACAGCCATCAACAGCCCGCTTGGGTTCGGGGTGCGTGGATTTTTGTTGGCCATCGGGGTGGTCACGTTGTTGGGCGCGCGCGCATTGGCCCGTGGGACAAAGGCATCAGTCGACTTGCGCGAAGATGGTATTTACCTTTCCACAGGCGAAGAACTGGCACACATTGACAATATCGACCGCGTGGAGCCGGGTATGTTTGCGATGAAACCATCGGGCGGCATTTCTGTGAAACTTAAAACAGCGCCTGGCTTTGCTTTTGTTCCTGGCATGTATTGGCGCGTTGGGCGCACCCTTGGCATTGGCGGTGTCACAATTCGTGGGGCTGCCAAGGCCATGTCTGATGGTTTGGCCGCATATTTGGCCGAGCGCGATGCAAAACAATCGGGTCAGCCCGACTGATAGCGTTAAACCTTTGAATTCAAGTCGATTTGACTTTCGCTTTACCTATTGCGGTGTACAGATTGTCGCAGGTGATTTGCAAAGAAAGGCAATCCGATGTCCGCAGCCAGCGAACCAAGTTTCCGTGACAGTGTTAATATAATGGTCAACCGCGCGATGGATTTAATGGATCTTCCGCCTGGGATGGCTGAAAAGATTCGGGTCTGTAACGCCACATATACCGTTCGATTTGGAGTGCGTTTGAGAGGTGAAATAAAGACATTCACTGGTTATCGCGCCGTTCATTCAGAACATATGGAGCCCGTAAAAGGTGGGATCCGGTTTGCGATGGGAGTTAACCAAGATGAGGTGGAAGCACTCGCCGCGTTGATGACTTATAAGTGTGCTTTGGTGGAAGCCCCATATGGTGGCTCAAAGGGAGGACTTAGAATTAACCCTGCTGAATGGGAAGAACATGAACTTGAACAGATTACGCGGCGATTTGCATATGAGCTGATCAAACGTGATTTGATAAACCCATCCCAAAATGTTCCTGCACCAGATATGGGGACGGGTGAGCGCGAAATGGCATGGATTGCTGATCAATATCAGCGCATGCACACCACCGATATCAATGGTCCGGCCTGCGTTACGGGCAAACCTGTTAATTCTGGCGGCATTGCAGGGCGCACAGAGGCAACGGGGCGCGGTGTTCAATACGCCTTACAAGAATTTTTTAGATGCCCAGAAGATGTTGCTAAGGCGGGTTTGTCGGGCACGTTGGATGGCAAGCGCGTTGTCGTACAAGGTTTGGGCAATGTGGGATACCACGCGGCCAAGTTTCTGTCCGAGGAGGATGGTGCGAAAGTTATCACCGTGATTGAACGGGATGGTCGCATAAACAATCCCGATGGTTTGGATATCGACGCGTTGCGAAACTGGATCGCTGAAACCGGTGGGGTCAAAGGATTTCCAAATGCTTGGTATGGGCCAGATGGCCCGGTTGGCTTAGAAGAAGAATGCGATATTTTGATCCCAGCGGCGCTTGAAGGTGTGATACATAAAGATAATGCAGCCTATATCAAAGCACCTTTGATCATCGAAGCGGCCAATGGCCCGGTGACGGCAACTGCAGATGATATTTTGAAGGCCAAAGGAACGGTGATTATACCTGATATGTATGCGAATGCTGGTGGGGTAACGGTTTCTTATTTCGAATGGGTGAAAAACCTAAGCCATATTCGATTTGGCCGCATGCAAAGACGCGCTGAAGAAAGCCGACATCAATTGTTGGTGGATGAACTGTCGCGACTTGACACACTTTTGGGGGATGCATGGTCAATGACACCAGATTTCAAGTCCAAATACCTTAAAGGTGCAGGCGAATTGGAATTGGTTCGTTCCGGTTTGGACGACACGATGCGCGGTGCATATCAAGATATGGCCGAGGTTTGGCGGCGACGCGATGACGTGACCGATATGCGCACAGCCGCTTATTTGGTGGCCATTGGCAAGGTCGCAGACAGCTATCGTGCGAAGGGGTTATAGGTCTTTATTGCGAAAACGCTTCGAGCGTTTCTAAAAGATATGGTGCGAACTCGCGGCAAAATGTGATGCCGCGGGTTTGCGGATCATAAAAGGCATTTGGTTCGCCACAATCATCGATCGTAACCGTAATCTGAGCTGCAAAACCAAAATCGGCGTTCAGACTATCCACTTCGTTTGACAACAACGGGTTGAGAATATCGCTGTATTCACCTTTTGCCGGAACGAATTTCATCGGTTCGCCATCTTGATTGATCATTCCATCAAGGACACCCCCCCATGCATTGGCGGCCTGGTCATATTCTGATGGGCAATATTCGGCCCGCTCTTGTGGTAAATCCAGATCTTTTGCGAATTCTTCACGTGCGTCGGGGTTTGCGCCATAGAAAATACAAACATGGTTGTAAAATCGTTGCTCGTCGGGGCCGTGCACATCCCAAAATGGGATGTCTTCCCCAGTGTCTTCAGACGTCAGGTATCCATAGGCAGCGTCGAAAGCGATGCTTTGCGCTGTTTCTTCGTCAAACAGTGCATCAATCAAAAACGCAGATAATACATCTGCTGCATCTTCCTCTTGTCCAAAGATTGGAACGTTTTGCACATCAATAAGGGCATGCCCAAGTTCGTGATAGAAAATTCCCAAAACATTTGCTGACAGAAATTCTTGTTGAACATCCGTCAATTCTGTTTCTGCATTCACTGATACAGGTAAAAGCAAAGTTAATGCCAAAATAGGTGAAAAGCGCAAAGTTATCATCGTTCTCGTGCCGTTTTTATCTGTCGTCATTCTGAAACACGGGTGGGGAATGAAATTCAAGTCATCATTTTTGGCGGCGAATAAAAGCCCCAAGCTATTTTTGTTCTTTTTTGTGCTCCAAAAGTGATGCAAACCTTTCTGTAAGGGAGATCGAAATGACGTTTTCAGCACTGCGCATTTTGAAAGAAGGTTTGACCGGAAATAAGGGGTGGCGTCCCCATTGGCGTGATCCCGATCCAAAGGGTGAATATGATATTGTTATTATCGGTGGTGGTGGGCATGGCCTCTCCACTGCCTATTATTTGGCCAAAGAACATGGTCTGAAAAATATTGCGGTGCTCGAGAAAGGTTATATCGGTGGCGGCAATGTTGGGCGGAACACCACCATCGTACGGGCAAATTACATGATGCCTGGAAACTCTGAATTTTATTCCCATTCGCTGAAGCTGTGGGAAGGATTGGAACAAGATCTGAATTACAACGCGATGTTGTCTCAACGCGGACAGCTTGCTTTGTTTAACAGTGATGCAGCCCGGGATGCGGGGGTGCGTCGGGCCAATGCGGTTATTAACCAAGGCGATGATGCGGAAATTCTGACCGTTGATCAATTGCGACGTGAAGTGCCTTACCTCGACTACGATCAAACGAGGTTCCCGATTTACGGCGGGATTATGTACCGACGTGCCGGGACGGCACGCCATGATGCGGTGGCATGGGGCTATGCGCGTGGGGCGGATCGTCGAGGGGTGGAAATCATTCAAAACTGCGAAGTCACTGGCATCGATATTATTGATGGTGTGGTTCAAGGGGTGCAAACCACCCGTGGTGCGATTTCTGCCAAAAAGGTTGCGATTGTCGTAGCAGGGCGTTCGAGCCAAGTGGCGGCGATGGCAGGTATGCGGTTGCCCATTGAAAGCCATGTTTTGCAAGCGTTTGTCACAGAAGGCTTAAAGCCCGTGATCAATCATGTCGTGAGTTATGGAATGCTGGGGCATTTTTATATCAGCCAATCGGACAAGGGCGGTCTGGTGTTTGGTGGAAACTTGGACATGTATTCAAGTTATGCCGCACGTGGGAACCTTCCTATGGCTGAGCACGTTGCAGAAGCGGCCATGACATTGATGCCGATAATCGGAAAGGCGCGTTTGCTGCGCAGTTGGGGGGGCATCATGGATATGACTTCTGATGGATCACCGATCATTGATAAAACCCATGTTGATGGTCTCTATTTGAATGCTGGTTGGTGTTACGGCGGTTTCAAAGCGGTGCCGGCTTCTGGCAATTGTTTTGCCCATCTCATCGCCCAAGACCGCCCACATCCCGCCGCAACCAAATTTCGATTGGATCGGTTCCGAACAGGAACGGGTTTGATGGATGAAGAGGGTACCGGCTCTCATCACAATTTGCATTGAGGGGACAATAAAATGAGAATGAATTGCCCCATTTGTGGCACCCGCGATGCCCGAGAGTTTTCGTATCTTGGTCATGCAAATTTGCGCAACAGACCCGACCCTGATGCGGGGGACGTGGTTTGGGATGAATATCTTCATAATCGCGATAATATTGCAGGTGTGGTCGAAGATTTGTGGTCGCATGACTATGGTTGTTCAGCATGGCTTGTGGTGACGCGAAACACGCAAAACCATGGAATTATTTCAACACGATTGGCGAAAGAGGACGCGTCATGAGGGTTGAAGGAAAAGGCAGAATAGACCGTTCAACCCCACTCACATTTCAATTTGATGGCCGGTCTTTCACGGGTTTTGCCGGTGATACAGTGGCATCCGCACTTTTGGCGAATGACGAGCGTTTGGTCGGGCGGTCTTTTAAGTATCACCGTCCCCGGGGAATTGTGACACAAGGGGCCGAAGAACCAAATGCGCTTGTCACCATAAAGAGGGGACTGGCCCAAACCCCAAATGTACGGGCCACCACCCAACCTTTGTACAACGGATTGGTTGCGCACAGTCAAAATGCTTTTCCTTCGTTGAAATTCGATGCCATGGCCATCAACGATCGGTTGTCTGCTTTTTTGGGTGCAGGGTTTTATTACAAAACTTTTATGTGGCCGCGCGCGCTTTGGGAGCGCGTATATGAACCATTCATTCGACGGGCCGCGGGATTGGGCGCACTTGATCATACCTATGATGGTGAAAGGTATGAAAAGGCCAATTGTCATTGCGATGTTTTGGTCATTGGTGGGGGCCCAGCTGGTTTAATGGCGGCTCATGTGGCGGCCTTATCCGGATTGGATGTAATCATCGCGGATGATGCAGTCAGATTTGGCGGCCGACTGTTAAACGATCAGGCGCAGATTGATGGGAAATGCGGTGCGCAATGGGCGGTGCAAATGATCGAACAATTGGGCCAGATGCCCAATGTGACCGTTATGCCCAGAACGACGGTTACCGGCGCATATGACGGCGGTGTTTATGGGGCGCTGCAAAGGCAATCGGATCACCTTGCAGAGCCGTCTTCAGACCTTCCCGTCGAAACATTTTGGAGAATTGCTTGCGACCGTGCGATATTATGTGCAGGCGCGCTGGAACGGCATATTGCTTTTCCAGACAATGATCGTCCAGGCGTCATGATGGCGGGCGCTGTACGAGGCTACCTGAACCAATATGGTGTGGCGGCGGGGCAAAAAACGATTGTTTTTGCCAACAATGATGACGCGCACAAAACGGCACATGATCTGCATACAGCAGGCATCGATGTAACCGTTTTGGATACGAGGGAAAACCGGAAAGGCACAACACCTTTTTCTGTAATCGCAGGGGCAGAGGTGATTGGCACATCTGGCCGATTGGGGCTGAAATCGGTCACATTCCGGCATGAAGGGAAGACCAAAACCGTTGGATGCGATTGTTTGGCTGTTTCCGGCGGCTGGAACCCAACTGTGCATTTGACGTGTCACATGAATGGCCGACCAACTTGGAATGATGAGATTTCAAGTTTTGTTCCAACGCCCAATTCAGTTCCGGGTTTGATCGCGGCAGGGGCAGCCAATGGAACATTTTCAACATCTAAAATTTTGGGTGAGGCGGCATCAATCGCAAATCAAGTAGTTTCAGAATTGGGGAAATCGCCGGTGGCCATTGATATACCCGATGCAGAAGATGAACCCACAATCGTCTCTCCAAAGTGGGAGGTTCATGGGATTGGACGGGCATGGCTGGATTTCCAAAATGACGTAACAACCAAAGATGTGCGTCAGGCAGCACAAGAAAACTTCCGGTCGGTCGAACATATGAAGCGGTATACAACCCAAGGAATGGCCACCGATCAGGGCAAATCTTCAAATGTTTTGGCTTTGGCCGTGTTGGCTGATGCCACTGGTCGCGGAATTCCGCAAACAGGAACAACCACGTTTCGCCCGCCCTATACACCCGTCAGTCTTACTGCGTTGGGGGCAGGGGCGCATGGAATGGGGTTTGCCCCGCAGCGCAAGTTGACCAGCCACCAAACATCCCAAGACCTTCAGGCTCCCAACATTGAAGCGGGTCTTTGGTACCGTCCAAGTTATTACCCCCAAAACGGCGAACGCACTTGGCGAGATAGCTGCGACCGCGAGGTGGCCATGGTTCGAAATGCCGTGGGTGTTTGCGACGTTTCCACTTTGGGAAAAATCGACGTGAAAGGCCCCGATGCAGCAGCATTTTTGGATTTTGTTTATACCAACAAAATGTCCACGCTGGGTGAAGGGCGTGTGCGATATGGTTTGATGCTGCGCGAAGATGGCTTTGTGATGGATGATGGTACCTGCGCAAGGCTTGGCCCTAACCATTTTTTGATGACCACAACAACAGCTGCCGCAGGCCAAGTCATGCGACATCTCGAATTTGTTCATCAGTGTTTGCGACCGGATTTCGACCTTAGCTTTTCTTCAGTAACGGAACATTGGGCGCAGTTTGCGGTGGCGGGGCCCAGTAGCCGCGATCTGTTGAATTGTATTTTGGACAGATCAATCGGTGACAAAGACCTGAAATATATGGGGTGTATGGACATCGCGGTTGCAGGTGTCGCTGGGCGATTGTTCCGCATCAGTTTTTCCGGTGAACACGCGTATGAAATCGCTGTTCCGGCACGGTTCGGTGCCTCTTTGTTCGATTTGCTTCTGGAACAGGCCGATCGATTGAAAGGCGGCCCGTATGGGTTAGAGGCATTGAATGTTTTGCGGATTGAAAAGGGATTCATAACCCACGCCGAAATTGATGGTCGGGTAACGGCAAACGATTTGGGCCTGGCGCGTATGATTTCGGATGAGAAAGATTGCATCGGCAAAACCATGTCAAATCGCCCCGGTTTGAATGGGCCCCACCGCTTACAACTGGTCGGACTAAAGCCTGCAGGTGCTGTAAAGCAAATCGTTGCCGGTGCCCATATGTTCACAGAGGGTGATGCCATAAATCGCGTAAATGATCAGGGGCATATTTCTTCCGTAGGGTATTCGCCGACATTGGAAGTCAACCTTGGTTTGGGGATGTTGAAGAATGGTCGCGCTCGCATTGGGGAAATCGTGAACATGGTGGACCACCTCAGCGGTGTTCGCGCAGCCTTAGAGGTTTGCGACCCCGTTTTCTTTGATCCAGAGGGGGGGCGGCTTCGTGGTTGAATTATCCGAAAAAAGCCCCTTTGATGGCTTACTTCCTTTTTCGATTGGTGATGTGGATGTGACGGAAGTGAAAGATTTGAGTTTGCATCTGATGGCGCCTTCGAAGTCCTCGATGGCCGGTTTTGTTAAAGCAGTGAAAAAGGATTTCAAATCTGATGTCCCTCAACCACGTCAGATGATTTCAAACTCGATCGGGCAAACTCTTACCAGGTTTGATCACGCGCATTATTTGATCATGTCAGGTGCGCCATCGGCGGCAATGGCAAAACATTGCTCTGTCACTGAACAAACGGATGGTTGGGCTGTTCTTGATGTTCGTGGAAAAAACGCTCGGTTCGTTTTGGCGCGCTTGATTTTAATGGATCTTCGATCTGAGACCTTTCCAGTCGGAAGCTTTGCCCGCTGTGAAGTTGCACATATGGCGGGTGCGATTTGGCGTCCAGATGAGGATGCGTATCGTATAATGGTTTTCAGATCGATGGCCGGAACTTTGGTTCACAAACTGCAAGTCGCCATGGAATCAGTGGCAGCTTTGGAAGAGAGTGACTAATATAAAGTCATGTCACTTCCACCGGGTTTTCTTGATGAGCTCAGAACACGCACATCCATCGCGCAGGTGGTTGGGCGCAAAGTTATGTGGGACAGCCGCAAATCCAACCAAGGAAAAGGTGATATGTGGGCGCCGTGCCCATTTCACCAAGAAAAGACGGCCAGCTTTCACGTGGATGATCGAAAAGGGTATTATTATTGTTTTGGATGCCATGCGAAAGGTGATGCCTTGGGTTTTATCAAAGAAACCGAAAACGTCAGCTTTATGGAAGCCGTAGAAATTCTTGCCACCGAGGCAGGGATGCAAATGCCGGCCAGAGATCCCAAAGCCAGAGAAAAAGCAGATCGACGATCGCAATTGGTTGATGTGATGGAACAGGCTGTCAATTTTTTCAAAATGCAGCTGCAAACAAATTCAGGTGCAGATGCCCGTTCATATCTTGCTGGTCGTGGATTGGATGAAGCGAAATGTAATCTTTTCGAAATTGGTTTCGCACCCGACGCGTGGCAAGGCTTGTGGGATTATCTGACTGGGAAAGGTGTCTCGGAAGATCTGATTTTGGCGGCGGGTCTGGCAAAGCCATCAAACAAAGGCAACAAGCCCTATGATACATTTCGAAATCGCATCATGTTCCCCATTCGGGATGGACGTGGCCGTGCGATCGCCTTTGGTGGGCGCGCAATGGATCCCAATGATAACGCGAAGTATTTGAATTCACCTGAAACCGAATTGTTTGATAAAGGTCGATCGCTTTACAATTTTGCCCCTGCGCGCGAAGCGGTGGGAAAAGGCCATTCGTTGATTGTGGCCGAAGGATATATGGATGTGATTGCCCTGTCACTTGCTGGATTTGGTGCGGCAGTCGCGCCGTTGGGGACGGCAATCACGGAAAACCAATTGCAGTTGATGTGGCGCATCGCGGATGAGCCGATAATCGCATTGGATGGTGATACCGCCGGGCTGAGAGCCGCAAACAGATTGATCGATCTGGCGTTGCCAATGCTGGAGGCTGGGAAGTCGCTACGGTTTGCCATCATGCCTGATGGTCAAGACCCGGATGATGTAATTCGTGCAAATGGTAAATCAGGTATGCGCGATACACTTTCTGAAGCGATCCCCATGGTGCAACTTTTGTGGCGACGTGAAACTGATGGCAAAAATTTTGACAGCCCAGAACGTAAGGCGGCGTTGGATAAATCGCTACGAGAACGTTTGAAAACCATCAAAGATGCGTCCATTCGTCGACATTACGGTGATGAAATTAAATCGTTGCGATGGAACCTGTTTCGACCGAAACGCACCTCTAATTGGAACGCTGGCGGTAATCGCAATTCAGCACCGACGACGGGTACCAAATCATCCCCCATCGCGCGTGCAGATGTTGCCAAAGAAGACATTCGCGAAGCCGTCATCTTAGCGACGGTTTTAACCAACCCTTGGGTTTTAGAGGAGTTTCTACCCGAGCTGGAAGGGTTGGAATGCCACACCCCTGATCACAGCCGTCTGCAGGGTTTCTTCATGTCGTATATTGGAGAACCCTCAGACCTCAGAGAGGCGACAGAAGCCGGTTTTGGAAGTGAATTTGTGACTGCATTGTTAAACCGTCACGTTGTGAAGGTGGCCCCTTCCGTGCGCCAAGCTGGGCACAAAGAATTGGTTCGTGAATGCCTTCAACATGATTTGAATCAGCACAAAGTTCAGCAAGCCGGCCTTCATGGCTTGCAAGACGCATTGGACGATTTCGATGACACCGCTGACGAAGGGCTGACCTGGCGTTTGGAGCAATTGGCCAAAAGCCGAGAAGACGCCGAACGAGGAGGGGAAGAGGATAAAACCGAATTCGCCACCGCAAAAAATGGTGTAAAAATAAACGTTGATGAACGCCAAGCCCTTGAAAATCTGCTTGGTCAGATCGATTTCTCTAAGACCAAGCGATAACAACTGCATTTGGATGGCGCCCAAGGCTGGGAAATCCTAAACGAATCAGGTTATTGTAAAAACGAATCACTTACGGCAGTGGTGATTCGTCCAACCAAATTAGATTGCAGCCCCCATGTAAGGAGCCCGCGCCATGGCCGCTAAGGACAATGACGATCGCAACAAGGACGATGCCTCAGCCGATGCGATGACTGATACCAGTCAAGCTGCGATCAAAAAGATGATCTCAGAGGCGCGCGAGCGTGGCTATATCACATATGATCAACTGAACGCGGCTTTGCCGCCCGATCAGGTCTCATCTGACCAAATCGAAGATGTGATGTCGATGCTGTCTGAAATGGGCATCCAAGTCACCGAAGACGATGATGTCGATGAAGAGGAAATGCAAAAGCACGCCACTGATCTGGTAACCACCCAACAAGCCCGTGAAGTTGCCCTTGCAAATGCAGAGCAAGAAAAGCTGGATCGTACCGATGATCCGGTGCGCATGTATCTGCGTGAAATGGGGTCTGTTGAACTTCTGTCACGTGAGGGTGAGATCGCCATCGCCAAACGGATCGAGGCAGGGCGAAACACCATGATCATGGGCCTTTGCGAAAGCCCGCTGACGTTTCAAGCGATCACCATTTGGCGTGACGAACTGTTGAACGAAGACATTTTGTTGCGCGATGTGATCGACCTTGAAACCACTTTTGGTCGCCAGATGGGGGAAGATGAGGAAGAACCCGTCGTGGCCGCGCCCGGCGTTGAAGCCCCGAAAAAAGAAGAAACACAAGAATTAGACGCAGACGGCAACCCGATCATCCAAGATGACGACGACGATGAAGACGAAGCGGCGAACATGTCACTGGCCGCAATGGAAGCTGCGTTGAAGCCACGCGTTTTGGAAACGTTGGAAGTGATCGCCCATGATTATTCTTTGCTGTCTGAAATGCAGGATGAACGTATTTCAGCCACGTTGAACGAGGATGAATCCTTCTCCAAAAAGGCGGAAGAAAAATACCAAAAACTGCGTTCCGAGATTGTGGAGCTGGTGAATGAATTGCACCTGCACAACAACCGTATCGAAGCTTTGATTGATCAGCTTTATGGCATCAATCGCCGGATTATGTCGATCGACAGCTCTATGGTTAAATTGGCAGACCAAGCCCGCATTAACCGCCGCGAATTCGTGGATGAATACCGTGGTCGGGAATTGGATCCGAACTGGCTGGCGGAAATGGCGGAAAAACCCGGCCGGGGGTGGAAAGCCTTCATCGAACGCAGCACCGATAAAGTGGAAGAACTGCGCGCGGATATGGCGCAAGTGGGCCAATACGTTGGTCTGGATATCCCGGAATTCCGTCGTATCGTCGGCCAAGTTCAAAAGGGGGAAAAAGAGGCGCGCCAAGCGAAGAAAGAAATGGTTGAGGCGAACCTGCGCCTCGTGATTTCGATCGCCAAGAAATACACCAACCGCGGTTTGCAGTTCCTTGACCTTATTCAGGAAGGCAACATCGGCCTGATGAAGGCGGTTGATAAGTTTGAATACCGCCGGGGTTATAAGTTCAGCACCTATGCCACATGGTGGATCCGTCAGGCGATTACACGTTCGATTGCCGATCAGGCCCGCACGATCCGTATTCCGGTGCATATGATTGAAACTATTAACAAATTGGTGCGTACCGGTCGTCAGATGCTGCACGAGATTGGCCGCGAAGCGACGCCAGAGGAATTGGCAGCCAAGCTGCAAATGCCACTGGAAAAAGTGCGCAAGGTCATGAAGATCGCGAAAGAGCCGATCAGCCTTGAAACACCAATTGGCGATGAAGAAGATTCACAGCTGGGCGATTTCATCGAAGATAAGAACGCTGTTCTGCCGCTGGATTCTGCCATTCAGGAAAACCTGAAGGAAACCACCACCCGCGTTCTGGCCAGCCTGACACCACGCGAAGAACGCGTTCTGCGCATGCGCTTTGGCATTGGCATGAACACCGACCATACGTTGGAGGAAGTGGGCCAACAGTTCAGCGTGACACGCGAACGTATCCGCCAGATTGAAGCGAAAGCGCTGCGGAAGCTGAAGCACCCAAGTCGATCCCGCAAGTTGAGGTCTTTCTTGGATCAGTAGGTTGCCCGCTCATCCTAGCGAGACATTAGCAGACCTGTTGTTGGAATGTTTGCGTTTCATGTCTTTATCTCGTGGCATCGAAAGCGTCGGTTTATATCCTTCGACTAATTTCTTGCGGATAAGCCAAGCAGCAGCAATGGATGCGTCAATAATTTCTTGGTGCAAAGTTTTTGGCGCCAGAAGTCCGGAAACCAATCCGTCTCATTACAGCAATGTATTTCCGGAAAGAGCCGATGAAATTCGAAGTAAGCTGATACAAGCCACCAAGGATATTGGCATGGATTATGAGACCAATCATTCTGAGGTTCTTTCATGTCGAAACAATGCAACTGCGCATCATAGTTTTGCCGACAAAATTGAAATGTACCCACGATTTGACGGAATGATTGTTACAAGTATTTGCTTGTTGAATGATATCTGCATTCACGGTTTACGAGAATCCCATTTTGCTACCCGCGACTATCTTTACTCGAAAGCTAAATTCGATGAGCAGGTTGAATGGCATAAATCGGACGCGGAAATTGCGCAGTCTGCACTTTTGGGTTCAAGTCAGAGAGTCAGGGAAGTCTACTAGTAGGGTGGGTGACAACCCACCTTTCCCAACCTTCAACTTAACCTTCGGTGGGTTTCACCCACCCTACGGACTTGGAAAATTCCGGGATTGCGTTACCATCGTGTTGAACCTGCACAATCGAAAGACCGCGCCCATGTCTCTTCTTTCAAAACTCTTCGGCTCTTCCAAACCTTCCGCCCCAGCTGAACCTGAAACAGAAACTTATGATGGGTTCACGATCGAAGCATCGCCGGGCCGCGAAGGGGCCGGATATCGTATTGGGGCGGTCATCACCAAGGTTGTTGATGGGGAAACCAAGACCCATCATTTGATCCGTGCCGATACGGTTGGGGATCTGGAAGAGGCCAAGAAAATCTCAATTATGAAGTCCAAAATGGTTATCGATCAATTGGGTGATGGCCTGTTTCGATAAAGTGTTAACGCCCGTTTTGGGTGTGCCATAGCTGTGCACAACCTGTGCACAACCTGTACACAGGCCGTACACCGACGGCGCATGAAACCCGTTCAAATTCCCCGGTAACGGCGCGTGCGGTGTGTTTTCGGAACCTTAATTAAAGTGCGGATCGGTTCGGGAACTGATTGAGGGAAAATTGATCGGTTAATGGGGCGTGCGGTCAGGCTGCGTTTGGTGATTTCAGGGGCTGTGGCTTATGATCCGGTGACACCAGAAAGGACACATCATGACCCTTGGACAATTCTCTCTCAGCCTTGCGGTGAAAGATCTTGCCGTAAGCCAAGCCTTTTACGAAAAACTTGGGTTCGAAGCCATGTCGGCCCAACCCGGGCAGATGTACCGGATTATGAAACAGGGTGAAACGATCATCGGTCTGTTCCAAGGCATGTTTGATCATAACATCCTGACGTTCAATCCCGGCTGGGACAGCAATGCACAAAATGTCGATCCCTTTGATGATGTGCGCAAAATCCAAGAAGATCTGAAAGGCCAAGGGATTGATATTGACGTGGCCCAGGCCGATCCAAATTCAGAAGGCCCGGCGCATTTCATTTTGCATGATCCTGATGGCAACGTCATCATGGTGGATCAACACAGATGAACACAATCTTCGAGGTGTCGACAGGCGGACCCGGTTTATATGAAATCACCCGTGACGTGGGGCATTGGGTTTCTGGGACGGGGCTTTTAACCTTGATGATCCAACACACATCGGCCAGTTTGTTGATCCAAGAAAACGCCGATCCTGAGGTGAAAACCGATTTGGCCGCGTTTTTCCATCGGTTGGTGCCACCCACCACGGACCCCTCGATGACGTATTTGCAGCACACCTATGAAGGGCCTGATGATATGCCCGGACATATCAAAGCGGCCTTATTGCCCACGTCTTTGTCCATTCCGGTGGTATCGGGCAAGATGCAATTGGGCACGTGGCAGGGGATATATGTGTTTGAACATCGCGATCAACCGCATATGCGGCGGGTGGTCGCGATGATGAACCGGGCTTAACTGGTCAGGCCGCGCGGGGGGGTCCAAGGGACAAACCGCACGGATTGGGCTGTTGCCTTGGCCCTTGTGGTTGGGGCTGTCAATCCGGCCCAATTGGCAAGGGTTATGTCTGCGGCCCACAGATTAAGAAATAACATGCCCGGTTCACGCGGAATTGGAGCTTCGTCTTGGGTGATACGGAATATGGGCGCGTCATCGACCGTCCATTCAATGTAATCAGGCGCCCAAGTGAAACCGTATCGGCGCGGGGCCAACGCGGCATCAAAGCCCAAGGGGATGTCACGTTCATGCAAAACGCCATCCACAAACCACGCGACATGCATCTTGGTTGTGTCTTTGCCCAGAAACTCAATATCAATTTCATCATGGCGCGCGCCGTAATAGGGGCCGGTGTAGGTGAAGAACCCGGTGACCAACCCTTTGCCTTTTGCGGGCTGCATCACAACCTCGTACCGGCCGAAGTGGGATGTTTCTTTGCGCCGTATAGACGCGCCGATGAACCCATTCTCTGCGTCATGTTGCGGGCTAAGCGTTAGGGTCAACCCATCGCGCAATCCCACGTGGCTGCGACGCCAGTCAGTGTCGAACGACGGGTGGCTAAAATCGTAGTTCGCGATTGACCAATCTTGGTCTGGAAGGGTTTCAAAATCGGTGCTGAAGGCCGCTTCAGCCAAAACCGGAGAGGTTAAAAGCGATAAGGCAAGGGCCGAGCGGAAAGCGGTCATCATTAAAGTCCTTCTTAAATTTTAAGAAAGTTTTAGGAGATTTTTAACGAATTTGCGAAGCACGGTCGGGGATTATGGTTAACAAAGTGAGTCTTGGATGCCACATGATTTGGGTGTCTGAATGCAGACCCTACACAAAGTTTAGAGGAAGCCCTACAAGACTTGTGGATAAGTGGGTGCAAAGCCCCAACCAGAGGCAGAAATTTTGAGGGAGACCGGCCAATGCGCTGCCCGTTTTGTGGAAATGTTGATACTCAAGTAAAAGATTCCCGACCTGCAGAAGATCACGTTGCGATCCGGCGTCGGCGATTTTGCCCGTCGTGTGGTGGCCGGTTCACCACCTATGAACGGGTTCAATTGCGCGATTTGGTTGTGATAAAATCCAATGGACGCCGCGAAGATTTTGACCGCGATAAATTGGAACGTTCCATCCGGATCGCTTTGCAAAAACGCCCGGTCGATCCAGATCGTGTTGATCAGATGATTTCCGGCATTGTGCGTCGATTGGAAAGCATGGGAGACACGGATGTTGGTTCCGCGACCATCGGTGAAATCGTGATGGAGGCTTTGGCGCGAATCGACACTGTCGCCTATGTCCGATTTGCCAGCGTGTACAAAAATTTCCAAGCTGCGGATGATTTTGACAAATTTGTCTCAGAGCTGCGGCCCGACGATCTTCCGGAAAAGTGATCGAAACGGATCTTCGATTCATGCGCCTTGCCCTTATGTTGGGCAGGCGCGGACAAGGCCGGGTTTGGCCTAATCCTGCAGTTGGATGTGTCTTGGTCAAAGATGGCCGTGTGATTTCGCGCGGTTGGACCCAACCTGGCGGGCGCCCCCATGCCGAAGCACATGCATTGGGGCAAACGGATCAAACCCAAGGTGCCACAGCTTATGTAACCCTTGAACCTTGCGCCCATCAGGGAAAAACGGGTCCTTGTGCAAATGCCCTTGTTGCGGCGGGCATCACCACGTGCATCATCGCCACCACAGATCCTGACCCACGTGTATCGGGAAAGGGCATCAAGATACTGCAAGACGCCGGTGTTGAAGTGCGGTTGGGTATTTGCCAGCGGCAGGCGGATGAAGATCACGCTGGTTTTTTCAAACGTGTTGCGAAGGGCCAACCCCGTGTCACACTGAAGTTGGCACAAAGCTTGGACGGGCGGATCGCCACGGCAACAGGCGACAGCCAATGGATCACCGGCCCCATGGCACGGCGCCATGTGCATGCGGAACGGGCCCGCCATGATGCCATTTTGGTGGGCGCAGGCACAGCCAAAGGGGATGATCCCAGCTTGACGGTGCGCAACTTAGGCATGGATCAATCGCCGATCCGCATCGTTGCCGCGCGTGAATTGGGCTTTGACGGAAAAAACTTGAAGCATGACTTGCCTCAGGTTCCGCTTTGGCTGTTGCATGGGGATGGGGTCAAGACATCGAAACGCGCATCATGGGAAGCCGCCGGTGCAACGTGCATTGAGATCCCAATCAAGAAAGGCAATTTGGACGTCGCTGCGATGTTGCAGGCGCTTGGGCAACGGGGGCTCACTTCGGTGTATTGCGAAGGTGGGGGCACCTTGGCGGCAAGCCTTTTGTTGGAAGATGCGGTGGATGATATGATCATCTACAACGCAGGGGTTGCCATCGGTGCAGAGGGGCGTCCATCGCTTGGTGGCTTGGGATTGGATGTGCTGGCGCAGGCAGAACGATTTGATTTAAAATCCCATTCCCAGATTGGTTCGGATATTCGCACCCATTGGGTGCGTCGTCCTTAACGCCAAAGATAGGCGAAGCTTGCCAGCGCGCCTTGCAGTTTCGAGGCAAGCCTGTTCACAGAACCACGTTTCATGCCCACCCCATCCTTCAATCGTGCCACCGCGACTTCGGCCGGGCAGGGTAAGCCAGACACTGGATCGTAATATCGTGGCATGTCGATCAGGGCTGCATGGATCAATCCTTGCAAGCTTGGCCGGGCGGTTCTGCGATCCACTGAAAGATGGTCTTGGGTCAGGCCCCAACCCGCATAAAACGGCAGGCCAAGGCAGGTGACAGGTTTGCCGCGGATCAATGCCTCGAACCCCAAAAGCGACGTCATTGTCCAAACTGCATCAACTTGTTCGATCAGGGCAACAGGATCTGCCGAATTCGCAACATAATCCGCGTAATCAGAGGCGGTGCCAATGGCCCCTTTTCGAAGCCCGGCCTCAACATCGGGGTGGGGTTTGTAGATGATAAATGCTTCAGGGTTTTTGGCACGGGTGTGGCGCAAAAGGTCCTCATTCGTGCAAATATCCTCGGTTCCACGCAGGATGGATGCGTCGTCCTCTACCTGCCCGGGTACCAGTATTTTGTGCCCCGAAGGCAGGGATTGGTTTTCGGATCGGTCCAGATTGTATTTTGTAATGCGCGCCTCGATCAGGTGCTGGCGCAATTCTTCGGCGCGCTGCGATTGCCATTCTGTTAGAACTTCTCGCTTTGCAATGGCTTTTTCCATATCGCTGGGCTGATTGGGATCAAAATAAATACCCAGCCTGTCCAAAATCAACGACAGAGGGGGAACCAAATCCGCGCCAAGACCACGGGATCGCAAAAACCCATCTTCAACGCGCACCGAACCATCCGGGCCATCTTTGATGCCCCACACCATTTTTGGGATTTCGGCCTTCGGCTTGCGCGCCTCAAACGTCATGGGTTTGTATGTGCCGAAGAATTTTTGAAGTGGCTTACGTTTCCAAAGGCGCATGCCGTGGGCATCCCATCCCTTGTGATCTTCTCGCCAAACGCGGGTGTCTACCTCAAGCTGTGACAAGGCGGTTTCGAAATCACAAAGGGCATCACGACACGGATCATACCATGTTGGCGCAAGGATCATCGCAGCGGCAAACAGTTGTTCGGGGCTCAGGGTGCGATTGCGACGTTCAATTTTGGGGCCACGATCATGTGTAAGGCCCCAACCGGCGTAAAATGGGGTACCATAGACCACTGGGGTGTGTCCGTGCCAAATCGCCTCAGCACCCAATTGCGATGACACGACATAAACGGCCTCTGCCCCCGCAAACAGCCGTTGTGGCGGGATCGGATCGGTCCAAAATTCAGTGACAGAGTCCAAATCCGCGGCAGAGAAATGCCCTTTGCGGTGTCCTGATTTTGTTTCTGGATGGGATTTGATCAAAATTTTGGCGTTGGGGTGATCTTGCCGCGCCTCTGCCAACATGGCTTGAAATGTTTCTGGTGATGCCCCGGCCAAAGGGATGCTGGCGTCGCCGAAGGTTTGATCGATGACCAAGACATATCCCGGGGCGGGGGCGGGGCCATCCGTCGGATTGCCGGAATATTTGGTTAATTGATGCTCTGAGATGCGATCCATGCCGTGCCGCGCCCGTTCCAAAAGATCAGGGTCAGACAGGGAATGCGTGGACAGCAAGATTTCAAGATCACTGGGACGGCTGCAATCAAAATGACATCCGTTGTGATCGATCAAAAGTCCAAGGGGCAAGTCACCGTCGCGGCCCGTTCGGGGGGACCGGAGGAATGCATCTTCGATGCGAATAACGGGCGTTTCGGTGCGATTTGCCACCCAAACACCGCGTTTTGCTGTTTTTCGGTGGCCCCAAACCAGAATGCGGTCAGATTTTGTGGGAAGGCCGAATTTCGGAGCATAACCGGCCAAAGCCAAAATGCGTTTGACCCGCTTTTGCATGAAAAAGCCACCGTTAAACGCAAAACACCGCCCTGAACCGGCGGTGTTTTCTTTGGTATGATCCGTCACGTTAGTTCGAGGATGAAGTGGTCAAGTTCGACAAAGTGTTGACGCTTGACAAAGATCCTGTGATCGCCGCGATTGTTTTGTTCCATGTTACAATCGGTGCTTCTGTTACGTAAACGGTGTCACCATCGCGAATGGCAAAATCACGGGCCATAAACATGCCATTGGGGCGTGTAAGATCCAAAACATAGGCCAGTCGTTGCGCGCCAGTCAGGTCTTTTCGCCCAACAACGCGGCGGGCAATCTCTGCCGGTTCGTTGCGGAAAACAAAAACACCGGTCGGGTCTGCCACGTTGGCGTTCAAACCACCCACTTGGGCAATCGCCTCAATCGCGGACAATTTCGGGCTTTCGAATGGAACGCGGGTTTGTGCCCCTGTCGCACCCAAAGCCACATAGGCACGGGTATCTTGTTCCACCAAGATGCGGTCACCACCACGAAGGGCGATATCCAGTTCTGGATGGTCATAAATGTCCTTGAACCACACATGATTGCGCAAATTGCGGCGAATGATCACGATTTGCGCGACCTCTGGTAGGATGGTGATCCCCCCGGCACGCGCGATCATGGCTGATAAGGTGCGGGTCGGACGTTCAATCGGATAGACACCTTGGCCGGCAACGGCACCTACGATGGAAACCGTGGATCCATCCCCCGCCAAACGGCGCACTTGCACCTGTGGGTCAGGGGTCTGTGGGGACAGCTTGGATGTGATTGTGCGGCGCACTTGTTCTGGTGTGCGACCTGCCGCTTTGATGCGGCCGGCGTATGGCACAAAGATAAATCCACTGCCATCCACTTGAACTTCGTCTAGGATGGTTGCGTTTTGGCCAGTGGCCACCAACAATCCGTCTTCAACGTTTTCCCAGATGGTCAAACCTAAGGTATCGCCCGGGGATATGATGTCAGATCCCAGGTTCGAGGCTTTGACAAAGTCGCGCGTAAACCCAAGGGACGGTTCAACGGCTGCGGCGCGGTTGACCTCATCATCGACGATCACAACAAAGGCGTCGCCTTCGCGCTGAACCGATCCTGCGAAGATTTCGCGTTTGGATGGGCCTGATCGGGGCAACCCGCAGGAGGCCAGAATGGCACCAACCATGCACAACAGGGCCGCTTTGGCCCAGAATCCTGATTTGCTTTTCACTGCTCCGGTCCTTTCGACCTAGTTCTGCCTTCGTTTGTCGCACACTTAACGGTGCTTTTCCCTTTGTTTATAGCACATTACGTGCTGTTTTGAAACCACTAAGGGTTGTGGTGTTCAATTTACAATGCGCAAATGCTGCGATTGTTGTTGTTGTCTTGGCCCCAAATCACCATGATCAAATGCATCATACGGATCACGGCGGCTGAGCATCATATCCACCACCTGTCGCAGCAATTGTTTGCGGCCACTGGTGGAATAAAAACCGCCAGCGATCTGGCTTGTTTCCAGCAAATACCGGCGATAATCGCGGTATGCAGCGGTATCTGGGCGAACTGGATTGGCAAAAAACTGTGCCAAAGGTGCGGTCGAAACAAATTCGGGCTTATTAAAAACAGCACTGCCAAAGATTTTTAGGGGGATGCCACGCCAAAGCACCTGTTGTGCCGCCGTGGAATTCACGGTGACAGCTGTTCGCGCGGGATCCAGTATTTTGGCCAATTTGCCACCGGGAATGTAATGCACCCGGTCTTCAACGCCGAATTCACGTGCCAAATTGCGCAACAATTTACGAACCGGACGCCGACCCAGTTCCAACGGATGGGCTTTGAAAACCAAATGATGGTGTTGGGGCGCGCCTTTGGCGAATTCTTCAATCACCAACCGGAAAAAATCAGGCATCGTATCGAACGGGGAATGTTTTTGAAACGCGCTGTCATGTTCCAGCTGCATCAAAACCAAATGATAGGGATGTCCGCTGTTCATCAAGCGGCGTGTCGCAATGTTGCGGCGGATATTGCGCGGCCATGATAAAAGGATGCGACCCAATGCCGACAAAAATTCTTTGTGGACGGGGGTGTCGCGGTGTGTGCGCATTTTGCGGTATTTGTGATTCCCCGTCAGCATCATCAGGTGATAAGCAAACGAATAAAACACGTGATGATACATATCCCCCCAATGGGCGGGGGCCTCAATCGCATCCAAACTTGATTTTTCAAGGGATTGGCGCATCTGATCCACGGTCATTTCCATCAGGCGGGAATTGCCATTCGAACCATCCCGTTCGTAGCTAACCCAATACGGCCGAAGATATCCTTCTTCAAACACATGCACCGAAATGCCGCGATCTTTGGCCAATTCAACCGCTTTGGCGTGTACCGGTTTTGTGTCGCCATAAAGGATGATGTCGGTGATACCGCGATCTTCAAGAATTTCGGTTAAACCTGCATCCCAATCATCAATCGGGCCATAAAACGGAATATAAGATGCCTTGTCGTGCCAGAAATATCTGTCACCGATGCTGAACCCAACGCGCCAAACATCACATCCCGCCGCGGACAACATTTTGCCCAAGCGCGAAAAGAAAGGCCCATGAGGACCCTGCAACATCAGATATTTGCGGTTGTATTCTGCCGCCACGCCCGTCACCTATACTCAACGCGTTATTAACCAACTCTTACGCTCCACTTATTTGCGGCGTGAATGTGGCGAAACCAAGGGAACCTTTTGATTATTGCAATTTTGGGCGGGAATCTGCGCAGAATTCGAAACCAAGACGAGGAACAAACAATGTTTACGGGAATTATCACCGATGTTGGGACGGTTGTGTCGGTGGAACAACGCGGTGATTTGCGGGCCCGAATTGGCACTTCTTACGATATGTCAGGGGTTGATCTGGGTGCATCTATCGCTTGCGATGGGTGCTGTTTGACGGTGGTTAATAAAGGTGATGATTGGTTTGATGTGGATATCAGTGCTGAAAGCATCGCAAAAACCAACATTGGCCATCACGCATGGGTTGCGGGGCGAAAGATCAATTTGGAACGCGCCCTGAAGGTTGGGGATGAACTTGGGGGGCATATTGTGTCGGGCCATGTGGATGGTGTTGCCACGGTTATGGCCGTTACGGATGAAGGGGACAGTACCCGTGTCACCCTGAAAGCCCCCGATGAATTGGCGCGGTTCATTGCACCCAAAGGGTCCGTTGCCCTGAATGGGGCGTCTTTGACGGTAAATGATGTCGACGGGGCCGAATTTGGAATTAACTTCATTCCACATACGAAAGCGGTGACCACATGGGGGACTGTCAAAGAAGGTGACAAAGTGAACCTTGAGATTGACACATTGGCCCGATATGTGGCGCGATTGAAAGACTGGGGATGATGTGATGTCAGACGTGCTGCCATTTGAACAACCGGGACCTGTTGAAATAGATTGGTCTGATGCGATTTCTTCTGTGGAAGATATCATCGAAGATGCGCGCAACGGACGGATGTTCGTTTTGGTGGATCACGAAGATCGTGAAAACGAAGGGGATTTGGTAATTCCCGCGCAAATGGCAACGCCAGAGGCAATCAATTTCATGGCCACCCATGGCCGCGGGTTGATTTGTTTGTCCATGACCGGGGAACGGGTTGATCAATTGGGCCTTCCTTTGATGGCCTCTTACAATTCATCGCGACACGAAACCGCCTTTACCGTCAGTATCGAAGCCCGCGAAGGTGTGACAACGGGAATTTCTGCGCATGATCGTGCCCGCACGGTGGCTGTGGCCATTGATGCTGGAAAATCGGCGGCAGATATCGCCAGCCCCGGTCACGTCTTTCCACTGCGGGCGCGTGAAGGTGGGGTTTTGGTTCGCGCAGGCCACACAGAGGCCGCCGTGGATATTTCGCGTTTGGCCGGTCTGAACCCATCTGGTGTGATTTGTGAGATTATGAACGAAGACGGCACCATGAGCCGTTTGCCAGAATTGATTGCGTTTGCGCAATTGCATGGGCTGAAGATTGGCACGATCTCAGATTTGATCAAATACCGCCGCCGCAATGATAATTTGGTGCGTGTGCGTACCGAAGAAACCATCACCTCGGAATTTGGGGGTGATTGGAACATGCGTATTTACACCGATGAAACCCAAGGCGCCGAACATATCGCATTGATCAAAGGGGATATCACTGGTGATGATCCAGTTTTGGTGCGGATGCATTCCCTTGATCCGATGCTCGATATGGTTGGTGCAGGGCCTAAGGGCCGTGCGTTTGAGTTTTCCGAGTCCATGAAGCTGATCGCACAAGAAGGGCGCGGTGCGTTGGTTTTGTTGCGTGATTTGCACATGAAATTGACAGCGGAAGATGAGGTCAGCCCGCAAACCTTACGGCAATATGGATTGGGGGCACAGATCCTGTCGTCTTTGGGAATTTCACAGATGACACTTTTGACCAATTCTCCGGAACCCAAAGTGGTTGGATTGGATGCCTATGGCCTTGAAATTGTTGGAACACGCAAAATATCGGAGCTTGGATAATGGCATCGTCTGAAACCCATCATGTCTTGGATCGGCCCGGCTTTGACGCGCCTTTCAAAGTCTTGATCGTAGTGGCCCCTTATTACAAAGATATTGCCGATCAACTGGTCGCAGGCGCAAAGGCCGAGATTGAGGCGGCAGGCGGCACATGGGATTTGGTTGAGGTGCCAGGCGCGCTTGAGGTGCCGACTGCTATTAACATCGCCCATCGTTTATCCAATTTCGATGGGTTTGTGGCGCTGGGGTGTGTGATCCGTGGTGAAACCACGCACTATGAAACCGTCTGCAACGACAGCAGCCGCGCAATTCAGTTGATGGGTCTGCAAGGTGTGTGCATCGGCAACGGGATTTTGACGGTGGAAAACATGGCCCAAGCCCAAGCGCGTGCCGAAACAGATGGTCAGAATAAAGGGGGCGGGGCCGCCGCAGCCGCGCTGCACTTGATCGCCTTGACCCGCAAATGGGGTGGGGGTAAAGGCCCGATTGGATTTAAGCCATCGGAAGAAATCAAACTCGCATGACCGTTTCTGGGAATCAAAAAAGACGCATGAAATCGGCCAGCCGATTGTATGCTGTGCAAGCCCTGTTTCAGATGGAACTTTCTGGTCAAACGGTCGAAGGAATTCAAAAGGAATTCGAAGATCACCGGTTTGGGGCAACCTATGAAGAGGGCGAATTCGAAGAAGGTGATCAAGATCATTTTCGCGCTGTTGTGGATGGTGCCGTCGACAATCAAGCCCAGATCGATCAGATGACAGACCGCGCTTTGGTTGCAAGGTGGCCGATCGGGCGTATTGATCCCACTTTACGTGCTTTGTTCCGTGCGGCAGGGGCAGAGTTCATCGGCCCTGACACGCCGCCAAAAGTGGCCATCTCAGAATATGTTGATGTCGCCAAAGCCTTTTTCCCAGAGGGTAAAGAAGCCAAGTTCGTCAACGCCGTTTTGGATCATATGGCCCGCGAGGCCAAACCAGACGCATTCTAATGGCGACCATGCCCATCATGGATTGGGGGTATGGACCGGCGGATGTTTTGCGTGAAAATTACGCGAAAGAAAGGGCCCTGATTGCCGACACCTGCCACGGCGATGTGACACAAACACCCTTTGAGGCAATCACAGGATGGGCCATTCGGTTTGATCCAGCCCACCCCGCGGGTGCCCCAATCGTTTATTTCCATGGTGGTGGTTGGGTCGCCGGATCACCGCAGACCCATATCACATTGTGCAGTTGGCTTGCTGGCCTTTCAAATAGGCAAGTTATTTCAATGCCTTATGGGCTTGCCCCCGAATATAAGTTTCCGTCGCAATTCCACGATGCAGCGCGCGCCTTGGACGATGTATTGAATACTGCGCAAACGTGCTTTGTGGCCGGTGATAGTGCGGGTGCTGCCATGGCATTTTGGGCCGAAAGTGGCGCACACAAACGCGCAAATGTATTGGGCATCGTGTCGTTATATGGTGCATTTGGCGCAAGTGATACGGCCAGTATCGCCAAATTCAGCGATAAATCCGATGGCCTCAGCGAGCGCGATATCAGGGGGATGTACGAACGCCTCGGGTGCCCTGGTGGTAGGGCAATCGCGGATGCCATTTCCACCCAAGGGGCCCCTGCGTTGTTGATCACCGCAGGGCAAGACAGCCTTGCCGATGATCACAGATGGCTGCAAGCGGTGAAGCCAAATCGTGCGATGACAGAACGCGTTTATGCCGATCAGGCCCACGCATTTTTACAGTTTTGTGGCAAAGACCCCGTGGCCAGATCAGCCATGGTGGATGTGGCCACCTGGATGTCCGATATCGATCCTAACTGATGTCACAGGTGGGAACCGCGACTTGGGCGCGGCTTGATCTGTCAAAGGCCGCAACGGCATTCCCGACGCTGACGGTTGCCCCTTCGATTTCTTGGCCCCGAACGATGATTTGGCCAGAGGCACTGTTTTTCAACGTATCATCCACATCAATTGTGAAGGCCATTTCAGCCCCTTTTGGAAGGGTTTTGAAGGGGATGTTGAATTTGTTGTCCCCATCGGTGGGGGCATCAAATTCACCCAAAAAGGATTGACCCGCCACAATTTCCATCGGTTGAAAAACTTCGACACCAGCGCCTTGGCTGGTTGTGTCAAAAATCAATCCTGCAGCCGAAGATGAAAGATCAAGCAGAACGTCAAAATCTTGAAAATCACAATTGCCTGAATTTTGAATCACAAACCGATCCTTTGGTGCGCCTTCGATAAATCGAATGGATATATCGGCTGAGCTGATAGACGCCGTGCAAATTGCAAATACGGTTAGAGCATACTTCATGTTAATCCCCTTTTTTTAAAAGGATAGGGCCAGCGTGTGCCCCGGCAAGGTCAGCTGACCAGATCCCCATCAGCGCGCGGAACTGGCGTTTCTTTTGGGCACGTGATCTTCACTGGGTCTGGCAAATACGCGACGCCGTTTTTTCCGAAAGTTCCATAACTGGCACCGGTTGGGGCATTCAAGGTGACCAACGCCCCTTCTACTTCGTGCCCATCCACACTGACGCGGGGGGCAGAAAGCCACCCGGCTGTATCATCCAAATCTAAGGTCACAACGGCCTGTTCACCGGGCTGCATACCAGCAAGATATACCACCAATTCTTGATCCCCATCGGCGACAGGGGCCAACTTGATGTTCCCCCGTTCCACCGCCACCGGCATGGGGTCTTTGGTGCCGGGGCCGCCTCGAATGGTGTCGATCAAAACACCATTTGCGGAATTGCGCAGGTCAATTGTCAAAATTCCAGTCAAATTGGCGCAACTTGCATTGTGTATGAAAAACCGATCGTGGGGGTTCCCGTCCCGAAAAGAGACATGAACATCTGGCAGAACCGGGGTTGCCCATATCATCAAGATGAACATTACACGCATAAGGTGTAGTGTGTCGTGGCGGGCCCGCAAACGCAACCGTGCGGTTCACTGAATTCCCGAGGACCTGTATGTACAGGTGGGCGCCAGGTAACAGGACCAGGATCCTGACAGAGCCAGCTCCCTCGGATTTGCTTAAGGCCACTGGAATTTGACCATTCACGAGAAGGGCAGAACCCGCCGACGGCTGAGATAGGGGGTATCCCTACGATTAACAAGGGCAAACCCGGGTTAAGCTTGCATTTGTTCACATTTTGTTCATGAATGCCGAAATGGAAATGGAAACCTTAAAACCTGGTCAATTGTTGGCCCGTGGCGTTTGCCGGCATTTGTTAAGCCACGGATTTGTCACGGTAGAGGAACTGACGCCAACCCGTGGGCGCCGGGTGGATGTGATGGCCCTTGGCCCAAAAGGCGAAATCTGGGTTGTGGAATGTAAATCATCGCGTGCTGATTTCCAATCGGACAACAAGTGGCAAGATTATTTGGAATGGTGCGATCGGTTTTTCTGGGCGGTGGATCAAGAATTTCCCATCGATCTTTTGCCCGATGACAGCGGCTTGATCATTGCTGACGCTTATGATGGTGAAGTTATTCGTATGCCTGATGAACACAAACTGGCACCCGCGCGCCGCAAAGTATTAACCCAGAAATTTGCCCGCCATGCGGCGCGTCGGGCCCACGCCGCGCGCGATCCCGACGCCAGAATTCGAATTTAGTTTTTGACCAATTCAGCGGCTTTTGCCGCGGCCAGCAGTTCTTCTGCGATATCGCGTGCTTCGTCGGGGTCAAAATCCATGGGAATTTCGGCGGGACCTGCAGTGATAAACAATCGTACCATCCCTTGATCGGTGGGACCGATCTGAAGATTCGCTTCTACGTCGCGTTCTGTATTGATGCCCATGACAATTCCTTTCGCTTCGGCTTGCGAATACTTGTTTGCAGATACCCCTGCAAGGGTAACGGAATGTGATATTCGATGCTTTTCTGATCTTGCAATCAGCGATGTGTGGGGTTAGTTCAACCAACGTGCCGCCTTAGCTCAGTTGGTTAGAGCGCCTGATTGTGGATCAGGAGGTCCCTGGTTCGAGACCAGGAGGTGGTACCACCAATCCCTGATTATTCAATTTTGATGGTTTTCGTGGCCGTCTGTGCATCGCCTTCGAAAATATACAGATTATCGTCGTCACCCAAAATCAAAGTGCGATTTTGGATGTATGTCACCGCCGCGGGTGTGACGCCGGAAGGAAGGGTTAGGGTTTCAACCTGAGGTGCCCAAGATGAAGGGGTTTGGTTCAACCGCAGCACCATCAACGTAATAACAGCAGCAATGCCGATAATCATGGTGGCCGTCAGGACGGTGACCAAAATTCGAAGAAATTTCAGGTTCGCGGGCTCTGGTCCCTGATCGTCTGGCTCGTTATGAACTGACATGGCTGACCTTTCTTTTACCATCGGGCCCAATCCCCCACCTCGTCTGGATAAAGCTTTGGCACGAAATGTGCCAGAGGGGGCCATAAGCCGATCCCGTTTCACCAAGATGATTACGGCAGGGGATGTGCAGGTTAACGGGGTGGTCATCACCGATCAGAAAGCGAAGGTTGCAGAAGGCGACCAGATTTTGGTGCAAATTGCCCAATCCGCCCCATCCCACATAGAGGCAGAAGACATTCCGTTAGATGTGGTGTTTGAAGATGATGATTTGATTGTTGTGAACAAACCCGCAGGGATGGTGGTGCATCCTGCGCCCGGCACGCCCCATGGCACCTTGGTGAATGCGCTGTTGGCCCATTGTGGGGACACGCTTTCAGGGGTGGGGGGGCTGAAGCGCCCGGGTGTTGTTCACCGCATAGACAAAGATACCACAGGCCTGTTGGTGGTGGCAAAAAATGATCAAGCGCATCAGGGGCTTGCCGATCAATTTGCAGAACATTCTGCCGAACGGGCCTATACGGCAGTTTGTTTTGGGGTTCCGTCGGCAGGGGATCCTAGATTGCTGGGCATCAAAGGCGTGAATTTTGAGGCCGGAAATATCCTCAAGATCACCACCCAATTGGCCCGCCACAAAACCGATCGTCAAAAACAGGCGGTGATTTTCGCAAATGGGCGCCACGCGGTGACGCGGGTGAAGGTAGATGAAGTGTTGGCGTCGGGCGCGGCCAGTGTGGTGACATGCCGTCTGGAAACCGGGCGCACCCATCAGATTAGGGTTCACATGTCCCATGTAGGACATGCGTTAATCGGAGATCAGACTTATTCGAAGCGGCGAAAACTAAAAAGAGAGGGCGCAGATGTTGCAGATTCCTTCCCCCGACAGGCTTTGCACGCGCGCACTTTGGGATTTGTGCACCCGGTTTCGGGGGAAAAGATGTCATTTTCCGCTGAAATCCCCCAAGATATGTCAAAACTCATCAAAAAACTCGCAAGTTTGTAACAAAACCTGCACGTCTGCGTGATTTCACCGACGGAAGGGTTTTCACCATTCGTTAACCCATTACGATCTAGGACACCAAAAATTACTAACCCGTGTCTTGAAAACCGGGCGTTGTATCCCCAAATGGATGTTAACGCCCTAAACATTGGGCAAATGGGGGTCATGAAATGAGCAACTACGCCAATCTTCCAGCACCAACTCCTGAAGGGGGGTTGAACCGTTATATGCAAGAAATCAGGAAGTTTCCGATGCTGGAGCCTGAGGAAGAATACATGCTGGCCAAAGCATGGGTGGAGCGCGAAGATACAGCATCAGCGCATAAGCTGGTAACCAGCCACCTGCGTTTGGCTGCGAAAATCGCGATGGGATATCGTGGATATGGTCTGCCTCAGTCAGAGGTGATCGCCGAGGCAAATGTCGGCCTTATGCAGGCTGTCAAAAAGTTTGACCCTGAAAAGGGGTTCCGCTTGGCGACCTATGCCATGTGGTGGATCCGGGCCAGCATTCAGGAATATGTGCTGCGGTCGTGGTCATTGGTGAAAATGGGTACGACGTCTGGCCAGAAGAAATTGTTTTTCAACCTGCGCAAGGCGAAGGCGCGTATCGGTGCCTATGAAGATGGGGATTTGCGCCCTGAACATGTGGAAAAAATCGCCAATGATTTGGGCGTGACAGAAACAGAAGTTGTTTCCATGAACCGCCGCTTGTCTGGTGGGGATGCATCGTTGAACGCGATGGTGGGTACCGAAGGTGAAAGCGCAACCCAATGGCAAGATTGGTTGGAAGATGAATCCGCCGACCAAGCTGGCGATTATGAAGAACAAGACGAACTTGATGCCCGCCGCGAATTATTGGCAGAGGCGATGGAAGTTTTGAATGATCGCGAAAAAGACATTCTTGCCCAGCGCCGTTTGCAGGATAAGCCGATCACTTTGGAAGAATTGTCTGGCCAATATGACGTGAGTCGCGAACGCATCCGTCAGATCGAAGTGCGTGCCTTTGAAAAACTGCAAAACAAAATGCAGGATTTGGCCCGCGAAAAAGGAATGATCGCTGCGGCTTAATGGTGCCCACGATTGAATTCATCCGCCCCCGCCGGTTCAGACTGGCGGGGGCTTTTGTTTAAGGCTAGGCTTTGCCCAAAGGGGTTTGGGAATGACACATTTGCGTTGGGGTATTTTGGGGGCGGCAAAGTTCGCGCGTGAGCATATGGGCCCAGCGATCCATGCCGCAACCGGGGCGGAACTTTGTGCGGTGGCCAGTCGTGATATCGCCAAGGTGCGGCCCTTTCAGGATTTTGCACCCGGGTGTCGCGCCGTGGGCAATTATGATGATCTGATCCACGATGATAACATTGATGCGGTTTATATCCCCTTGCCGCACACAATGCATAAGGAATGGACCATCAAAGCTTTGAACGCGGGCAAACATGTTTTGGCGGAAAAGCCCATTGCGATGCAAGCAAATGACTTTGCTGAAATGATTGCAGCGCGTGATGCAAGCGGATGTTTGGCCGCAGAGGCATATATGATCGTTCACCATGCCCAATGGCGACGGGTAAAAGATATGATCCGGGATGGGGCCATAGGTGAAGTTCAACACATCCAAGCCGCCTTCAGTTATGACAATTCGTCAGATCCGGGCAATATTCGCAACAAGGCGGAAACAGGCGGCGGTGGGCTTCGCGATATTGGCGTGTACACCATTGGCGGGCCGCGCTTTGCCATGGATGCTGAATTGACAGGCGTCAATGCCCAGATCCGGTGGCATGACGGGTTTGATTTAACCACCCACGCACAAGGGTATTTGGGGACGGCCACGTTTTCGATGTACACATCCATTCGCATGCATCCCCATCAAGAGGTGGTGTTTCATGGACGGGATGGTTTGATCCGCATGACAGCGCCTTTCAACCCCCGTGTGTTCGGCGAAGCACGGATTGAATTGCATCAACCGGGGCAGGGGCTTCGGGTGGAAAAATTTCCAACCGATGATCAGTACAAACAACAGGTCGAAGCATTTGGGCGCAGCGTGAATGAAGCCACGCCATACCCATGGACACTGGAGATGGCGCAAGGAACCCAGACTGCCATTGATGAAATTTTGACAGTTGCGACAGATATTTAGAGGAAAATCAGATGGATAACGAAGGTTTTGAACTGAATACCCCACGTGAAGGCAAAGCAGAAGAAAGCTTGCTGATGCGGCTTTTGTTCATGATTTTGATCTATTTCATGATTCAGATGGCCCATGCGGTTTTGGGGCTTTTGACCATCATTCAATTCGTCATCATGTTGGTAAACAATAAGCAGCCCAATGAACAACTTTCTGATCTGGGTACAACCATGGGCATTTGGATTGCCAAAGCGGTACGGTATCAAACCGCAGCAAGCGAAGTGAAACCATGGCCATGGAGTGACCTGGACTAAGTTTTCAGGAAATCCGTCAAAGCACTAAACCTCAACCCGTTTGTCGGCGGGTGCTATATTAATTTTGAATTGCCCGCCCGATCAGGAAGGCAATTCAGCTTTGCATTCAAACTTTATGCGTTTTCCATGGCTTCAAGTTCATCAATGAAGCCAGAAATCATGGACAGGCCTTTGTCCCAAAACGCCGGATCGCTGGCATCAAGGCCGAAAGGGGCCAAGAGATCTGTATGATGTTTTGATCCCCCAGCGCGCAACATATCAAAATATTTTGCTTGGAAATCTGGGTCGCCTTCTTCGAATACGGCGTAAAGGGCGTTCACCAGCCCATCACCAAAAGCATAGGCGTACACATAAAATGGCGAATGCACGAAATGCGGGATATATGACCAGAAGGTTTCATATCCATCCATGAATTCGAACACAGGACCAAGGCTTTCACCTTGTACTGACATCCAGATGGCATTGATATCATCTGGGGTGAGCTCCCCTTCAGCGCGTGCGGCGTGTAATTTGCATTCAAAATCATAAAAGGCGATTTGGCGAACCACCGTATTGATCATGTCTTCGACTTTGCCCGCTAAAAGAACTTTGCGTTCTTCCTGGGTTTTTGCGTCATCCAGCATTTTTCGAAAGGTCAGCATTTCGCCAAACACCGATGCCGTTTCTGCAAGGGTCAATGGCGTGGAAGACAGCAGTTCCCCTTGTTCGGCGGCCAGAACCTGATGCACGCCGTGGCCCAGTTCGTGGGCCAAAGTCATCACATCACGTGGTTTCCCCATATAGTTCAGCATGACATAGGGGTGCACTGTGGTGACCGTTGGGTGGGCAAATGCACCCGGGGCTTTGCCCGGTTTTACAGCCGCGTCGATCCAACCGTCGGTGAAAAATGGCTTTGCGATTTCAGCCATTTGTGGATCAAAATCGTGATAGGCCGCCATGACAAGGTTTTGCGCCTCGTCCCAATTCACTGTTTTGGTATCTTCGATGGGCAGGGGGGCATTTCGGTCCCAGACTTGCATCTTTTCCAGCCCCAACCATTTCGCCTTCAATGCGTAATACCGGTGGCTAAGCTTGGGATAGGCCGCGACAACGGCGTTGCGCAGTGCCTCTACCACTTCGGGTTCGACATGATTTGAAAGATGGCGCGCGGTTTGTGGGGTCGGCATTTTACGCCAACGATCCTCAACCTCTTTTTCTTTGGCCAAAGTGTTGTGCACGCGTGTGAACAAAGGCAAGTTTTCTTGCAAAACGCGTGCAATTTCACGGCTTGCGCGTTCGCGCAGATCGCGATCTTGTTCCGCCAACTTGCTGGCCGCTGCCTCAAGCGACAGATCTTCTCCATCGATGTGAAACACCAACGCTGCGACCGTTTCATCGAACAATTTGTTCCACGCGGTGGACCCAACAACCGATTGATCGTGCAAAAACGTCTCAAGCTCATCACTCAACTGATGGGGTTTCATGGCGCGCAAGCGGTCATAAACCGGCTTATAACGGCCCAGTTCGGCGTTTTGGGCAAAAAGTGCATTCACGTGATCATCGTCAAGCGCATTCATTTCCAACCCATAAAACACCAATTGATTGGACATTTGCGTGATCTGATCTTGCATATCAGACATGAACTTTGCCCGATCTGGATCCGTGGTTTGTTGGTAATACCGCAGACCTGCAAACGACATGATCCGGCCTGTAATTGTGCCGATCTTTTCATCGCGTTGCACGGCCACCAACATGGCATCCGCATCCAAAGTGGCCAGTTTGCCTTGATAATCTGCGGCAAATGATGCGCATTCCTGTTCCAGCCAGTCCAAATCACTCTGCAGTTCAGGGGCGTCTTGGGATGGGTAAAGGTCGGTCAAATCCCATTCGGGGAGGTCACCAAATTGAGTGTCGAGCATTGTGCGTCCTTAAAAGTCGAAAAGTTTTTCTGGTGTATCGACCAGTATTTTTTGCAAGTGATCCGTGCGTGTCACGCTGCGCAGGAAAGTATCCATCACTGCGCCACCATCGGGCATTTCGGCGTCCGCCAGCATCAAATGCGGCCAATCTGATCCCCACAACAACCCGTCAGGGTTGGCGGCCAAAAGCCGTTCCACAAATTCATCGGCCTGATCATACGGCGGTGGGCAAAGACGATAGAGCGCCGATAATTTCACAAAGACTTTGCCTTCCGACAAAAGCTGTCTGAGGCATTCAAAGCCCGGTTCATCCGGCCCTTGTTTCAGATCGGGCCAACCCATGTGGTCAATGACCAAAGGTGTCGGAAGGGCACGAATATCATCTGCGATCTCAGCCATGTGTTTATGCGTATTCAATAACATTTGGATATGCATGCCACGCGCGGCCAAACGGGGGGCCAGCTTTTTGGCACCGTCCCAGCTTAGCACACCCCCATGAACATAGTTAAGCCGCAGGGCCTTGATCCCGGCATCGGCAAAACCAGCGATGTCGCGGTCTGTTGCATCATCGGGCAAAAGACCCACCCCTTTGAAACCGTTGCCCAATCGTTTTACCGCTTCAATTGTGACGCGATTGTCGGTTCCGTATAAAATCGAATGTACAATCACGCCACGATCACATCCTAGGGCCGCGATATGTTGGCGGTATTTGTCCAACCAACCTTCGAAGTCTACACCCGGTGCCGGATTTTCAACCCGCCCATCCCACAAGGGGAATTCGGGGCCGGCAACCATATGAACATGTGTGTCACATGCATTCGGCGGCAAAGAGATTTTGGGTTTGGACGTTACAGGCGGCATGCCCGCATTGGGAAGAATGTCTGACATACCCCTTAATTGGCAGGTTCAGCCTGCGATGCAAGGGATGACATAAATGTTATCGAAATTGTGAGGCCGCTTTGGTGAAAATCTTATGCATTCGCCACCAGAAAACTTGCCATCCTTGCGATTGCATCATCCGCCAATGGGGATTTGCCTGCCATATAGTGCCAAACATGTGGGGCTTTGGGGGCCTTTTCCAAGGTGACATTGGTATCATATCGCCGCAATTGTTCGGCGATCAGATCGGTATCTTGTTCCAAGTATTCACCAATGGCGCAGTGGATCAAAGTTTTTGGGGCGTTGGCAAAGCTGGCAAACCGCGGTGACAGCTGTGGATTGGATGGATCGGCATCGCCGGTGTAATCCCGTCCAATACGCCGCAGCAATGATAGCGGAAATAACAAATCCTGCGCTGGGGGAACGTCCCGATCGGGATCCAGCCATGTGGCAGGACTGGCCAATATTACCCGGTGTGGAGTGATGTCTTTCCCTAGAAGATGTTCCAAAGCGACAAGTGCAAGGCACCCACCGGCACTGTCACCGCCCAAAGATATCGGCCCAATTTGATCCTCTGATGACCAATGGGAATCAACGAATTGCAACACATCGTTCACAGCGGCGGGAAATGGATTTTCTGGCGCCAATGCATATTTTGGCACATAAATTTGCGCCTGCGCCTTCATGGCCAAATGGGAAAGCATCGCGCGGTGTGTTTCAGGTGAGCCAATCGTAAATCCACCGCCGTGTATCCAGATTATGCGGCGTACTGGATTGGGATGCCGGATAATTAATCCAGATCCATTGGGCAATTTATCCACCTGCGCTTCTTTGGCATTAAAGCGCAACCAACCGGCAAATCGAAACCCAATGCGATGCACCTTCCATGGCAAAGGCATTGCAAGATTTCGCCGAATGATGTTGCGCGCACCCCAGGCGATAACGCGGTCTTTCCAATGTCTGTTTTCCAAGCGCCAAGCCGCGGGGGTTTCCCATGTCTTGGGGGCGGGGGTGGTGTCTGTTTCAGATTTCATTTTGCGATCCTATCACGTCGTCTTGCGCTGGACATCTGCCTGTGGTGGTGTGGCCAAGATATTTGGTCAAGGACAAAAAGATGAGCATTTCAGGTTTCAAACAACGCATCGCCAACAAAGATATGATGGCAGGCACCTTTCTGAAAACACCTGCCTATGAATTGGTGGAGGTTCTGGCCGACAGCGAATTGGACTTTCTGTGTATTGATATGGAACATTCGCCCTTTGATCGCGCCCGCGCTGATGCGTGTTTGGCGATTGCACGCGCCAAGGATTTCCCGTTGTTGGTGCGCGTCACTCATTTTTCACCCGAAACGGTTTTGCAGGTTCTTGATATGGGGGCGGTTGGCGTTGTGGCGCCCCATATCGTGTCTGCCCAAATGGCAGAGGATTTGGTGCGTTCTGCCCATTTTGGGAACGGTGGGCGTGGGTTCGCCGGCGCCACACGGTGGGCCGGATATGGGGCACACACAATGAAAGAAGTTCTTGAAAAATCAGCACTTGAAACCGTTGTATTTGCCCAGATAGAAGAAGTGGAAGGCCTGGAAAACGTGGAGGAAATCGCAGCCGTTGAAGGAATTGATGGTTTGTTTCTAGGGCCTTCTGATATGTCGGTGTCCATGGGAAAAACGGACACGACTTCACAAGAACTTCTGCAGGCATTGGAACGCACGGGCGTGGCAGCGGCGGCGAACGCTACGGCCTATATGACCTTTGTACCGAACGCGGCGAAAGCGGCAGAATGGTCACGATATGGGGCGCATATGTTCTTTGTCGGGTCCGAGCAGGGTTGGATGAAGGCAGGGGCCAATGCAGATGCAAACGGAATTCATGCCATCAAACGTTAAGACGTAAAGAAACCATCTGCGTAATCAAAGAAGCGTCGCTGGGTCGCAGGGGTTTCCATCATGATTTCATGCCGGGCCCCTTCAATTTCGATCAGGCGCCCCCCCGGCCAATCGGGCATGCGAGATCTGATCATATCTGGGTCAACGATTTGTTCGTCCGTGCCCAAAAACGTGGCGCAAGGGATGTCAGGCAAAGGCGAATTTGCCAAATCTTTCATTTCGCGCAAGGCAGAATAAAGCCACTGAACCGATGGGCCGCCGACAGCCAAATCAGGAAGCTGAAGCACATGACTGCGCATGTAATCATACATATCGCGATCAGTGGTTAATGTGTTGTCTTCAAAATCACCGTCAATAAGGTAAGCATCTGGATCTGTGCCCGGTGACAATCGTTCACGGGCCGGAAACGGATGCAACAATGCAGAGATCGCCCATGCAAAAGGTTTTAACGGGGCAGGCGAAAACGTGATCCCCCACATCGGGGCCGAAAACATCACCTTTTCCACATTCAACCCGTTTTTCAACGCCCGGAGCCCGATGCAGCCCCCCATTGAATGGGCGACAAGATAAACCGGTTTGGGAAGGCGAAAAACATCAATGGCTTTGCGCACTTCTGCAACGTCCAGCTGAAAGTCTGAAAACTTATCGACGTGCCCGATTTTGCGATTGGAAAGGGCCCGATCGGCCAAGCCTTGGCCCCGCCAATCGACAGACACAACTGCGAATCCCATGTCAGAGAATTCTTTGGCTGAACGACCATATTTTTCGATATATTCTGTGCGGCCTGGAAATATCAAAACCGTTCCGCGTTTGCCCTTGGGCCAAACGCCGATTCGAAGACGACTGCCATCCTCGGCGTTTATCCAATAGGCGCTGCCCCCATCCGGGCCTTCTGCCAAATCATTGTGGAAAGGGGCAGGCAGCATCTTCTTATCCCAGGATCGAGGCCAAAGACATCGCTTTGCCCATATCACCATCCACAGACAGCTTGCCGGTCATGAACGCGGTGGTTGGGTTTTGTTCACCTTCCAGAATGGCGCGGAATACGTCCGCATCCGCAGACAATGTGACATCCGCATCGCCATCTTCGGCGCGTGCGCCATCGCTGTCCAAAATGATTGTGCCTTCACCAGCGATATCGAATTTCGCTGTTCCATCAAAGCTGCCTCCGCTGATTTTTTCGTTCAAGGCTGCTACGGCTTCGTTCAACATATCGCTCATGATCAATTCCTTTTCGGATCGCGTAAATGTTTCGTGTTCGGCCTTTTCAGCCGAAGGGTCTGTGTTACAACCCGTATATGATGCTTTTGCTTAGAAATCTCAAAGTTTTCGTTGCGGCAACCATTTTGGTGTTTGGTGCATCCATGACCGTTGCCCAAGACCCACGCTTGGACACATTGTTTGAGCGGCTTAAAAATGTCAGTGCCGAAGATGCCCCACAAATTGAAAGCAAGATCATTTTGGAATGGTCTAAATCGGGGTCTGCGGCGATGGATTTGTTGTTGCGGCGCGCGCGCGCGGATTTCGAGAAAGAGGATTGGGCAAATGCCTTGATCCATCTTACGGCCCTGACAGATCATGCCCCAGATTTCGCGGAAGGTTGGCACGCCAAGGCACTGGCCCATTTTAATCGCCAAGAGATTGGTTTGGCACTGGATGCTTTGGAACGTGCTTTGGCGTTGGAGCCACGTCATTTTCAAGCCATGGGCGGTGTCATGGCCATCTTGGAGGACGCAGGTGTGGAGGATCAGGCCCTCGAAATGGCCTATTTGATCAAGGCTATACATCCTCACTTTGACAACTTATCACAGGCCATTGAAAGGTTGGAGGCAAAGGCCGCCGGCCAAACATTGTGACACCTGACCTTTGGGGGTGGCCTGATGGCCGAAACATCGCGCATTGCGGCCATCTTGGGCCCCACCAATACGGGCAAAACACATTACGCCATTGAACGAATGTTGGCCCATCGCACAGGCGTTATTGGGTTGCCGCTGCGCCTTTTGGCGCGCGAGGTTTATGATCGCATCGTTGCAATTCGCGGGCCCAATGTGGTTGCCTTGGTCACGGGTGAGGAACGTATCGTTCCAGATCGCACGCAATATTGGGTGTGCACCGTCGAAGCCATGCCCGAAGGTTTGGGGGCTGATTTTCTTGCGATTGATGAGGTGCAGTTGTGCGGCGATCCCGAACGGGGGCATGTTTTCACCGATCGTTTATTGCACGCCCGCGGCACACAAGAGACCCTGTTTTTGGGTGCCGAAACCATGAAACCGGCGATTGCCGATTTGGTGCCAAAGGCGCAATTTATGCGACGCGATCGCATGTCCAAACTGATTCATGCCGGCGAAAAGAAGATAAGCCGCATGACACCGCGATCCGCAATTGTCAGTTTCAGTGTTGATCAAGTCTATGCCATTGCCGAACTTTTGCGGCGTCAAAAGGGTGGTGCGGCGGTGGTTATGGGGGCGCTAAGCCCGCGCACACGCAACGCCCAGGTTGAAATGTATCAAAATGGCGATGTTGACTTTCTGGTGGCAACGGATGCCATCGGTATGGGGTTGAATCTGGATATTAACCACGTGGCTTTTTCAGCGACGCAGAAATTTGACGGCCGTCGCATGCGCGATTTGTTCCCCAACGAAATGGGTCAAATTGCAGGCCGGGCCGGGCGGCATATGAACGATGGAACCTTTGGAACCACGGGTGAAGCCCGCAAAATAAGCGATGAATTGGCGACCGCGATCTGCGAAAGCAGGTTCCAACCCCTGAAAAAACTGTATTGGCGGAATTCCAATCTGCAATTTGGTTCGGTATCTGGCCTGATAAAATCGCTGGAGGCGCCAACAGATGATGATTGGCTGACGCGCGTGCGCGAGAGTGATGATTTGGCCGCCCTAAAGGCGCTTGCCGATGATGCAGAAATTGCAGCCCGTGCAAGCGATGGGCCATCGGTGCGTCTGTTATGGGATGTCTGCCGTGTTCCCGATTTTCGCAGCATTTCTGCGGCAGAACACGCAAGCCTTTTGTCCAATATCTTTACGGCACTGCATGAACACGGGCGCATCCGAAATGATTGGTTGGCCCGGCAGGTTGCGCGCATCGATCGGCCGGTGGGTGATATCGATGCATTGTCTAAACGATTGGCTTTTGTGCGCACTTGGACGTACGTTGCGCAACGAAAAGGGTGGGTGGATGACGAAAATCATTGGCGGAATGAAACGCGCGCTGTAGAAGATCGTCTGTCAGATGCGCTTCACACCGCTTTGACCCAAAGATTTGTCGACCGGCGCACCAGCGTTTTGATGCGGCGGTTGAAACAGAAGGAGAGGCTTGTGGCCGAAGTAAGTAAAGAGGGTGACGTCACCGTCGAAGGACAATTCGTGGGGCGTTTGGAAGGGTTTCGTTTTAAACAAGATGCTTCCGCCACACCCGATGAGGCGAAAACATTACGCGCCGCAAGTATCCAAGCCTTGGTGCCTGAATTTCATCTTAGGTCTGATCGGTTCTATAATGCACCGGATACCGAATTGGATTTCACAGACCAAGGTGGATTGATGTGGGGCACCGCGGCAGTGGGCAAACTGGTCGCCGGGTTAGAGGCTTTGAAGCCGCAGGTCGAAGTTTTCGTCGACGATGAGGCCGGTGCTGATGTGGCCGAAAAGGTGCAACGTCGGTTACAGCATTTTATCGATCGTAAGATCGCCGCATTGTTTGAACCGCTTGAAAACATCCGCAAAGATGAAAATCTGACTGGTTTGGCACGTGGATTTGGATTTCAATTGACCGAAGGCTTGGGTGTGTTGGATCGCGCCGCCGTGGCCGATGATGTGAAAGCACTGGATCAAGATGCGCGTGGTGCATTACGCAAGCATGGCGTTCGGTTTGGTCAATATACCATTTTTATGCCATTGCTTTTGAAGCCTGCTCCGACACGGCTTCGGTTGTTGTTGTGGGCCTTGTCTGAAGGGCATGCCGAATTTGCAGAAGCCCCACCGCCGGGCTTGGTTACAATTCCAAATGATCCCAAGGCCACCCCGGAGTATTATCTGAAATCTGGATATAAACCTGCCGGGGATAGGGCCGTTCGCGTTGATATGGCCGAACGTTTGGCGGATATGCTTCGCACCCAAGACAGCCGCGGTGGCTTTGAAGCCAATCCCGATATGTTGTCGATCACCGGCATGACATTGGAACAGTTTGCCAATTTGATGGAAGGTCTTGGGTACAAGGCTGAAAGGGGTGAACGTGAAAAGGTGAAGGCCGAAACAGAAGTCGCACCCAAAGATGCGGATACCGACGCGGCGCCAGAAACCGAATCCACAGCAGAGGTCGAACCAACCCCAGAGGTAACGATCGAAGCAGAGGCGCCATCTGAACCAGAGGTGGAGGTATTTTATACCTTCACGTGGGGCGGGCGCCGCGCAGGTGGAAACCGCCCACAAGGGGATCGCAAACCCAAAGGTGGCCGCAGGCCCAAAGGCAAAGGCCCAGGCAAAGGGCCGCGTGATCAAAAGGCAAAGTCATATTCTTCGGCCCCGCCAAAGAAAGAAAAGAAAATTGATCCAGACAATCCTTTTGCAGCGGCGCTGATGGGATTGAAAGACAGTTGAGCACGAGCCTTCGTTTGGACAAATGGCTTTGGCACGCGCGGTTTTTCAAAACCCGCAGCCTTGCCACACGTGTTGTTCAAACGGGCAAAGTTCGTGTGAATGCAACGTCAGTTTCCAAACCATCGCGCACCATCGTGCCGGGCGATGTCTTGACCTTTCCCAAGGAAGATGACGTGCGTGTGATAAAAATAGTTGCGTTGGGGGAACGGCGTGGACCGGCCACCGAGGCGCAAGCGCTTTATGAAGATTTGGACCCTCCACAACCCAAACCACGCACCGCCCCAAGCCCAAAATCCGAAAACCGCCCTTCATCGCGCGATCGTAAGGCCCAAGCGGCCTTTAAACGTGGATTGATTTAACCCATATGACGTCATGCGGATTGCACCCGACGCAGGTCGGATGTAGAGGACCCAAGAACCAAAGAGACGTATGAACCTATGACCTATATCGTCACCGATAATTGCATTGCTTGTAAGTACACCGATTGCGTGGAAGTTTGCCCCGTTGATTGTTTTTACGAAGGTGAAAACATGTTGGTGATCCATCCCGACGAATGCATTGATTGTGGTGTATGCGAACCTGAATGCCCTGCGGATGCCATTCGTCCTGATACGGAACCTGATATGGATAAATGGGTCGACTTTAATCGGAAATACTCTGAGATGTGGCCCGTGATCATCACCAAAAAAGATCAGTTGCCCGAAGCCGAAGAACGCGATGGCGAAGAAGGCAAACTTGAGAAATATTTCTCTGAGGCAGCGGGCGAAGGGGGCTAATTCACCCGCGCTTTTCAAATGGTTGAATTTGTGGTATAAATTACCAAACTTACAAACGAGCAGTACTTAAAACACGCGTTTCACAATTCCCAACAATCTGATGAAAATGACCATTCATTTTGAATTGGTCAGGGTGGTATGAGTGCTGCAGTGTCGGAAAGGACGCCAAATGGCCAAGAAGAAACTCGCATTTTCTTTGAAAGAACATGTGGTTTACCCATCCCATGGGGTGGGTCAGGTAATCGATATTGAAACGCAAGAAATCGCTGGAACAGAGCTTGAGCTTTTTGTGATCAATTTCGCCAAAGACAAAATGACCTTGCGTGTTCCAACCCACAAGGCAGAGGAAGTGGGCATGCGCCCCTTGGCGCCGCCAGATGTGGTGTCCAAGGCGATGACAACCCTGAAAGGAAAAGCCAAGGTCAAACGCGCCATGTGGTCACGCCGGGCTCAGGAATATGAGGCGAAAATTAATTCTGGCGATTTGATTGCCATTGCAGAGGTTGTCCGCGATTTGCATCGCAGCGATGACCAGCGTGAACAAAGCTATTCCGAGCGTCAGTTGTATGAGGCCGCATTGGACCGCCTAACCAGAGAGATCGCCGCCGTGAACAACGCGGAAGAGGCGATGGCATCAGAAGAAATCATGTCGATTTTGATGTCTCGGGTCACGCCAGCAGCTTAAGTCTGGCGCTTCGCTTAGATCAAAGCCAATACCACAATCAGGCCTGCCAATTCCGTTATGATTTGGCAGGCCCCTAAAATATCCCCTGTTTGCCCTTTGATTTTGGCATGTGCGATCGCCGACACACCAAGGGCGACACCAGCGGTAACGAAAGTTGCCAGCGCACCGGCGAATATGAAACTGGCAATCAAACCAATCATAGCGGCTGTAATCATTGCTGGTTTTGGCGGGTGGCCCACCGCATGAGACAACCCCACATCACGGGCGTGTGGCAGCATATACATCAAAACCACCATCCAAGACCGCGACAAAGCCGCAATCGCGATTATGGCCCAGGGCGCATCTGTAAGAAGGCTTGCCCACAAGATGACTTTGGCAAACAAAGCTAAGAATAGTCCCGATACACCGTAAACTCCGATGGTGCTGTCTTTCATAATTTCAAGACGCCGGTTTTTGGTCCATCCCCCCCAAAGCCCATCCAATGTATCGGCCAATCCATCTTCGTGCATGGCCCCCGTGACAAATAATCCCGTCACAACCATGCCAATGCCCACCAATGGCTTGGGAAGATCAAACAAGTTTAAAAGCGCCCCGCAAATCAGAACCAAAACAGCAACAAATATCCCCACAATGGGATAGGCCCATGCGCCAGCCGCACCGCGCGATTGCGCCCAATCCCCATCCACCTTTATCGGCAGTCGCGTTAACAATCCCACGCTGGCGGGTATATCGCGTGTCATGGGGCGCCAAATGTCGGCTTCGGATGGCAAGGTGGTCGATCCTGTCTTTTACTTTCTGCAATGATGGCTAAAGAGGGCGGAAACGAATAGCAATGGATTGCCTTGATATGACCCCTGATTTTGAAACACTTTCGGACTTTGCTGAGATCCTGACGGCATTGCCGAGTGCCAATCCGGCCGCCAAGGCAGACGCTGAAGATCGCAATGGCCAGTTAACCAAACCACCCGGTGCCCTTGGCCGTTTGGAAGATCTTGCCATTTGGTATGCCAGTTGGGTCGGGAGTGGTCGTCCGGAAATTAAATCACCACAGGTGGTTATTTTTGCCGGCAATCACGGTGTTGCGGCGGCGGGTGTATCCGCCTTTCCACCAGAGGTGACCGAACAAATGGTTTTCAATTTTCAGGCGGGTGGGGCGGCAATCAACCAGTTGTCCAAGGCGTTTGATGCAAAATTGGATGTTCATGCCTTGGATCTTGATCGGCCGACGGCTGATTTCAGCAAAGGGCCCGCAATGTCAGAAACCGAATGCGTTGCCGCGCTTAAGGCGGGTTGGAATGCGGTTGATCTGAAGGCCGATCTTTTTGTCACAGGCGAAATGGGAATTGGAAACACCACACCCGCCGCGGCAATCGCCGCTGCATTGTTTGGTGGCGGTGCCGATGCTTGGGTTGGCCGAGGCACAGGTGTTGATGATGCAGGTCTGGCCCGAAAGGCAGCGGTCGTTGAAGCGGGGTTGGCCCAAAACGCAGATGCAATGGGTTCTCCGCTTGATGTTCTGCGCTGTCTGGGGGGGCGAGAACTTGCGGCAATGGCAGGGGCCATCACCCGCGCACGTGTCGAAAGCATTCCAGTCCTATTGGACGGGTTCATTTGTACGGCGGCGGCTTCAGTTTTGCATGCCACTGCGGAAAACGCACTGGATCACACACAAGCCGCCCATCTAAGTGCGGAAGGCGCGCATTCAAATCTGTTGGATAAACTCGGCAAATCCCCGATCCTGTCGATGGGGTTGCGGCTGGGGGAAGGGTCCGGCGCGGCCCTTGCGATTGGTGTTTTGAAAGGGGCAATTGCATGCCATTCTGGCATGGCAACTTTCGCAGAGGCCGGTGTCAGTGACGCCTAAGCGTTGTTAAATGGGCTTGATCAAACCGATTGGGAAAACGCTGATTTCATTCTTTTTCCAATCGGCTTTGAATTTGGCTGACGATATTTGTTTCAAGCTCTGAATTCAGGATCTTTGCCTTTTCGATATAAGGCTTGTTGTCGATGACGGGGATTTCTGGATCCCAAAGATCCGCCAATTCGCGCAATGCCCGACGATCTTCTTTGTAAAACAGGGTTTCGAATTCATGTGCTTCGAATTCCGTCATGCCTGTATTTTCCAAAACATATCGTCCAGCCCGGAGCGAGCTGTCGAACATTTCACGCACGATGTCATTCGCCCCGGCCGCATATAATTCGTACACATGCACCCGATCATGAGCGCGTGCGACGATATGCAGATCAGGGCGCGTGCGGCGTGCATATTTCACAAGATTTACAGCGGCATGTTTGTCATCCAACGACACCACCAAAACTTTCGCCTTATCAATCCCGGCGGCATGTAAAACATCAGGGCGGGTGGGATCACCAAAGAAACCTTTGAACCCGAAACGACGCATAAGTTTGATCACTTCAAGATCATGATCCAAAACGGTTGTTGGATGGCCTGCCGTTTGCATCATGCGGTTGACCACTTGGCCAAACCGCCCGATTCCAGCGATGATGATACCGGTATGTTCGTCGATTTCATCCGCTTCGGGTTGATCGGTGTCATCTGTCATCCGTTTTTCGATCAGGTCATAGACGATGAACAAACAAGGGGTGAACAACATCGACAGGGCCACAACCAACAACAAGGTTTCAGCCAAATCACCACCCAACACACTTTGCTGAATGGCAAAAGAAATTAAGACAAAACCAAATTCACCCGCCTGCGCAAGGGACAGGCGAAACAGCATCGCTTCTTTTCCGGGCATATTGAAAATGCGCCCAATGATGTACAGAACCAACCATTTCACAAAAATCAGGGCGGCGGTCAGCCCAAGGATCAAGCCCGGATTGCCAAATAAAACAGCGAAATTGATGCCAGCACCAACCGTGATGAAAAATAAGCCCAGCAAAAGGCCTTTGAAGGGTTCAATATCGCTTTCAAGTTGGTGTCGGAACTCAGAGTTTGCCAAAACAACACCCGCAAGAAACGTGCCAAGGGCGGGGGACAGCCCCACCAATGTCATCAACACGGCGATGCCCACCACGATAAGTAAGGCAAAGGCCGTATGCAGTTCGCGCAAATGCGCACCATTCACAAAAAAGAACAGCGGCCGAATAAGAAATACCCCAACCAATACCACAGCTGCGACCGCCCCCAAAGTGACCAGCGTCACCCCCCAAGCGGGCAGGCCTTCGACAATACTGAGGGTGGCTGCGTGGTGGGCATCATCTGCGTGGTGAACATCCCCGCCATGGGCCACAGCCAAAAGCGGCAACAGGGCCAACATGGGAATGACCGCGATATCTTGCGTCAACAATACGGAAAACGCGGATCGTCCGCCGTTTGAATTCATTAATCCCTTTTCAGCCAAGGTTTGCAGAACGATGGCTGTTGAAGACAGGGATAAGATTAAACCAACGGCCAAGGCAGTTTGCCAGTTCAGACCGAAAAACAATCCCCCAAGGGTAATCAAGCCCGCGCTGAGCGTAATTTGAAGGCCACCCAAATTGATAAGCTTGGACCGCATGGCCCAAAGTGCCTTTGGTTCCAGCTCCAAACCAATCAAGAAAAGCATCATCACGACGCCGAATTCAGCAAAATGCTGAAGCTCGGTAGTTTCAGCCCCAACCAATCCAAACAGGGGTCCGATGAAAATTCCTGCGATCAAGTATCCAAGGACAGATCCCAATCCCAATCGTACGGCGACGGGAACGGCAATCAAAGCTGCGCCAAGATAAATGGTTGCCTGAAGCAAAAAGCTTTCCATGTGTTCATCCCTTCCGATTTGCCAGCAAGTTTAACCTCACTGTTGGGAAGGTAAACATCTGCAGCAGAATTAGATGCGCGGCATCTTCAACGTGATGTTCCGGCCGCCTTTGACATATCGCAATTGATTATTACCGATGGATGAAACCCGCCCGCCATCCAATCGATCGCCGACTTTTACCGTAATAAATTTGCCGTTCGGCATACGCACCAACGCCTTGGGAGAGTTTTTGGTGCCGCTGATGCCCATCAGGTTTATTCGGCGCAGGTTCACGGCGTTTGCAACGGTGGCATTGCGTTGAACTGTTCTCGGGGCGGTCCCTGATGGTCTGGCAATTTCGTTGGATCGGGCGACTGTGACTTTGCGAGACGAAGATGTCGAAGATCCGCCACTATCATTTGAAGATGGCTTTGCGGGGGCAGCTGCAGCTGCCGCTGCGCGTGCGGCCTGTCTCTCAACAGAACGTGGGCGAACAGACGGCCGTTTCGATGCGACAGCGGCCGGTTTTGGAACCGTTATCGTTGTTTTGGCAGCCGCTGCTGCCGCGGCTGCAGCGACGGCGGCTGCATTTTCAGCAGAGGATGTATCAGGTTTTTCTGGTTCTGGTTTCGCCTCCGGCTTTGGCTCTGCGATTTCCGGTTCAGGCTTCACCTCTGGTTTCGGTTCTTCCGCTTTGGGTTCAACCGGTGGCTTGAGGCCGCGCGGACGCCCGGCGGGACGAACCTTTGCCAAAGCGCGTTGCATTGTGGGCGACCACGTACTGTTTTCTGAAAGATCATTAATGCCTTCGGGGCGCAGCTGAGGCCGTTTCGAGGGAAGAACCGGTTCTGGTTGTTCCTCTTCCGTGACAGCTAAGTTTTCAGTGTCGATTTCAGGATCGGTTGCTTCAGCGGCGTCTGATCCGGGGCGCAATTCTGGGGCGGGCGATGTTTCTGGGGCAAGACCAAATCCCGGACCATCGTCAATTTCTGCCGTTGTGGGATCTTCTGCTTGATTTTCAGCTTCGGCTTCGGGTGTCTCTACGGTTTCCGTTTCTGGGGTTTCTTCAGGTTCAACGGAAAGATCGGTGTTTTCATCCGATGGTGTCACACTGGTTTGGTTATCGCCCAGCACCTCGTCAGAGGGTGGCAAAGCCGCCGGGGTGACCAATGCGGGGCGTGTCAGGGGGCGCACATCTGGGGCCGCAAATGTGACACGGATCCCATCGTCAAAGACCGTTGCACCCGTCAGATCGCGTGACGGTGGAACCACGTCTGGGCGGCCAAGAATCACATCGCCCGTTTCCACCAAGGCTGACAGGGCAGCGGACGCTAAATCAGCCGCATTGATGGGTTGGGTTGGATCAGTTGCATCCCCATCGGAGGCGGCCAATGCCAATTGGTTGTCATCCGTGTTTGGCAATTGTTGCAGATTTGTCTGAACTGTCTCTTCGGTTTGCGAAGGTTGCTCTTGTGTTTCCGCGTTTTGTTGTGCGGCAGCAGGTGCGGTGGCGATACCGGCCAGGCTTGTGGGTTCTGCCACGAACCGTTCGCCGACGCCCGGGCTTGTGTCTGGTTGTTGCAGAGCAACCGGGGGCAATGTGATGCGTTCGAAGGGCTGAATGCCCGGATCGATTGAGGCAAGTTGCACCGTTGGGCTGCGCGATAAGGCAGAGGAATTCGGTCCAGTTGGGGGAATTGTCCAGATACCCGTGGAGGCATACCGCCGCAAATCAGCCAAGTTTTGATCAGCAGAGGTTGATGAAGGAAGAACCGAACTAAGGGCAGCTTCCAACACCAGATTACGCCCGGCCAATGGATCATTCGGCGCGTTTAGTGTGATTGCCTCACCCCCTTCATAAATAAGGGGAAGTGGTTCGGGCAGGGCGGTTTCCCGCGGCAACCGTGAAGGAAAATCAATGCTGGGTGTCGCGTTGGCCAGCATGATGCGGTCTGCGGCGACAATGGATGGTGTTTCAGACGTAAAGTCGCGATCATCATCAGACAGGCCATTTCCAACAATCGGTGCCTCGGCAAAAATTGTTGGGCCTTGGGGGGCAAAACCAAACCAAGATGCGATCCGATCTCGTCCGGCTGTGGCGGCCAAGGCGGCAATTGACAGCAAGAAGATCAGCAAAAGTGCGGTCAAAAGCAGTGGAATAAGCTTTTTCCGACGGTCACGTTTTTGTTTCTGAGCCGCGGCATCAAGCGCCGCCAACGTCGCGGCGTCACCTTTGGGTGGTGACGCAATGGCCGCTTTGGGGGTGGGTGCCGCGGGTTTTGCAGGCAAAGGTTTGGCCACTGTGGCCGGTGCTGCAGGTTTTGCCGGGGCAACGGGTTTCGGTTCAGCAGGTGCAGAAGCAGCTGTTTTTGACGCTGTTTCTTTGGCCGGTGGGGTTGTGACGACGGTTGCCGGCACCGATTTTTCATCAGGTTTTTCGGGCTCAGGGGCCTTCGGGGGTTTTGGTGGCGCGGGTTTGGGTGCTGGCGGGGCCAAAGCAGCGATCGCGGTATAGGTCGCCGCAGGTGGCATCATAGCGCCCGAAGCATCCTGAAGTGATCCAAAATTGGCGAAATGGGCGGCCCATTCAGCGCCGGGCACACAAAGATATCCATTGATCTGAAACCCTTGAGGGGCCAGAAAATCTTCAGCCTCTTGCAGGGTTTCGAGTGCGACCGCAGCCGCAGCCGTTTGCCCGCCCTGCGCAACCCAAGCCAAACGAAGCTGATCCAATGAATATGGTGTAGCACCCTCAAAGGCGGTTGCCACCTCTGCCGGTGTCACGGTGGCTTGGGGCAGGGACAGGACCTTTACCTGATCCTTTGGCAGATTAACAAATACAGGAAGATCACCTTTGCCGGATGCCGCCTTTTCACGCAGGCCAGCAACCGCAGATCCCAAATCGGGGGAAACAAAGGAAACCGATCCCTCACGAAACCACCCTTGGGTTCCGCTGGGATCTTTCGCAAACCTTTCAAGAACAATTTCATTGTCCGCAAGGTTAAGAAGAAACACGTCTTCGGTCACAGTTTTCCCACCCGTTCAACGCCCCCAAAGGACTAATACACCCAATATAGGTGATTGTGCTAGGTATGTCCTTGATAAAACACTGATTTAAGGGTCAAATTCAGGGGAAACCCACGACTTTTTGATCGATCCTTTTCTAAGTGTGCGACGAAGCTGGGATATGAACGTAATTTTTTGAGGTACCTGTCCATGCTCACACCCTTTCATTTGGCCATAAATGTTGGCGATCTTGACATCGCGCGCCAGTTTTACGGCGGTGTTTTGCAAGCGAAAGAAGGGCGCAGCACGGAAACTTGGGTCGATTTCAGCTTCTTTGGCCACCAGTTGTCACTGCATGTGGGGCCAATTTTGCGCACTCAAAATACCGGGCAGGTTGGCGATCACATGGTGCCTATGCCCCATTTCGGTGTGGTGCTGCATTTGCCAGATTGGAAAACTTTGGCACATCGCCTGAAAGATGTTGGTACAGATTTTATCATCCCGCCTTCCGTCCGATTTGAAGGTCAACCGGGGGAACAATGGACGATGTTTTTCTGCGATCCGTTTGGGAACCCGATCGAGGCAAAGGGCATTGCCGATCTGGATCGGATTTTTGCGACCTAACGCATCCAAAACCCTTCGCGTTTGATCGTGTTCCTGATCTGACGTTCTTTGCGGGGCAGATTGTCTTGATCAAACAGGGCGCGCACTTTGTGGCCCCTTTTTTGAAATACCATGCGTTTGATCGGTTCGTATTCCTTTGCCACCTTTTTGATCTTATTTGGGGCCAAAATGGTTTCAAGGGTGTTCACCGCATGATCGGATTCGCGCGCATAAAGAAGGGGTAAAAGCCGGTAATGGCAGCTGACTTCGCCATCAAGCAAACCTTCGGGCAGGGCGTCACGACGCCCACCAAATGAATGGATGACCAATGGAAGTGCAACTTGATCCAGCCAAGGATCCAGCGTTTGCACCACCAGTGCTTCTGGGGAGTCATCACGGATCGCAACAGCGTATTCCATGAACCGATCCCCAAATTTTTTCGGGCAGCTGTAATAAAAGTACCCGGCATTAAAATACAAATACCGACGCCAATATTCATCGGGTTGGCTGGTGTCTAAGCTGCTTTCGAAATCCAAACCAAATTTGTCGTAAAGGCTTTTCCAAATTTCGGTGTAACCCGGACCGTACAATTCGATTTCCGGCCACGTACCTGTCACTTTGTTAGACGCGCTGGGGATATCAAAATCAAACGGCACTTTCGAGAGATCACCCAAAATCAAGGTATCTGTATCGAAAAACACAAACGGCTCCCCTTCGGGCAAAACCTTCAAGGCTTCGATCTTATTGCCATAGGGGTATTCGGAACCAAAATGTTGGCTTTCAAACTCAACCAGTTCTGCGCCCATGCTGTGCAAAAGGTTGCGAACCTCGGCATTCGTGATTTCAGGATTGCCCGACCACTTTTCCGTAAACTTGGGGTAGGCGACATATACCTTGCCATCAAAAGAAGGGGAGTTGTGCCGCAAAGAGGCCAAGAAAATGATCGCCTCATACTGAAGGCGACCCGCTTGTCCGACAATCAAGATGTTGAATTTCGTCATCGACGCCCTCTTTTCACTGCAATCCGGTACTTTTTATCATGCCTTTGTTCCTAGAACGTATATGTGGCTTTGGCCACGGGGAAAGCCAGATAACCAGTCGCAGGGAATAAACAGGCGCAAACCTGCCATTTCAAGGCTGTGAATCGGCCAAAACACCTTGCACCGCTGCCATTGCACCCCTAAGAAGCGGTGAATTTTTCTGGCCAGTCGGCCGGGGCTGTCTACGTATATCCGAAGGAATGTAAGATGCAGGTAACTGAGACCCTGAACGAAGGTCTGAAACGCGGCTATGAAATCGTCATTGCGGCGTCTGATCTGGACGCAAAAGTTGACGAAAAGCTGAAAGAAGCGCAGCCGGAAGTCGAAATGAAAGGTTTCCGCAAAGGCAAAGTTCCAATGCCGTTGTTGAAAAAGCAATTTGGCGAACGCCTTTTGGGTGAAGCCATGCAAGAAACCATTGATGGCGCCATGGCGAAGCATTTTGAAGATAGCGGTGATCGCCCTGCGATGCAACCTGACATCAAAATGACCAACGAAGATTGGAAAGTGGGCGATGACGTGAATGTTGCCGTTTCCTACGAAGCGCTTCCCGCCATTCCAGATGTTGATTTGGCCGCGCTGAAACTGGAAAAAATGGTTGTGAAGGCCGATGACGCCGCCGTGGAAGAGGCATTGTCAAACCTTGCAGAAACCGCACAAGATTTCGAAGATCGCAAAAAGGGCTCTAAGGCCAAAGACGGTGATCAGGTTGTGATGGATTTCAAAGGCATGGTTGACGGCGAAGCCTTTGAAGGTGGATCGGCGGAAGATTATCCATTGGTACTTGGATCAAATTCTTTCATCCCAGGTTTTGAAGAACAGCTGGTTGGTGCCAAAGCCGATGAAGACGTGACCGTGAATGTGAAATTCCCAGAGGAATACGGCGCGGAAAACCTGGCCGGAAAAGATGCTGTCTTTGAATGTAAAATCAAAGCGGTAAAGGCGCCGAAAGCGGCTGAAATTAATGATGATTTGGCCAAGAAATTTGGTGCAGAAGATCTGGCAGGCCTGAAAGGCCAGATTTCAGAGCGTCTTGAAGCGGAATACGCAGGTGCGGCCCGTGCCGTGCAAAAGCGCAGCCTTCTGGATGCTTTGGATGATGTGGTTAGCTTTGAACTGCCGCCATCTTTGGTTGCGGCAGAGGCGGATCAGATTGCCCATCAATTGTGGCATGATGATAACCCAGATGTTCAGGGCCACGATCACGAAAAAATCGAACCCACAGCAGAACATACTGAATTGGCAGAGCGTCGGGTTCGTTTGGGTCTGCTGTTGGCGGAATTGGGACAAAAAGCAGAGGTGGAAGTCACCGATGCTGAAATGACCCAAGCGGTGATGAACCAAGCACGTCAATATCCGGGCCAAGAACGCCAATTCTTTGAATTCGTTCAAAATAACCCACAGATGCAGCAACAGCTGCGTGCCCCTTTGTTTGAAGATAAAGTCGTGGATTACGTATTTGAACGCGCGGAAGTTACTGAAAAATCCGTCAACAAAGACGATCTGCAAAAAGCTGTTGAAGCGCTGGAAGAAGCGTAAATTAACAACAGTTTAGGCTGAAAATTGCAGGGGGTGCGGTGGATCACCGTGCCCCTTTGCTTATTTTGATAACTCACCTTATTGTTTCGAAAAGCGAAACAACAATGATGATCAAAAACCTTGGTTGAATTCACCCCCAAATTCGCCGCTCATTTGGCCCGAAAATATCAAATTCGTTTCTTTCCCCGCGTTGATGAAACCATCAACGTAAAGGCGGCTGCAAATTTGGTGGAACCGATGACCCAACATTCGCAAGTGGGCATCATGCCATTAGGCAGTCACAGTTATTCCATGAGTTATTCTGGCGGAATCGACCGTATCGGACGATTTTGTTCCATCGGTATCAATTTTCGTAATCTGGGGGACCGGCATCCCGTGGACTGGGTGTCCACCAGCCCCGTTTTCTATCGGGCCGCGCGGCTTTCGCGGGTGATGAAATCACCTTTGCCTGACTTGCCCGATTTCGAAAGTGCCCAAGACCCGGTCTATGTGGGCAATGATGTCTGGATTGGTGACAATGTTACCATTGCAGGTGGGGTCACCGTGGGGGATGGTGCCATTTTGGCCTATGGCGCGATCGTAACAAAAGATGTTCCGCCTTATGCGGTTGTTGGGGGCACGCCAGCCAAACTGATAAAATATAGATTTGAAAAAGAATTGCGCGATCGTTTGCTGGCAAGCCAATGGTGGAATTACCCTGTCGAGGAATTGGCGCAATTGCCCCACAATGATCCACAATCTTTCATTGATCAGTTCGATAAACGATCAAAAGATTGGGCGCCCGTGCCCGAGAACCGGATCAATGTGAAAAAGATCTTGCGAGGGTTTTTAAAGAAATAGGACTGAGAATTATAAAAGGCCGCCCAGAGAGGACGGCCTTTTTGTTTGTCTTTGAACAAGGGCTTACTGCTCTTCTTTGTCGCCTTCGTCTGCGGCGGCTTCGGGGGCCGCTGCTGGGGCGTCATCGCCTTCAAGATCGTCCAATTGCGCAGCGCCGATATCGTCAAACAGCTCCTGAATTTCAAATTCAGCAGCGGCTTCTTCTTCAGCGGCCAATTCTTGGATCGACTTGCCAGATGCCTGAAGCTCAGCTTCTTCTGGTGAGCGGGCAACGTTCAGCTTGATGCCTGCGTCTACTTCTGGGTGCAAACGAACAGTCACAGAATGAAGGCCCAGTTCTTTGATCGGGGCTTCCAAGATGACTTGCTTTTTGTCGACTGTGAAACCAGCTTCGGTTGCGGCATCAGCAGCATCACGTGTTGTGACGGACCCGTAAAGCGCACCCGCATCAGAGGCAGAACGAATCACGATGAATGCTTCGCCGTCCAATTTTGCGGCCAAGCTTTCGGCCTCTTTCTTGGTTTCAAGGTTTGTTGCTTCCAGCTGGGCTTTCTGCGCTTCGAAAACGGCGATGTTCGCCTCGGACGCACGCATCGCCTTGCCACTCGGGATCAAGAAGTTCCGGGCATAACCCTGCTTGACTGTTACAACGTCGCCCATTTGGCCCAATTTAGCCACACGTTCCATAAGGATAACTTGCATGTCTCTCTCCTTACTTCACGGCGTATGGCAGCAGGGCAAGGAAACGTGCGCGTTTGATCGCACGGGCCAGCTCACGCTGTTTTTTGGCTGATACAGCGGTGATGCGGCTTGGTACGATTTTACCACGCTCAGAAATATAGCGCTGCAACAGTTTTGTATCTTTGTAATCGATCTTTGGTGCATTCTCACCAGAGAATGGGCAGACCTTACGACGGCGGAAAAATGGTTTAGATGCCATGACTTAGTCCTCCCGACGGCGGCGTTCGCCACGCTCTTCACGTTTTTGCATTTGGATGGATGGGCCTTCGGCGTGCTCATCAACCTTGATCGTCAAAACGCGCATCACATCATCATGCAAACGCATCAGACGTTCCATTTCTTGCACAGCGCCTGATGGTGCGTCTGTTTTCAAGAAGGCGTAATGCCCTTTGCGGTTTTTGTTGATTTTATAGGCCATCGTTTTGACGCCCCAGTACTCTGATTCAACGACGTTTCCGCCATTTTCGCTGAGTACATTTGTGAATTCTTCGACCAGACCTTCGGCCTGTGCGCCAGACAAATCCTGACGCGAGATGAAGACATGCTCATACAGTGGCATGTGCTCTCCTACTCTTGTTTTTAGGTGCGCTTCAAAGACCGGATGAAACACTGCGGCGCCGGTCACGAGGGGCTGCACAGGAAATATGTTTTCCGCAGATGCTGCGGAATGTCATAAAATGCAGTGGCATTCAAGCCTTTCATGTGGGGCACAGTGGTGACACCTGAACCTTGTCGGGTGGCGTTGCGAACGCGGTGGATTGCGACGCTGCGTCAGGCGGGATAAGTGAAGAGAAATGACACAAGGATAATGGCGACATGCGTGCATATGTATTTCCCGGGCAGGGCGCCCAGACAATCGGTATGGGGCAAGAGCTGGCGAAAGCTTATCCCGCCGCGATGGAGGTATTTTCGCAAGTGGATGAGGCGCTTGGCGAAAATCTGTCGGGTTTGATTTGGGAGGGGGATATTGAAACCCTGACCCTGACGGCGAATGCGCAACCCGCCTTGATGGCCACATCGCTGGCTGCTGTAAAAGCACTGGAATCAGAAGGGGTTATGGTCACTGATGGTGCATTTGTTGCCGGGCATTCCTTGGGTGAATATTCTGCATTGGCGGCCTCTGGCGCATTGTCAATTGCGGATACGGCACGATTGCTGCGCATCCGCGGCACAGCGATGCAAGAGGCCGTTCCGGTGGGTGTTGGTGCAATGGCCGCCTTGTTGGGCCTTGATTTTGAGACCGCCACCGCCGTTGCCCAAGAGGCCGCCGAGGGCGAAGTCTGTGAAGCGGCAAATGACAATGATCCGGGTCAGGTGGTTGTATCAGGCCACAAAGGGGCGGTTGAGCGCGCAGTCGCAATTGCCAAAGAAAAAGGGGCCAAGCGCGCCCTTCTTTTGCCGGTAAGTGCCCCATTCCATTGTTCGTTGATGGAACCTGCGGCGGAACGCATGGCACAGGCCCTCTCCGATGTGGATATTCAACGCCCGTCGGTTCCTTTGGTGGCAAATGTATTGGCCAGTTCAGTGACGGATCCCGCCACCATCCGGTCTTTGTTGATCGATCAGGTGACAGGTTCGGTTCGGTGGCGCGAATCTGTGCAATGGATGTCAGGTGAAGGTGTCAGTGAAATTTGGGAAGTTGGCGCAGGCAAAGCGTTATCTGGCATGGTGCGACGGATTAACAAAGAAATCGCCTGCACGGTCATCGGCACCCCAGGCGATATCGAAAAGGTAGTTTAAAGAATGCGCGTGGGGCTTATCATTCCAATGATGGCGGTCGTGGCTTTGATGGCCGCATGCGAAGGGCCAGAAGAGGTGGCAGAATTTAGGGTGGATGGATCTGTTCTACATGTGTCAGGTACATTGGACAGTTCTGCCCATGATCGGTTTTTAGACACGATCGAAGATCACCCGGGGATTACTCGGTTGCATTTGGGACTGATCGATGGATCGTCTGACGACGAAGCCAACATGCCGCTTTATCATGCAGTGCGTGACATGGGACTTGAGACGTTCTTATCCGCCCATTCCGAAGTTTATTCCGGCGGGGCAGATTTGTTCATTTCAGGGAAAACACGGCGTATGGAACGCGGGGCCGTTATCGGTGTGCACAGCTGGTCTGACGGTACGCGTGACGCCGCAGATTTCCCCAAGGATGCCCCGGAACATGCGTTGCATCTGGCATTGACGAAAAAAATGCTGGGCAGCGAAGATTGGTATTGGTTCACAATCCAAGCCGCGCCCGCCGAAGGTATGCACACCATGACGGAAGCTGAAATTCAAGAATATGGGTTACTCACTGGCCCGATCATTGATCCAAATTAATCGCCCAAAGAAAGGCCTTATATGTTTGATTTGACTGGAAAAAACGCACTGATCACAGGTGCATCGGGTGGTATTGGTGGCGAAATCGCCAAGCATTTGCACGCAGCAGGTGCCACAGTTGGATTGTCTGGAACGCGGGTTGATCCATTGCAAGCCCTTGCCGATGAATTGGGGGATCGCGCCCATGTTTTGCCATGCAACCTGTCTGATGCAGATGCGGTAACCGCCCTTCCCAAAGATGCAGCAACCGCCATGGGTAGCGTTGATATTTTGATCAACAACGCAGGGGTGACCAAAGACAATTTGTTCATGCGTATGTCCGATGATGAATGGTCCACGGTTTTGGACATCAACCTGACCAGCACGATGCGTCTGTGCAAAGGCGTGATGCGTGGCATGATGAAGGCGCGCTGGGGCCGGATTGTAAACATCAGTTCGATCGTGGGTGCCACTGGAAATCCGGGCCAAGCCAATTATGCCGCGTCAAAGGCGGGCATGGTTGGTATGTCAAAATCCTTGGCGTACGAAGTGGCCAGTCGCGGGATCACCGTGAACTGTATTGCGCCGGGCTTTATCACCACGGCAATGACAGAAAAGCTGACCGATGATCAAAAGTCGGGAATTTTGGCGCAGGTTCCTGCAGGGCGCATGGGGGATGCCGCTGAAATAGGTGCCGCGGCCCTGTACCTTGCAAGCCCAGAGGCCGGATATGTGACGGGGACGACTTTGCACGTAAACGGCGGCATGGCGATGTTGTAGAAGTTTTTGCGCAAGCGTGGACAAACCGTTTGCGCAATCGAAACTCTGTGATATAGGCGGCGCGAAAGTTACGTAGCCCCTTGTAACGCTACGTAATGACCCTTTATTGGGGGATAAGCCGCCCACACGGGCAGAATACGGGGGCAACCCCAGCAATGGGCATATGCCCGAAACGCATGAGGACCAGAAGATGAGCGACGTCGCAGACCGCGTTAAGAAAATTGTTGTAGAACACTTGGGTGTTGAAGAAGACAAAGTGGCTGATAACGCCTCATTCATTGATGATCTGGGCGCTGACAGCTTGGACACCGTTGAACTGGTTATGGCGTTCGAAGAAGAGTTCGGCATCGAAATTCCAGATGACGCTGCTGAAACCATTCAAACTTTCGGCGATGCCGTGAAATTCATTTCACAAGCCGCTTAAGTTTATTTTCCAATTTTTTGAAGCGGCATCCCCAAACGGGGGTGCCGTTTTCTTTTTGTTGATCGAAATCCACTGCAGAACTGCTTGTCGGCGAAGTGGTGGTGACGTAATAAACCTGAAAAATAAAGAGGTTCATAATGCGGCGTGTCGTGGTCACAGGGCTTGGGATGGTGTCACCATTGGCGGACGGTGTTGAAGAAACATGGTCTCGGCTTTTGGATGGCCAATCAGGGGCAGGGCCCATTACAAAGTTTGATGCCACAAACGTGGTGACCAAATACGCATGTGAAGTGCCTTTGGGCGACGGGTCTGACGGAACTTTTAACCCTGATACATATATGTTGCCCAAAGAGCGACGTAAGGTTGATGACTTCATCGTCTATGGCCTTGCTGCGGCAACCCAAGCGGTGGAAGACGCCGGTTGGATGCCAGAAGACACAGACAGCCTTGAACGCACAGGCGTGATGATCGGGTCTGGTATTGGCGGATTGCAATCCATCGCAGATACCGCCGTTTTGATCAAAGAACGTGGGCCCAAGCGAGTTTCCCCTTTCTTTATTCCCGGCGCCTTGATTAACCTTGTGTCAGGTCAAGTCAGCATCAAATACGGATTTAAAGGGCCCAACCACGCCGTGGTGACCGCATGTTCCACGGGTGCACATGCGATTGGAGATGCGGCGCGATTGATCAAATCCGGGGATGCAGATGTGATGATCGCGGGTGGTGCCGAAGGCGCCATATGTGAGATCGGCATTGCAGGCTTCAACGCTTGTAAAGCCCTGTCCACCAAGCGCGAGGATGACCCAAAATCAGCAAGCCGCCCATATGACGCAGACCGGGATGGGTTTGTCATGGGCGAAGGTGCCGGGGTTGTGGTTTTGGAAGATTACGACCACGCAAAGGCGCGCGGTGCCAAGATATATGCCGAAGTTTTGGGGTATGGTTTATCAGGTGATGCCTATCACATTACCGCCCCATCCGAAGACGGTGAAGGTGGCGAACGATCCATGCGGGCTGCTTTGAAAAATGCGGGGCTTGAACCCTCAGCCATTGATTACATCAATGCGCATGGCACCTCGACAATGGCGGACACCATTGAATTGGGGGCCGTGGAACGTTTGTTGGGCGATGCTGCAAATTCGGCGACCATGACATCGACAAAATCTGCCACCGGTCACTTGTTGGGCGCGGCGGGGGCGATAGAGGCCATCTTTTCGATTTTGGCCATTCGTGATCAAGTTGTTCCCCCAACCATCAATTTGGACAATCCGGCGGTTGAAACCCCATTGGATTTGGCGCCGAACCAAAAACGTGAACGTGAGGTGAAGGTGGCATTGTCAAATTCATTTGGCTTTGGTGGAACAAACGCCAGTGTGATCTTCGGAGCTGTTTCATAAGATGTGGAAGGCCGTTGCCTCTAATGCGCTCAGCCTGATGGTTGTGGGGCTTTTCGTTTTGGGTGGTGTGATTGCCATTGCCAAAGAAAGCTACGTTAAACCGGGCCCGTTGGAGGCGGCAATTTGTTTCAAGGTTCCCTCTGGAGGGAATTTCTCGCGTGTTTCCAAAGACTTGCTGGATGTTGGCGCGGTCAGTAGCAAACAAATTTTTCAGATTGGCGTTGATTACAGTGGCAAAGCACAGGACCTGAAGGCAGGCAGTTATCTTATCCCGGCGGGCCATTCGATGTCTCAGATCGCAGATATGCTGACCGGAACCGGGCGCAGTACCTGTGGAACGGAAATTGTGTATCGTGTTGGGGTAACACGCACCAGCGTTCAGGTGCGAGAGTTGGATCCCGAAACCAATTCCTTTAAATCCGTCGTAAGTTTCAACCCCGCCGTTGATGAAGCGCCAGAGGCTTACACCCGCCTGAAAGGGGAGGCGGATACCAAAATTCGCATGGCGATTGCAGAGGGTATCACCAGTTGGCAGATCGTAGAATCACTTAGATCCATCAGCTTTCTGACGGGCGAAGTCAGTGAAATTCCCGCCGAAGGAAGCCTTGCCCCTGACAGTTATGAGATCAAAGACGGCGATGATCGCAACGCCATTCTGACCCGCATGGCCGAGACGCAAAAGCGTTTTGTAGACCGCGCTTGGGCAGAACGTGCCGATGATGCCCCCGTTCAAACCAAAGAAGAGCTGGTGATTCTGGCCTCTATTGTTGAAAAAGAAACGGGTGTAGCGGCAGAGCGTGGTATGGTGGCATCTGTGTTCGCAAACCGGTTGCGCCAAGGTATGAAGCTGCAAACAGACCCGACCGTGATCTATGGCATCACAAAGGGTCAAGGCACGCTGGGGCGTGGGTTGCGGCGCAGCGAATTGCGCAAGCCAACCCCTTGGAATACCTATACAATTCCGGCACTGCCCCCGACACCTATTGCCAATCCGGGCCGGGCCGCATTGTTGGCTGCGGGTAATCCAGATGACACAGAGTTCATCTTCTTTGTGGCCGATGGAACCGGTGGGCACGCTTTTGCAAAAACCTTGGCTGAACATAACCGAAATGTGGCTGAGTGGCGCAAGATCGAAGCGCAGCGGAACGACAATTAATCGTTAAAAATCCGTTGCTTACCCGAACGGTCGCAGATTCAAAACCCTTGATTTGAGATCCCAGTTTTGTCACGATGTCTGGGCTAGAGGTTGGTGGTTTCACTGACCCTCGTGCGGAAAGCATGAGAGGCAACATACATATGACATCGAACTCTCCCGTCGTGAATGGCGGGCGTGACGCACAGCTGCTGTCCCATATCCGGGACGCGGTATCCCGAAGTCTTGCGCGTGTTTCAGCGCAGATCACCCGTGTGGAATCCATGGATCCCATTGACGTGCCTGAATTGGACAGGGCGTTGAAATCCTTGGACGCGGCCAGGGATTCCTTGATCAAGATGGAGACCAAGATTGCGACAGATCGGCGACAGCAAGATCACACCCATTCGTCAGGACCAGTCATGGACCTTGGGGAAGCAAGGGATCAAATCAGCCGCCAACTGGATAAGTTGCGCCGCGCCATGGGTCCAACAGAAGTTTCTGGAGGGCCTGAATGATACTCAGTTGCGTGCCCTTCCATGGTTGTTTGAGTTTTGGGCAATGGACCACCAAATCCCCCCAGAAGGGGATTGGCGGGCTTGGGTCGTGCTGGGGGGGCGCGGCGCAGGCAAAACATACGCAACGTTTTTACCGCATCGGGCCGGCCAGCAGGCCTTACACAGATCAAAT
>JAHDCF010000070.1 GCA_020630015.1 Planktomarina sp. | reverse complement strand
GGATCAAGCCAGTCGCGCAAACCATCCCCCAACAGGTTCAGGCCCAAAACGGTGACGACAATCGTTAACCCGGGCACCAAAGCTGCGTGCGGGGCGATTGACACAAGTGTCTGGGCATCCGCCAACATACGCCCCCAACTGGCCGTTGGAGGCTGCGCACCAAGGCCAATGTAGCTCAGCGCTGCTTCGGCCAGAATGCCAAGACTGAATTGTATGGTCCCCTGAACAATCATCAGGTTCGTGATGTTGGGCAGGATGTGTTCGGCACTGATACGTGCCTTTGACTTGCCCGCAACACGGGCCGCCAGAATAAAATCACGCGACCAAATCGAAAGGGCCGCGCCACGTGACAGACGGGCAAAAACCGGGATGTTGAAAATGCCAATTGCGATGATGGCATTTACAGCAGACGCACCAAATACAGCGGTGATCAAAATCGCGATAACAAGGCTTGGGAATGCAAAAATCAGGTCATTTCCCCGCATGATTACTTCATCAAGCCAACCGCCCTTCAACGCAGCGGCAGTCAGTCCCAGCGGAATTCCCAACCCCATGCCGATGCCCACCGCGACCAATGCCACCGCAAGCGATGTGCGCGCACCCATCATAATCATCGAAAGGATGTCGCGCCCAAAATGATCGGTGCCCAAAAGGTTGGCTGTTGATGGTGCTTTCAGCTTATTCGCGACATCAAGCTGGGAGATGTCAAACGGTGTCCAGACAAAGCTGACCAAGGCAAGGGCCACCACCGCCAGCGACAAGGTCGCACCTATGATAAAACCCCACCTCATACCCGTCGCCTTAGTCTTGGGTCGACCCAAGCATAGGTCAAATCAACAAGGAAATTCACAACGATCACCAGAAAGACCAGTAACATGACCACGCTTTCCACAACGATCAGATCACGGGCCGAGATGCTTTGAAAAATCAATCGTCCCAATCCGGGCAGAAAGAAAACCTGTTCAATGACAATCCCGCCTGCCAGCAAAAACGAAAATTGCAGGCCGATGATTGTCAACACAGGGATCAAAGCGTTGCGTACGGCGTGTCGCCACATGGCTTGTCGTGCTGTTAAACCCTTGGCCCGTGCGGTGCGCATGAAATCTTCGCCCAGCATGTCCAACAGGGATGATCGCATGACCCGTGCCAAAATCGCAGCCTGTGGCAGCGCCAAGGCAATGGCTGGCAAGGTCAAAGACCAAAGGCCGGCGAAAAACCCTTTGTCCCACCCCACAAATCCACCGGCCGAAAACCAGCGTAAGTTGATGGCAAAAATCAGCACAAGGATCATAGCAAACCAAAAATTGGGAATGGCAACGCCCAGCTGCGTGGCGCCCATCACAGCCGTATCCCCCAAACCGCCGCGCCTGCTGGCCGCGTAAATACCAGCGGGAAAAGCAATCACAGTTGAAAGTACAAGGGCATACAGGGCCAAGGGCAATGACACCCAAATCCGATCTGCGACCATTCCGGCAACAGGGGTTTTGTAAGTGTAAGATGTGCCAAAATCACCGGTCAGCATACCGCCAACCCATGAAAGGTAACGCACGATCAGCGGTTGATCCAAACCCAATTCCGCCTGCAATGCGGCAAGCGTGTCTTCACGTGCATTCACACCCAACATAAACGATGCCGGATCGCCGGGGATCACTTCGATCACCCCGAAGATCACCAAAGACGCCACCACCAAACTAAGACACAAAGAGACAAACCGGCGAAATGCAAAAGCCAGCATCAGATTTCCAACGCGGGCGCAAACACGATTTCGCCTTTGGGTTCAATGTCTGCGAAGGCCTGGCCCATCACAAGTTCGGGCGACATGTCCCGATACGTCAAAGCGCCCGACGTAAAGCCCATCGCGGAATAAACAGCCGGGTTTCCAATCAACACACAGCCTGCGAAACCCATCTTCTGAACCTGCGCCAACCCTTCTTTCGCAAGGGCAGAGCCGATGCCTTTTTTCTGGCATTCGGGCAAAACAGATATGGGCCCCAAAGCCGCCCAACGCCCGTCGCACGGCAATGTTGCGGGTGAAAACGCAACATGTCCGATGATCTGACCTTTTTCTTCCGCAACCAAAGAGACAAGCAAATCACCGGTATTCCGCAGTTCACCCGTCAGATATGCGTCACGCTCATCCCCAAAGGGCATGGGCGCAAAGGCCACCTTCGTGACTTCGAAGATGGCCTGATGGTCTGCTTTGGTTTCAGGTCGAATAAGCATGGTGGACCGGTGCGCGGTTTCCCACGCACCGCGCAATCAATTTGCCCAAGACACGCCTGTCAGATCAACTGCAGCCGTCGGCTGGTTCACCCACAAACCGTTGACACCGGCCTTGGCCACGGTCGCAACCGCCAATTCAAACAAGAACCCGTTTACATAGTCTTCCGAAATGATCGTTTGTGCTTTTTGCAAAAGCGC
>JAHDCF010000053.1 GCA_020630015.1 Planktomarina sp. | reverse complement strand
TTCTGGGCCCCCGAAATTCCCACATCAACACCGCACGGTGCGTTAACCAATCTCAACTCAGCTGTGCACAACCCGTACACAACCCGTACACAACCCGTACACAAACCGTACACAACCCGTACACGGGTGTGGGATTCACAAAGTTCTTAAGGTTGGGTTAATGGGGGCAGGGATGTGGTTCATCCATTGGCGGGCAATGTTTTGATTTCGACCGCTTCGTTCAAAAACAGATCCGGGGCACAGGTGGCATCCACATCAATGGTGGTTTTCACGTTTTGCGTTTCCAAATTCGCCTCGGTGCCCACTCGCGTAAATGTGCCGGGGCAGGATTGGCCATTCACGCGGATCACCTCCACCGGGTTGCCCACCACAACACCGACCGATGGGGCGTCCACCAACCGATCCACAAAGACGAAGGTTTCAACAATCTTGGCATCGGGCGCATAAATTTGGGCGGCCAAGGCCCCTTGGGTGACGCAATCCCCGATGTTGGGATCAAAGTTCAACAATACCCCGTCAAAGGGCGACCGGATCGTCAATGCCTCTAGGTCCAGTTCACGTGCCTGCACATCCAGATGACCAATATCCAACGCGATATCGGCGCGGGATTTGGCGGATTGGGCGCGTTCCAAAGCCTCGGCCGCGCGATCGACAGAGAAGCTGGCATCCAGCTTGCGCCGTTCAACGGTTTCCAAAGTGGTTTCGTTCACCAACCCCCTGCGAAACAAGACACGGGTGCGATCATATTCTTTGTCGGCGAAGGCTTTCTCTTCTGTCATGCGGGCCACGTCGGCCTGTGCGGATGTGATGGCGAATTCCCGTTCGGCCACGGCCGCTTGCAAATCCAACACCCGCGCCTTTGCAGATGTCAGGGCCAGTTGTGCGGCGCGATCATCCAATTGCACCAGCATCTGCCCCTTGGTGGCGGTGCCGGATTTAACGGCGGCCTGAGATACATCCGTAATGCACCCGCGCCCTTCGAACGACAGGCCCGTTGTGGTTTGGGCCAAAACCGTGCCAGCAAGGTTCAACGGGGTGAAGTCCTGCGCAACGGCAGGCGCGGTAAGTGTGATGGCCAAAGTAAATGATAACGCGCGCATGATATTTCCCCCCGGTGTTGGGGAGGATGGTGGCGTTAGCGCGCGCGGAGTCAAGGGTGGGGGTGATCCCATCACCAAAGATTAAAGGGCAGCGCCCGAGCCTAGGTGGGTGCACAGCACCCTCCCCGGGAGGGCGCTGTGCACCCACTGAGGGTCGAGTTTAAAGTTTTCAGTAGCATTTTAAAGCGAAACTTAGGAAAAAGTCTGTCACGGAGAATTTTCAGGAAGAATTGTGTGCTTGAATTTGATTTGCGATCTTAGGGCCTGAAGATCTGATGAGTTCTTTTGCTTGTGTATTAAACGATGACAAGTTGGACATAAGATCATAAAATCATCAGGAACTTTATATCTTCTTGTCTCGCCTTCGCGCAATTGGCCTATTGGCTTTGAATGGTGAATGTCGAGAGGGCTGTTTTGCGGTCGGCCCTGGTAATTCAAATGAATGATCGGATCAAGTCCACAGCCTTGACATCTAATCGGTCCTTTGGACAACACCTCTCGTCTAACCTTCGAAGAACGTTCAATCCTACGCGACAACACGTATTTTCTCGTCTCTGTAATGTCTGAGGATTGGGCTTCTTCATTCATGACATCAGATGGAATTATTCCTCCTCGATCTATCAATGCTTCGTAGGCAAACAACATTTTCTCTAAATCGTTATAAAATTGATCAGGATTTATCGCGCCTGACAGATAGGTCCGACCAAATGCATGCCCCGCTTCGTAACCTTTTGGCAAACTTTCCTGACTCCCGAGCTCAATGGGGTTTGAGGAAAAGTTTTTACAATAATCATGGACTCTTTGGCGCATGTCAGCGGCTCTTCGCTTGAGAACCTCTCGCCCATTGGTTTCACCGAATTCTCGATAAACTTCCGTGGTTCCTTGGTTTAAAGACAGGCTTATTTCTTGAGTTTGTGCGTTGATCAAATAGACTACGTAGAATCCTTTGGTTGCCGTTTCAGTGATTATTGGATCAAAAAAAGCAAGCCAAGGTACTGCCGCCCATTTTCCAGCGCCAACGCTAGATTTAACTTTTAGATCATGAGGTAAGAAAATAAGTCGTTTTCTGGCTTCGATCGCTAGGTCAAGCCTAACGAAATTACCGAATTCGTTTTGTGCAAATTTTTCGGCACGACGATAAACGAATTCATTTGCGACTCGCTCTAACCCTTCAATAAGCACTAAACATCCAACTCCTCCACAAACCGCGCGTTCTCTTGAATATACTGAAACCGCATTTCCGGTTTTTTGCCCATCAGGCGTTCCACCAGATCGCCGGTTTCCCCCGGGGAATCCTCATCAATTGTGACGCGGATTAATTTGCGGGAGGCGGGGTTCATGGTGGTGTCTTTCAGGTCTTTGGCATCCATTTCCCCCAGACCTTTAAACCGTTGCACGTCGATCTTACCTTTGCCGCCAAGGCCTTTTTCAAGCATCTCTTCCTTTTCGCGATCATCGGCCACGTACAGACGCCGTGCACCTTGGGTCAGGCGATAAAGGGGGGGGCAGGCAAGGTACAAATGCCCTGCGTCGATCATCGGGCGCATTTGGGTGAAAAAGAATGTCATCAAAAGGGAGGCAATATGCGCGCCGTCCACGTCCGCATCCGTCATAATGATGATTTTGTCGTACCGCAGGTCGTCGATGTTGAACCGGCTGCCAAGGCCCACGCCAAGCGCTTGGGTCAAATCATTAATCTCTGCGTTGCTGCCCAGTTTTGATGACGCGGCGCCCAACACGTTCAGGATTTTACCGCGCAGGGGCAACAGGGCCTGTGTCTTACGATCCCGCGCCATTTTGGCCGATCCGCCCGCTGAATCCCCTTCCACGATGAACAGTTCGGTGCCCTCGCGGTTTGTGGCCGAACAATCCACCAGCTTGCCCGGCAGGCGCAGCTTTTTGGTGGCGGATTTGCGTTGTGTTTCTTTTTCCTGCTTGCGGCGCAGGCGTTCTTCGGCGCGCAGGATCAGGAAATCCATGATGGCCCCGGCGGCCTTGGTGTCAGCGGCCAGCCAGTTGTCAAACCTGTCACGCACGGCATTTTCCACCAAACGCTGCGCCTCTGTCGTGGCAAGGCGGTCTTTGGTTTGGCCCACGAATTCCGGTTCACGGATAAAACAAGACACCAAGGCGCAGCCGCCGGTGGTCAGGTCATCGCGGGTGATCTGCGCGGCTTTGCGGTTGTTGGAAAGTTCACCATAAGCCTTGATCCCCTTCAGGATCGCCGCCCAAAAGCCGCTTTCATGCGTGCCGCCTTCTGGCGTTGGCACGGTGTTACAGTAGGACTGCATGAACCCGTCGCGGCTGGGCGTCCAGTTGATGGCCCATTCCACCTTGCCGGGCTGCCCAAAGCGTTCTTGAAAATCCACCTCACCTGCGAAGGGTTCATCGGCATATGTGCTGGCCGCGCCCAAGGTTTCTTTTAGGTAATCGGCCAAGCCACCGGGAAAGTGAAAGGTGGCATCGGTGGGCGTTTCGCCATCGTCGATCTGGGACTTCCAGCGGATTTCGACACCTGAAAACAGATATGCTTTGGACCGGATGGATTTGAACAATCGCGCGGGTTTAAAACGGTGTTTGCCAAAGATTTCGGCATCGGCATGAAAGGTCACCTTGGTGCCGCGCCAATTGCTGGCCACGCCCACTTCCTCAACCGGGCCAAGGGGGATGCCGCGCGAAAAGCGTTGTTCCACCACTTTGCGGTCGCGCGCCACTTGCACCACCATGGAATCCGACAATGCGTTCACCACAGACGCGCCCACCCCGTGCAAACCGCCCGATGTTTGGTAGGCCTTGCCGCTGAATTTCCCGCCTGCGTGCAGGGTGCACAAAATCACCTCAAGCGCGGATTTATCGGGGAATTTGGGGTGCGGGTCGGTGGGAATGCCGCGCCCGTTGTCTTTGATGGTGACGGAATAATCGTCGTGCAGTTCCACTTCGATCCGGTTGGCAAATCCGGCCACCGCCTCGTCCATGGAATTGTCCAGCACTTCGGCCACCATGTGGTGCAGCGCGCGTTCATCTGTGCCGCCGATGTACATGCCCGGGCGTTTGCGCACGGGTTCCAGACCTTCCAGCACCTCGATACTGTCGGCGTTGTAGGATGGATCGTTGGCGGCATTTAAAAGATCATTGGCCATGCCAGAACTCGCTCGATTACTTTTGTTTTTGTTCGTGACACTGTGCCAGAAAATCCCCGCAAGGGGAAGCGGTCAGATTTGGGATATCCACAAGATATTGTAAGCTTGCGGGGGATGCGGCGGGGTGATTTGCGGGCATTTATCCAATCCACGCGGCAACAGCAGATCGGGGGCAAGAAGGTTGTGCCTTTGAAAAATTGTCCCTAAAGCGGGTCATGGCAGATCGTCAAAATATCAAACGCGAAGCAAGATCATTGCTTGTTCTTGGCTTGCCTTTAATCGGCAGTCAGGTGGCGCAGTTTGCCGTGCACACCACGGATACGCTGATGTTGGGGTGGTATTCGGTCACAGCTTTGGCGCAGGTAACGTTGGGCGCACAAGTCTATTTCATCGCTTTTGTTTTGGGATCTGGGATCGCCTATGCGGTGCTGCCCATGGTTGCGAAATACGCGATGGAGGACGATTGGACCAACGTGCGTCGCGTGACACGCATGGGGCTGTGGATGTCGGTTGTGGTGACGGCGGTCTTTATGATCCCCATGTGGTGGTCGAAACCCATTTTGTTGTGGATGGGGCAAGATCCCGTGGTGGCTGACGGGGGGCAAACCTATCTTCGGATTGCGGGTTGGGGCCTGTTGCCATTTATGTGGGGGCAGGTGCTGCGCAGTTATCTGTCAGCGTTAGAGCATACAGGCATTGTTCTGTGGGTGGCCATTGCCACGCTGATCACCAACGCGCTTGTGAATTATGCTCTAATCTTTGGGTATTGGGGGGCGCCAGAGCTGGGTCTGGCGGGGGCTGCGATTGCATCGCTGTCGACCGCAATTTTATCGTTGATCGGTTTTGTAATTTACATCCAATATCATTTTTCAGACCAACAGATGTTCGCCCGTATTTGGCGGGCCGATTGGGATGCGATCAAATCTGTTTTCAAACTGGCCTTGCCGATCTCGGCTACGGCTTTGGCTGAAAGTGGGTTGTTCGCCGCATCCGCCCTGATGATGGGTGTCTTGGGCCGGTTGGAACTTGCCGCCCACGGGGTCGTTCTACAACTGGCGGCCCTGACCTTTATGATCCACATGGGGTTGGCGCAGGCGGGCACCGTGCGGGCGGGGCAAGCGCTGGCCCGCAACAACAGGGCGGCACTGGACCTGACATCGGGTGTCAGCATGGGATTATCGGCCATGACATCGGTCGTGGTGATCGCGATCTTCTTGACCTGCGCGCCCTTCTTGATCGGACTGTTCTTGGATAAGTCCGACCCCGAGGCGGCTGATATTCTGCGCATTGGAGTTTGGTTGTTGGTGTTGGCCGCCGCGTTTCAATTTGTGGATGGCGCACAGGTTATGGCGCTGTCGATCCTGCGCGGCTTGCAAGACACGGCCATGCCCATGGTTTGGGCGACGGTGTCTTATTGGATCATTGGGATGCCGGTTGGGATTTATCTGGGGCTTTATACCGATTTGGCCGAAACCGGAATTTGGATCGGCTTGATTGTGGGGCTGACGCTGGCGGCGATCACCCTGTGGGGGCGGTATGTGCAAATGCGATTAAAGGTGGGGCCTTAAGCTGGTTTTTGGCGGGCCGCTTGGATAAGGCGATATACGACGCCCTGTATGAAAACGAGGGCGCCGCAAAGCCAAAGAAGGCGCCAAAATCTGATCTGCGCATCGAGAAATTTTTGGCTAATGACCCTGCCGGTTTTTGGATCATAGTACCCAGGGCCAGTGTCACCAACCTTGTGCGGCATGCTTGACATTCCAATTTGCGACGTATGTCGGACAATTTTGCCTTCGAAAGTTGTTTCAAAAACCGGTGACAGAGTTTGATCGTTTTCACGAATGGAAACGACCTTCGTTTCGACTTGCGCAAGATTGTTGACTGAATTTTTGCGCCACAAAGCGCCGGTAAAACCGATGGCGAAGATCAATAGGCCAAGCCAAAGGGATTGCCTAAGGGTTTGGCGGAACAGGCGAAGCTGTCGGTCCAGAAATGTGTTGATCACACTTATTCAGCGGCCTGTCGTGTGGCCATAAGACGATCTGCTTTCTTGCGCACAAGGACACTGCGCAGATCATGCATGGTCAGCAACAAACGATCGGTGAAGGCTTCCAGGTCTTCGTCACTGGCCTTGGTGTTGGCCCAGTGGCTGACACGGTTGAGGTGATCAATCGTGCGTTCAATGTCATCCAAATCGCGGGCGGCCAGTTCTGATTTGCGGGTCGTCATCCAATCGTCAATCGCCTTGCGCTCCTCATCGGTCAGCTTATGCTGACCGTGGGGTTTGACGTTGCCATTGTTCAGATTGACCACGGCAATCTGATCCAAATCCATGCGTTTTTGTCGATCGCCAATATTCACACGAAACACAAAGGCCCCATTATCACGGGTCCGGAAAAAGAACTCTGGCAGGTCGATGCTCATGAACTTCGCCTTGTTTTGTTGACTGCTTGGTACCTTCTTACACCAAACTTGCGCAAAAGTCTTGAATTCTTGTGCACGCGTCTTCCAGCAACGCATCAGATGTTGCGTAAGACACCCGAAAATTGGGGGAAAGGCCGAATGCCGCACCGTGAACGGCCGCTACGCCCTTGGCAGACAACAGTTCTGTGACAAAAATCTCATCACTGTTGATTTGCACACCTTCCGGCGTTTTTTTGCCGATCAGCCCGGAAATGGACGGATAAACATAGAAGGCCCCTTCGGGATTTGGGCAACTGATGCCTTCGGCCTTGTTCAACATATCCACCACCAAGTTGCGGCGGCGTTCGAAAAGTTTAGCGTTGTCAGCCAAGAAATCCTGTGGGCCGTTCAAGGCCGCAAGTGCCGCGTATTGGCTGATGGAACTTGGGTTTGAGGTGGATTGTGACTGAACCTTGCGCATGGCTTTGATCAGATGTTCTGGGCCTGCGGCATATCCGATCCGCCATCCTGTCATGGCATAGGCCTTTGAGACACCGTTCACTGTCAAAGTGCGGTCATACAATCCCGGCTCCACTTGGGCCGGGGTGCAGAATTTGAAATCATCGTATGCCAAATGTTCATACATATCATCCGTCATCACCCAAACATGAGGATGGCGCATCAAAACATCTGTCAGTTCTTTCATTTCATCCCAGCTGTATCCAGCGCCGGTTGGATTGGAAGGAGAGTTGAAGATCAACCATTTGGTTTTATCGGTGATCGCCGCTTCCAGTTGATCAGCCGTCAATTTGAAGCCGGTTTGGATGGATGCCTCTGCCACAACAGGGGTGCCGCCAGCCAGCAAAACCATATCCGGATAGCTGACCCAATAGGGGGCTGGGATCACCACTTCGTCACCTGGGTTCAAGGTGGCCATAAGGGCGTTGTACAAAACCTGTTTGCCGCCCGTTCCGACGCTGACTTGGGATGGCAGGTAATCCAAACCATGGTCCCGTTCCATCTTGGTGGCGATGGCCGCTTTCAGTTCTGGAATGCCATCTGGGGCGGTGTATTTCGTTTTGCCATCTGCGATGGCCTGGACGGCGGCATCTTTGATGTGCTGCGGGGTATCGAAATCAGGCTCACCCGCGGACAGGCTGATCACATCTTGGCCGGCGGCCTTCATTTCCGCTGCTTTTGTGGAAATCGCGATGGTTGGTGATGGTTTCACGCGGTCGAGTGTCGCAGACAGGAAAGACATTTTGGCCCCTCAATTGTAATTTGGTTGCAAAGCCTCCATAGGCCGATGACACAGCCGTGAAAAGGGAGTTTGGCATGACCGACGCAAAAGAAACGGAAGTTTTCGATTGGTTTGGCCCTGATGCCGCCACCTTTGGCGATCGGATCGCCGGCGCGCGCGAGGCCGCGGGCATGACCCAACCCGAATTGGCCCGGCGATTGGGGATCAAAATCGCCACCTTACGCGGATGGGAAGACGACAGATCAGAACCGCGCGCCAACCGTTTAAGCATGTTGTCTGGTCTTTTGAATGTATCGTTGCCTTGGTTGTTAAGTGGTGAGGGACAGGGGCCCGAAGAACCCGGCCCGGACGCAGCATTAACCCCGGATATATCTGCAATTTTGTTGGAAATGCGAACTGTCAAAACTGATATGATGAAGGCCGCTGATCGGTTGTCTTATCTGGAAAAGAAACTGCGGCAAGCGTTGCAAGGGTGATCCATGGCTGAAACAGCACAAGCCCGGCTCAAACGTCTTTACATGCGGTCAATCCGCCGCGGCATCAAAGAGATGGACATTATCCTTGGCAATTTTGCTGAAACCCATTTGCCGGGATTGGATGAAACAGGCATTCAAAGCTATGATCGTTTGCTGTCTGAAAATGATCACGATTTATACGCATGGGTGACGGGTGCCGCAGCCCCCATTCCCGAATTTGAATCAATAATCGCTGAAATTCAGGCAACATTGCCCAAGCCCAACGCATCTTAGGAAAAAATTTCCAAATTTGCGTCAAAGTAATCCCCACAAGGTATTTTTATTGGGGTAAGCGCAGTGAGCATTCATAGCACAATAGACACAACCACAACCGATACGTTTGTGAATGATTATCTTGACAGTTTGGCACTTGTCGAACGTTTGCACCGGCTGTTGCTGGATGTGATAAAAGATGAATTCGAACGCGTCGGCATTTTAGAGATCAATGCCGTTCAAGCATTGTTATTGTTCAACGTGGGCAACAATGAAGTGACGGCGGGGGAATTGAAATCCCGCGGATATTATCAAGGTTCCAACGTCAGTTATAATCTGAAGAAATTGGTGGAAACCGGATATATGCATCACCAACGGTGCGAAATTGATCGCCGGTCGGTGCGGGTGAAGTTGACGGATAAGGGACGGGCGGTTCGTATCGTTGTGGGCAAGCTTTTTGCCCGCCATGCGGATGGGTTGGCTGACAAGAAGGCCCTGACCCAAGATCAATTAACGCAAATCAACACATGTTTACGCGGGGTTGAACGATACTGGGCCGACCAGATCAGATTTATTTATTGACCCAGATTGCTGAGGGTTGGGATCTCTAATTCCCGAAGAAGCTTGCGGCGCATGGCGCGGGCGTAATCTTCAAACCCAAGGGCCACCTCTATGAATGGGGCGGGGCCATGCAAAACCTCTGAATGGAAGTAGGCGGTTAATTCGCCCACTTCCAATTCTTCGATGGACAGGCGGGATGGTGCATCCACCCCGATGACCAAGGCATTTACTTCGATCTGGCCCAATTGTGATCGGATGTCGCGCGCGCGAGGGCCCGAATTATTTTTGCCATCGCCTGAGATATCCAACGTTTTGCGCCAACACGCGGGGCGTTGATCCAGCAATGATTTTCCAAATTGCATTGCGGTTCCAAGACCCGTCGTTGGGGGCAGGTCGGTCCGTCGTTGCGTTGATAAAACATTGGCAACGCTTGCGATATTTTCAGGGGTTATCAAGCGCGCCCATGGCACAATTATCCGTTGGTATGTTGGACTGCTCCATTCAAAAACGCTGATCTGTACCGGGGTGTCTGGTAAGGTGAGTATTGCGGCAACCACATCGGGATCGTTCAGCGCGCTGGCCAATCCTTGCATCTGCAATTGATATTCCTGTGCATCAACCGACCCCGATACATCCAAGGCAAGAACCAAGGCTTGCCGGCATTGGGCCCATGCGGGCATCGTGGCCGCGGCCAACCAAAACGCGGCCCATACGATTCCCGATTTCAAAGATGAAATCACCAGTGGCCTGTGTTTTCCATGGATATCCAAGGTTCAGCAGGGGTAAGGGCATCCCCCATCTGTAGCAGTTCAATGGAAATATTATCCGGGCTGCGTACAAAGGCCATGCGCCCATCGCGCGGCGGGCGGTTGATCACAACCCCATTGTCCATCAGGTGTAGGCACATGCTGTGAATATCGGCCACCTCATATGCCAGATGGCCAAAATGGCGGCTGTCGCTGGGCAGGCCATCATCGCCATCCCAGTTATAGGTTAATTCCACAGGGCATTCGGATTGGCCGCGTGGTGACAAGAACACCAAGGTAAACCGCCCCCCTTCGTTTTCATATCGCCGGGTTTCTTCCAGACCCAGCAATTTGAAAAACGCAATTGAGGCATCCAGATCTTTGACCCGGACCATGGTGTGCAGATATTTTATGTTGGACATAGGAAAGCATCCTCCTTCAGGAGATCGTAGTACGCATTCATAGATGTCTCAAATGCATTTCCATCCAGATCGATCAATTGCCCTGGGGTATAATCGGGCTGTCGGGTGTCATCTTCCGCTCGTACGATTTGTATCCAACCATTTCCAACGCAAAGGCCAAAATAATCACAAAAGCGCAGTCTGGAAAATTCGTAAAGCTGCGCTTGGGCTTCGAGCAGGGATTCAGGATCCAGGGGAAAGCTTCGATCGCTGAGAAGATCAAGCTGATATTCCCTGATCTGCGCGCGCCAATCTTGTGGCCGGCAAACATAATCTGTGCTCAAATGGACCTTGGCAACATTGTTCACTGCGGCAATAGCGGCAGCGACAAAAACACAGGAACTGCTTGCACCGGCAAGCCAATCCGCCATTTCGCGTTTGGTGTCTTCGGTGGCATCCTTTGCCCAAGTCAATTTGTCCGCATTGAATGGAATGGTGGCATCCACGCATCTGGTGTTGCCATCATTCTTATTATGATCAGATGCCAAAATGACACCGCTGGCCACGCCATCCACATTGAACGACCACTGCTTCAGATCCAAACCGCATGTTGTCTGGAAATCTTCCCGGCACAGTTGCGGTGCTGTGTTACCCGCCGAAACAACCAAAGTGATGCCGCGTTCAACCAACATTTTGGCATATGTGGCAAGCTTGGGTTCAACAGTAATGGGCAGATCTTTTGATTCATTGTTGATTGTGCGTTCCAATGCCAACGGAATGCACACCACATCGCCGGGATGAAGTTCTGCATGCCCTGTTTTTGGATCGGGCTGTGTGGCATCCAGCAGGCGTTCAAATGTCCGCACCCACAAATCAATCTGCTTGGTGCGCCTTTGTTCATCGTCTTTGTAGGATAATTCATCGGGGCTGCACAGGATCATAAACCGGCAATCTGTAAAACAATCCGAAACCGCCGCCAGATCCGGCGTAGCAAAGCCCTTCGCCTCAACGTCACCAGACAGCATCGCACTGCCAAACCAGCCGTGACGTTGCATATTATTCAGATCAACAAGCCGTTTATGTGATGTCGATTGGATTTGGTGATCCAAAATGACGGATGCATTATAGATATCGACGGGATCCAGCATTGACGCGGCATACGCGCGCCACAAGTTCATATCCTGTTGTTCGGCAAGAAGATCTAATTCGCGGCCCGGCGCGGCCTGAAGATCTTCGATCAGGCCGATCAATCGCAACATATATGGGGTTTCTTCGCGCATGGCCGCGCGTAAATCTTCGACTTTGCACCTGCGAATCTTTGGGATGAAGCTTTGAAAATCACGGTTATCCTGGGGCCCGGACAAGAAAACCGCAGCCTGAAACGCCCTGTCCGAGGTTTCGGCATCATTTGGAATCGTGGTTTGAACCGCGGCTTCCAAGTGGTGTTTTTGATCAATCCACTTTTGATGCAGGGCTTTGGATTCGGCATCAAACAGCAGCTGATCGGCGGTTTCTTTCTCAAATCCGAAACCCAAATCACACAAAATAAGTCGGGTATTCCTTGAGGGGACCTTCGAAGAATTGGACTTTTTTATTTTCGACAAATAGGCGCCCAATTCCTTAAGGCCTGATACTTTTGCTGGCATTCCGCTCTCCCCAAGGGAGAGTTTTAAGTTAATTTATCTTTACATATCAAGGATTTAATCGAGTAATTTTTGTAATTCGTTTGTATTACGAAGAAATGCACTTGTATTTCAAAAATACTCAAAAAAATGTCAATTGTTTTTATATTTTAAAACATTGTAAGTAATTTTGTGGTCTATATGTATTCATCAAGAGGTTGTGCTAAATTCACCATTTCCTCAAAAACCATTGTACTTATTGGATTATTTTGTTTTACACAGGGCTTACAAGACTTGGGCAGAGGGTATATTCGGAAAATGGGACAACCGATTTTAATCTTGAAGACTTTTCAGCCTTTTATTATCTCCGAAAAGAATTTTTGAAGGAAAATATAATGGCTGAGGAATCAAAAAAAGCAGGCGGAACACTCAGCCTTCGATTGTCAGAAAAAGAAACCGCCCGTCTGGCCAGCCTGCGCGACAAGCTGCGGGAGCGGAATAACTCCGAAGTTGTGCGCCGCTGTATTGTTCAAACATCTCGTATTTTTGAATTGGCCGATGATGATGGGTTTATCACGTTGATGGATCCGAAATCAGGCCGCGAGGTTCGCATCCCCATCGATTGGTGATGAACTGCGGGGTTGTTGGCCCTGTTTCTTATTTGTTTGGATTTGTGACCCGGTCTTGCCGGGGGCAATGTGCATCATGATGCAGCGCCCCGCGGCTGACCACCGTCACGGTCACAAAGCTGACGTACAGCAGCAAATACCAAGACCCCAGCTTGGCAAGGCTGACCATTTCCCACTCTGACTGCCCGGCATAAAGCCATGTGCCGGTGAATGTGCCGACGTTTTCGGCCACCCACAATGCACATGCGGCCAAAAGGCCGGCCAAGGGCATCGGCATCCAAAACCAGCGTGAGATATAGAACCAATTTTGCACCCGCCCAAACAAAAGGATCGTCCCGGCAAAAAGGGCCCAGCGAATATCGATTATGAAATGATGGGCAAAGAAATTCACATAGATCAGACCGGCAAAGCAGAAGGTCATCCAAAGGGGCGGATACCGGTTAAACCGCATGTCGAAAATGCGGATGACCCGCGCGATATATGATCCCACGGCGGCGTACATAAAGCCCGAAAACAACGGCACATCCATGATTTTGAACAGGCCGGGTTCGGGGTATGCCCAGCTTCCGGCGCTGACTTTGAACCATTCCATGGCGGTGCCGGTAAGGTGGAACAGTAAGATCACCTTCGCTTCGTCCCATGTTTCAAGCTTGAACCACAGCATCGCCGCCTGCAACAGCAGGGCATAGGCAAATAACACATCGTATCGTGCCACGGGCCAATCTGCCCGCCAGAGCGCGGCCGTGGCGATAATGCCCACCAACATCGCGCCGCCAAACAGGGCCGCCCAGCCTTGTTTCAACACAAACAGGATAAATTCGCCCCAAAGGCCCGGAAATATTCGGCGAATATGGTCGCCCAAGGATCGTTCAATGCGGCGTGTGTTGTGTGTGTGCATGGATTTATCACATTATATAGTGGTATGACGTCTGACCCATGCTATTGATTGAACTCGCGATTCCCAAGAAGGACATGGCCAAATGCCCCTAAATTCAGAACAAATTGCTGAAATAGAAGAGCTTCGCTCAAACCCCCAACCCACATTGCGGGCCGTGGCGCCGGGCATGGAAAAGCACCTGTATAAGGCGCATGAGGTGTTGGACCACGGGTTTGTCCGCGTGATTGATTACATGGGGGATGACGCCGCGATCTGTCAGGCGGCCCGGGTGAGTTATGGTAAGGGCACAAAGTCAGTGCAAAACGACGAAGGCCTGATCCGGTATTTGATGCGCCACTGGCATTCAACCCCGTTTGAGATGTGCGAAGTGAAACTGCACATCAAATTGCCCGTGTTTGTGGCCCGCCAATGGATCCGCCACCGCACCGCGAATGTGAACGAATATTCCGCCCGGTATTCAATTTTGGATCGGGAGTTTTATATTCCAGAACCCGAACATTTGGCGGCCCAATCGGTGATCAACAACCAAGGCCGGGGGGAGGCCCTGACGGGGGAGGAAGCCGCCCGCGTTCTGCGGTACCTGAAGGATGACAGCCACACCGCATACGACCATTACGAAGAAATGATCAGCCAAGATGGCCAACAAGGTTTGGCCCGCGAATTGGCCCGGATGAACCTGCCCGCCAATGTGTATACCCAGTGGTATTGGAAGGTGGATCTGCACAACCTGTTCCACTTCCTGCGCCTGCGCGCCGACAGCCACGCCCAATATGAAATCCGGGTGTATGCAGAGGCCATGTGCGAAATCGTGAAAGACTGGGTCCCCGCCGCCTACGGCGCGTTCGAGGATTATCGTCTGGGTGGTGCAGTGTTGAGCGGCAAAGGCGTTGAGTGTTTGCGCCGCATGCTGGCGGGTGAAGAGGTGACGCAGGAGAACAGCGGGATGTCTAAAGGCGAGTGGCGAGAGTTTATGGGGGTTGTTGGTGGGTGAGGAACTCGTTTTGGGTGACATTGAACTAAAATTAGGAAACGGCAAAGTAAAATCCTGGAAAAGTGAAAGCAAACTTCTGGAATGGCTTGAAAAGGAAGAAGAATTTTGGAGTTGGGCAAAGGACAAGAAGGGTTCGTCAGGAAGTGTTGCACCACAGATTAGCCAACTAAAAGCTGCAATAACCGTAGTTGGGAACCGACTGAATCAGCCTACGAGTCAAACGAAAACGAACCTAGATAGGGCGCTGAGCACCCTAGAAAACAATATTTCTTCTCGCAATTATCTGACATCAGATGACGAGTTATCTTTGTTTGCCAAAGAGCTTTTCGAGTCTAACGAGAAATTAGCAATAACTCTACTGAGTGTCGCTGCTCGTTCGCCTCATGCATCGGCACTAAAAACAGCAGAAGAAGCAAAAGCACTCGCCTATTTGGCAAATTTTGAACTCGGAATCGAACAAAAATCCGTTCTTCGCACAAAGCGATCTTTGGACAAAACAGTTAAGTCAGCCAATCAAAAACTTCATGATTTCGCGTATGAGCAAGAAAAGCTTTTCAGCGAGATTGAAAAACTGCTTTCGGAGAATGGAACCCAAACTGAAGCGGCACGTGAGGCTCTTTCAGAATTCCTCGAAAAATATGAAAGAGTTGCTCAGGTACGGATAAAACAGGCTCTTGATAATGCAGACGAAAGTTTAAAAGAAAAACTATCGCAGCAGAAACAAGAAATCGAGGACTTTAAAAAAGCTCTGCAGGATAAGTTGGCGCTGGAACAGCCAGTTACTTATTGGGAACAAAAAGGCAAGCGTCACAAGTGGGGAACATTTTTCACGTTTGTTGCTTTTGTGTTGTGGTGCTGCCTAATTGCCTATGGTCTCAAAGAATTTGTAGCGTCATTTGAAAACGGTGGGGGAATTTCTGATTTTTTTGACTATTGGAAAGAAGCTAAGGTGACAGCTTTCGGTGCGTTTGCGTCAGTGCTTGGTCTGTCTTTGATTGCAGCTCGCGTATTTTACAGACTTTTTGCCAGCCAGTTGCATCTTTGGAATGACAGTGCAGAGCGCGTGACCATGGTTCTTACCTATCTCGCTTTGGCCGAAAAAGGACATGCTAAGGAGGAATTTTTAGGTGGGCTTTTGGCCCGGCTATTTGCGCCAGCTTCGGATGGTGTTGTTCGGGACGATTTGGGAAGCGCTGGACCAGTTGATTGGGTTTCAAAGAATATTTCAAAGTAACCCCAAGCCCGGTCGATAGACCGGGCAGCGCCCGACCCTCCCCGCGGGAGGGCGCTTCGCACCCACC
>JAHDCF010000011.1 GCA_020630015.1 Planktomarina sp. | reverse complement strand
AAGCCGAAGCCGAAGCCGAAGCCGAAGCCGAAGCCGAAGCCGAAGCCGAAGAAGTTTCAGATGATTTGGACAAAGCGCAAGCCCCTGTTGGGGATTCTGCGACCTCTGAAAAAGAAGAAGACATGATGGCCCTATCCCGGGCGCGTCAGGATCAAGCGGAACAGGATCAAGCCCATGAACAATCGGCACAATCTGTTTCAGAGAAGCTGGCCAAGATTCGCGGTGTAGTGGATGCGTCACCTCGCAATCCGCTTCCTCAGTTCAGTGAAGATGAACATGCAGAAGAAGTAACCGATCTTGAAACCGGAGATTTGGAATTAGACACCACCGACAGCGTGTCTGATGTGTTTGAGCAAGTTTCAGATGAAAAATCCCCCAAAACAGAATCCAGTGTCGACGTCAGCAAAGATGAAACGGCCCAAAACGAGGGCAAGCAATCCGAAGAAATTGTTGCCGAACCCGCCCCCGCCGCACCGACCCCAAGGGTTACGCGGCCAAGGGTGGTGAAAATTAAGAAGTCAGAGCTGGCACAGATCATGGGCATGAAGCCTGATGCGGAAGAAAAACCCACTCCGGATGCGAAACAAAACGTTGCTGCGGATCTGGATGGGTTGGATGGTATCGGTGCAGATGAGGGTGCAATCGATGGTGATATTGGCGATCTTGAAGATGAACTCGCGCGGGAGCTGGATGACATCGTTGCCGAAGATGTCACCGAAGATCTTCCCATCATGGATACAACTGCCGAAGTTGAGGAAGACACAACATCGCATGATGATCTGCCTGCCTCTGTCGATTTGACAGAAAACGCTGATTTGGATCGGCTTTTGTCTGAAACTGACGCAAACATGGATGAACCCGAAAATCGCGAAAAACGTGATGCAATCAAACATGTACGCGCAGCCGTTGCCGCCGCAGAGGCAGACGATCATATCTCAAGCGATACAGATGCCCAAGAACAAGCATTCCGGGATGATCTGAACGCAACGGACGCGGAAACAACAAAGGCCGCTGCCCCGCCCCTCAAACTGGTGGCAGAACAACGGATTGATTTGGACGACGCTGAATTAGAAGCCCAAGTTCAGTCAGCAACAGAACGTGCAATCGACGAAGGGATTGATTTCAAAGGGTACCTCGACATGATCAACTCAAATGATTTGGGCGATCTGTTGGAAGCATCTGCCGCATATGTATCAATTGTTGAAGGGCATCAGACCTTTTCACGCCCACAGGTCATGGCACGTGTTCTGCACACGCGCCCCGAAGATTACACCCGCGAGGATGGCTTAAGAGAGTTCGGAAATATGATCCGCGAGGGCACCTTGATCCGTGAGGGGAAAGGCCGTTTCCGCCTAGATGAAGACAGCCGATTTGGGTTGAAAGGCTCTGCCGAAGCTGGCTAATCAAGCTTTTGATCAGGCTGATCCGCATCTGGATCGGCCTGACCCACCCCTTTAAAAACGAACTTCAAGGGGAACGCCCAGATGATCCCCAAAAGGACGTAGACAAAGAATTCCACGACCAATGGTGGCCGACCCAGCCAAACCATAATGGCAACAGCCAACATGATGTATATGGGCAATCCCAGAACCAAAATCAGGATCGCCAACCGACGGCGTGCTTTGTAACTAAGGGCCAAGTTTTTCCCCTTTGATGTTAATCCGCGAAAGGATCGGTCACCAAAATGGTGTCTTCGCGTTCAGGTGATGTGCTGACCAAAGCCACGGGGCAATCAATCAATTCTTCAATCCGTTTAACGTATTTGATCGCTTGGGCCGGCAGATCCGCCCAACTGCGCGCGCCGGCGGTTGTATCTGACCAGCCATCAATTTCTTCATAGATTGGTTTGGCGCGGGCTTGTTGATCCGCCGCTGTGGGCAAATAATCCAAGGATTGCCCATCCAATTCATATCCCACGCAGATTTTGAGGGTATCAAAGCCATCCAATACATCCAATTTGGTCAGTGCGATGCCACCAACCCCAGATGTCGCACAGGTTTGCCGCACAAGACAGGCATCGAACCAACCGCAACGGCGCTTACGACCGGTTGTCGTTCCAAATTCATGACCCCGTTCCCCAAGGCGTTGGCCATCGTCATCCTCAAGCTCAGTTGGGAAAGGGCCTTCGCCAACGCGCGTTGTATACGCTTTGGTGATGCCCAAGACGTAATCAATTCCGTTTGGTCCCATCCCGGTTCCAGCCGCAGCTTGCCCCGCAATCACATTTGACGACGTCACAAACGGATATGTGCCGAAATCAATGTCCAACAACGCCCCTTGCGCCCCTTCGAACAAAATTCGTTTTCCGGCTTTGCGTTTTTCCGCCAACACCTTCCACACAGGTGCAGCATATTCCAAAATCTTTGGGGCAATCTCAGTCAGTTGCGCGATAAGCGCATCCCGATCAACGGGTTCCATTCCCAAACCGGCACGAAGGGCATTGTGATGTAACAAAGCCCGATCAACCCGTGCAATCAATGTCGCTTCGTCCGCCAAATCGGCAACACGGATGGCGCGGCGGCCAACCTTGTCTTCATATGCCGGGCCAATACCACGGCCCGTGGTGCCGATTTTGGCAACACTTGTTTGTGCCTCACGTCCACGATCCAGTTCGCCATGTAACGGAAGGATCAGTGGGGTGTTTTCTGCAATCATCAAAGTGTCGGGCGAAATATCGACACCCTGTGCACGCACGGTTTCGATTTCATTCAAAAGATGCCAAGGATCCAAAACAACCCCATTGCCGATCACAGACAGCTTACCACCACGCACAACACCAGACGGCAATGCGTGCAATTTATAGACTGCTTCACCGATCACCAAAGTGTGGCCAGCGTTGTGCCCACCTTGAAAACGCGCAATCACATCTGCGCGTTCTGATAACCAGTCAACGATCTTACCTTTGCCTTCATCCCCCCATTGGGTGCCGACGACAACAACATTGGCCATAACTGCGACTCCGATTTCAGAAACCCTAGGCGCTATAGCCAGATATGAACCAAGAGGAAACTGCAAACTTGGTCCTTGGCAAATCGTTTAGCCTTGCATAGATAGCGGTGATCGCTGGAAGGAAGTCCCATGCAGAACGTTGTTTTGATCATTCACCTGTTGCTGGCTGTTGGCTTGATTGCAATTGTGTTGTTGCAACGATCCGAAGGTGGCGGCCTTGGTATCGGTGGTGGTGGTGGCAATGGCGTGATGTCCGGCCGCGCGGCCGCAACGGCATTGGGTAAAGCAACTTGGATATTAGCCATCGCATTTATCTGCACATCCCTAACTTTGACGGTGATCGAGGCGCGCAACACATCTGGCAGCTCTGTTTTGGATCGTTTGGCCCCAGCCGCACAAGAAGGTTCAGAAGCAACCGGTGACAGTTTGCTGCCACCGACAACTGGTGATGAACCGTTGTTGCCTGTGGCGGAATAAACCCCACATCTGGAAACAATTAGTCTTTCGTCCACTTTATCTTGTCTTAGAGATTGTAGAATCGGGTGAATTAAACTAAGGGTTTAATCCCGTGGCGGTCGCTTGGATCGGCCATGATTTTGGGTCACGGGGGCAATCTTGGCGCGTTATATTTTCATTACTGGCGGTGTTGTATCGTCACTTGGCAAGGGCTTGGCCTCTGCCGCGTTGGGGGCTTTGTTGCAGGCACGCGGTTTTTCTGTGCGATTGCGTAAATTAGATCCTTACCTGAACGTGGACCCCGGCACCATGTCGCCATTTGAACACGGCGAAGTATTTGTGACAGATGATGGTGCTGAAACAGATTTGGACCTTGGCCATTACGAACGCTTCACCGGCGTTGCTGCCCGGCAAACAGATTCGGTCAGTTCTGGGCGCATTTATTCTGATGTGTTGGAAAAAGAACGCCGGGGGGATTACCTTGGCAAAACCATTCAAGTTGTTCCGCACGTCACAAACGAGATTAAAGAATTCATCAATATCGGCGACGAAGAAGTTGATTTCATGCTGTGCGAAATCGGCGGCACGGTTGGCGATATCGAAGGCCTGCCGTTTTTCGAGGCCATTCGGCAATTCAGTCATGACAAACCCCGCGGGCAATGCATTTTCATGCATCTGACATTGCTTCCGTTTCTTGCAGCCAGCGGTGAGCTGAAAACCAAACCCACCCAGCACAGTGTGAAGGAACTGCAATCCATTGGGATTGCGCCGGACGTGTTGGTGTGCCGCTCTGAACAGCCGATCCCGGACAAAGAACGCGAAAAAATCGCCCTGTTTTGTAATGTGCGCAAAGAAGCCGTTGTTGCGGCATACGACCTGAAGTCGATTTATGAGGCGCCTTTGGCATATCATGAACAAGGATTGGATCAGGCCGTTCTGGATGCATTTGGCATCAACCCGGCACCAAAGCCCACCTTGGATAAATGGTTGGATGTTCAAGATCGGGTGAACAATCCCGAAGGATCGGTCAAAGTTGCCATTGTGGGCAAATATACCCAACTGGAAGATGCCTATAAATCCATCAAAGAAGCGCTGACCCACGGTGGAATGGCAAACCGCGTGAAAGTGCAGATCGAATGGGTGGATGCCGAACTGTTCGAAAAAGAAGACCCTGCCCCACATTTGGAGGGGTTTGATGCAATTTTGGTGCCCGGTGGATTTGGGGAACGCGGCACCGAAGGCAAAATCAAAGCAGCCCAATTCGCCAGGGAACGCAAAGTGCCCTATTTGGGGATTTGCTTGGGCATGCAAATGGCCGTGATCGAGGCCGCACGCAACCTGATCAACGTAAAAGACGCCGGGTCAGAGGAATTTGATCACGAAGCGGGTGGCAAACGGTTCACACCGGTGGTGTATCACCTGAAAGAGTGGGTACAGGGCAATCACAAAGTTCAACGCAAGGCCGACGATGATAAAGGCGGCACCATGCGCCTTGGCGCTTATGATGCGACTTTGAAAGAAGGCTCCAAAGTTGCCGAAGTCTATGGAAGTTGCGACATAGAAGAGCGCCACCGCCATCGATATGAGGTGGACATCAAGTTCAAAGACCAACTGGAAGAAAAAGGTCTGATCTTCTCTGGCATGTCACCGGATGGCCGATTGCCCGAAATTGTTGAGATTGCAGACCATCCGTGGTTCATTGGTGTTCAGTTCCATCCAGAGCTGAAGTCAAAGCCGTTTGATCCTCACCCGTTGTTTTCATCATTTGTAGCGGCGGCCAAAGACACGGCGATGTTGGTGTAAAGGATTATTAGATGGCCATGTTTGATTCTCTGCTGTCGCTTTTTTCAAAAAGCAAAACCTATACCACCCCTGTTCCAGAAGCGGATGCCAACCACGCCTTTGGTGCTTTGATGGTTCGCATTGCCAAGGCAGATCGCGCCTATTTGTTTGAGGAATTAGAACGCATCGATCAGGTTTTGGCCGACCGTGTCGGGTTGAATGTGGTTGAGGCCGCAAAATTTCGGGCCGAATGCGAAAAGCTGGAAGAGGCGATGCCAAGCACGGCAGAACTTGGCGATATTTTAAAAACAGAATTGGATGAACCCGAGAGGGAAGAGATGTTCCGCGCTTTGTGGGCTGTATTAATGGCAGATGGTTTAAAGCACCGCAACGAACAAGAGATATTGTCAGAGGTTGCTGATATCTTTGGGTTCACTGCGGCGCAGGCCAAATCCCTGACACGCTGACTTGTCAGACCTATTTGGCCTAACTATCTGACCTGTCATGTTTTCAAAGCTTATATCAGGGTTGTCCGGATCCACCCCCGCCAAAGACACAGACGTCGATTTTCCCACCGCCATGGCGGTCGTGATGGTGCGATTGTCACGCACAGACGATACCTATTCCGCAAGTGAAGCAGCTTGCATTGACCAAGTCTTGGTCGATCGTTTTGCCCTTTCCATCGATGACGCCAGCCAAATTCGCCAATCCGCAGAACAGGCAGAAGCGATTGGCCATGACACCTTCAAATACACTCAAATCATCAAGCAATCTGTTCCAATCGAAGATCGGTTGTCAGTCATGGCCGATCTTTGGAAAATCGTTTTGGCCGATGGATCGCGCGATGTGGATGAAAGCACGCTGATGCGTTTGATCGCCGGTCTTTTGGGGGTTAAAGATCGCGACAGCGCGCTGGCCCGGCAATCAGTCGCACGCGCGGGATGATCGCCCATCTTCCAATGTATGACACCGCTGCCAATAAGGCAGCACACGACATTTTTTGGGATGCTTTGCGACAGCATATTCCAGATTTACCAGATCGATCCAATACCAACGATCTTTGGCACGATTGGAAATCACCTGATTTGCTTTTGTCGCAAACTTGTGGGTTACCGTTTCGACACAGCCTACATATGACGACCCACCTGATCGGCACCCCGGACAACAGATTGGAAAACTGTCCACCGGGGCATTACCGTTCTGCATTGGTTGCTTCGAAAGGTATCTCGTTGGATTTGACATCCAATGATTTCAGATTGGCCGTTAACGATGCCTTGTCCCAATCCGGATGGGGCGCCCCTTGGGCCGAGGGGATAACCGGAAAAACCCGTGACATCACAGGCAGCCATCTTGCATCGGTACAGGCCGTTCTTGAAGGCGAAGCGGATGTTGCGGCAGTGGATGCTTTAACTTGGAAATTTTTGCGCCGCGACACGTCTTGGGCTAATGATTTGCAAGTTATGACGTGGACCCGCCCCACCCCAACGTTGCCCTTTATCACCAATCAGGCAAATCGGGTGAACGAACTGAAAAAGGGGATTCGCGCAGCCATACATGACGTTGGGTCAAAAGTAAGATCCCATCTGAACATCTTTGATTTGATCGAAATTCCCAGCGAAACCTATCTAAAATATCCCGTTCCACCAAAGCCTTAGCCAAGCTGCCCATTGCGCGGTGCTGTAAAATTGGTGCAAGGTGCGCTGAGAGCGACGACCGGGGGGATTATGGACGCAACAACAACACCAGTGATCGAAATTAAGGATCTGCACAAAGCCTATGGCGATTTGGAAGTTCTGAAAGGTGTTTCGATCAAGGCAAACCGGGGTGATGTTGTATCGCTGATTGGATCTTCGGGTTCTGGTAAATCCACGTTACTGCGGTGTTGCAACCTTCTGGAAAACTCGCAAGGCGGCGATATCCTGTTCGAAGGAGAAGAGGTTTCTTGGTCAGGAAAAGGCGGCAAACGCAAACCCGCCGATCAAAAACAGATTGTGGAAATGCGAACCAACCTTTCCATGGTGTTTCAGCAGTTCAATTTATGGGCACATATGACCATCTTGCAAAATGTGATGGAAGCACCCGTTACCGTGTTGAAGCAAGACCGATATGTTGTGGAAGATCGCGCGCGTGCTTTGCTGGAAAAGGTGGGTATTGGCGACAAATGCGATGTCTATCCTGCGCAGTTATCAGGTGGCCAACAACAACGCGCCGCCATTGCGCGTGCCTTGGCGATGGAACCCAAGGCGTTGTTGTTTGACGAACCCACCTCGGCGCTTGATCCAGAACTGGAACAAGAGGTGATCCGCGTGATCAAAGATTTGGCTTTCGAAGGGCGCACGATGTTGATTGTGACCCATGATATGGCCATGGCACGCGATGTTTCTGATCACGTTGTCTTTTTGCACGAAGGCAAAATTGAAGAAGAGGGATCACCGCACGATTTATTTGGCGATCCAAAATCCGCACGGCTTCGCCAGTTTTTGGCAGCCGTTGCTGCGTGATAAATTTAAGAGTTCAAGGGAGAACAAAGATGAAAAAACTTATCCTAACAACCACGGCTTTGGCGTTGACCGCAGGCCTTTCAATGGCGGATGTCATTCGCATGGGGACCGAAGGTGCCTACCCTCCGTATAACTTCATCAACGACGCTGGTGAGGTTGACGGGTTCGAACGCGAGCTTGGTGATGAACTGTGTAAGCGCGCCGCCCTGAAGTGCGAATGGGTCACAAACGAATGGGATTCCATCATCCCGAACCTTGTGTCCGGAAACTATGACACCATCATCGCTGGCATGTCGATCACAGCAGAACGTGATGAAGTAATCGATTTCACGCAAAATTACACCCAGCCTGACCCATCAGCCTACATGGCGATGTCAGCAGATGTTGATTTGAAAAATGCTGTAATCGCGGCGCAGTCCAACACCATTCAAGCCGCATTCATCGCAAATGCAGGCATGACCTTGGTTGAATTCGCAACGCCAGAAGAAACCGTTGCCGCCGTGAAAAACGGTGAGGCAGATGCGGTTCTGGCTGATAAATCCTATTTGAACCCCATCGCCGAAGGTGATGCAGACCTGATGCTGTTGTCCCAGCAAGAGCTGATCGGTGGCGGTGTTGGCATGGGCGTTCGTGAAAGCGACGGTGAACTCAAAGCCAAGTTCGATGCGGCAATCGGTTCCATGAAATCCGACGGCAGCTTGAATGCGCTGTTGGAAAAGTGGGAAATCGGCCTTCCATTTGAAATGGCAGCAATGGAAACCGTACGCATGGGCACGGAAGGTGCTTACCCTCCTTACAACTTCATCAACGACGCCGGAGAAGTGGATGGGTTTGAACGTGAATTGGGCGATGAATTGTGTACCCGGGCAAAGCTAAGCTGCACATGGGTCACAAACGAATGGGATTCCATCATCCCGAACCTTGTGTCCGGAAACTATGACACCATCATCGCTGGCATGTCGATCACAGCAGAACGTGATGAAGTAATCGATTTCACGCAAAATTACACCCAGCCTGACCCATCAGCCTACATGGCGATGTCAGCAGATGTTGATTTGAAAAATGCTGTAATCGCGGCGCAGTCCAACACCATTCAAGCCGCATTCATCGCAAATGCAGGCATGACCTTGGTTGAATTCGCGACACCAGAAGAAACCGTTGCCGCCGTGAAAAACGGTGAGGCAGATGCGGTTTTGGCTGACAAATCCTATCTTGCCCCAATCGCCGAAGGTGACGCAGACCTGATGCTGTTGTCTCAGCAAGAACTGATCGGTGGCGGTGTTGGCATGGGCGTTCGTGAAAGCGACGGTGCTTTGAAAGAGAAGTTCAATTCTGCAATCCAATCCATGAAGGATGACGGCACATTGAACGCTTTGATCGCCAAATGGGAAGTTGGCGCACAGTTCTAAATCGATCTTTTGGGATCAATTCAAAGGGGCCTTCGGGCCCCTTTTTTATGCACCCTCAAATCGTTCGGGGCGGAAAGAAATCAGATGATTGTGAGTTTGATTGGTGGTGCCAGACAAAACCTCAGCCGCCGCGTATGAGCCGATCACCGCAGCAAGCGTAACACCCGAATGCATCACAGCAACATATATGTCTTCGTGCACCAATCCCACAACGGGCAGCCCGTCTTGGGGCATGGGGCGATGGGCCAATGTCATTCCCGCCGCTTGCAGCTTCACCCCCGGCAACAATGTGTGCAATCTTTGCATCGCCTTGCTTTGCATATCCTCCACATTAAGTGCAGCCAGGGGGGTATCTGTGCTTTGATGATGAATGTCTGCGGGCATGATAAAAGATCCATCTGATCTTTGCCGAACATCCCCAAGCGGGGACGCCAAAACATGATTGCACAAACGATCCACGGGCTGTGTGCGCAGCACAAGTGTTGGGCTGTCGCGCATCGGAATGTGAATACCAAGGGGGGCTAAAATTTCTACAGTTTTTGTACCCGCCGCAATTACGATTTTGTCGGCAGAGAAAACCCCCGCGGTGGTATAAAGGGTGGTGCCATCGTGAATTGATCGCACCTGAACGCCATGCAAAACTTGAACAGCCTGCAACATAACCCCCGCAACACGCGCAGGATCAATCACCATTTCAGCGGGAAAATATAGTGCCCGGCTGGGAACCAAACCGATATTGGGTTCCATTTGCCTGAAGTTTTTCCCCGATACCCAATCGACAGGATACCCAAGCGCCGACAATTCATCATGTTGTCTTTGCAAAACATCATCGGGCTGATCCCAACACAAACATCCCTCAGCTCCCGGGGTGATCCCAAGTTCTGGAAGGATATCCCGCCAAGCCCGCATTCCCGCCCAGCGCAGATCATAATGATCGCGATTTGCAAAATAGCTGGCATTGACCCAACCAAAAGACGCATCCGTGGCATTTGCATGACCAGCATCCAGAACGGTGACCTCTGCCCCCTGATGATGCAGATGCCATGCGATAGAGGCCCCAATGATACCGCCGCCAACAACGATGATTTTTTGTCCCATATCTTTGGCTTAATGACCGGAAGTTTCCGCATCAAGCCCTGCACCGTTGACACCGCACCGTTCCCAGCGTTTGAGTGTGGGAACGCAAAGGGTTTGGAATGTTTGAATTTTGTGCAGATCCCAGTGTCCTGACCGGGGGTAAGTGGCTGTCGTGTTATTTGACGACAGGAAAGCATTTTCTGTTTTATCAGTCCTTTTTGGTCGTACTCCTGTTGCTGGCGATCACGGCGCCCACGGCATTGGCATTTGGATTTGGCGGGGCAGTTTTGGCACGGTCTCGCATACGGCCGGTCAGTTGGATTGGAAAAGTCTATATTTCGGCCGTGCGCGGTGTGCCCGATATCGCATTCTTTTTGTTCTTTGTGATTGCACTGGATCAAGGCATCGAATTCCTGCGCCATCAAGTTGTGTGTCCGGATTGGACAGACCCCATTCGTCAAGGGAATGACTTTATCGTTTGTGATGCGGCAAAAACCCCGCAGAACGCGTCACCCCAGATCTTTCATGATATCTATGGATTTGCCTTGGCCATATTAACTTATGCGATCGTCTTTGGGGCATTTGCCGCGAATGTCTTGTTCGGGGCGATGCGCGCCGTTCCCAAAACCCAGTTGGAAACGGCGTGGGCCTATGGGATGACAGGTCGGCAAACTTTTTGGCGTATCTTGGTCCCACAGATGTGGGTGTATGCCCTGCCCGGCTTATCAAATCTTTGGATGGTGTTGATCAAGGCCACTCCGCTGTTGTTTTTGCTGGGCATCGAAGACATCGTATATTGGGCACGCGAACTTGGGGGCACCAAGCAAGCCAAGTTCAGTGATTACCCCCACGGTGATTGGCGCATTTGGTATTTCTTGTTTTTGCTGGTATTTTATTTAGCGTTCACCAAATTTTCAGAAGTTTTCTTAGATCGCGTTATGAAACGATTGACCCATGGCCAAGCCACCCTTGGAGGCGCGTCATGAGCTGTTGGGAAACCATTACCGATTATGGACTGCGGTCAATTGGGATTGGGGAACGTTTGTTACCCAAGACCGATTTCACTTTGTGCCAACAATTTACGTTGATTGGATCGGGCCTGATTTGGAACATCTATTTCGGTGTTTTGGCCCTTTTGATTGGTTTTTTCATCGCCAATGCAATGGCGCTTGGAAAGGCAAGTGCCAACCCATTGCTGCGCAAACCAGCTGAATTGTTTATTTTGGTGTTCCGTGGATCGCCATTGTTTATCCAATTCTTTTTGGCCTATTTCATCTTTTTGCGGATGAAACAGGCGGGCGTGTTGCCTTTCTTAACAGTCGCACAATGGGGGGCTTTGGTTGTACTTGTGTTGAACACCGCGGCCTATTCAGCAGAAATTTTTTATGGTGCTTACAAATCCGTTCCAAAAGGTGAGGTTGAAGCAGCCGATGCATACGGCCTGTCGGGCTGGGCAAAATTCAGCCGCATTATTTGGCCAACACAGATGCGTTTGGCGTGGCCTGGATATACCAATGAAGCGATCTTTTTGTTTCACGCCACCACGTTGGTTTTCTTTTCTGGATTTCCCACTTGGCGGCAACAAGGCGACGCATTGTATTATGCCCAATATTTTGCCGACAAAACGTTCAACCCATTTATTCCGTATCCAATCTTGGCCATGTATTTCGTTTTGCTCACGCTTGTCATCATTGCAGGGTTTGGAATTGTGAACCGGTATCTGAACCGACATCTGGCCCCTGAGGCGCGGAAAAAGTTGCGGTATCGTCCGCAGATTATTCGATGACGGGGCCTTCTGTGCGCATCGCCGCCGTGGATTTGAACGGTCAGTTTCGGGGCAAACGGCTTGCCCCCGGATCAGAAGGCAAAGCTGTGCGATTGCCGCTTTCGGCGTTGAATGTAGACATTTTCGGGGCCGATATCGATGGCTCACCTTTGGTTTTTGAAACCGGTGACCAAGATGGCGTTTTGCGCGCGACTGGGCGTGGGCCTTTGCCCCTGCCTTGGTTGGAACGAGATACTGTATTGCAGCCTTGCTCTTTGTACCTTGATGATGGGTCCCCTTTTGAGGGGGATCCACGCCATGCGTTGGCGTCTGTTTTGGACAAATTTGAAAAAGATGGTTTGACGGTTATTGCAGCGTGCGAGCTGGAATTCTTTTTGGTGGAACAAGATGGCAATCTGGCCGCCCCTCGGAACCCGCGCACCGGTAAGCGTTTGGCACAAACAGATATCCTCAGCCTGCGGGAACTGGATGGGTTTGAGGCATTTTTCAACGATGTCGAAGCCGCAGCCACCAAAATGGGGATCGACCCTTTGGTGATCACATCAGAAGCGGGCGTCGGTCAGTTCGAAATCACCATGACACATGGACCAGCGATGAAAATCGCCGATGATGTGATCCTTTTGAAAGAGCTGATCAAAGGCACGGCAAACGCCCATGGCATGTCTGCAACCTTTTTGGCAAAACCGTTCGCCAATGAAAGTGGAAGCGGAATGCACACCCATTTTTCGGTTTTGAATCAATCTGGCGAAAACATTTTTTGCGATGATAACAAATTAAAATCTGCCATTGCTGGTTGTCTGCATTTGTTTCGATCCTCAACCTTGTTTTTTGCCCCCCACCAAGGAAGCTATCAACGATTTGTCGACAATGCCCACGCCCCGACGACCGCAAGTTGGGGATTTGAAAATCGCACCGTATCCTTGCGTGTGCCTGGTGGGCCAAAGTCAGCAACGCGCATTGAACATCGCGCGGCCGGGGGCGACATAAATCCCTATTTGATGTTTTCAGCCATATTTGGCGCTGCTTTGATTGGCCTTCAAGATAATCTGAGCGCACCTAAACCCGTTGAAGGCAATGCCTACGAAATCACGTCGGACATTGCTGGGCTGCACACCAATTGGTCTGAAGCGATTGGGGCCCTGTCAGATCCCGTATTGCACCGCATCTTCGCGCCAAAATTGTTGGAATACTTGGCCGCGACCAAACAACAAGAATTGAAACTTCTTTCGCAGATGTCTGATCATGACATCAAACTGGCCTGTCTTGAGGCTGTCTAACATCAAGATATCTTTCCAAGTTCACCGAATGCCGATAGATTTCGTAAACTATTGTAAGAGGATCTCATGTTGATCGGAATTTTGCAGTGTGGACATGCACTGGACAGCCTGTTGGAACAAACAGGCGACTATGATCAAATGTTTGCTGACTTGTTGGATGGGCACGGGTTCACATTCAAAACCTGGGATGTTGTCGACATGGATTTTCCAGATGATGGTTCTTCCGCCGATGGATGGATCATCACCGGATCAAAACATGGGGTTTACGAGGACCATGCCTTCATCCCCCCACTTGAAAGTCTTATCCGTGATATTCATGATCGTGGATCACCGATGGTTGGCATTTGCTTTGGTCATCAAATAATCGCACAAGCGCTTGGTGGAACCGTTCAAAAGTTCGACGGTGGTTGGGCGGTCGGTCATCAAACTTATGACTTTGCAAATCGGGGAACAACGCATCTGAACGCCTGGCACCAAGACCAAGTATTGCAAGCACCCAAAGGCGCAAAAGTTTTGGCCTCGAACGATTTTTGTGCCAACGCGGCATTGCTTTATGGTGATCGCGCACTGACGATCCAAGCGCACCCCGAATTTGGCGGTACGGTGGTATCGGAACTGGTTTCAAATCGACGGGGAACGGCAGATTACCCAGATGATTTGATGGATCGCGCATTGGCCCAAAAAAATGCCGCAACCGATGCACAGAGTATTGCACAGGATATGGCGGCATTTTTGAAAGGCACATTTGAGGTGGCAATATGAATTGGCTAAAGCAGGTTCCAGATGCTGCGCGTGCCTATCTGGATGGCAAAACCTTGGATGAGGTGGAATGCATCATTGCTGATCTTCCTGGTGTGGCCCGCGGCAAAGCCGTTCCAGCCAGCAAATTTGCAAAGCAATCGTCGTTCTATCTTCCGAATTCGATTTATATGCAGACGCTTACCGGCGCCTGGGCCGAAGCCGCCGGTCCAGAGGGGTGGATTGAACCGGATATGACCCTTGTTCCGGATTATGCCACCGCAACAGCCGCTCCGTGGACTGGCGACTGGACTTTGCAAGTTATCCACGACGCCATGCAAAGAGATGGCACCCCCGTTCCAATGGCCCCCCGCAACGTTTTAAAACGTGTGGTCGGGCTTTTCGAAAAGAAGGGTCTGACCCCGATTGTTGCGCCTGAAATGGAATTCTTTTTGGTGGCACGCAATTTAGATCCGGCCCATCCGATTGAACCGATGCTGGGGCGGTCGGGCCGCCCTGCCGCTGCGCGTCAGGCATATTCTATGTCAGCGGTTGATGAATACGGACCCGTGATCGACGACATTTACGATTTTGCCGAAGCCCAAGGCTTCGAAATCGACGGCATTACCCAAGAAGGGGGTGCCGGTCAGGTTGAGATTAACCTGCGTCATGGCGATCCTGTGAAACTGGCGGATGAGGTTTTCTATTTTAAACGCTTGATCCGAGAAGCCGCACTTAAACACGATTGTTTTGCAACCTTTATGGCCAAACCAATCGCCGATGAACCAGGCAGTGCGATGCACATTCACCATTCGTTTTTGGATGAAGAAGGCAACAATATCTTTGTGGGTCCACAAGGTGGTGAAACGGATGCGTTTTACCACGTGATTGCTGGAATGCAGACGCATCTTCCATCTGCCATTGCATTGCTGGCGCCATATGTGAACAGTTACAGACGATATGTGAAGGATCATGCGGCCCCGATTAATTTGGAATGGGCCCGTGACAATCGCACAACCGGAATTCGCATTCCGTTGTCTGAACCGGTGGCCCGCCGTGTTGAAAACCGATTGGCAGGCATGGATTGCAATCCATATCTCGGGATCGCGGCCTCTTTGGCTTGTTGTTATCTTGGATTGGAAGATCAAGAACGCCCGGACAAACAATACAAAGGGGATGCCTATGACGGGGAAGAAGATATTCCGCGTGATGTTTTCAGTGCCCTTGATTTATTCGACGGGGCCGAACGTTTGCATAAGGTGCTTCACCCGGAATTTGCTCGAGTCTATTCGATTGTGAAACGCACTGAATACAGCGAATTTCTTCAAGTCATCAGCCCATGGGAAAGAGAGCATTTATTGCTGAACGTGTGAACCGACCATTCCTTCTTCAACCAAAGCTTGAACTCACAATATCGTTTTGCAGTGTGAGCATCCTTTATTTGGTAAATATCAAGCGCACCCTTAAGATCGCCCAAAACGTTCAAAGGATTTGGCGGCAAATGGCGATCAAAACTCTTCACAACATGCGCTTGATTTTGACAGTTGTTTTAGGACTGCTGTTGCAGGTGGTTCATCCTGCGCATGCAGACGAAAAAAGAGAGCTTCCCCAATATGTCATCGACGCGTTTGGCAAACCGCCTTTGGTGCCCCAAGGCCCCGTCGCAGACAACATCAAATCTGCTTTGAAAACCGCCATTTTGGATGTAGCCGCAGACCCCAAATGGGGTCCGGATCAAGAAGCGGCATTGCAAACTCTTGCCGCCTCCAATGATCCGCGTATGGCGTGGGTCATCAGTGATCTTTTGCGTTTTGTCACAAATGGCACATTAAATGACACGTTGGCGGGCGCCGCTGCAGAATTGTTGGGTAAGGATCTTGGGAAACAAGCCCATTGGGGGGGCGTCACGGATCATCTGATGGCTTGGGACATCCCCGCGCCACCCGAATATTTGACGTATAAGCGGGCGATTTTTACAGGCCTTGTCTCAGGTTGGGATCACATATTTGTCGATGGCGATGTTGATTGGAGGCACGTATCTTGGGGTGGAGTTTTGATTGACAACCGCCCCTACGACACAACCGATGATCCCTGCAATTGTATTCCTGCGGCCGACAACCCCGAAGTTACCTCCGCAAACGATGCCGTTTGGTTGTCTGAAGATGCCGTCGTTTTCGGCGTTGTGGTAAACGGTGAGGCCCGCGCCTATCCCCGCCGCATCATGGAGGTGCGTGAAATGGTGAACGACACTTTGGGGGGGCGCGATTTGGGCATCCCATATTGTACATTGTGCGGTTCAGCGCAGGCATTTTTCACAGATGGATTGCCCGAAGATATAGAACGCCCAGTCTTGCGAACGTCCGGTCTTTTGATCCGATCAAACAAGGTTATGTATGATATCACCAGCGGTTCGGTCTTTGATACCTTTCTTGGAAAGGCCGTTACCGGGCCCCTGTTCGAAAAAGGGCTGCAACTGAAACAAGCAAATGTCATCACAACAACATGGGCGGAATGGAAAGCGGAGCATCCGAACACAACCGTTTTGGTTGAGGCACTTGCCCTTGGACGTGACTTTGATTTTCGCAACAACCGCGATGCGGATGGTCCGATTTTTCCGGTCGGTAACGTTGACCCCCGACTGCCGGTTCATGAAGATATTATCGGCCTTGTCACCCCTTCTGGCACTGCAATTGCATTTCCACGGGGCAAAGCCTTGATCGCATTGCAAGCCGGCGAAACTCTTTCGTTTGAAAACATTCATCTGGTGTTAGACGCGGGCGGCATCAAAGCGGTTGATCAAAACGGGAATGACGTTGGCAGTCATCAGGCATTTTGGTTTGCATGGTCGCAATTCCACCCCCAAACGGAATTGTGGCAGGGCTGAAACGACCACACCGAAAACAGCGTTGAGAAATCCGATGGATGCTTGCCCCTGTTGCACAGCTGTGAAACGGTTGTTCCACTCCGTCATAATGGGATTTCGCGGAATTTATGAGTTTTCTTTATGCAAATGACGAACGCGGTCGATACCCTGAAAGCTGGTATGTCGCTTCCACCGACGTGGATCAACCGCGGCCTTGGCTGAAGGGGCGTGTGGAATGTGATGTCTGTGTCATCGGGGCTGGTTTTACCGGATTGTCGACAGCGCTGCATTTGGCCAATCGTGGTTATAACGTAGTTGTGCTTGAGGCACATCGCGCCGGTTTTGGCGCATCGGGCCGTAACGGTGGTCAGGTCGGAACCGGATTGAACAAACCACAATCAGAACTTGAAAAACGAATGGGAAGCGAGGCAGCGTTCCGCCTGTGGTCGATGACGGAATCTGCAAAAGCGCTGACACGAAAATTGGCGGCCGCCCACGCACCAGGCGCGGGTTTTGCACCGGGAGTTGCACATGCCGATTTTTCCAAACGCGATCTTGCGCACAGCTTCGCAGAGGCAGAGCATTTAGCCAACACATACGGATATCATCAGATTGACACTCTGGAAGGGCCAGAACTTGCCGAGGTGATTAAGACAAATAAATACGTTGGCGGGGTAATTGATTGGGGTGCTGGTCACTTGCACCCCTTGCGATATGCCGTCGGCCTTGCACAGGCCGCGGAAGCCGCCGGCGTTGTTATTCACGAAGTCAGCCCTGTGCATCACATTGCAGACGGAAGCCCGAACATTATTCGAACCGACCGTGGTCAGGTGAAAGCCGATTGGGTGGTTCATGCCACCAATGGATATCACAGCCGTCTGAACAAGGCACAGGCAAAGCGCGTGATGCCCATCAACAACTTCATCGTCGCCACCGCCCCACTTGAAAACCCAGAGCAAGTTTTGGCGAAAAACGTTGCCGTCGCCGACAATAAATTTGTGTTGAACTACTATCGCTTGTCACACGACAACCGCTTGATTTTTGGCGGTGGTGAAAGTTATGGGGCAAAATTCCCATCCAACATTTTCAAAAAGGTGCGGCGCCCAATGTTAAAATTGTTTCCGCAACTTCGCGATGTGGAATTAACCCATGCATGGGGGGGCACTTTGGGCATAAGCCCCAGCCGCCTGCCTTTGTTTGCCCGCGTGGGTACGCAACAATTAACTGCCGCCGGATATTCCGGACATGGCGTTGCAATGGCCACATTCGCAGGGAAAGTTCTTGCTGAAACGATCGCTGGTCAGGAAGAACGGTTTGATGTTCTGTCAACCCTACCAATCCCCGCGTTTCCCGGTGGGCCATTATTCCGCGCACCAATTATGACCTTGGCCATGACGTGGTTTTCATTGCGAGACAAACTTGGAGTGTAAGCTATGGAAACGCGTCCAGAAATTACAACAGTTAAGTCTGGGGCTGACTTACGCTGTTGGTATTGGACGAAAGCAGAATTGATCGATTGTGCAAGGTTTCACGGCCTGAAAAAATCAGGTGGGAAATTTTTGATCTTGGATCGCATTGCTCATTTCTTGGATACCGGTGAAAAAACCTGCCCAAACGATGTTGTTGTGAAACAAACATCAAAATTTGATTGGCACAGCGCAGCTTTGACACGCGACACCGTGATCACAGACAACTACAAAAATTCGCAAAATGTGCGTCGATTTTTTCAAGCAGAGGCAGATCCAAAGTTCAAATTCAACATCGCCTTCATGGATTGGATGAAGGCGAATGTCGGTAAAACCTTAGGGGATGCCATAGATGAATTTCGCGCGCAAAAGGTGAAATCTTCTGATCCTAATTTCAAGACCGATATCCAAGACCACAACCAGTTCAATCAATATACGCGCGATTTTTTGGCGGATAACCCAAACGCATCTATGGATGAAGTTCGCAAAGTCTGGGCTAAAAAACGCAGCCTTCCTACAAAGACCGGTCGTCATCGATATGATAAATCCGATTTGGATTTATGAGTAAGTATTTGCATTTGTGCATGGCCGCTTTAGAATTTTCCCATGATCAAAGTTGGAACACATTTTTGCACCGGAAACGGCACTTGGGCTTGGGCTGCGGCCCCGCCATCTTTCTGTCGTATCTGACCTACTTTTAAAATGTGTTCACAATGACGCCCAACAACAACTAAAATCTTGTTTGGGCACGGAGATACGAAAATGAACGACAATTCCCCAAACTCATGGGAATCGCGCGCAGATGCGCATTCTTTTTATGGCTTTACTGATCTGCCCACGATCGAAGATCGAGGCGCCGTGATCCTGACCCATGGCAAAGGCCCTTATGTTTTTGACGTGCATGGACGCGAATATTTGGATGCCAATTCGGGCCTTTGGAACATGGTGGCGGGATTTGATCATCCCGGCTTGGCCGAAGCTGCCAAAGCCCAATACGACCGTTTCCCAGGATATCATGCCTTCTTTGGGCGGATGGCGGATCAAACCGTTATGTTGTCAGAAAAACTGGTTGAGGTGTCACCGTTTGAAGACGGCAAAGTGTTTTATACAAATTCAGGGTCCGAGGCGAATGATACCATGGTCAAAATGCTGTGGTTCCTGCATGGGGCTGAAGGCAACCCACAACGCCGTAAAATTATCACCCGCAAAAATGCATATCACGGGGTTACCGCCGTTTCAGCATCGATGACCGGCAAGCCTTATAATTCTGTGTTTGGTTTGCCCCTGCCAGAATTCTTGCATTTGACCTGCCCTCACTATTGGCGCGAAGGCAAAGAAGGTGAAACAGAAGCTGAATTCACCCAACGCATGGCCCAAGAATTGGAAGACATGATTGCCCGTGAAGGGGCCGAAACGATCGCTGGTTTCTTTGCGGAACCTGTGATGGGTGCGGGTGGTGTTATCCCCCCATCAGAGGGATACTTCCAAGCGATACAACCAATCTTACAGAAACATGGGATTCCCTTAATTTCCGACGAAGTGATTTGTGGTTTTGGTCGAACGGGTGAAGTTTGGGGATGCCAAACCTATGACTTTATGCCCGACGCAATCATTAGTTCCAAATGCCTTACTGCCGGGTATTTCCCGATGGGGGCCGTGATATTGGGGCCTGCTTTGACAGATCGTTTGCAAAAGGCATCTGAGGCCATTGAAGAATTCCCGCATGGGTTCACCGCTTCGGGCCACCCTGTGGGATGTGCCATCGCTTTGAAAGCCATTGATGTGATTTTAAACGAAGGTGTTTTGGAAAACGCCAATGCGGTTACCCCCTTGTTCAACGAAGGGATGGCTCGCCTTGGCGAGATGGCAAACATCGGCGAGGTGCGCGGGAAAGGTTTGATGGGCGCATTAGAAGCCGTCAAAGACAAAGCGACAAAGACACCTTTTGATGGATCGCTTTCGGTGAGCGAACGAATTGCAAATGCGTGCACCGATCATGGGCTGATTTGTCGCCCATTGGGGCAATCCATTGTTTTGTGCCCGCCATTTATCATCACCCCCACCCAATTGGATGAGATGTTCAGCAAACTGGAGAATGCCCTTAAATCGGTTTTTTCAGAGGTGGCTTAAAAAATTCAGGTCAGGGCGCATATGCGCCCTGATTTTACTTCCGCTGCAAATACCCCGGCAACAATTGACAATACTGCAAGATTTGATCGCGACTAACCTTGCCGCGATGGTGCAGAGTTTCCAAACATTTCAACGTCACATCAAAACTGTTGTAAACAGCATCAGCCAACACCGCTTGTTTCAGCAACTTTTCATCGCTGGCCGCTTCGAACCCTTTGTGATCTGGAATATAAACCACATCCCCATCCAAAAGCTGGCTTTGCATTTGTGGCATTCGAACGGGTAAGTCCAACGAATTGCCGAACGCAAAACTCGCCTGTGACAGAAATTTGTGCACCGCCAAGCCCATCTTTTGCAAATGCGCGTCCAACATCTGCCATGTGGGTTCGCCGGTATAGATGGGGTAAATGCGCGTCTCTACAATCATGGCACAGACGTTTTTCAACCTCTTTCGACCAGATTTGATAATCTCCAGCTCTGCGCCTTGAACATCAATTTTAAGCAAATCCGCATCCGGCAAATTCTTCACCTGATCCAATGGAACAAGATCAATTTCAACGGGCGTTTCTTTGCCCAACTGTCCTTGAAATTTTCCCAAATGGTTCAAGGCCGTTTCATCCAATGGAAACAATGACGAAAACCCAGAAGCTGGGTAAAGGTTTAAGGTGCGCTTTCCCTTTGGGCCAACGGCGACATTGAAATATTCTTCACATGGTGATGCCTGTGCCTTCAGTTTATCGAAAGCATCTTTGTTCGGTTCAAATCCATATACATTGCAAAGCTGCGCATCCAACAAGGCTTGATACGGGGCTGGGTTGATCGGGTTTGCGCCAATATCGATCACCGTCACAAGACCGGATTCCGGCACAAGGTCATACAGGTAAGACCATCTTTTTTCCGCGCTCATGATTTTGCCTGACGTCCTTTGCCCAGCTTACATTTTGGACAGCTTTTCTTGCATTTCCGCAAGCTGTCGTTTGATTTCATCCAAATCCTCTTTGTCTTCTGATTTGGTGGGCTCTGACGCTGCTGGGGTGTCTTGGGACCAAGCTGCCATTCCCCCGGTCATGGCTTTCATGAATGCCTCTTGCCCCGCTTTCATCGCCTCAAACCCCGGCATGTTTGACATAGGCGAAACGGCGTTCATGTTTTCCATCATCTTTGATTGCCCCTCTCGCAGCATTTCAAAGCTTGAGGCTAAGAAATCCGGAACAACAGATGTGGCTTGCGTTGAATAGGTGCGCACAAGATCTGTCAAAACGGAAATCGGTAAAACATTTTCACCTTTGCTTTCATGTTCCGCAATGATTTGCAGCAGAAACTGACGCGTCAGATCATCCCCAGATTTAAGGTCAACGATTTTCACATCGCGCCCGTCGCGGATGAACCCTGCGATATCTTCCAAAGTGACGTAATCGCTTGTTTCTGTGTTGTATAAACGACGGCTGGCATACCGTTTGATCAAAAGCGGTTCTGACATATTCCCCCCTTTCCGCGATTCTTTTGCGGCGTTGCAGCAGGCTACGCCGCGTTGCCGAAAAAAGAAAGGGCGGACCGCAAGGCCCGCCCAAGTCATGTAATCTTTAGGGAGGATAAAAGATTACGTAATTCTAAAATTATTAAGCAGCGGCTTTTTTCGCAGCTTTCGTAACTTCGTCTGTCGCTTTTTTAACAGCTGCAGTTGCGTCATCAGAGATGTCTTTGCCGGCAGCCAACATCAATTCAACTGTATCAAGCTGAACTTTCTTCGCGATCTCAGCGAAGGCGGCCATATGCTCTGCTGCTGATTCTGCAGAAGCTGATGCAAAATCGGTCACTGCCTTTGATACGTCAGCAGGATCAGTTTTAGCTTTGGACAGGTCTGTCATTTTGTCCAATGTGCCTTTGGCCCATTTTGTTGACAGATCAGTTGATTTTGCAGCGGCGTCCAATGCAACGGCGCTGAATTTTTCGCCCAAAGCAGCAGTTTCTTTAACGCTTGCTTCGAAGGCTTTGGTGTCCATTGGCAATGTGGCGAACATGTCTTTGAACATTGCTGTGAAGTCTGGTGTTTGTGCCATGTGATTATTCCTAAACAGGTGCTTTCTGCGTCTGCAAAATGATATATATGCTGCATCGCAGCATTGCAAGTATTTTTCTGCACTGCAGCAAATTTATTTTAGAACGTAGGTCCCCGGTGCGGCGCATAAGCCGTTTTTGGGTGCACGTGCGGGAACCTGCGTGTCAGAAAACTGATTGAGCCACGCTTCCCACCGCCCCCACCAGGACTCTGCCACAAATTCCGCATCTTTCAGGGCTTCATCTGCGGGTTTTGACAAATCGACGTTGTTGTAAAACCCATATTTCTTTTTGGAAGGTGGATTAATGATCCCTGCCACGTGCCCTGATTGGGCCACCAAAAAAGTGCGATCACGGCTCCCCATTTGGCGCATACCGTCGAAGCTGTTCTTCCACGGCGCGATATGATCCGTTTCACACGCAATCGCACAGATCGGGTGTTCCACATCTGACAATGAAACTTTTACGCCTGCGATTTCAAATCCACCTGTCGCAAATTTGTTTTGCTGGCACAGCCCACGCAAATATTCGACAGCCATCTTTCCGGGCAGATGCGTTCCATCACCGTTCCAATGCAACAGATCGAACTTTGGCGGGGCTTTGCCCATCATATAAGCTTTGATGGCCGGCCCATAGATCAGGTCGTTTGCCCGCAAATACGAAAATGTGCGGGCTGTGTAATATCGATCCAATATCCCATCTTTCTGACATTGGGCTTCGATACCATCTACAAAATCATCGCTCAGGAACCCGATAAATTCACCTTGATCGCTAAAATCAGTCAGCGTTGTGAAAAAACTGGCGGAACGGATGCTGTCATCCCCGCGCTGAGATAAAAGCGCTAAGACAAGTGCCAATGTGGTGCCGGCAATACAATATCCAACGGTATTGACTTGCGACACATCGCAGATTTTCTTCACCTGTTCGATCGCTTCAAGATAGCCTTCGGTCACATATTCATCGATGCCCACGTCCGCGAAACTGGGATCTGGGTTAATCCAGCTGACCACAAACACAGTTTGCCCCTGATCGACCAGCCATTTGATCAAGCTATTTTGGGAAGTTAGATCAAGGATATAGTATTTGTTGATCCACGGCGGGAAAAAAACGATTGGCGTTTGCGCAACCGTTTCTGTGGTTGGTGCGTATTGGATCAATTCAAACATACGCGACCTGAAGACAACCTCACCTTTTGTCGTGGCCAAGTCGCGCCCCAGTTCAAATGCACTGGGATCGGACAAAGTTACCAAGAGGTCACCCTGATTTGCCTCAAGATCCCGTACAAGATTTTCCAATCCTTGAACCAAGCTTTCACCATTGGTGGCGACCGCTTGCTCCAACGCCTCTGGGTTCGTGTTCAAAAAATTGGTGGGGCTTAGGGCATCAATCAATTGGCCCGTGAAATAATCCAGCCGCCCCTGATCTTGTACTGACAAACCTGGAACGTTTGCTGACATGGAACGCAACATTTGTGCATTCAAAAGATACTGATTTTTTACGTATTTAAAAAATGGATGGGTTGACCAAAGCGGATTTTGAAACCGCCTATCACCCGTTTCGCGCGCATCTTCTTCATCCAACAGGTTTTTCAAAGACGCGCTCCAAAACCCCATTTGTTGTTCCATGATTTTGGCAGGATTGGCCAAAACATCATTGGCAAACGCAGTTGCCGCCTTCACAAACAAATCTTGGCCGGGCGATTCAAGCGACGGGTTAACCGCCCGCTTTTGAGACAACGCAGCAGTCAGGCGTTTGGTCAGCGCATCCATCCGTTCAAGATTCGCCTGCAATTTTTCGCGATCAATGTCGGGTGAATTAAATTCACTTGTCATAGGATCGTACCCGCCTTACTTTGCAGTTGCAGCATAAAGCAACGCGAAAGAAGCGCAACCGCGGCAATTGCAAAGCTGTTATGCGTTGAAAGGACCCTGCAATGCGATTCATGGCCACCTATGATTTTATGGAAACGGTGCGGACAACGAACCAATGGTGGGGGGCAACCGCACAGGCAATGGCGTCTTATCCCGCCACATCCATGTTGCCCAACCCCGCATTTCAATGGATGGCCGCATGGGGTGAGGTGACAGAACGTACATTTCATCGCATGATCACACGGCCCGATTGGCATCTTGAAAGCCTTGTGACCGATGATGGAAATGAACATGAAGTGGTCATCGAAAAAGAATTGGAAGGCCCTTTTTGCGATCTTCTGAAGTTCGACGTGATCGGGCGACGAAAACCAGATTTAAAGGTGATGTTGATCGCCCCAATGTCTGGCCATTACGCGACGTTGCTGCGCGCAACGGTGGCCAGTTTGTTACCAGATTGCGAAGTCTATATCACCGATTGGCACAACGCCCGCGACATTCCCGTCAGCGAAGGCAGCTTCGATATCGAAGATTACACCCAACATCTAATCGATTATATCTGCCACCTTGGGCCTGACACACATGTTGTGGCCGTGTGCCAACCTGTGCCTTTGGCACTGGCGGCCACTGCTTGGTTGGCTGAACATCAACCCAAAGACCAGCCCGCAACACTAACCCTGATGGGCGGTCCGGTTGATCCCGCCGCGGCGCCAACAGATGTGACTGATTTTGGCAATCACGCCACCATGGGTGCCCTGAAAGAAACGATGATCCAACAAGTTGGCTTTAAATATACAGGGGTGGGTCGCAAAGTTTATCCCGGCCTTTTGCAACTGGCGGCCTTTATGGCGATGAATGCGGAAACGCATGGCAAAGCCTTCACCGATCAAATCATGCGCGTGGCCCAAGGCGAAGCCCACGAAGATGATCGGCACAACAAATTCTATGACGAATATCTAGCTGTCATGGACATGCCTGCAGAATTCTATTTGTCGACGGTGGATCGCATTTTTAAAAAGCGGGAAATCGCACAAAATATTTTTCAGCTGTGCGGCACAGCAGTCAACCTTTCCAAAATCACAGATGTGGCCGTAAATATCATCGAAGGTGAACGGGATGATATTTCAGCCCCCGGTCAATGCTCGGCGGCGTTGGGTCTTTTGGATGGTTTGTCAGACGACAAAAAAGGACTGCACGTTGAACCAGGTGCAGGGCATTACGGAATTTTTGCGGGGCGCGGTTGGCGCAACAACATTCGCCCCTGCGTTTTGAATTTCATGCGCAAACACGCGTCTTAAGGCAGCCAATCTCTTAATATTTCATTCACGGTACCGGGCTGTTCCAGCATCACCAAATGCGATGCCAAATCGACAACTTCAAATCGCGCACGCGGGATCATCTCGGCCATGAATTGATGACGCTTAACACTGTATTGCTGATCCCCTTCACCGCATAAAATCAACGTGGGCATGGTGATTTTACGAAGAATACTCTGCTGGTCTCGCCTTCGCTGCATGGCGGTGGATTGACGCACAAATACCTCTGCCCCAAGGGTGGCGGCCATATCACGTGCGATGCCGGCGATTTCAAGCCGAAAAGGATTATCGGCCAGTCCCGTCAAAGACAGGGCTTCTGTCATCACATCGTCAAACCGCCCACCCCGCACGCTGGCCATTTGTAGATCACGATTGGCCACCATATCAGGGGTTTCCGACATGGCCGCTGTGCTGATCAGGCACAAACCCTTCACCCGCTCTGGTGCTGCACGCGCCACCTCTAGCGCGACTGCGCCCCCAAGCGATGTGCCCAAAAGCGTGAATTCAGGCGGTGCCGCATTCAAAACGGATGCGGCAATCTCTTCGACGGTATCGTCCAGGTGGGTTGGCGCCACCATAACGGCACAGGTCGCGGAAAGCGCATCAATTTGTGGCGCAAAGGCCCGTGCATCCTGCATCAGGCCTGGAAGGCAAACAACCGGCGTGCGTGACATTAAACCCTCTCGGATGCCAGCTTTGCCCCTTCCGACAATGCCCCTAATTTTGCATAGGCGATTTCGGGATCAACGGCACCAAAACCCGCAAATGTACCAAACCCGCAGTCTGATCCGGCAATCACCCGATCTGAACCAACGATATTGGTAAACTTCGCAATACGTTCTGCCACCAATTCGGGATGTTCGACAAAATTCGTCGTACTGTCCACGACACCGGGAACCAATACTTTGTTGTCTGGGATTTCACTTGCACGATCCCGAAACACCGTCCATTCGTGGGCGTGTCTGGGGTTGGAGGTTTCAAACAACAACTGTGACGCCCCCACGGACATGAAAGTGGAAAACACTTTATCCATATCGATGTCGCAAACATGGGGGCCTTCATAATTGCCCCAACAAATGTGCACGCGGACACGGGATGGATCGATGCCATCCAACGCGTGGTTCAAGGCTTCAACATGGCTGCCCGCGATTTTGAGGAATTCATCATCGCTTAGGTCGTTGAACAACATGTGACGTGACAAAGCCAAATCCGGGCAATCCAGTTGTAGGTACAGACCACTGTCCACGATGGTGCGATATTCTTCGCGCATTGCATCTGCCAAGGCCGCCAAATATTCATCCCGCGTGGCATAAAAATCGTTTTGCAAGAACAACGAAATCACACCGGGTGATGCGGCATTCATGAACCCCTCTGGCGCGCCATGTGCGGCCATTCCCGCCTTCAGATTTTCGATGTCTTTTAACAGCTCATCTTGGCCTTTGGATTTAACTTCACCCACACACATCGGACGCGCATAGGTTGGCGTACCCCCATCATCTGCCAAACGTTCCAAGAAAGTTGGAAACAGTTTCAAATCGGCTGGTGCGTTTCTGGGGCTGTCACCTGCGAAACCGGTATATCGATCTTTCACATAGGTCGCATAGGATATCTTGGACGTTTCACCATCCGATACGATGTCAATTCCAGCCTCGACTTGGCGTCGCACCGTCTCGGCACATGCTGTTGCCATTTCAGCGTCAAATTCTGACTGATCAAAGGGTTGCTCATTTTCCCGGGCAAAAATGAAATCAACCGTTTTTTTGGTACGGGGCAATGACCCGACGTGCGATGTTTTAATCATGAAAACGTCCTTTCCTGATCTTTCTATCGCACCAAAACGTCGGGACAATATGCAAAAGCATTCGCAGGGCAAATTAGTGCCCTGGCGGCACCTTCATTTGGTCCTATCTAAATTCAGAATTAAATTGGCCCAGATGGCGCGAAATAATTTGTCCATACCGATTGCTTTCTTTCAAAGCGCGCAATCCGGCATTGATCCTGTACAAATGGGATGTCCCTCGCCAATGCCGCTTTGATATGATCACGTGCAAGCCTTGAACTGACAGCGGTCGTGCTAATGGGGCAACCTCGTCCCCCAATCCCAACCCGCTCAAGGTGGCGCGACCCGTGAATTCGTTCAAGGCAACGGCATCCACCTGACCTTCCATCAGAAGTTCAAAGCATTCTGCCGGCGTGGCAGGCTGTTCAAGTTCGATCAAGTTGTTGGTAAGCCACTGACGATCGGACCGTTCCATATCAAAAGTAAAATATCCAGCGGGCCGGCATAACCGGCGTCCATGGGCATCTTCATCGGTTTCAAACGTAAAATTTGATCCTTCCTTAACAAACAGAAGGTTCAACAATTCCAAAATCGGGTCGCTGAAGTGGAAATTCTTGCACCGATCGTGATCACGGTTTTCTTCGCAATTTGGTTTGTACCACGGAAAGCCCATGTCGAACTCTTTGGAATCCAACATCGGGAACAGGTGCTTGGACCAATCATCCTCCCATGTGATGGAATATGTCACCGGATCTGGCGTCACCTCCATGGCGGCATTCACCAATTCCGTGATCATCCCATCCCCCAACCAATTGCGGTCGGTGAATGGCGCGAAATTTCCACCTGTCAGGATGCGCATGGCGGCGTCATCTTGTTCAAGCGGACGTGCATCAGGTTCGGGAATTGTCATGCCAGGTTGACAGGGAATATTCAGCTTGGTTCCCGGTTTAACATCAAAACCACCGGTACCAAGTTGTTGTTGGTTACCATAAAAAATCAACGACCAACGCACCTGAGACCCATAATAGGTCTCAGATATTGTGAAGATGGTCTCACCTTCCTGAACTGTGTGGATGACTTCGCCGCAATCCTGCGCAAAGGCAGCCCCCGGAAGCATCAAGGAAAGTGAGACGAAAAGCTTTCTAATCGTCCCGCCCAACATCTTAGAAAGCTTCCCAGATCAAGGTCATGTGTTCATCAATAATCCGCTGGTATGTGCCATTGTCTTTGATGTTGCGAAGTCCGGCATTGGCAGCATCCAACATCTCTTGCGCGCGGGGGTGCGTTTTATGCACCAACACATGCAAACCTTCGATTGACAACGGGCGGGATTGAACGATTTCAACTGTGTCTGACAAATTCAGATCTTTCATGACCGTCCGGCCAGTGAATTCATTCAACGCAACGGCGTCCACCTCTCCCTCTTGCAGCATCTCAAAACACTCTTTGATGGTGGCGGGTTGCTTCAGCGTGATCTTGCCTTCCGTCACCCAATTGCGACCGTTCTTTTCGAAATCATGGGTGAAATATCCTGCAGGACGGCAAAGGGTTTTGCCAATCATGTCGTTGTCTGTGCGAAACAAAAGACGGCGGTCTTTGTGCGTGAACAAGAGGATCAACATCTCAAACATGGGATCGCTGAACAAAAAGTTCTCACAACGGTATTGCGTGGGATCCCCTTCGCAATCCGGGCGAAACCATGGGAACCCCACATCAAGCATGGCTTCTGTCAATAATGGATCAAGATGGGCGGACCAATCTTGAACCCAATGGATTTTAAAGCTGTCAACATCGTCGGACGCGGCAAATGCATTTTGAACAACATCTGTTAACATGCCATCGTTCAAGATACCCTTTTGCGTGAAGGGCGCATAATCGCCAGCGGTCAGGATACGAACGTTCAACACATCATTTGCACCTGTCGCCGCAGCTGTGGTTGCCGTGGTGATCGTTTCGGATTGCACAACGGTTGGACGAGGCGCAGATGCGGTCTCTGTTCCGCCTTCCAATCCGGTTGGCAAACCATCAATACAAGGCATATTCAGTTTTTGCCCCACGCGGATGCGATTTGGGTTTTCACCAATGGTGTTGGAATTCGCTTGATACACCCGCGTCCAAAGTTTGATGTCTTTGTACAAATCATCGACAATGCCGGACAAACTGTCACCTGGCTGAATGGTATATGTACCGCCACAAGTTTGTGCAGCCACTTGGCCACCCGCCAAAAGTGTAGAAAAAGCCAAAATACGACTGATGTTTTTGATCATAGTCCCCCCCTATAACCGGTGGGGTTTGGTCTGACCCCGCACCGGTCACAATCTACGTCATGTGTTCATTTGCACAAAACACACGGCTTCGGTCAACGCCGAATTCCGCAACACACCACCTTGGTGCACAAACCCAAGATGGTGTGGTTTCAGGCACACACATCACCGCAAGTTGAAAGGATCAACCTGAATGCTTCAATATTTGAAGCCAAATCGCCCCTTCGTCGTAAAGTGTGCATTCCCGGCGCAGACCCCAAGGCCCATATTCCGCATGCGAAATGCCCATGACGTGAACGTCAGCCCCGGTCGGACGCCCAAATGCCCCCCAACCATCATGTTTGCCTGTCAAAGACCAGCGAACAGCGGCCCGAGGTGGCATAAGATCATCTTCGCGCCCAATCACGTGATGCACCTCAAACTTCGCAGATGGAAATGATGCCCTCAGACCCATCCAAAAAGCATCTGCCGCATGGCGGCCATCGCCGTGCACACCGCCGGCGTAATCAACGCTGACGGCGCGATCCCATTCATTTTGCACAACCGTCAAATCTGCGGTCATGATGCGGGACAGCGCATCAGCGAACTTTGCCCCCCATTCGTTATCGTTGCCGCGTCCGGTGTAAGGGCCAACCACATCCGTATCGGGTGTCATCACAAATGCATCTGGGTTCGCTTCCAATTGCGCGGCAGCCCAATCCTTTGGATCGACACCCAATTGACGAAAAATCGCACCGTTGTCGCGGATCAGCCATTCATCGCTGATCTGATTATCTTTGGCATAACAATCCGCCAAAATAAGGTAGGACAGTTTTTTTCCCGTCGGCGGTCCAAAAGGCCCATCGCCCAAATGTGTCGCGTGGCTGAGGATGCGGTGCGATGACAACATCCCTTCCTCGGGCGTGCCCGACCATATTACATCCTGCCCCAATAACACCCGATCCGGGAACTGCACCAGAGTGGACATGGTAGAAGCAGTGGTCGCAGGTTCGCCGCGCGAAAACGCCGCTGGCATACGCACGATCACGTCTTTGTGGTAATAATCAACCAACGCCGGGCCAATGCCACGATCCTCCCAGATCTCTTTGGTGATCCCGATTATGTAGTCTGGGAAATCCTTAAACTTGTTTGAAAAACCCTTCATCCTGCTGTCCATCCTCCGTCAATAAGTAGGGACGTGCCCGTGACCATTGCACTTGCGTCGCTGGCCAAAAATTGCACTGCCCCCATGATGTCTTCAATTTCGCCCACGCGGGGCAGTTTGATTTTCTCTTGAATCCAGGCAAGGCGTTCTGGATTGTCGAACGTCACTTTCGTCAGCGGCGTTCGAATGAACGTGGGGCAAATCGTGTTTACCCGAATGTTCTTTGGACCCCATTCGATTGCCATGGCTTTGGTCATGCCTTCCACCGCATGTTTGGTCGCACAATAAACGGTTCTGTCGATGCCACCCACATGGCCCATCTGGCTGCTGATTTGCATAATCGACCCGCCATCAGGCCCAATATTGCGCGCCACTTCCGTTGCCAAGAAAAAGGCCGCTTTGACGTTGATATCCATAACGGCATCATAGTTGGAAACGGTTGCGTCCAGCGCGGGCGAATGCCGCGCAAGGCCCGCTGAGTTACACAGAATGTCAAATTTGTGCTGCGCAGAAATGTCCTGAACGGCGTCGAGGTTTGTGACGTCAAGGGTTACACCCTCAACTGAAAATCCCTCGGCCTGCATTGCGTCCACTGCTTCTGCGACCTGATCTGCCGAACGGGCGGCAATCACCACATGGGCGCCCGCTTCGGCCAAAGCCACGGCGCATCCCAATCCGATGCCCCGGCTTCCACCCGGCACAAAGGCGCGTTTTCCATTCAATTTGAATGAAGGTGTTTTGGGCAGCATCAGCTTTCTCCTGGAATTGTTGGATAGGTGATCCCACGAAACTTGGGAAAGTCGCAATACTTGCTTGCCCGTTCCACATCAGGGGTCAATCCGGGTTTGAACAAAACCCCCTTGGGCGCAACATAACTGAGGATCCGGTGCGCCAAATGCCCTTCCCGCCAAGTGATGTTAAAGGCAGCGTTTTTGGGAAAGAAATAGACTTCCTGAAACTCCAAATGGTCAAACAACCACCACGCTAAATCCCGCCAATCGCGACCCTCGTTATATTGCGCAGCAAACCAAGGGATACCCACGGTAACACAGGCGCCCATCCGCCCCTTTTTATCACGCACATCCCAAATGTGATGGGCATAATTCGCCTCGTTGCGTGCACATTTTTGTGGCTTTACTTGGGTGGCCCCGAAATGATTCATGCCCGGGCTGCGATACCCTGACCTGATGTCGATGGGGCCAAAGGTTTCAACCAAAGGGTCCAGACAGTGTTCCGCCAGCTTGCGCCCCGCCGCCAAAGCCAAATCAGGATCGCTGGGAAAATTCTGCAGCTGATGCATATTGGCAATTTCAGAGGTCATGAAATTACGCATCTCAAAATGGCGTGACAACCGTTCACGACCCAGCGCCTCTAACGCAGTGAAAGATCGCGGCGTCCTCATCCGCCCCACTGAAACGTGCCATCTTCGCGCGGGGGCGAAAACGGATTGTGGGCGATTTCCCAAACATGGCCATCCAAATCGGCAATAAACGCCGAATGCCCTCCCCAGAAAATATCGTGCGGCGCTTTAAGGCCCTTGCCGCCCGCCGCGACCGCAGCATCGTAAATCTGCGTAACTTCCGCCTTTTCGCGCACATTGTATCCAAGGGTCATGCCCGAAAATCCGACTGTGCTTGGCACCTCAACACCCAAATCCTTGGCCAAAGCCGCCTTGGGATAAAGGCCCAGCACCTGCCCCAACAGGTTAAAAACCACGATCCCGGTTTCTTCGACTTTTTCCCGCTGCCACCCAAGTGCCGCATAAAACGCGGCAGAGGCTTCCAAATCATCCACCCCAAGGGTGATCAGTGATACGCGCTTTTCCAATGGTCAGTTCCCCGGTCCGGTCAGTTCGCGCATCCGCGCAAACACATCAACGCCGATTTGATCATACATGTGCAACAAATCCACCAAAACCCAGTTTTCGCGGATCAGCCCGTTCTCAACACGCCAGAAATCAAGCGATCGCATGCCTACCTTTTTGTTCGGTGGGGCGATCCCCATCCAGCCACCACCCGTGACCGTTTGCATCATATTGGGCCATCCCGTGACGCCCACAAAATCCCCTTCACCAATAAAGTGATAGGTCGTTTCATCTGGATACTGCCCACGATCAGGCAAAGCATTCAGAAATGGAATTTGGTGGATCTTTCGGAACCCTTCGATCCCGCGCCCTGTTCCAATGCCTGCGGGCCCATACCAGTTCATCTTTTCATGCCAGAACCGTGGCAATTCCATTTTCTCTGGTCCGCCTTCGGCTGGATGCTTTTTCATGGTGATCAGCATCTCAACGATTAAATCTTTGGATGCTTGGCTTTTGGCCCCGTCATGCGGACCCAACCCATCATTGGTTGCAGGCCCCGGAATATTCCAATCCCGCCCCAAAGACGGCGCCATGGGCCAGGCACCCGCTTGCATCATCACCTCAGGGATGTCCCAAAGGGCCTGAACCTGTACCACTTTGCCGTCAGCAATTTCGTAAAACTCGTGAAACCGCATATGGCACACCCGGCGCGTTGGCGGGATGTCCATCCAAGGGTTTTCAAAGGTACCGACATAGGTCCCGGCGATCCCAATCCACCGCATCCCATGCCCATCCACATCATCAACGACGATGGTCTCGCGCCGTTCCAAATCGGGCCACGCCTCAAACAAGGGTCCCCAAACATTGGAAATCACACCATCGCGGGTTTGGTCTTCAAACGGAAAACAGAACCGCGCCAAAACGTCTGGGGCGAAACAGGCTTCAACCTCAGCCTTCCAATCATCCCCATGATACAGCGCCGCGCGCAACCGATCTAAAACTGCCATTTTTGCCTTGGTCCAATACCTTGGGGTTATCGGGGACATCGCCCCCCTTACCCTTCACATGAAGCCGGCCGAAGGCCGACATTAAAATCAGTCGCGGTACGGCGCGCCTTCACCATAGGGCACGTTGACACCACCATATCGACGCACGCGCACGTTACATTGCTCGGCATGTCCGACAAAGCCTTCCAACATACAAAGGCGAGAGCCGTATTCCCCCACCAACGTCGCCGCCTCATCGGTGGTGACCTTTTGGTATGAATGGGTTTTGATGAACTTACCCACCCACAAACCACCGGTGTAACGCCCGGCCTTTTTGGTGGGCAGTGTGTGGTTTGTTCCAATAACTTTGTCACCATTGGCAACATTGGTACGCGGGCCCAAAAACAACGCGCCATAGTTGGTCATATTGGCCAAATACCAATCATCCCGATCCGTCATGACTTGCACGTGCTCTGAGGCAACAAATTCTGACATCTCCAGCATCTCATCGTGATCTTTGCACAAAATGATCTCACCATATTCGTCCCAACTGACGCGGGCGGTTTCAGCCGTTGGCAGGATTTCCAAGATCCGATCAATCTCGGCCATGGTTTCTTCGGCCAATTTGCGGGAATTTGTGATCATCACAGCGGGGGAATTGTAACCATGTTCCGCCTGCCCCAACAAATCAGTCGCAACCATTTCGGCATCCACTGTTTCATCGCAGATCACGCAGGTCTCGGTCGGGCCAGCAAACAAATCAATTCCAACACGCCCAAACAGCTGTCGTTTGGCTTCGGCGACAAAGGCGTTGCCAGGGCCAACCAACATATCCACGGGTTTCAAGCTTTCGGTGCCCAGCGCCATCATGCCAACGGCTTGCACGCCGCCCAGACACAAGATTTCATCGGCACCACCTTCTTTCATGGCAGCCACGATCGCGGGGTGCGGTTTTCCGTTCACCGGCGGGGCTGAGGCCACGATACGCTTCACACCGGCCACTTTGGCCGTCAGCACCGACATATGGGCCGAAGCAACCATAGGGAATTTGCCGCCAGGAACGTAACATCCAACCGAATTCACGGGGATATTTCGGTGGCCTAGGATGACGCCCGGCATGGTTTCCACTTCCACATCAACCATCGAGGCGCGTTGCGCCTCAGCAAAGTTGCGAATTTGAACTTGTGCGAAACGGATGTCTTCCATCTCTCGCGTGGAAACTTGTTGCATCGCTGCTTCAATTTCACTGTTGGTCAGGACAAACCGTTCGGGTGTATAGTTGTCGAACTTTTCTGACAATTCACGCACCGCAGCGTCACCGCGGGTTTCAATATCACCCAAGATACCTTCAACGATGCCGCGCACCTTTGCATCGTCTTCTGCACGTTCATCGGCCGGTTTGCCACGCTTCAAATATTCCGCCATCGGGATCCCCATAATAACACAGCCCCAAGCATAGCGCTCGGGGCTGGTCTCTCAAGGTATTTTTGCACACGTGTGCAAAATTAGCCCAAAACGCGCCGCGCCATTGGCCGATAGATCAAGAAAAGCGCCAAAATCGCGACAGCAAAGATTGCTGCGGGCACCAAAGTTATCGAAACTTGAAGTGCGGTTATGGCCTCTGGCAGCTGATCCACCCGACCTTCGGTTGTTTCTTTCCAGCCATAGCCCCCAAGAATCGCTGCCAACAAAAGTGGGGCCAAAGCGTTTGCCACTTTTTGCCCAAACAACCACAGCCCGGAAAATGCACCCTCAATCGCCTCACCGGTGTCGCGACGGGTGACGTCCATCAAATCAGGGTACATCGCCCAAGGAATCTGTTGATATGATCCGTTGGTCATTCCTGCGATCACGAACAACATGGCAATTATCGTGACGTTCGTATTTGGCAAAGCGGAATACAAGCCAAACAAAAGCACGATGTACAAAGCCAAACCGAAGGCCAAAGCAACGCTCTTTGACAATCTGGCGGACGCGTATACCCAAAATGCTTGGCTGAGGATCGACCCAATCACAAACATCGCAAACATTGTCGATAAAACGCCCAGACCACCGGCCATTCCAGAAAGGGCCGTGGCACCATCATCCATGATCAGATAAAGCGCTGCAAACGGAAGCCCCGCGGTAATCAGCGCGACTGACAGTGTCATCACACCATAAAGCAGCGTCAAAACCACAAATGCCTTGTTTTCAAACACGAGGGATAACATTCGCACCGGTGAAATAGAGCTTGGTGTGTTGATCCGCGGTGCTTTGCGTGTGATGAAAACGGATGCCCAAATGGCCAAAACCATAACGGGCGCCACGACCATTGCGGCAAAAGCAAATCCTTCTCTGCTGTCGCCAGCCAAGGCGGGGATCAACGCCCCACCAATTAAAATCCCCAGACTGGCAAATGCCATGCGCCATGCGGTCATGACTGATCGTTCCTTTGGATCTTGGGTCATTTCACCTGCGGTCGCCCCATAAGGTATTGCAACCATCGTAAAGCCTATGGTGGCCACTACGAAGAAGGCACCAACCCACAAAGCAGATGAAATCGGGCTCATTCCGCCGGGGGCTGCAAAAATTCCGATCGTGCCTGCAGCCAAAACCAAGGCACCAATTACCATCCAAGGTGCACGCCTTCCCCATCGGCTGTTGGTTCGGTCCGACAACCATCCCAAAATCGGATCCGTGATGATGTCAAAAACCAAAATACCGGTGGTTACCGCCCCAGCCATGCCAATAGGCACCCCAAGGTAATTCGTCAAAAACGCCAAGATTAGCAGCTGTTTGACCACCACAAAGACGACAATCCCCATGTCGGCCAGGCCCCAGCCTGCTTTTTGTCCCATAGACAGCGCCATTGCCGTCCCTCCCCATTTTTTCAATTTTGGGGGACGTTACGTCATAACTGTGGTTTCACCAAAGGTTTCGCTGCGTCATCCCGGCATTTGCATCATTTCTGACACGCCCACCGTGGCGTGGGCGGTAAAGGGATCCCCCTTCGCAATTTCGATTGCGGCATCCAAATCCGCGGCTTCAACAATCAAAAAACCTGAAATTGGGACGCCAGAACCATCGCCAACCCCATCTGGCCCAACCGTGACCGATTTGGGAAGTGGTGTCGCCGGATGCACCAAAGCATCACCCAACCCTTGCATCCATGACATCCACTTACCCATGTGGGCCTGCCCTTCTTCAGGAGAGTTGAACTGTGGTTGCCCCATATACGTGATCAGAAATTGTACCATGGCGAAGGTCCCCTTTTGGTGGTTTTCTTTACCCTGCCCCAGATCAGGTCAAGCGACCAAGCACATTGTTTGTTGCATCTTCGATTAGTTGAAGCGCCTCTGGATCGGAAAAGCGGTGATCGGCGTTTTTCAACAAAACGAGACGGATATCATCGCCTTTGGCATGGGCAAACAAAGCATTCGCTGTTTCGACCGATACGTCTTCGTCCAGATCGCCTTGCAGAAAACGTGTTGGAAACGGCAAGTTCAAGGGACTGCGCAGCACCAGATGATTTCGCCCATCTTCGATCAGACGCTTTGTGATCGGATAAGGTTCGCCATAATCTGACGGAACATTGACCACGCCTTCTGTCACCAGCATCTTGCGGGCGTCTTCGTTAAATGACGCCCAAAAACCATCTTCTGTAAAATCAGGGGCCGCTGCGATTGTCACCAAACCGGCGAATTTTTGCGGGATGCGCTTCGCCAGCAAAAGGGAAATCCAGCCCCCCATGGATGACCCGATCAAAATTTGCGGGCCATCTGTCAATTGTGTGATCGCTTGGTAAGCGTCTTCCGCCCAATCGCCAATACACCCATCGGTGAACGCCTCCGAGCTTTCACCGTGACCTGAATAGTCAAATCGCAGAAACGCCCGCCCTTGGGATTTGCACCACTCTTCAAGATGCACGGCTTTGGTACCGGCCATGTCAGACATGAAGCCGCCCAGAAAAACAATTCCGGGTCCTGACCCTTTGGTCTGAACATAGGCGATATTTCGGCCAGATGGGGTTTGCAGAACTGACGACATATTCACCCTTCAACTCAAATCATTTGATTTCCAAAACGCTAACCTTAATCCCATGAAAACACCAAGGTTTACGTAAAGTCGCATTTTGAATTGAAGACCCAGTGCTTCATTTTTGCCAAGTGGGGTCAACCAGCTGAAAAACGTAACTTGACCGATGACAAGACAGCCGCCATATGCTGCATCAAACACATAACCCGCAACCGGGCGTTCCGTGGGCGCCAAACTGACGAGGAGAGCCGATATGGCCCAAATCTCACTTACCCTTCCTGATAACTCAGTCCGCAATTTCGAAGCTGGCGTGACAGCCGCAGAAGTTGCCGCCGATATTGCACCATCACTTGCGAAAAAAGCGATTTCCGCAACAGTTGATGGCCAACATTGGGATCTGGCTTGGCCGATTGACGGTGACGCATCCATCGCAATTCACACCATGAAAGACGAAGATCAGGCGAACGAACTGATCCGCCACGATTTGGCGCACATCATGGCCCGTGCAGTTCAGGAAATCTGGCCTGATGTTCAGGTGACCATCGGCCCCGTGATCGAAAACGGCTGGTATTATGACTTTGACCGGGCTGAGCCGTTTACCCCCGAAGATCTGGGCACCATCGAAAAGAAGATGAAAGAAATCATCAACAAGCGCGATGCCGTGTCCACCGAAGTTTGGGACCGTGAAAAGGCCGTTCAATATTACAAAGATCGCGGCGAGCCTTACAAAGTCGAACTGATCGACGCCATTCCGGGCGACGAACCCCTGCGCATGTACTGGCATGGTGACTGGCAAGACCTGTGCCGCGGCCCGCACCTGCAGCACACCGGCCAAGTGCCAGCCGATGCGTTCAAACTGATGTCTGTGGCGGGTGCCTATTGGCGCGGTGACAGCGACCGCGCGATGTTGCAGCGCATTTATGGTGTGGCCTTTACCGGCAAGGAAAAACTGAAAGCCCACCTTCATATGTTGGAAGAGGCCGCCAAACGCGACCACCGCAAGCTGGGCCGCGAAATGGACCTGTTCCATATGCAGGAAGAAGCGCCGGGCCAGATTTTCTGGCACCCCAACGGTTGGACCGTCTATACAGAACTGCAAGATTACATGCGCCGCAAACAACGCGCGGGTGGTTATGTAGAGGTGAACACCCCACAAGTGGTTGACCGCAAGTTGTGGGAGGCCTCAGGCCATTGGGAAAAATATCAAGAAAACATGTTCATCGTTGAAGTCGACGAAGATCATGCCCGTGAAAAAGCTGTAAACGCTTTGAAACCCATGAACTGCCCCTGCCATGTTCAAATCTATAATCAGGGGATCAAATCTTATCGTGATTTGCCACTGCGGATGGCCGAATTCGGATCATGTGCACGGTATGAACCCTCAGGCGCGCTGCACGGCATTATGCGCGTGCGCGGATTTACCCAAGATGATGGGCACATTTTTTGCCGCGAAGATCAGATCGAAGAAGAAACCGCCGTTTACATCGATTATTTGACCAGCGTTTACAAAGACCTTGGGTTTGAGAGCTTCCGTGTGAAGTTTTCAGATCGCCCTGAAAAACGCGCAGGATCAGATGATGTTTGGGATCGCGCAGAATCCGCCCTTTTGGCAGCGACCCGAAAGGCAGGGATCGAACCAGAAATGAACCCCGGCGAAGGTGCTTTCTACGGCCCAAAGCTGGAGTTTGTTTTAACCGATGCGATCGGCCGTGATTGGCAATGCGGCACCCATCAGGTTGATTTTGTTTTGCCAGAACGTTTGGATGCGAATTACATCGGCGAAGACGGCGCCAAACATCGCCCCGTCATGCTGCACCGCGCCTGTTTGGGATCGTTCGAACGGTTTATTGGCATCCTGATCGAAGAACACGCCGGCCGCCTGCCCTTATGGCTGGCCCCGCGTCAGGTGGTCGTGGCCTCCATTGTGTCAGACGCGGACGATTTCGTGCATGAAACCGTTGCGGCCCTTCGCGCCAATGGCATCCGGGCCGAGGCAGACACCCGAAACGAAAAGATCAACTATAAGGTGCGTGAACATTCAGTTTCAAAGGTGCCGGTTATCTTGGCCATCGGTATGAAAGAGGTTGAAAACCGCACTGTTTCCATGCGTCGCTTGGGATCAAAGCAAAGCCAAGTTTTGAACATGGAAGATGTGGTTTCAGATCTGACATCAGAGGCGAAAGCCCCAGATCTGGCTTAAATCACAAAAACCCGGGTGTTCAGCCCGGGTTTTTTTGGCTTTTTAATCAGCTTGCGTATTTCGCGGAGGTTTCGACCGCATGCAAGAATGATCCTGCGGATGAACTGGCCGACATCAACAAAAAGCTGTTGTCGCCGGTACGCACGATCAAGGCACCCATATGTTCCATCACAGTTCTGGCCGATGCATTTTTCGCAAAAGTATCGGGATGCAAATCAATGGGACACAGCCGTTCCAAAGCATCACGCACGGTATCACCGGAGACTTCCAACACCACCCAGGTATTGCTTTGATCGGTGACCCAAACACTGTCCTTCATGGCTGATTTTACGTCTGGCACAGGGTTTGGTGCGTCGTTGGGAAACAGCATCAGCATTTGATCGACGGCGGACCTGATGATGCGAACATCCCCTTTTACGGTGGATTTCGTCGCGCTGGGCTCGGCCACACCATATGCCGCCTTCAGGGCCTTTTTAACTTTGGCATCATCGCCTAAAGGAATTGCCATGGATATCAGGCCCAAATCGTGACGCTCGCGAATGCGAATGCCACCGATTGATTGATCATATCCACCCAAGAACGGTGTCGGTGTCAAAGTATGATTAACCACGTTGCCGGTCCCCCTCTGGATCGATGTGATGGGCGGAAGTGATCACCACTTTTGTATCTTTGCCGCGCACTGGGTCAAAGGCCCGCACGACCTCTCCAACACGATCTTTACCGCGCTTGATAAAACCCAAACCGATGGAATGTCCCAATTCCGGCGAATAGGCGACAGACGTCATCCATCCTTGATCATGAGCCATATCCTCTGGATCGCCTTGGGTCAGGAAATGCGCACCGGCATCCAGTTTGTCGGCTTTATCCACCGGGTGGAAACCCATCAGGCGCATATCGTCTTCGCGGTTCATACCTTCACGTTCGCTAAGCTTTGAACCGATGCTGTCTTTCTTTTTCGACACCATACCGCCCAGACCCAGCATGGCCGCTGTGGTTTGGCCGTTTAACTCGTTACCCGCCGCGTGACCTTTTTCAATCCGCATCACACCAAGGGCTTCTGTGCCATAGGGGGTTACGTCAAACTCTTCCCCGGCTTTCATCAAGCCACGTATCATGCTGTCGCCATATCGGGCTGGCACGGCAATCTCATACGCCAACTCGCCCGAGAAAGAGATGCGGAACAACCGCGCTGGGAACCCACCAAAGACCGTGCATTCACTGCACGCCATAAACGGGAAACCTTCGTTGCTGAGGTCCAAATCATCCACGACCTTGCTCAGCAACGCGCGGGAATTTGGCCCTGCGACAGCAAACTGCGCCCAACCATCGGTGGTTGAGATCAGATGCACATCCAGATCAGGCCACAAACATTGCCGTGCGAATTCCATATTGCGGAAAACCAGAACCGCATTGGCTGTGGTGGTGGTCATCACAAAGTGATTTTCGCTCAAACGTGCTGTGGTGCCATCGTCGTAACAAATGCCATCTTCACGCAGCATCAAGCCATAGCGGACTTTGCCAACCGGCACTTTAAGGAATGGGTTGGAATAAATGCGGTTCAAAAACTCAGCTGCATCGCGCCCTTGAATGTCGATCTTCCCCAGTGTGGTCACATCACAGATGCCCACTGATTTGCGGGTCATCTCAACCTCACGATCCACGCTGTCACGCCAACCCTTTTCGCCGGGGCGTTTGAACCATTGGGCCCGCAGCCACATGCCCACTTCGACAAAGTCGGCCCCATTTTCGGCCGCCCAATTATGCGAAGGTGTTTTCCGCACCGGGCGGAAATCCTGTCCGCGGGCGCGGCCTGCAAAGGCCCCCATGGGGACCGGTGTATAAGGTGGGCGGAAAATGGTTGTTCCTGTTTCGGGAATGCTTTTCCCAGCCGCTTCGGCCAAAACAGCCAAGCCCAGAACGTTTGATGTTTTGCCTTGGTCCGTGGCCATACCCAAAGTGGAATATCGCTTCAGCAATTCCACCGACCGGAACCCCTCTTTCTGGGACAGACGGATATCTTTGGTTGTCACATCATTTTGCAGATCGACCCAAGCCCGACCCTTAAGGTTCGGAACCTCCCAATAGGGTTGAACTTCGTACGTCTCATCCCCGGCTTTGGGGGCCGACGCACGTGGGCTTTTGCCTGTCAGGTCTTTCACGGCCGCTTTGGCGGCAGCAACGCCACTGGCCAATGCGGCACCAAGTGTCATCGCACCGTTGGCCGCACCCGCGACTGTCATGCCTGGTGGCAATTCACCGCCCGGCACAAATCCGGCGATTTCGTCGTTCCAACTTGGACGACCCCGTTGATGGCACGTCAAATGGACATTGGGGGACCAGCCACCAGATACGGCCAAGCAATCAGCCTCAACAACCGATCCATCGCCAAGAACGATGGCTTTCAGACCCCGGCGTCCCTTTGCCTCTGCCACGTATTGGCCTTTACGGGTGTCGATGACGGCTGACACGTCCACCTCTTGGGCCTTTAGATCGTCTGCCGTGCGCGCGCCGTCATCGTTATTGGTGAAAACTGCCACTTTTTGGCCCGGCGTCACGCCGTATCTATTCACATAATCGCGCACAGCCCCGGCCAACATCACACCGGGTCGCTCATTGTTTGCGAATGCAATCGCCCGTTCGGTGGATCCCGCACACAGCAAAGACCGCTTGGTGTAAACACGCCATAAGATTTGTCGTGGTTTACCACCGCTTTCGGCAAGGTGATCAGTTTTTCGTTCCAACAGGCCGTAAATACCGTGATCAAATGCCCCATACACGGTTGTCCGTGTCATGAAGCGAACGTTGGGCATATCCGCCAACTCTGCTGCTTTTGCAGCTGCCCAAGATGGGCCCGGTTGACCATCCACCTCAAAGGTTTCAGCGTTCAACCGGCCACCAGGGAGAAAGTCCTCATCGGCGATAATCACGCGCAGGCCAGCTTTGGCGGCAACCATCGCGGCGGCCAAACCGGCAGGTCCGGCACCCGTGATCAACAAATCACAATGCAAAAACCCATGATCATACACATCGGGGTCAGGCTTTTTCGACAAACGCCCCAATCCGGCTGAGGCACGGATGGCAGGTTCATAAAGCTTTTCCCAAAGTTTTGCGGGCCACATGAAGGTTTTGTAATAAAATCCAGCACCAAAGAAGGGCGCCATCAGATCCGTGACGCTCATCAAATCCCACGCCAGCGGGCCCCGGTGGTTCTGAGATGTTGCCTCCAAACCATCGAACAATTCGGCAACGGTGGCGCGGGTGTTGGGTTCTTGCGCTGCCCCCTTGCGCAATTGCACCAACGCGTTTGGTTCTTCCGCGCCAGAGGAAAAGATGCCGCGGGGACGGTGATATTTGAACGATCGCCCAACAAGGCGTTCACCGTTCGCCAATAGGGCCGAGGCAAGCGTGTCACCTTCAAACCCCGACATGGATTTGCCATTCCAAGTGAATGACATCGCATTTCCTCGGTTGACGAGGCCACCTTTCAATCGGTTGATCTGGCTCATGATGAACGCCCCCTTGCACGGGCCACATCGCGGGCCAGTTCCACCTTCGTAATTTCATGGGTCAACGTACTGCGCGTCACGACAAGCCACGACCGATCACCCTGTTCGTGATACCATAATTCTTGATGTTCCCCGGCAGGGTTGTCGCGCAAATAAGCATAGTCGTGGAACGTATCCAAATCGTCTGACATTCCATCGGGCCGGTCAATCAGACCGACGTCGCCTTTATAAACAAACTCTGCCGCGTCGCGGGGGCCAAGCAGTGGATGGTTGATAATCATCTGTTGTTCCTCCGATTAATGCAGGTTTGGTTGGGCGCCTTGGCCCTTTTCATCGATCGGCAGACCGCGGCGGAACCGATCAAGACGGAACTGTGTTGCGACCTCGTGCATTCGGTCTGTGGCCAACAAATGGGCATAACAATATCCAGACGCAGGTGTCGCCTTAAACCCGCCGTAACACCAACCCCCGTTGAAATAGAGGCCTGGAATGTCAGTCTTGGTGATGAACGGCGACCCATCCATCGACATATCCATAATCCCGCCCCACATCCGAAGAAGCCTTGCACGCCCGATCATGGGCATGATGGCCATGCCCCCTTCGCAGACGTCTTCGACCACGGGCAAATTCCCCCGCTGGGCATAGGTGTTATACCCGTCAATATCACCACCAAACACCAGACCGCCCTTATCCGATTGGCTGACATAGAAATGCCCCGCCCCAAAGGTAATAACACCCGGGATAATGGGCTTCAGCCCCTCTGACACAAACGCCTGCAATACATGACTTTCAATCGGCAGACGCATTCCCGCCATCGACATAACCCGACTGGATGAACCGGCCACACAAACGGCAACTTTCTTGGCGCGAATTTGGCCCTTGGCGGTTTCGACACCAACCACAGCCCCGTCTTTGTCGCGGATAAATCCGGTCATCTCACAGTTTTGCAAAATGTCGACGCCTCGTTCATCCGCACCACGGGCATATCCCCATGCAACAGCATCATGGCGCACTGTGCCCCCGCGTTTTTGACGCAATGCGCCTTGGATTGGGAAACGCGCGTTGTCAAAATCAAGGAACGGACAGGCCTTCATAATGCCAGCTTTGTCCAATATTTCTGAATCCGCACCAGAAAGACGCATGGCATTGGCGCGGCGGGCAAATGCATCCCGTTGCGCATCAGAATGAATCAAATTGATGATGCTGCGCTGGCTGACCATGGCGTTGTAGTTGAAATCTTGTTCCAGCCCTTCCCATAGTTTCAGCGATTTTTCATAAAAAGGCTGATTTCCTTCCAAAAGGTAGTTCGACCGGATGATGGTTGTGTTTCGACCGATATTCCCACCACCAAGCCAACCTTTTTCGACGACGCACACATTTGTGACGCCAAATTCCTTGGCCAAATAATACGCCGTCGACAGGCCATGCCCACCGCCGCCGACAATCACGACATCATATTCGGCCTTTGGCTCTGGCTCTCTCCAAACGGGTTTCCACCCTTTGTTGCCAGTCAGACCCTCTTTAAAAACTTGCCAAGCAGAGTATTTCATTGCGGTTCCCCAGAAGTCTGGTTCAATATCTGTTCAGAATTGACTCTACACTTTCACTTTATCGACATATACTTGTCTAATATGGACGAAATTGGCGCAAATTCATCTCAAACACGGGTTGGCATCCTGGCCATACCCGGTTTTGCGTTGATGTCTTATGCCTGCACGGTTGAACCTTTGCGGGCGGCGAATCTGATCAGCGGGCAAATCTTGTATGATATTTGCCATTTCGCATCCGCTGAAACCACGCAAAGTTCTGGGGCGGCGATGGTTGCCGCCGATCACAATGTGGGGTCTCTGCCAAAACTGGATTATCTGTTCGTCATTGCAGGTGGCAACCCGATGGCCTTCGATGACGCCCCAACATTCGCGTGGCTGCGCAAAATGGCGGCGCGGGGCACACAGATTGCGGGGGTGTCTGGGGGGCCTGTCATTTTGGCCAAGGCGGGTCTTTTGTCTGATCGCAGAATGACCGTGCATTGGGAACACGCGGCCGCCCTTGCAGAATTTGATCCCACCTTATTGATCGAACGCAGCCTCTTTGTAATCGACAGAGAACGCCTTACCTGCGGCGGCGGCACCGCGCCGATGGATATGATGATCGCCTTGATTGCCGCCCGCCATGGTGGGGTTTTTGCCCATATGGTCGGTGATTGGTTTTTGCATACAGATTTTCGCCCATCCGGCGGGCCTCAGCGATCCGGCTTGACCGATCGTTTAGGCACGACCTCTGCGCCGATATTGTCGGCCGTGACGGCGATGGAAACCCATGTCGCCGATCCACTTAGCTTGGATCAGCTGGCCCAAATTGCGGGTACATCACCGCGCCAATTGAACAGACTTTTTCGGGAAAAGCTGGGGGACAGCACCATGTCCTATTACCGGACGCTGCGATTGGATACCGCACGACAATTGATCAGCCATTCCCCCCTGCCCTTAACAGAAATCGCTTTGGCCACTGGGTTTGCTGGATCGGCGCATTTTTCTTCGGCTTACGACCGGCAATTTGGCGTCCCACCCTCCAAACACAGACGTTAGGTTGCGATTTGAAATTTCCGCCCTAATGTTGCCTTCAACAGGAGACACAACATGAAAATTTTGGTCCTTCAGCACGAAAAGGTAGAGCATCCAGGCATCTTCCGGGACTTCCTTCAAGAAGACGGGCACACCTATGACGCCATCGAATTGGACGAAGGCGAGGCATTGCCCGCAATCGATGGATACGATGCGTTGTGGGTTATGGGCGGGCCTATGGATGTTTGGCAAGAAGAAGCCCATCCATGGCTGAAAGAAGAAAAAGCATTTATTAAAGATGCCGTGGAAGGGCGTGGATTGCCCTATCTAGGGCTTTGTCTAGGCCATCAATTGTTGGCAGAAGCGTTGGGGGGCGAAGTGGCCCCTTCGAAAACCCCAGAAATCGGTGTCATGGATGTTCAATTGACCGAAGTTGGCGCATCAGGTGTTTTGTTCGACGGTTTGCCAGAGGTTTTCAAAGCCTTGCAATGGCACTCAGCAGAAATCACAAAAATGCCAGCAGGCGCCAGTTGCCTTGCAACTTCACCGGCCTGTGCGGTTCAGGCGATGAAATGGGGCCCACGGGCGTATAGCGCGCAATTTCATGTGGAAATTGAAAGAGATACCGTCGAAAACTGGGCAAAAATTCCAGAATACGCCGAAGCGTTGAAAACCGCGCTCGGCGATAATGGTGTTGATGTTATGCGCGCAGCAGCCGAAGCCGAGATGAAAGCGTTCAACGATATGGCCGAGCGTTTGTACATGAATTGGCTTCAGTGCGCGGCGCGAACCTAACGCACGTTCCACATCTGCCAATGCAACCGGATCGACGGAATAAAGAACAACACAAACCCAAGATAAAGGAAGCCAAGCACCATCGCCGGCAGCCACAGAACACACATAACCAAACCAATCCCGCCGCAAATTTTGGTTGCCATCCGGGCATCCATAAACCGCAAAAGCAATAATTGCAGCAATTTACCACCATCCAAGGGCATCACGGGCAAAAGGTTGAATATTGCCAAAAACATGTTGATCGTTGACAACATGTACAGGGCACGCGTTTCCAATCCACCACTGGTGTAAGGTGCGATCCACAATGGAAAGATCCACAAGGCAATTGTAACAATCGGGCCCATCGCAACGATAAGTTCATCTTCACGCGGCGTGGTGGATCGCGCCGGTTGGCAAAACCCGCCTCCCCCAAATAAAACCAGACGGGCCACCGGCACCCCCTGAATGTAACACCCCCAGCCGTGCCCAATTTCATGCAATAAAATTGACAAGATTATCAGAACCGCGAACAAAATCGTTGTGGTCGTCAGCCCCCCAAACCCAACGAAGATGACCAGCAAAATCAAAATGCTGGGCATTACTTGGATATTCAACCCAAATGGGCCTGTGAATTGGAAAATTGGTTTTTCTTGAAGCTGCATTCCGACCACGCCTTTTCTTTCGTGCAAAGTGGCAGGGGTCGTGGCAATCTACAAGGGGCGTCAGGTTTCAACAGCGCGGGTCAATGACAATCTTGCCGTTTCCAGGTGATCCTTCATATGGTTCGCGGCACGTTCTGGTTCCCGCGATCGGATTGCGTTCAATATCTGACGATGTTGGGCATTGTACTTAGCGATGATATTCCTGTCCAAGGTGACATGGCGCATGCGTGTCCATTCATCCAAAGCCCTGACACCCGTGATTTGATCAATGATCCATATCAAAAGATTATTGCGCGTCGCCAAGGACAGCCCCTTGTGAAAGGCGGTGTCGGCCTCTGCGAAGGCGGCCGGATCATCAATTGAACTTTCCATTATGTCGCAAAGGCGGGCCAGATTATCAAAATCCTCTCGACGTCCATGCAACACACACAACCTGCAAATATGGGGTTCCAACGCAAATCGCGCATCGATCAATTCAAGTGGGGATGCCCCGCGAATGGCATCAACCGCGCCCGATTGCGAGGTTTCAAAGGTCACATATGTCCCACTGCCCGCGCGTGTGACCAACATGCCTTCACGTTCCAACTGCAACAAAGCTTCGCGAAGTGTATTGCGCGCAACATTGTACTTTTCCGCCAGTTGACGCGATGACGGCAAGCGTTCGTTCAACTGATACGTTCCACCCGTGATTTCGCGCCGTATGATTCCAGCGATGTCTGCTGCGCCGACTTTTCCCACGCCCAATCTTCCCCCAGTGATCCAAATTTGATCCACTTTACCCCCTTTTGGGCCAATTGCAAGTATATTGGCTCAAAAGAGGTTGCTTTTTGGTTCTCATCTACGTGTAATCCTATGCAGGTGCGAATCTGCGTGCAGTGGTACACAAAGCCGCTGGATCGGATCGAACGGGGGATCAGAATCGATGAAATGGCGCATTCCATGTGGCCCGGCCATCGGCATCAAATCCCCTTTGCACCAACACAAAGAATAATGTCGCACAAAAGTGCGCGTGACCAACAAGGAGACCTGTACATTGGCCGAAATGGATCTTGAAAGATTTGTCGAACAGCCCGGACGCGACGAGAAAATCAAAGCTGTCCGCAAAATGATCGACGAAAAAGGTATCGAATACCTGTACCTACAGTTTGTTTCGATCACCGGTAAAATCATGGGCAAGGGGATCCCTGCCGATCACTGGGAAAGCGTTGCGAAAAAAGGCTTCCAGCTGGTTTACGGTGCGACAGTTAACCTATTTTTGAACCGCGCGGGTGATTACCTGGGTTACGGCCCAGAGGCCGCCGAACTTGTCGGCATTCCAGAGCCTGAAACATTCATGCAGTTGCCATGGGCCCCTGAAATTGGCCGCATGTACTGTACATTGTTCCGCAACCGCGAAGAAAAAGAGAATCCAGGCGGATATCTGACGTCTGACGGGCGCGGCAACCTGCGTCGGATGCACGAAGAGTTCCAGAAAAAGCACGGTCGTTCCCTGCGGATCGGGACAGAGCCTGAGATGATGTGGCTCAAGTACGACGAAAATGGCAAGCCGAATGAAGGCTATTCCAAGCCGTATTGCTATCACATCGATCAGTTCGAAAGCCTGCGCCCTGTATCAATGCAGGTGATCAAATATGCCCGTCAGATGGGCTTGGATATGATCCAAGGCGATCACGAAGATGCGCCGGGCCAGTTGGAATTGAACTGGATGTTTGATGATGTTCTGCGCAACGCAGACCGTTTGACAACATATCGTCAAATCTGTGCACAAGTTGCCCGTGAAAACGGCATCTTTGCCTGCTTTATGACAAAACCATTCATGGGCGTTTCTGCATCGGGCTGCCACCATAACATGTCTTTGTGGCGTGGCGGTGAAGATCAGTTTGTTGCTTGTGGCAACGATAAAGACAACCTGCCCGGCATGATCGACAACTATATGTATGTGAAAGGTGGCGAAAACACCTTCATGCCAGATGACGACGATCCACAAATGCCTGGTAAAGAGGGTCTGGAGGCGATCGGTGGCGTGGTTCACCATTTGCAGGCTTTGACTGCAATCGGTTCATCCACAGTGAACTCTTATCGTCGTTTGTGGGACACTGGTTTTTGGGCGCCAATCTTTGCGGATTGGGGTTTCCAAAACCGTACAACCGGTTTGCGCGTTTCCGCCCCCGGTCGGTTCGAATACCGGTCTGTTGATTCAATGGTGAACCCTTATTTGATGGGTTCAACGCTTTTGGCGGCCATGGATGATGGTATCGACAACAAACTGGATCCAGGTGAACCAGAAGAACGCAACATTTACGAAGCGATCAAAGACGGTAAGCAGGTCAAAAAACTGCCAATGTCGTTGGGCGAAGCGCTTGAGCACCTTGAGAAAAGCGAAGTCGTTCAACGCGGCCTGCCTGGTGAAATGTATCGTTTGTTCCATGAATATAAGTCAGATGAATTTGCACGCTTCAATGCGACTGTGACTGACTGGGACAAAGAAACTTACATGGAATGTCTTCCATAAAATCAATGGGTTGGCGGGGAACCCCCTCGCCGCCCCACCTTGTATCGGGCGGGAAACCGTCTTTCTTTGAAAGGAGGCGCATGGGATAAATGTGCGGAATTGCAGGACTAATTCATAAGGGCAAATCTTCCAACGTTGGTGGTGAAATGACCGCCATGTTGCAAGCCCTGAAACACCGGGGGCCAGATTCCACCGGATATGCGGTTTATGGAGAGGCATCCGATGGTGATTACATCATGCGGATCAAAGTTGCCGAAGCCGAAGACATGGATCGTGGTCGCGGGATCCACGCGGTACTGGACGAAAGAATTGCCGAAGTAGAAGGCATTTTGGACGAACATGGTGCGAAGATCAAAAGCAAAGAACGCGTTCGCCCCTATGCGCTGCGTTATGTTTTGTCGCACAGCGGCGACACCGGCGAAATGGCCGAACACATCGAAGAAGTTGATGATGTCGAAATCCTGTCACTGGGTAACGGTTTGGAATTGATCAAAGACTTGGGTGATGCATCTGTTGTTGCCGAAGCTTATGGTTTGAACGACTTCACCGGCACCCACGGCATTGGCCACACACGGATGGCCACTGAATCTGACGTTGATATCAAATCTGCGCACCCATATTGGGCTTTCCCGTACAATGACGTTTCTGTTGTGCACAACGGACAGATCACAAACTATTGGATCATGCGCCGCGAGATGGAGCGTAAGGGCCACCGGTTCATGTCCAACTGCGATTCAGAGCTGTTGGCCGTGTACACAGCCCACAATCTGGCAAACGGGGTAGAGCTGGAAGAAAGCCTGCGTCGTTCCATCGACGAGATCGATGGCGTGTTCACTTATCTGGTTTGCACAAAAGACCAGTTGGGCATGGCAAAAGACACAATGGCCGCAAAACCATTGGTTTTGTATGAAAGTGACGATCTGATTGCCATGGCATCAGAAGAAGTCGCAATTCGCGCCATTCTGCCCCACGAAATTGACACAACAGACCCTTACGATGAGGAGGTTCGCGTATGGCAAGCGTAACCGACGCCGAACTAAAGGCGATGACGCAGGAAGAGCGCGTAACTGCGCTTGGAATGCGCACAGAACAACTGACCGGGAAATCCCTGCACGTTGAATTTGACCCGGATGCTGAGGAACGTTTTGAATACCCTTGGGCACCCGAAGTTGACTTCAATAAGCGTACAGAAATTGACTGCGACGGCAAAACCACGACCGAAGTGAACTCCAATATTCGTTCGCTGATGGAAGAAGGTTATGGTACGATTGTTCTTCAGAACCCCCGCGGCATGCACTCCCTCGGTGTGGGCATCTTGTCCAAACTGAACCTGATCATCGAAGGATCCACAGGATACTTTGCTGTTGGCCTTCTGGACGGACCAAATGTTCGCATCAACGGTCGTGTAGGCTGGTCATGTGGTGAAAACATGATGTCCGGGACAATCATGATCGAAAAGAACGCGGGTTCTACATTCGGTGCGGCCCTTCGGGGTGGTGATCTTGTGTGCCGCGGTTCTGTTGGATCACGGACCGGGATTGACCAAAAAGGTGGGACAATTGTTGTGGGTGGCGACACCGGCGCATTGTCAGGCTTTATGATGCAACGTGGCCGTATGGTTGTGTGCGGAAATGCCGGTAAAAACCTTGGCGACTCTATGTACGACGGAACAATCTTTGTGGGTGGCGAGATCCAGTCTTTGGGTGTTGACGCCGTTGAAGAAGAGAAGACTGAGTTGGACGTGGCGTGGCTGACACGCAAGCTGACACAGTATGGGATGATGCCCGAAAAAGGCGTCGACCACTTCAAGAAAATCGTCGCTGGTAAGATGTTGTGGAACTACGACAACCTTGAGCCATCAGAGAAAAAATTGATCCTGTAAAACAGGCGCGAAAGGAAACAATATGGCTGACGGAAATATGCCAAAGAAACCCGCGCTGGACCGGGACGTTAACCGGATCGGCGACAGCTTTATCTTCCCACCCCGGGTTATGGATGACATCCATATCAAAGCCGAGCTGGGCCGGTATCGTATGCGGGGGTTCTCCCTCTTTAAGAAAATCCCACACTGGGATGACCTGACATTCTTGCCAGGTACTCTGACCCGCTTTGTGATCGAAGGGTATCGTGAAAAATGCGAAACCAAAACGATCATTGGCCCACGTGCGAAAAAGCCGCTTGAGCTTGATATCCCTGTGTATGTGACAGGTATGTCTTTCGGTGCGTTGTCCTATGAGGCGAAAACAGCCCTTGCCCGTGGTGCGACCATGGCTGGAACAGCGACATGTTCTGGTGAAGGTGGTATGATCCCGGACGAGCGTCGTTATAGCTCCAAATGGTTCTATCAGTGTATTCAATCCCGTTACGGCTTTAACCCGAACCACTTGGTTCTGGCAGATGGTTGTGAATTCTTCATCGGTCAGGGCTGTAAAGTTGGCCTTGGTGGCCACTTGATGGGTCAAAAAGTGACCGACCAAGTTGCAGAGATGCGCAGTTTGCCTGCGGGTATCGACCAACGTTCACCTGCCCGTCACCCTGACTGGCTGGGCCCAGACGATCTGGCGCTTAAGATCCAAGAGATCCGCGAAGCAACAGATTGGCAAATCCCAATTCAGCTGAAGCTGGGTGCGTCCCGTGTATACGACGACGTTCGGATGGCTGTGAAATGTGATCCTGACTCCATCTATATTGATGGTATGGAAGGCGGCACCGGTGCTGGCCCGCACCTTGCAACGGAAGACACGGGTGTTCCGGGCATGGCTGCGATCCGTCAAGCGCGTAAAGCGATTGATGATCTGGGCAAACGCGGTGAGGTTTCATTGGTCTATGCTGGTGGTATCCGGAACGGTGCTGACGTAGCTAAGGCGATTGCCTTGGGTGCGGACGCAATCGCGCTTGGTCACTCTGTCATGATGGCGTTGAACTGTAACAAAGACATTCCTGAATCAAACTACCCTGAGGAAATCGGGGCAGAGCCAGGATATTGCTATCACTGCCATACGGGCCGTTGCCCCGTTGGCGTTGCGACGCAAGATCCAAAATTGCGGGAGCGTCTGGATCCAGATGAAGCGGCGGAACGTGTGTACAACTTCTTGCACACACTAACGATCGAAGCTCAGCTCTTTGCCCGTGCTTGTGGTAAAACACACCTGCACAGCCTAGAGCCCGAAGATCTGGCAGCGTTGACAATGGAAGCTTCGGCCATGGCAGGTGTTCCACTTGCAGGCACGAACCACACCGTTGGCATTGAAGACTATCACCATCTGTAATGGCGAGTTGGCCCCCTTTGCGGAATATCCGCAAAGGGGCGTCGCTCACCGTTTGTGAAAGGAAAAACAAATGGCTGGAACACAGTACCGCGGCTCGGAAATCACCGACGTCGACCAGTTCATCAAAGACGCAGATGGGCTTGCCTCTGAGCGTGAAAAAGAAATCGGCCAGCACATTGGGTATCGCTATGATGTGAACCTTGTGCCGGACTACAACCGGATCACACCGTTTTTGACCAAATACATGGAAACCATGGGTTGGGATGATCTGAACTGGTTGGAAGATGTGCACATGGGATACGAAGAAGGCAAACCCGCCGTCTTTGATCGCAACAACAATGGTTGGGTGCGCATCCCAGACAGCATCGAATTGCCCGACAACCAACAAGACCGTGACATGATTGCACGGGAACTTTTGATTAAGTTCCAAATGTCTGATCGTCACCCGTTGGTGTCATTGCGCAAAGCATACATGAAGTTTGGCTAAACCATACATGTCGCGCCCGGTTGATATCGCCCTTTTGCAGACCCGCCCCATGGCTGACTTTGATGCAGCCCTGACAGAGGCATTGGGTCTGGCGAAAGCGGCGGTGAAGGCGGGCGCGACATTTCTATTTTTACCAGAATATTGTGGCGGTCTCCGGTCTGATGGGCCGATGCTGACCCCCCCCGCAGCGCCCGAAGGCGCACATCCCGTTTTAAATGGTCTGCGTGATTTTGCGCGTGACGCCGGTGTATGGATGCAAATTGGATCCATTGCAGTCACAATTCCCGGCGCCCCCAAAATTCGCAACCGTGGATATATGATCGATGATCAGGGCCAAATCCGTGGCCATTACGATAAAATCCACATGTTTGATATCGCCCTGTCCCCGACAGAGGTTTATCGCGAAAGTGATACCGTTGAACCCGGTGATATTTCCGTGGTGCATGACACCCCGATCGGCGGCATCGGCCACAGCATTTGTTACGATCTGCGCTTTCCCAGCTTATTTCGGGATCAGGCGCAGGCAGGTGCCGATGTATTGACCTGCCCAGCCGCCTTTACCCGTAAAACCGGACAGGCCCATTGGCATGTCCTTAACCGCGCACGGGCCATCGAAAACACATCTTACATGGTGTCTGCCTGCGCGATTGGTGCCATTCCCGGTGGTGGGGAAAGCTATGGCCATTCCTTGGTCGTCAGTCCTTGGGGCGATGTCATCGCCGACGGGGGCGATTTACCGGGTGTTGTTCACGCACGTATCGATTTGGATCACGTTGCGGCCGTGCGTGCGCGCATCCCCAGCCTGTCGCATGATCGCACTTATACCCTTAACCATTCTTCAGAACGGAACGTTGCATGAGCTCTCTCGCTGCATCTCTTGGCATCAGCTTTCAAGATCACCCTTTGCGGAAGGTTTTCATGAAATGGCAGTGCCATGTTCGCCAAATGATGATGCGCGATCACGAAGGACGGCCCAGCGATGCAATCACACCCAAAGTCTTTTTGCCCGGTGAAGCCGAAGAAATGGGACACATCATCACCTTGATGAACAAATCGCCCGGGTATTCTGTTACATCAGAAATGAAACACATGTATGCGCAAACCAACGATCCGGCCCAACGCCGTGATAAAGCGCTGACATTCTTTTCTGCCACATTTTATCAAAAAGCGGCGGAATTTTCCGATATCCTGACGGCGACATTTCCACCTGCATCCCCCGGGGCACAAACCCTGCACCGCGCCAAAAGCGTTCGGTTGGTGTTTCAGGCCTATGGCCAAACATTTGATATCACTTGCAAGGTTTGGAAACTTGCCCCGCACAACCCGCTGTATCAAGCGACCATGGCACACAACGCGTTGTTCAATCCCGGGCTGCATCCCGAAACCATCGTTTTGGGGTTTGAACCGGATTGGGCCGCATCCACCTCTGATCCTGAGGTGCGTTAAGTTGGAAGCAAAAGGTTACGTCATCGCACAAATCAAGGTCACAGACCCCGACCTTTATCCCACCTATGTTGAAAAGGTTCTTCCGACAATCGAAGCATTCGGTGGGCGTTTCCTTGTGCGCGGCGGAAAATCAAACAGTTTTGAAGGCACGCCGCATGGCGATCGCAACGTAATTATTGAATTTCCATCTTATGCAAAGGCGCAAGATTGGTACCATTCCCCCAAATACGCTCCGGCCAAGGCGATTCGCCAAGCAGCCTCGACCAGCGTGCAAACAATTGTGGAGGGAATCTTATGACCAAAAAAGTATGCATCATCGGTGCCGGCCCATCCGGGCTTGCCCAATTACGCGCCTTTCAATCGGCCGAGGCCAATGGCGAAGCCGTGCCCGACGTGGTTTGCCTTGAAAAACAATCCGATTGGGGCGGCCTTTGGAATTACACGTGGCGCACAGGCGTTGATGAACATGGAAACCCCTGCCACGGGTCGATGTATCGGTATCTTTGGTCAAATGGCCCAAAGGAAGGGTTGGAATTCGCCGATTATTCTTTTGAAGAACATTTTGGAAAACCCATCGCCAGTTATCCCCCCCGCGCTGTTTTGTTTGATTACATCAAAGGTCGCGTGGAAAAGGCAGGCATTCGCAATAAAATCCGGTTTAACACCTGTGTTCGCGATGTGCGCAAGGTAGGTGATCAATTTGAAGTCACCGCCCGCGATGGCGCCACCGACACTGAAACCACGGAACTCTATGATCATGTCATTGTGGCCACAGGCCACTTCAGCGTGCCGAATGTCCCGTATTATGAAGGGTTCGACAGTTTCAACGGTCGGATTTTGCATGCCCATGATTTCCGGGATGCCCGCGAATTTAAAGACAAAGATATACTGATTATCGGTGCCAGTTATTCTGCCGAGGATATCGGATCGCAACTTTGGAAATACGGTGCGAAGTCAATCACCCAATCCAGCCGCAGTGGCGTGACAGGATACAAGTGGCCGGATAATTGGGAAGAACTCGGGACCGCCGTTGATCGGGTCGAAGGTAAAACCGTACATTTGGCGGATGGCACGTCCAAGGATGTGGATGCGATCATCCTGTGCACAGGATACAAGCACCATTTCCCCTTCCTGCCAGACAGCCTGCGCCTGCGCACCGCCAACAGATTGGCGTCCAGCGATCTTTACAAAGGCGTGGTTTATACAGGCGACAGCGACATGTTCTATCTGGGCATGCAGGACCAATGGTACACGTTCAACATGTTTGACGCCCAAGCTTGGTGGGTGCGCGATTGCATCATGGGCAAAATCGCCCTGCCCGATGCCGCCGCAATGGAAGCGGATTGGCAAAAACGCCAAGCCGACGAAGATGCGTTGGAAGATGACTATGCCTGCATCGATTATCAGGGGGCCTATACCCTCGAGCTGATCGAAGAAACTGATTATCCGTCCTTTGATGTGCAAGCCTCTAATCAGGCCTTCTATGAATGGAAGAAGCACAAGAAGAAGGGCATCATGACATTCCGCGATCACGGCTACACCAGCCCGATGACTGGAACCAAGGCACCACCGCACCACACACCGTGGAAAGATGCGCTGGACGACAGCTTGGAGGATTACCTTCAAGTTTAAGAACATGCACGGGGGGTAAACCCCCGGCATTCGACGGCGGTGCACAGCGCCGCACAACAACGGGAGAAAGACCGATGAAAAAACTTACAACCGCTTTGACAGCTGGCGTTCTGGCCACGGCAGGCAGCTTTGCCTTTGCCGCAGACAGCAGCGACCCAATTGTCATTCCTATCCACAACTGGTCATCACAAATCGTGATGTCACATGCTGTTGGTCAGATTTTCGAATCTATGGGCAACAACGTTGAATATGTCACAACAGACAGCCAAGCTGTTTATGAATCAGTTCGTTTGGGCGATGTGACATTGGAACTGGAAGTTTGGGAAGGCGCCTTCGGTGCATCTTTCCGTGCTGCTTTGGAAAAAGGCGGCCTGCACGATGCGGGTGACCACAACGCGGTAACACGCGAAGACTGGTGGTATCCAATGTGGACAAAAGATGCATGCCCTGGCCTGCCATCTTGGGAAGCATTGAACGATTGTGCAGCCTTGTTCGCAACACCTGAAACAGGTGACAAAGGCATGTATCTTGACGGTCCTGTGGACTGGTTGAAGCATGGTCAAGAACGTGTTGCCGCTTTGGGCATGAACTTCCAAGTTGTGAACGCTGGTTCTGCCGCTGCTTTGTGGGCGCATATCGCATCTGCCGAAGCTGACAAAAAGCCAATCGTTGTGTTCAACTGGACTCCAAACTTTGCAGAGGCCGTATGGCCAGGTGAATTTGTTGAATTCCCAAAATGGGAAGACGGCTGTGACAAAGACCCAGCCGTTGGTCCAAACCCAGAAGCGCTTTATGACTGCGGCAACCCTGCCGAAGGTTATCTGAAGAAAGCTGCTTGGGACGGCATGAAAGACAAATGGCCAGCTGCGTATGACACGCTGACAAAGATTTCTTTCACAAACCCACAAATCGCTGAAATGGCAAAATTCGTTGATACAGACGAGATGGAGCCAGAAGAAGCAGCGTCACGTTGGTTGGAAGAAAACGAAGACGTATGGAAGGCATGGGTATCCATGTAATCCATTGACGTAATGTCAAACAGCCCCGTCCGGATTTTCCGGGCGGGGTTTCCCTACAAGAATTTGAAAGTCCAACAATGTCCGATAATGCGCCTGTGATCTCTGCCAAAAATGTTTGGAAACTTTTTGGAGCAGAGCCTGAGAAATACTTGGCGAATATGCCCGAAGGACACGGTTTTGATGATATCCGCGCCGATGGATATATCGCGGGCGTCAAAGATGTTTCAATCGATGTAAACCGAGGCGAGATGTTGGTGATCATGGGGCTGTCCGGCTCTGGCAAATCAACGCTTGTACGCTGTTTTTCCCGATTGCATGAAATAACCGGTGGCACGATCGAAATCGACGGCCAAGATATCATGGCCCTCAGCGATAAAGACCTGATTGATCTGCGCCGCTCTAAGATGGGGATGGTGTTTCAATCCTTTGGGCTTTTGCCCCATCGCACCGTATTGGAAAATGTTGCCTTCCCGTTGGAAATGCGTGGGCAAGACGGTCACTCGCGCCGGGAACGTGCGCTTGAAGTGATCAAACTTGTTGGTCTTGAAGGCCGTGAAGAGTATTTTCCGCGCGAACTTTCGGGCGGTCAGCAACAACGCGTTGGAATTGCACGTTCCTTGGCGATCGAACCCGATATCTGGTTCTTGGATGAACCTTTTTCGGCGCTTGATCCCCTGATCCGTCGCGAAATGCAGGATGAATTTCTGCGTCTGCAAGACATGCTGGGCAAAACCATTGTGTTCATCACCCACGATTTTGACGAAGCGTTACGTTTGGCCGACCGGATTGCAATCATGAAAGACGGTGCCGTGGAACAATGCGACACCCCCGATCAGATCGTTTTGAACCCGGCCACCGAATATGTGCGCAAATTTACAGAAGAAATCGACAAAGCCCGCGTTGTAACCGCCGGGGCCTTGGCAGATGCTTCCATAACGGCCAAAGGCGCCACTGTACCCGCACAAGCGACGATCAAAGAATTGGCGGCATCCCTTGTTGCGGACAAGCGTGCGGAGATCCCGGTCGCGGCTGTAGATGGCACCGTCGTGGGCGGCATGAAGCGTCAAGCCGCATTGGCCGTTCTTTTGGGTGATGCCGCATGAACAGTTTTCGCAGTTACTTTGAAAACCCCCGCAACATCCCACGCGTTTTTTGGGTGTTGTTTGGTTTGGCGGTCCTTCTTACGATTTTGCGGCCGGTGCTGCCTGCAGGATTGGTGCGCATCCCAGAGGCTTTGTTGGCCCCATGGCGAGATTGGATCGATGTGGCCTTCAATTTTATTCGCGGCGATATGGAATCGGGTCGATTTGGCCTGATTTACATCACCCGTGCATTGACGGGCGTTTTGGAATTTGTGCTCAACGCCGTCGCCAACGTGTTGTACGGCAAACGCCGTTGGCCAAATATTGAACAAATCCCTTGGTCTGTGCTTGGCATTGGGATCACGGTCATGGCCTATTATCTTGGTGGTTGGCGTTTGGCCCTTTTGTCGGCAATTACGTTTTTGTGGACAGCCTTGGTGGGCCAATGGAAGCTGGCCATGGAAACCATGAACGTGATTTTGGTGGCCGCCCCCATGGGATTTATCATCGGGGGCCTGCTGGGCATATGGTCTTGGAAATCAAAGCGGGTTGAAGAAACCATCAAACCTTTGCTGTTGGTCATGCAAGTTTTGCCGTTCTTTTCTTACCTGTTGCCTGCGGTGATTTTCTTTAAGGTTGGCCCAACGGCGGCCACGGTGGCAACCATCGCCTATTCTTTGCCGCCAATGATTTTGATGACAACCATCGGCCTAAAGAAAGTTTCGCCAGAGGTGGTAGAGGCTGGTAAGATGGCCGGCTGTACCCGTTGGCAAATGTTGCGGTATGTTTACTTGCCATCGGCCCGTACTGAAATTTTGGTGGGTTTGAACCAAGTGATCATGCTTTGTCTGGCCATGGTGGTTTTGACAGCCGCAATTGGGATGCCGGGGCTTGGCGCAAAATTGTTGGCCATGATGGGTTCGTTTAAATTGGGGCGTTCTTTTGAGATTGGCGTCACCATTGTTCTTTTGGCTGTCACCTTGGACCGGATGTCCAAAGCGTGGGTCACAAAACAACCTGAACATTTCGAAAAAGGCACACCATGGTGGAAACGCCATTTCTATTTCCTTTTGGCGGTGGGTGCGATGTTGGTCACCTATGCGCTGGCACAATTGTTTGGCAGCATGAAACCTGTTGAACTAACACTTTGGCCAATCTCTGAATTCAACCTGCCCCAATATATGGCCGGTGTGGTGGACGAGGTTCATCGCAACGAATCCCTCAGCCAAAGTAAACCGATCGACAAAGCCATGCGCAGTTTTCTGTCGTGGGATGGGGTAACGGCCGTCACAACTTCGATACGATATTTTGTGAACGTGTATATCCTTGTTCCCACCGAAAAGGCGCTTTTGTATATTCCAACATCCGCGTTCATTCTTGGGGTGACGGCGATTTGTTATCGCCTTGGGGGGTATATCCCCGGTCTTTTGGCATTTATCTTTTTCTGCATCGTTGCGCAGTTCGGATATTGGGACCGTGCGATGCTGACGTTGCATTCGGTTTTCACGGCAACGGCCATCGCCTTTATCATTGGGTCACCAATGGCAATCATTGCTGCCCGCAAAGAAAAATGGGCAAACCGTATGATTGTGGTGTGTGATACGCTGCAAACTTTCCCATCTTACGTGTATCTTTTGCCGGCGGTGATGCTGTTTGGGATTTCCCCTGTGACGGTCATTATTTCCATCTTGATTTACACAATGGTGCCGGTGATCCGCTACACCATCGAAGGTTTGCGGGGTGTGCCCCCCGAACTGACCGAAGCTGCGGATATGTCTGGTGCAACCCGTTGGCAAAAGCTGTTCAAAGTTCAGCTGCCATTGGCCATGCCGACCATTGCCGTTGGATTAAACCAAGCCTTGGTGTTTGCATTCTTCATGGTGATCATCGCCGAATTTATCGGCACACGTGATCTGGGCCAAGAAATGCGCAAGACACTGGCAGGGACGCATCTTGGCTGGAACTTTGTTTTGGGCTTCTCGGTGGTGTTTATGGCCCTGACATTTGACACCGCGATCAATGCATGGGCCGAAAAACGGCGCAAACTTCTTGGACTAAGCTGATGAACAAACCAACTTTCATTGAACACCCGTGGGAACGGGCCGGTGTTGTGACACCTGGCCTGCCGATCCTGCCCCATGGGGTGGAACGACATCCCATCCCGGGTGGCGGTTCGCGTGCGGTTCCGATCTTTAAAGGCGATGAAATCTCGGTTCTGGACAAAGACGGCTTACAACCGGGCGAGATGGTGTTTTTTTCCCCCGACCGCAAATCGGACGCGGCAAAGCTGGGGGCCCGCGGGTTTGGGCGCCCAACCAGGATCATCGAAACCTTGGCAAACGGATCGCGTTCTGGGGCACAGGTTCTTCGGGCGTTGGCCACTGCTGGGTTTGATATCGAAACGGGCGATGCGATTCCGCTGTTTGTCGAAGGATCCCGCCCCGGTGATACAATCACCCTGACCGCCGAAAGCGATGGGATGGTAATCTGTGCAGCCCCCGGTGGGCCCATGTCGCCAGAAAACCAAGACACACCGACCGAACTGATCTTGTATGTTCGCCGGGCAGATCCGAAAACCGGCAAAGATATCACCGCCCCGGCCGATCCTTTGGCAGACCCATTGCATGATGCCAACATCCAACCCGGACAGGCCCATGTGTATGAGGTCAAGAAAGACCAGTACATTCAGATCATGGATGTTCAGGGGCGCGAATGCTCTGACTTTCAGGCGTTCTCAGCGCGTGCCTTGGACAAAGGGCTTGAGCGTGAGATTGATCCAACCACCACCCGCAGCCTGATGGGAAGCCTGTACCCCGCACCGGGTATTTTTTCAAAATACTGGAGCGTTGATCAAGAACCATTGGTTGAGATCATCCAAGACACATGCGGCCGTCATGATACATTCGGGTTGGCTTGTACCGCCCGATATTACGAAGATTTGGGTTATCCTGGTCACGTGAATTGTTCCGACAATATGAACACCGAACTGGCCAATGTGGGTGTGCGGCCGCGGGGCGGATGGCCGGCGATCAACTTTTTCTTCAATACAATGCTTGATGACACCAACGCGCTTGGCATGGATGATCCATGGTCACGGCCCGGCGATTACGTTTTGTTGCGGGCTTTGTCAGATTTGGTGTGCGTCAGCACGGCATGCCCCTGTGACGTTGATCCGGCAAATGGCTGGCAACCGACCGACATTCAGGTGCGCACTTATAAAGCAACAGAAGACTTCAACCGGTCTATTGGCTATCGAAAATCAGCGGAGGCAGATGTGGAAGAAACAAAGAAAACCGGGTTCCACGACAGCTTTGCAAAGCACACGCGCGACTTTGTTGAATATGCGGGATATTGGCTGCCCAACACATTCACCAATCACGGCACGATCGAGGAATACTGGGCCGTACGGGAAAAAGTTGCCGTCATGGATCTGTCACCCCTTCGAAAATACGAAGTGACAGGACCCGACGCCGAAGATCTGATGCAGATGTGCGTCACGCGGAACATGAAAAAGTTAAGCGTTGGTCAGGTCAGCTATACTGCGATGTGTTACGAACATGGTGGTATGATCGATGACGGCACCGTGTATCGTTTGGGCGAAACAAATTTCCGATGGATTGGGGGCAATGATACGTCCGGTCTTTGGCTTAAGGAACAGGCGGAAAAACATGGGCTGAATGCGTGGGTCCGTAATTCCACAGATCAGCTGCACAATATCGCCGTTCAAGGGCGCCATTCGCGGGATATCCTATCCAAGATTTTCTGGGCCCCACCGCAACAACCCACCATCGAAGAATTGCCGTGGTTCCGTCTCACCATCGCGCGTGTGGGGGATCACAGTGGCACCTCTGTCGTGATTTCGCGCACGGGATATTCGGGTGAGCTGGGATACGAAATTTTCTGCCATCCCAAAGATGCGCCAGAAATTTTTGATAAAGTTTGGGAGGTTGGCCAAGAGTATGGCCTGACACCCCTTGGCCTTGGTGCGTTGGATTTGATGCGGATCGAGGCGGGCCTGATTTTTGCCGGGTCTGAATTTGATGACACCACCGATCCTTGGGAAGCCGGCATTGGATTTACCGTGCCGCTGAAATCCAAAGAAGATGATTTCATTGGTCGGGCGGCATTGGAAGAACGCAAAGCCCACCCGCACCGCAAATTGGTTGGTTTGGATATCGAAGGGGGTGTTGTCCCGTCGCCGGGTGATTGTATCCGCATGGGCAAGGCGCAGGTTGGCGAAGTCACCTCTGCCATGAAATCCCCGATTTTGGGGAAGGTGATTGCCTTGGGCCGCGTGGCAACCGCACATGCAGAGATCGGAACCGAAATCGAAATCGGGCAGTTGGACGGCATGCAAAAACGTCTGAAGGCAACCGTTTCTGCATTCCCACATTTTGATCCCACCAAAGAACGCGTCAAAGGCAACTACGACTGATTTGATATCCGATTGTAAGACGCCAAACCTGTGATACAGTTTCTGGCATGACACGCGGTTTACTGACAGATGATGCCCAACTCGGGCAGCCTTATTGGTGGGATGATGCCACATGGGTTTCCCTGCCCGATCCCCCTCCGGCAAAGGTTGATTTGCTGATTATCGGGGCGGGTTTCACAGGCCTGTCTGCCGCCATTGCCGCCCACGATGCCGGTGCCAAAGTCGCCGTGATTGATGCAGGCCAGCCGGGCAAAGGGGCCAGCACCCGCAATGGCGGGATGACAGGTGCCCACCCACGAAACGGATGGGATGATCTGAACCGCGACTATGGCGCACAGGTGGCCGATGGCCTGTTCGCTGAGGCGCAGAAGGCCCTCGATTTTGCCTTGGGCCTGATTGACCAAGAAAACATCGAATGCGATCTACAAGCGACGGGCCGCATCCAATTGGCATGGACACCCGCCCATTTGGAAAATCAGAAAAAAACCGCCGCCCATGTGCAACGCTTCACACCCGATGGGTGCAAGATGATCCCGCGCGCAGGGTTGGGTGATCACATCAACACGCCACAATACCACGGCGGATTATACTTTCCGGGCCATTACGCCCTTCATCCTTGGAAATACCATAACGGCATGCTTCAGGCGGTGCTTAACCGCGATATTCCAGTTTCATCAGACTGTGCTGCCCAATCCGTGGCCCGGAATGGGGCGGGATTTGTGGTGAAAACGGATAAAGGCAGCATACAGGCGGATAAGATTGTGTTGGGCACAAATGGATATACCAAGGGCCCCTTTCATTGGTTCACGCGCAGGGTGTTCCCCTTGCCCAGCTTTATCATCGCAACCCAACAGATCAGCCCGAACCTATTGGGTGAATTGGCACCGGGAAAACGCATGATGGTGGAAACCCGTGCCCGGCACAGCTATTTCCGTTTATCCCCTGATGGAACGCGGATTTTGTTTGGCGGGCGTGCCTCCATGGTGCACCTGAACCCTGCGCAGGCGGCGAAGCGGTTGCATGCCACCATGGTGGAAGTCTGGCCACAATTGGCAGACACGAAAGTAACCCATGCATGGTCAGGCAACACCGGATACACCTTCAGCCACATGCCCAATGTGGGCAGCCACGATGGCATCCATTATTCCATGGGATATTCCGGTTCTGGCACCGTCATGGCCCCATATCTGGGCATGAAAGCGGCGTATCAAGCACTGGGTGATGATCGCGGTCAGACGTTTTATTCCCACACAACCCTACGGCGGCACTGGATGCACCCGGGCGGACAACCCCATTTTCTGAAGGCCGCGAACATGTGGTATCGCACATATGTGGATCGGGCCGAAAATTGGGCCGCCCGCAGATCACGCCCAGACAGCTGACACCGGCATTGTAACAGGGGCGGTATTGCCGCTGTCTGGGGCCCATTCTGGTTCGCCTGCCCAATGAAACGAACACCAGTGTCGCACCATTACATTCAGGGCGCAGGCCATATCTGTGCGCGCCACCAATTGCCCCAAACAATGATGCGCCCCACCGCCAAATCCGAAATGTGATTTCCGTCGTTTGGAAATATCAAACCCGCCTGACGCATCCACCAAGGGATCGGTGGCGGTTGCATGCACCAACACATGCACCGTTGTTCCTTTTGGTATTGCAATCCCCTCAAACACCAGATCCTCCACAGCCTCTCTTGTGGCCCAAGTGGTGGTTGGGTTGTGGCGGATAACCTCTTCGATGGCTTGGGCGGTCAGATCGGGATTGGCCCGCAGGGCCTGCCACTGTGCCGGGTGATCCATAAACAACCGTACGGCAAATCCAAGTTGCGCCCGGGTGGTATCCACCCCACCGAATATCGAAATGACAATCAAATCGCGCAGCACTTGTTGATCGGTATGCCCAATTGCGCACGCCGCGCCCCACATGCGGCCCACATAGGCCGTATCATCGCCCCCCTGCGCCCGCCCCAACAAGGCATCTGCAACGTCAAACAGGCGATCACAAGCAGGATTGAAAATGCCTTCGTATTGCTTCGATCCAACCCCCATCGCCAACCCAAGTGATGTGGCGTCCTTGGCAATGGTCGCCGCTTGATCATCGGGCAAACCAAGCAAGGTTGTAATCGCCCGCCCCGCAAAGGGTTCCGTGAAATCGGCCACAAAATCAAAATCACGTCTGTTTTCCAGATCGGTGATCAATTCTTCCGCAATGCGGGTGAATTCGGGGCGCAAACCATTCACAAAATCCATAGAAAGTGCCGTCAATGCGATCTGACGTTGCGCCTTATGATCAGCGCCCTCGATTGAAATGATGCTGCGTTTCCAAAAATCTGCAAAACTGCCGTTCAGGTTTTGGGTGTCGGGCCAAGCATATGACCCCTGACGAAACCGCCGGTCCCGCAAAATTTGCCCCGCCGCCTTATGGCGCAGAACCGCAAACCCAAAAGGCGTTTGTGCGCACCAATGCCTGCGACGTGCCTCGCGCACCGCATCAGACCGCGTTGAAAAGTCCGGTGCGGTCAAATCCAAAAAGGGAATGTCTGCATCATCCATTTCCAAACCTATGCTGACAAAGCCGGGCATTGAAACAAAAAAGGCCGCCCCGAAAGGCGGCCAATTTATTAATGTTAAAAACTGATTACTTTTTCAGTTTCTTGTAAGAGCGCAGCTCATGTGCCGATCCAGAGATCAGCGCATAAACGCACAAGGCAACACTGACCAGAAGCCAGATGACCTCCCAGCTTGTGTTTGCGCCCATGTACATCGGACCAGTTGCCTGTGCCCAGTCAGTAAATGCAGAACCCATGTTTCTACTCCTTTATTTCTAAGCTCAGGGTTATTCGGCTGGCGTTGACGCCATGCCTTCTGGATATGCGGTTGATGGTACCTTCGTCAGGTCAAGACCTGCGATCTCAGCTTCTTCGCTGACGCGCAACAGACCCATAACACGCAGGATCAGTGACACCAGATAGCCAGGAACAAAGCCCAGCAAGAAGAATGTGATCGCACCAACAACCTGCCCGATGAACGAGATGGTTGCAGCACCTTCACCTTGGGCCGCAGGATAACCCGCACCCCAGATACCCAGCATGATCAAGCCGAACAGGCCGATGGTGCCGTGAACGGTGACCGCACCAACAGCATCGTCGATACCCATACGCTCAAGGAAAGCTGCACATGGCTTCAACAACCAACCACCGGCAAAGCCCATGGCGAATGCAAGCGGCGGCCAATAGATATCAAGACCAGAGGCACATGCGATGATCCCAGCCAGACCACCAGACATCATCCAAAACGGATCACGTGTGGCAACCCAAGCGCCAATGATACCGCCGCCAAAGCCCATCAAGATATTGAAGGACAGTGCAGACAATGTAATCGGTGTGCCATAGATGGTTGCGAACTTATCGCCATACCATGACCAACCTTCACCAGGTACGATCACACAAGCCATCAAGAAGCCCCAGAAACCAACGATAATCAGCATCAAACCAAAGGCCGTAAACGGCATGTTGTGGCCGTGCAGATCATTGGCAGACCCATCAGCATTGAATTTGCCGATACGTGGCCCAAGGTTGATCAGAACACCCAAGGCAAAGAAACCTGCAACAGCGTGCACCAGACCGGCGGCGCCAAAGTCATGCAGGCCCCATTGTGTGACCAACCAGCCATCAGCGTGCCAACCCCAAGCGGCGGCAACAACCCAGGCGAAAGAGCCCAGAACAATGGCAAGGATCACAAAACCAACAACCTGAATGCGTTCAATCACAGCGCCAGACATGATGGATGCGGTCGTCGCCGCAAACATTGTGAAGGCACCCCAGAAAACGCCAGATGCGTTATCAGCGATATGTGGCCCCATATATTCGACCCACGGCAGGGCAATTTCATTGGCATAGGCCAAACCGGAAATTCCGTTTGGTCCTGCGCTGAACGTTAGGCCAGTTGGGAAGGCCCAATAGACCCACCACCCAAAGTAATAAAACGTTGGGATCATGAAGGCGAAGGCCAGGATGTTTTTGACACCAGATGCCAAAACGTTCTTTAGGCGGGATGCCCCCATTTCATACGCCAAGAAACCGGCGTGAATGATAATCATCAACGGTATCGTCAGATAATAAAAGGTTTCTGCAAACATGGTGTTCGTCACACCAGATTTGCTTTCAAGCGCTGCCACTTTCGCGACAAGCTCAGCGAGTTGTTCTTCCATTTAAGTTCCCCATTGTTGAGACGCCGCCTCTTGCAGGGCGGTCTGACTGTGACGTTAGGTCGCTCTAAATTCAAACTCAAACTTTTATGAAATCAATTGATCCAATATTGATCCAATATTTTCAATTTTTTTGCAGTTTGCGGCGCTGCAGCACAAATTACGACAATACCCGCCGTGGACACCGCGTGCTTTGGTTCATTATTGGATCAAATTGGTGAATCAGAAATGACTGATTTCTTTGTCAGGGCGCCCGGCCGCAATGGCCAAAATTCCTGCAATTCCAACCATGGCGATGGGAAATGTTGTAAACAAATTCATGCCGAAAGCCGCATACATCAGACCCGCAGAAATCAACATGGCCAACCCACCCCAAAGCGCCCGTGCACGGGCCATTGCGGCACCAACGATCCCCAAGATCGGCCCCAAGACAGAGGCCCAGCGCACCAGCTCTTCTTTTTCGAAAGTGCCAAACAGTTCGGTCACTTCTTCATGTTGTTGGGTGATTTCGGTGTATCCATAGGAAAAGAAACCGATGACCAACATGATCAAGCTTCCGATCAATCCAAGGGTAAGGGCTGCGTTTCTCATTGGTACTGGTCCTTTACATCGTCTTTCCACCCCAATGTCATGGCACCGTCGCGAACAATCAAGGGGCGTTTCATCAAAGTTGGGTTAGCCTGCAACAGAACCAATGGGTCCGACGCTTTTTGTTCATCTGTGAACCCGCGCCATGTGGCCGACGATTTATTGACCAATTTATCCCCAAACATCCCATGGGCGGCGGCCATCACATCATCAGGCACACCAACCTGCCTGACATCGATGTAATCCACATTATACCCGCGTTCTGCCAAATCTTTCAGCGCTTTGCGGCAACTGTCACATGTTTTGAGGCCAAACAGCTTCATTTCACAGGCTTCCCTTGCTTTTTGTGCATTTGTCCTAACTATAGGGTGTATGGCAACCGTCTTCCGGCCTGCGACGGGCCCCGGTTGCCATATTAATTTAAGGAGATACCCCATGCCCATGGGTACAGTAAAATGGTTTAACACGACCAAAGGATACGGCTTTATTGAGCCAGAAGGCGGCGGCAAAGATATCTTTGTCCATATTTCCGCCGTAGAGGCTTCAGGCATGACTGGCCTGGCTGACAATCAAAAAGTCAGTTTTGAAGTTGCCGAAGGTCGCGATGGCCGTTCCATGGCACAAGACATAAGCGCCGCAGATTAATCCTGCGCGCACCGGCAACGGTGACATTTAAGAAGATGTGAAAGGGCACGCCTTGGCGCTGCCCTTTTGTGTTTTTTTGGGGGGATGCCCTTTACGTTTCGCCAAGGATATCACATGCCGGTGATGTCATGAGTGAAAGGGAAACGGTATGTACAAACTCTATTCGATCATTGGTGCGCTCGCGTTTGGCGGGGGGCTGACTTATCTGGGTTGGCTCATCTTTTCTGGCACGCCTTCAACCAGTGGCAGCCGCCGGGGGCGCATGTTCATGCAGGCGCAGGATTGGTTGATTGAAACACTGGGCACCACAGGCGCCGGTGGGCTATTGATGGGCGTGGGCATTTTGGGGGGGCTTTATTTCCTCAAAAACGCGATCACCGACTAAGGCTTTTTCAAATGATATGTCAGGGCTGAGGCGATCAACCCTGACAGTTGATCCAAGGGCAAATCTTGATCAGGTGTGAAATGCACGGCGCGGTTGCCCTCATACGAAAAATCGGTGGGAAAGATCGCTTGGAAATCCGACAGGATCGTCGTCTGGCAATGGGTGTATAATGCAAACCCACCCGATTTTGTGGGTGCAAGCCGAATGGTGGATCCCGACTTGGTTTCAGGCGTCAGATAGGCTGGCTGCCCCCATTTCAGCGTTTCTTCGATGCGCCCTACGCCGGGGGTCTGGGCGGCCGTGTCCAAGATTAAATCCCGCAAGGCCAAAAGGCCCGGCTTGGTTTCCGCCGGAAACCCTTCGAAGGTGGCGGCGATTTTCGGATCGGGAATGGGGTGTTTCACAGCGCCCTCAAGATTTGCGAACGGTAAAATAATTGGCTTGATGATCCTCAACCGCCACAAGGGTCTTGGCCAAACGGCAATATTCTTGCGCGGGTGACGACCAACTGACACCGCGATCAAAGAAAAACGCGCGCAGCATTTCCCCCATCCTTTCCTGTTCAGACATGCCCGCGGCCTGCATCAATTCATCTTGGGATGAAAAATGCCCCTTGGCCACATCCATCACACGGGCCCGATCAGCGTTCAGGGCTTTGATATTCACCTCCACCTCTGCACACATCTCAGCCAAGCGGTTGGCGATACCAAAGGACAGAATGACCCCTTCCAACCGTTGGGCAATCGCAGCCTTTTCAACAGTGTTATCGGCCTGCGCCATACCGGCGGTCAGCAAAGTGATGCTGATGAAAATGGATTTGAACAAACGCGGCATACCGCCCCCTGAAACGATGATTGTACATATGGGGGGAGTTGATCACGCACGCGCCGCAATGGCAATCAAAGCAAAGCCCCGTGGCCCAAACCCCTTACCAAATCCTTGCGTCCACGCACGGCGCAAAGGCAAAACCCTTGACTTGAATGGTATCAATGCCTTGGCACAGCGTTGTTTCGCGCGCGAAACATTTTGAATGGGACGTAGGGCGGGGTTTACCCCGCCGCATCAGGTGGACGGTGCGAAGCGATTCCACGCGATTTGCATCCCCCTTCATGAGATTTGAAAGCGACCGTAGGGTGGGCCCATGTCCCACCATTCCGATGCGGTTGAAAAGGCCAACGGTGGGTTGTCACCCACCCTACGCTTCCGATGGTCGATTGGTGATCGACCGCGCCCGACTTTGACCTTTAAATCTCAGTTGATGGCAAATGATGTCTCGAGGAGAAACGAATATTCTCACCCAACCCCAAAGGGCAGCGCCCGACCCTGGGTGGGTGCGAAGCGCCCTCCCGCGGGGAGGGTCGGGCGCTGCCCGGTCTATCGA
>JAHDCF010000069.1 GCA_020630015.1 Planktomarina sp. | reverse complement strand
TTCCATATCTTCGATCACGGCCAGTTCGGGGGATCGGAAGTCGACCGTGAACACCACCTTGCCGGGGATCACGTTGCGGCTGTTGGGATAAACATCGATGTGGCCTGCCGCCCCCACCGCATGGGGTTTGTGCGACCACGCAATTTCATCTACCTTTTCCAAAACCCGCGCCATGGCCAGCCCTGCGTTCTTGCGCATGGGCATGGGGGTTGATCCGGTGTGCGCATCCTTGCCGGTGATGGTCACCTGCGTCCAAGACAGGCCCTGCCCGTGGGTCACAACGCCCACGTCTTTGCCCTCGGCCTCCAAAATCGGGCCTTGTTCGATGTGCAATTCAAAGAAGGCATGCATCTTGCGTGCGCCAACCTCCTCTTCCCCGCGCCACCCGATGCGCTGCAACTCATCGCCAAATTTCTTGCCGTCTGCATCTTCGCGATCGTAAGCCCAGTCTTGGGTGTGCATGCCCGCAAAGACACCCGATGACAGCATCGCAGGGGCATATCGCGTGCCCTCTTCATTGGTGAAGTTGGTCACCACAATCGGATGTTTCGTTTTGATGCCCAGATCGTTGATCGTGCGGATGATTTCCAAACCGCCCAGCACGCCCAAGACGCCATCGTATTTGCCGCCCGTGGGTTGGGTGTCCAAATGGCTGCCGACATACACAGGTAAGGCATCAGGGTCGGTGCCCGGCAATTCGGCAAACATATTGCCCATCTGATCCAAGCCCATGGTACAGCCCGCATCCTGACACCATTTCTGAAACAGGGCACGGCCTTCACCATCTTCATCGGTCAGGGTCTGACGGTTGTTCCCGCCTGCCACACCAGGGCCGATCTTGGCCATTTCCATCAGGCTGTCCCACAACCTGTCACCATTGATCCGCAGGTTGCTGGTCAGTTGCGCCATGTAAGTGTCCCCCTGATTTGCACGTCTTGCAAAAAATTTGACTATTTGGTCAAATAAGAGCGATCATTGCGCAGACGGTCAAGAAAATTCTGAATGACCGGCATGTGTTTTCGCGGGTTTCTTATCCACATGCGCGATAAGATCGGAAAAGATGGGGGCGTTGGGTGTTGAAACCGGCCACCCCGGTGGATAAAGGGCCGCACCATGGCACGATCAGGAACCACGCAAAAAGTCACGCGGATTCAGCGTGAAAAAACCCAAGCCATCATGGACGCGGCGTTGGATGTGTTTTCGCGCCATGGGTTTCGGGGATCCACCATCGATATGATCGCCAAAACATCCGGATTTTCAAAACCAAATATTTTGTATTATTTTGACAGCAAAGAAGCGATCTTTGCAGAGCTGATCAACAGATTGCTGAAAGATTGGTTGGAACCGTTGATCGCTTTGGATGATCATGGCGAACCGGTGGATGAGGTTTGCGCCTATGTACGCCGCAAGTTGGATTTGGCGCAGGCCTTTCCCCGCGAAAGCCGTTTGTTTGCCAATGAAATCCTGCAAGGCGCACCCCATATCTTACCACAACTTGCCGGGCCTTTGCGTGACTTGGTGGATCAAAAGGCCCAAGTCATGGATCGCTGGATTACCGAAGGCCGCCTTGCGCCGTGCGATCCGGTTCATGTTATTTTTATGATCTGGGCTTCGACCCAACATTATGCCGATTTCGACGTCCAAGTGCGGGCCGTTCTGAACACCCCCGAAAGCGACGATCACTTCCAACAAGCTGCCATTCACCTGGATCAGATGTTTCGCCGCATGCTGACCCCAGCGTAGGTTGTGCGCCCCTAACACCATGTACCTGCGAAAGCATAATCCCCCCCGACCTTCATGTAGATTTGAGAGTGTTCTTTAAGGACGCATCAAATCCGACCCGGTCTATTCAACCTGTCGTAACCTAAGCATTGACCGAAGGAGTTCTGGGCCAGACGATGGAGAAGTTGCGACAGAAACAGAGTATCACACCCTGAGACCTCGATGGGATTGTGTCGGATATCGTTGGCACAGGAGCGGCGAAATTTGCGGATGCGGTTTGGCAGCATGTCGTCAATTAATGCGCCCCGCATCAATTCCCAAACGGTTGTCTTGGCCAATATGTGTGACCACTTGGCCTTACCGCAGAAGCGGTATGGGATCGCACCCTATCACACTGGGCAATTACTTTGCCTCAAACATCAGCCAGGCTTTGGCGCTTTCGCGAAGTTTACATTGAAGAGCTTTTAACCAGTTTCGCCATTGGCAAGCTTCAAACAACCGGGGGTGGCGTCGGCACCCAGAACCCCTTGGGCTCAATATTTAAGCTTTCGCGTTTACTGCAAAAAAACGGACAGGTCCTTCCGGGTGAAAGATGCTTTTAGGTCTTCCAAGTCGATGCTTCAGCCTCCAAATCCTGCGCCCGTTCGACGTCACCTCTCCATTCAAACCTTCAAAATCCGAGTTTCGTACGGTTTTTCCCTCCGCTTTAGATTCCTTGTCGCTACATCTGTTAGCAGCTTGTGAAAGCACACCAGATTCGAGCCATAACTCCCGCCCCCAAAGACCCAGCAATCGGGCAAAATGCCCCCACATCACAAAAGACGCTATCGGACAAAA